>NZ_JPMI01000270.1 GCF_000733295.1 Archangium violaceum Cb vi76 | reverse complement strand
GGGGTACTCGGCTCGAAGTAGGGGCCCAGTCTACCGACACACCTGAGCGGCCTACGTGTCGCGAGCGGTCATTCCCCCACCTCATGGAGCTGGTGCGCACGGGCGCGGTGGACCCCGACGAGCGCCCTGGATGCCTACCGCTCCTTCGACGCTCGCAACCCGGGCTGGATGAAGGTGGAGCTCGAGCCCTCCATGCTGACGTAGGGTGGCCCCGTCCGGACCCATCCCGGCGCGAGGATACCCGTCTCGCGCTGGGGATGACCGGGAACGGCGACTCCCACGGATTCCACTCGGGGGAGACCCGGTGGCGGGCGGGTACGTGGCTCGCACCGGGTGCGCGGCACCTGAGACGAAGCGGTCCCGCTGAAAGGGCTGCCCGTGCAGGTGGACCGCACACCCGGAGGAACCTGGATGGACAGCATCAGTGGAGTCGCGGAGGCCCCGGCCACCGCGAGGAAGCATGGCTCGCTCGTGGGCCTCGCGCCCTTGTTCGGACTGTTGGCGGGGGGCGCGGCCTCCTGGCTGGCGATATCCGTCTATCAATCCCCCCTGTACTTCCTGGACTGGCATGTCTGGGAAACAGGCGTCATTTCCGGTGCATCCACCCTGGGAGCCCTCGTGGCCGCTTGGGGGGTACGAGCGAAGAGCCAGGGCCGGAACGTTCCCGTGGCGGTGCTCATCCTGGCCGCCTGCGCGGGCTGGCTGGTGGCGCTTCCCCTGGCACTTCGGGACGCCCTCCGCATGCGCGAAGCCCTCGCCTACGCTTCGGATCCACGGCCACTCTTCGGCTCGGGATTCAGTGATTCGGCCACACTGCGGCTTCTCGGCGTGCTTCTCTCCGCGGGCGTGCTCCTGGGAGCGGCCCTCGGATTGGCCAGCGCAACCGCCCGGATGGGGAGGTCCAACTGGAGCGGGCGGAGCCTGGGACGCGGACTGCTCCTGACCTCGCCGGTGCTCGCCCTTCCCCTGGTGACCCTCGCCACCATGTCCGGGTCCACCCGGTTGGCGTCCTTCATGGGAATCCTCTCCCTCCTGGCGTTCTCGTTCCTCGGCACGGGAGCACTGGCCGCGCCCACGGTGGCCCCGGAAGAGCCGCGGGCCCTGCCACTGGCCACGGGCGCCTTGTGGACGGGAGCGTGCGGAGTGGTGACAGGTTGCGTGGGGCTCCGCGCGATGGCCTATGCGGCCGCTTGCACGGCGATGAGCAACGTGGACCCCGAGTACCTGTTGCTCCTCGTGAACGAGAATACCCATGAGCTCGACACGATGGCGAAAGTCACGGGCGTTGCCCTCCTGGCCTGTGTCATCCCACCGGTCATCTTCGCGGTCCTCTCCGTGCGCCGGGGAGCCAGGGGAATGGGCCTCGTCGCGGGAGCCCTCGGAGCACTCCTGCTGGCCTCCTCGTTGTGGATGGTGGATGGGCTGACCGCGAAGTCCCTGGATGACCAGTACCAAGAGGTCTCGCCCCACCCGTTCAACACGCACGAGAAGAAGTGAGCACGCGCCGGTGAGCCCACTCGCCCCCGCTCACGGGTCCAGGAGGAGGCACGAATCGCCGAACTCGTGCCCCAGGTAACCGCGCGCCTCCGCGAACACCGTGGCGGCGCGCAGCAGTTCCACCGGAGCGAACGCCTGGAGCAGCGTGAAGTGGCTGGTACCGGGCTCGTGCATCCCCGAGAGCAGCCCGTCCACCACGCGCGGGACGAAGCCCGGGCCGAGCAGCAGATCCGTCACCCCCTCCCCTGCTTCCAATCGGCCTCCCGTCTGCGCCGCGCGTCCTTCCAGCGCTCGCACCACCGTGGTGCCCACCGCCACCACCCTTCCACCTGAATCCCGTGTGGTCTGGATGGCCTCCACGGTGGCGGCGGGCACGTCGAAGCGCTCGGGACGAGGCAGCGCGGCATCCAGCACGGCGTCCCCCGTGGAGGACAGCCCCGCCGCATGCGTGAGCGAGGCCAGCCGCACGCCCCGCCGCTTCAGGTCCAGCAGCAGCGCCCAGGTGAGGGGCAGTCCCGCCGAGGGCGTCTCCACCGCCCACGGCCGCGCGGCATAGGCCGTCTGGATGTGCCAGAGCGCGAGCGGACGCTCCACGTGCGCGTACTGCACGGGCCTTCCAGCGCGGTAGAGCGCGGACCACAGCGCGGCGCCCTGGGCCTCGAAGCGCACCCGCAGCAGGCGTGGAGACGGAGGGAGCACGGCCACCACGCGCGCCCCCAGCCCGCCGAGCACGAGCCGCTCGCCCGGGGAGACGGGTGGAGGAAGGGGCCGGTCCTCGGTGCGCATGCGCCAGTCCCCCGCGCCGAAGAGAACGGCGGTCCAGGTGCCCTCCTCCTCGCGGGCCACGAGCCGCAGCTCGATGGGCGCACCCGCTTCCGTGCGGCCATGCAGGGCCGCGGGCAGGGTCGCGGCGTCATTGAGGACGAGCAGATCTCCCGGACGCAGCATCCGGGGAAGATCGCTCATGCGGACATCGTCGAGACGTCCCGAGCGGGGCGCCACGTGGAGCAGGCGTCCGGAGTCCGGTTGCTCCCGGGGCCAACGTGCGGCGTTCATGCGGCCTCCGGGCGTCCCACTTCGACGCGAGCGGCCTCCACCCGGGCCCCGGATGGATGCGCGTCCACCGACTCCACGAGCGTCACCAGGCGCACGGCCACGTCCCGGGGACGCGCGAGGGTGGACGGGTCCGCCTCGGGGATGGCGTCCCGGTGCATGACGGTGTCCATCTCCCCGGGGTCGACGTTGAGGAAGCGCACGCCCGTGCCCTCGAGCTCGGCGGCCCAGATGCGCCCCAGGTGCTCCAGCGCCACCTTGGACACGCCGTAGGCGCCCCAGCGCGGGTACGCCGAGACGGCCGCATCCGAGGTGACGTGCACCACCACGCCCCCGCCCCGCAGCACCATGGCGCCGGCGATGGCCTTGGTGAGGCGGAAGGGCCCCACGAGGTTCACCTCCAGCACCCGCCCCAGGTCCTCACAGGCGGTGTCCAACAGCAGCGGCAGCGGCGTGGGCCCCAGCGTGCTCGCGTTGTGCACCAGCACTTCGATGGGTCCCACCAGGGCGGAGGCGGCCCCCACCAACGGGTGGATGGCCTCCTTGTCTCCCACGTCGGCGGCGAGCGCATGGGCCTCGTGGCCCCGAGCGCGCAGCCGGGAAACGACCGCCTCCATCTCATCCGCGTTGCGCGAGACGCCCACCACCCGCGCCCCCTTCCGGGCGAAGGTCTCCATCAACGCCTCGCCGAGCCCCCGGCTCGCTCCCGTCACCAGTACGGCCTTTCCCTCGAGCTTCATCGTGTCTCCTCCTTGCACGAAGAAGTACGCGCGGGACGCTCATCCGTTGGTGGCCGTGCCAATGCATTGGCAGAATGCCATCGCATGAGCGACGAGGAGCTGGCGGGCTGGCTGGCACGCAACATCAAGACGCTCCGGGAAGCACGGGGGGCGACGCAAGCCCAGCTCGCGAAGCTGGCGGGCGTGCCCCGGGCCACGTGGGCGAACCTGGAATCGGGGACGAGCAACCCCACGCTGGCCGTGCTGCACCGCGTGGCGTCGGCCCTCCAGGTGTCCCTGGAGGAGCTGGTGGCGAAACCCCGGGCCAGTGCCCGGCACTACCCCCGCGAGAGCCTGACCGTACGGCAGCGGGGACCGGGCTTCGTGCGCAAGCTGCTGCCGGATCCGCTGCCGGGCATGGAGTTCGACCGGATGGAGCTGCCACCCGGGGCCCGGCTGACGGGCGTGCCGCACACGCCGGGGACGCGCGAATACCTCGTGTGCGAGTCGGGCCACCTGGCGCTGGTGGCCAGCGGCGAGCGCTTCCTCCTGGAGGTGGGCGACGTCGTGGTCTTCCGGGGGGACCAGAAACACTCGTATGAGAACGTAGGACCCAAGGTGGCGGTGGGCTATTCGGTGGTGCTGCTGGCCCCCCCGCCGCGGTGACGGCGCCCCCCGCCCTAGGTTTCCGGGGCGTGTGTGTGCTACGAAACAGCGCGTTCCCGAGCCCACACTCGACGGGGGGGATTGAACGAATGCGGAGCCGATCACTCGCGGCAGTTGCGCTCATCTTCGCCATGCTCTCTGGCTGCACCTGCGGCGGAGGAGAGAAGGAAGCGAAGAAGGGCCCGGCGCCCTCCGAGCTGTTGAAGTCCCTGCCCAGGGCCGCCGTCTCCCGGCCCACCGCGCTGGTGCCCAAGGCCGTGCTGAGCTCGCCCCGCTCCATGGTGGTGGCCGCCGCCGAGGCCCGGGGCACCTGGGACGCCTTCATGAAGACGGCGCCCGGCAAGGCGCTGGTGGAAGGCCGCGCCCTCGAGCACGTGAGCCTCTCCGCGCAGATGGAGCGGGCCCTCTCGCTCAGCCATGACCTGGCCTCCGCCTCCGAGCACCCGCTCGCCGCGGATCGCCTCGCCGAGGCCCTCTCCGGCCCGGCCGCCATCGGCGTGGCGGACAACGACGACGAGGACGCCGACCTCCTGCTGGTGAAGGAAGTGGATGGCTCCCAGGAGTTCGTGGTCCGGCTCGCCCTGATGGCCTCCACCCTGAAGGGCTTCGGCGTGAGCACCGAGCAGCACGAGGGCCACCCCCTGCACAAGCTGCGGCGCGGCACCCGCATCCTCCACGTGGCCGCCTTCCAGAACGTGCTCATTGCCTCCACCGACGAGAAGCTGGCCAGGGCGGCCCTCTCGCTCGCGCTCGGCAAGGGCGGCGAGTCCGTCGAGTCCGTCGCTGGCTACAAGAAGGAGGTGGACAAGCTGCAGGGCCACCGCCTCGCCGCGCTCATGTCGCTCGAGCCGGATGGCCCGCCGGCGCTGCTGCTGGGCCTGTCGCAGCTGGCGCTCGGGCTGGACGTGGACTCGGGACAGATGCAGCTCGGCGGCGAGCTCGCCGACTCCCCCGACACCGTGGCCGCCTTCCGCGCGCTGGCCTACGTGCCCAAGGACGCGGTGCTCTTCTCGAGCCTCGGCGCGGCCAATGCCGAGGTCTTCCTCGAGCGCCTCGGCGGCTCGGGCGGCAACAGCGCCGAGGAGATGCGCAAGGCGCTCGTCCTCCCGAAGGAGCTGGAGGACGCCCTCACCGACGAGGCCTTCTATGGACTGCTCGGCGTGTCGGACACGCGCTTCAACCACCTGCTCGGCCTGGGCCTGAAGGACAGCGCCGCCGCGGCCAAGGCCTTCCCCAAGCTGGCGAAGAACTGGCTGGACGAGCCCGAGAAGCAGGACATCGCCCCGGGCATCTCCAGCTTCTGCAACTCCACCGGGGGGTTGTGCCTGGCGCTGGCGAAGGACTACCTACTGGCGGCCACGGACCTGGAGTCGCTGACGGCCGCGGTGGAGGCGGGGCTCGGCAAGCGCCCCGCCCTCTCGGACGTGAAGGGCTTCCAGCAGGTGGGCAAGAGCGGTGACACCCGCTTCCTCACCGCCTACGTGGACACGGCCCGCGCGGCCGATGCCATGCTCACCTTCTTCCGCGCCGTGGGCCAGGGCCAGAGCCAGGGCTTCGACACCGGCGACGTGGACGCCAGCGTGGCGCCGCTGTGCGAGGCGATGAAGAAGCTGCCGCCCTATGGTGGTGGGCTCGCCGTGGACGGCACCGTGGTGGCCGGCCAGTTCCAGCCGTTGCCGGTGCAGCAGTAAGGGGGCCGACGCGTGAAGTGGGCTCTCGCCATCGCCGCCGTGCTGGCCGCGCCAGCGCTGGGCCTGCGCACCTCCGCGCGGGTCGAGCGCTCCGCGTCCGAGCTGCCCGCCGATGGCAGTGCCTCCATGAGCTTCCACGTCCAGCCGCGCTCGCTGCTGGGCCTCTCCGCGCCGCTGCTGCCCTCCACCCACGCCAGCCTCTCGCTCACTCCCTCCATCGCCCGCGCCTCTTGCGGCGCGGGCGCCCACGGCCCCGTGTGCACCGTCGTGGCGGGCACCACGCCGGGCGAGATGCGCGGCACCCTACGGGTGGAGGATGCGCTCGGGCTGGTGACGGAGACGCCCGTGGAGCTGCGCCTGCGCGCGGATGACTCCGACACGGACAAGGACGGCTTCCCGGACGCCGTCGAGCTGGATTCGGAGGATGACCGCCAGGCGTTCCGCCGCTGGTTCGTGACGCTGGCCGCCGCGCAGTACCCCAAGCCGGACCCGCACTGGCCCGAGGTGCACCAGGATTGCGCGGGGCTCCTGCGCTTCGCCTACAAGGAGGCCCTCAAGGCCCACGGGGCGGGCTGGCGCAAGGGGCGCGAGCTCCACACGGCCTCCGCGCCGGACGTGCGCAAGTACCACTACCCCGCCGTGCCCGTGCTCGGAGACAAGCTCTTCCGCGTGGCGCCCGGCGCCCATGACGCGAAGGGGCCGCTCGCGTCGGCCTTCAGCGCGTCCGCCAGCGCGCGCTGGCTCCTGTCCGCCAACGCGGTGCGCATCCCCTCCGGACGCGCCCTGCCGGGGGACCTGCTCTTCTTCGAGGATCCCGAGGCCCGCGGGATGTCCTACCACTCGATGGTGTACCTGGGTGACCTCGACGGGCTCGGGCCCGAGGTCGTCTACCATACCGGCCCCGACAGTCGGCCCGGCGGTTCCAAGGGAATCGTCAAACGGGTGCTGTTCAAAGACCTTTTGTCGCATCCGGACGAGAAGTGGCGCCCGCGCGACGACAACCCGCATTTCGTGGGGTTCTACCGATGGAAGATTCTCGACTGAAGTTGGTGCTCGCCGTGCTGTTGGTGCTCGCCGCGCCGGACGCAACCGCTCGCGGGCGCTTCTACCTGTCCACGCAGACGGTGGCCGCTCCGGGCACCCAGCCCACGGTGAGCATCGAGGCCAGCGGTGTGAACGCGCTCTCCATGCGCGTCTACCGCATCCCCGAGCCCGAGGCCTTCATGCTCGGGCAGACGGATCTGCACCGCCCGGTGACGAAGAACACCCTGCGGGACAAGCACCTCTTCACGGTGCTCACCGGCGGCTACCGCGCGGCGGCCTCCTCGTTGCGCGAGCAGGTGCGTGACGCCATCTCCCCCCAGGCGCGCGCCTCGGCGCTGACGGTGCTCGAGCCGGCCAACACGGGCCTGACCAAGGCCCAGTCGGCCCCGGCCCGCGAGCAGGTCCGCATCCCGCTGCTCAAGGAGTATCCGCTCGTCAGCTACTGGCGGGAGGACCTGGACGGCTCGGTGTCGGAGTCGGAGCCGTCGGAGGAGAGCGGCGAGGACGGCGAGGGCTACTCGGGCAACAGCGGGAACTGGACGCTGCGCACGCTGGAGCTGGGCGTGAAGGAGAGCGGCGTCTACCTGGTGGAGGGCGTGACGGGCGAGGACGTGGGCTACACGCTGGCGGTGGTGTCGCGCATCGGCCTGATGGTGAAGCAGGGCCCGGAGCAGACGGTGGCGCTGGCGGTGGACCAGACGACGGGCGCGGCGCTCGCGGGCGTGAAGGTGACGCTGTACGACCAGGGCAAGCCGTACGCCGAGGGCGTGACGGACGGTGACGGTCTCTTCAAGGCCAGGGTGAAGGCGCCCACGCAGACGCTGGCGCTGGCGCGCAAGGGCGACGACGTGGCGCTGGCGGATGCCTCCTTCTACTCGGGGGCGGCGAATGACCGGGTGGTGTACCTCTTCACGGACCGGCCGGTGTACCGCCCGGGGCACGAGGTGCACTTCAAGGGCATCATCCGCTCGCGCGCGGGCACGGCCTATGCGCCGCCGAAGGGTGGCAAGGCCGACGTGTCCCTGGTGGATCCCGGCGGCACGGCCATGGACACGATGGAGGTGGACGTCACCGCGAATGGCAGCTTCACCGGGCGCTTCGAGCTGCCGGACAAGGCGGCGCAGCCCGCGGCGGGCGTCTGGCGCATCCGCGCCGAGGTGGAGGGCGAGGCCTTCGAGGGCGAGTTCAAGCTGAAGGAGTTCACCAGGCCGGAGTACCAGGTGAGCGTGCAGCTGGGCCGGCCCTCCTACGTGGAGGGCGACGAGGTGTCGGGCCGGGTGCTGGCGCGCTTCTTCCACGGTGGCGTGGTGAAGAACGCGGACGTGCAGCTCACCGTGTACCGCAGCCGCTTCTTCGTCCCGGACTTCGTGGACGCGGAGGCGGACTTCTTCGTCTCCGAGGGTGAGCGCGCCTCGGCGGGGCGGGAGATCGTCCAGGAGACGTCCGGCAAGCTGGACGCGAACGGGACGTTCGCCTTCACCTTCCCCACGGCCTCGGACGGCCAGGACTTCACCTACTCCATCGAGGCCAAGGTGGTGGACGGCTCGGGCAAGACGGCCCGGGGCCAGAAGGCGGTGGACGTGACGGTGGGCCGCTTCTTCCTGTCGGCGCGGGCGAACAAGCTCGTCTACGAGCCGGGGGACGAGGTGTCGCTCCAGGTGGTGGCGCGCGACTACGGCGAGAAGCCGGTGGCCGCTCAGGTGGAGGTGGAGGTGAAGTACCAGAAGCGCACGGGTGACTCGGTGAGCGAGGCGTCGCTGACCGCGCATCCGCTCCAGGTGGCGGCGTCCGCCGCGGGAGGCCTGCACAAGCTGAAGCCCACCGAGCCCGGTGCCTACGTGGCCACCCTCACCGCGACGGATGATGCCGGCTCGACCATCACCACCACGGTGCCCTTCTTCGTCACCAAGAAGGGCGGGGACATCCCCATGGCCAAGGGCGGGTTCGAGCTGTACTCGGACAAGCCCACCTACAAGGTCGGCGACGAGGCGGTGGTGCTGGTGCGCGCCCCGTTCGACTCGGCCAGCGTGCTGCTGACGCACCAGGGCCTGGAGGTGCTCTCCAGCGAGGCGCTCGAGCTCAAGGGCTACTCGGCGGTGCTGCGCTTCAAGGTAACGAAGGAGATGACGCCCAACATGTACGTGGGCGCCATGGCCATCTCCGCCGGGCGCACCTTCCGCCAGGAGCTGCTGGTGCGCGTGCCGCCCACGGACCGGGTGCTCCAGGTGGAGGTGACGGCGGACAAGGAGAAGTACGCGCCGGGCGACACGGGCACCTTCACGGTGTCGGTGAAGTCGCCGGACGGCAAGCCGGTGGCCAACGCCGACATCGCCCTGTCCGTCGTGGACGAGGCCATCTACGCCGTCTCGCCGGAGATCGCCCCCTCGCTGCCGGAGTTCTTCTTCCACCCGGTGCGCGACAACGTGCGCGGCACCAGCTCCACCACCTTCCGCTTCTACGGCTACGGCCGCAGCGTGCGCGAGCAGATGAGCCAGCTCGTGCAGCGCAGCCGCGCGGGCTTCGGTGACCTGAAGACGCTCTCGCGCAAGGTGCGCAAGGACTTCAAGGACACGCTGGTCTTCTCGCCCAACCTGGCCACCGGCCCGGATGGCAAGGCGCGGATGAAGGTGACGTTCCCGGACAACCTCACCACGTGGCGGGCCACCGCGCGCGTCATCACCGCGGACACCTCGGTGGGCTTCGGCGTGGGCAAGGCGCGGGTGCACCAGGACTTCCAGGTGCGGCTGGCCACCCCCCGCTTCTTCCGCGAGCGCGACACGCTGCAGCTCGGCGTGCTGCTGGAGAACTCCACCAGCCAGAAGGGCACGGCCACGGTGACGCTCGAGGCCACCGGCGTCGAGCTGACCGAGAAGCAGAAGACCCTCTCGGTGGACGGCAATGACCAGGCGGTGGCGGTGTTCCCCGTCAAGGTGGTGGGGGGCAACGGCAAGGTGAAGCTGCGCGCCCACGGCAAGCTGGGCAACCACTCCGACTCCATGGAGCTGGAGGTGCCGCGGCTGCCCCACGGTGCGCTGCTGAGCGAGGCCGTCGTCGCCTCGCTGGGGGCCGACTCCACCGCGCCGGTGGACCTCGCCCTGGAGGTTCCGGCCTCCGCCCACCCCGAGGCCTCGCGGCTGGCCGTCTACGCCAGCACCGGCATCGCGCCGGCCATCGAGAGCGCCCTGGACTACCTGGTGGGCTACCCGTACGGCTGCACCGAGCAGACGATGAGCCGCTTCGTGCCCAACCTCGTGGCGGTGAAGGCGTATGAGCAGCTCAAGCTGCCGCGCAAGCAGCGCCACGAGGAGCTGCCGAAGATGGTGATGGCGGGTGTGGCGCGGCTGCGCCAGCTCCAGCACAACGATGGTGGCTGGGGCTGGTGGGAGGAGGACGCGACCGACGCGGCCATGACGGGCTACGTGGTGCAGGGCCTGGCCATGGCGCGCTCGCTCGGCTACGGCAACGAGGAGCTGGACAACATGCTCACCCGCGGGCTCGCGAAGCTCTCCGCGCTCACCAACGGGGACATGGATGACGGGCTCCGGGCGAAGCTGCTCTACAACCTGGCGGTGGCGGGCAAGTCGTCGGACTCGATGCTCACCGCGCTCTCGCAGAAGGTGCGCGAGCAGGCCGAGCTCTCCGCGTACACCAAGTCGTTGGTGGTGCTCGCGCTGGCCGAGTCGGGCAAGCAGGACGACGCCGCCGCGCTGGCCGAGGAGCTCGAGCGCTCCGCCAACCGGGTGGGCGAGCTGGTGGTGTTCGGCGGCAACGGGACGGAGCCCTGGTGGCAGGGCCGCATCCAGCCGGCCATGGCCACGTGGGACAAGGACCCCATCGAGTCCACGGCCTCGGCGCTCCGGGCGCTCGCCCGCGCGCGGCCCTCCAGCCCGTTCATCGACGGCGCGGTGAAGTTCCTCCTGCAGCAGCGGCGCGAGGGCCACTGGCAGAGCACCCGTGACACCGCGGTGGTGGTGTCCGCACTGGCCGACGTGCTCCCGCGCTTCGCCAGCCAGACGCAGGGCGCCACCGTCGCCGCGGTGTTGGATGGTCAGCCGCTCGGCGAGCGCACCTACGCGGGCGAGGACCTCTATGGTCCCGAGCTGATGGTGGGTGAGACGCTGACGGTGAAGCCGGGCCCGCACATCATCCAGGTCGCGCGCAAGGGCGAGGGCGCCGGGATGATGCTCGAGGCGCGGCTGTCGTACGTGGATGCCGGCGAGGGCCTGAAGGCGAGCAGCAGTGGCCTGACCATCACCCGCCGCTACCACCGCGTGGTGCGCGAGCAGGGCGGCGCGGGCCTCGAGGAGAAGCTCCAGCCGCTCGGCAAGAGCGCGGAGCAGGATGGGCTGCTCTTCGTCGAGCTGGAGGTCAACTCCCCGAACGCCGCGGAGTACGTGATGCTGGAGGATCCGCTGTGCTCCGGCTGCGAGGTGGAGGAGGCCGACGTGGGCCGCACGCCCGGAGGCAGGGACCTGCACCCGAAGGGCCTGCACCGCGAGGTGCGCGACGAGAAGGTGGTCTTCTTCGTGAGCGACGTGAAGGCGGGCAAGAACGTCTTCGGCTACATGATGGCGCCGGGCCTCGCGGGCACCATGCACGTGATGCCGGCCACCGCCTCGCTCATGTACCACCCGCAGGTGCGGGGTACCTCGAACGAGCAGACGCTGACGGTGGGAGGTGAGCCGTGAACGCCCGGATGTTGCTGTCGGTGCTGACGCTGTTGCTCTGTGGGGCCACCTCCGCCTGGGCCAAGGACGGGCCCACGGTGACGCTCGCCACTCCGGCCGGAGGATGGACCTCGAACCGCGTGGCGCGCATCACCGGCACCGTCTCCGACGCCTCGCTGGGTGTCGGCACCCTCTCCATCAACGGCACCGAGCGGCCGCTGCCCCTGCGCGGCGGCTCGTTCGACCTGTCCCTCGTGCTGTCGCCGGGGATGAACGTGATTGAGGTGTCGGCGGCCAACGAGGCCGGTGTGGGCCGCGCCAAGGCGTCGGTGTTCGCCAAGGTGCCGAAGATCGATCTGCGCGTGGTGCTCTCGTGGGACACCGACGGCACGGACCTCGACCTGCACGTACTGGAGCCCTCGGGTGAGGAGTCCTGGTACGGGCACAAGGAGACCGCGAGCGGCGGCTCGCTCGACGTGGACGTGACGACGGGCTACGGGCCGGAGATCTACACCCAGGCCAACTCGCAGGCGGGCGTCTACAAGATCCTGGTGGACTACTTCTCCGACAACGGGAACGCCCAGACGGAGGTGAAGGTGGACGTGCTCCTCCACGAGGGCACCGACCGCGAGGAGCGGCACACCTTCCGTCACATGCTGACCCGCACGGGCGGCAAGTTCGAGGTGGGAACCTTCACGGTGAAGGCCGCCCGGGTCGTGGAGTAACCCTCGTGCCGCTCGGACTGCTGCTGGTGCTCGCCGTGGCCGGAAGCACGCCGGAGCTGCGCACCCGGCTGGCCGAGCGCGCCGAGGCCCTGCTGCCGGGCGAGGATGACGCGGCGGCGGTGATGGACCTGGCCACCGGCGAGCTGGTGCTGGCCCATCACCCCGCCATCCTCACGCGCGCCTTTCCGCCCGGCAGCGTGCTGAAGCTGGCCAGTGCCTACGCGGCGCTCGACTCGCACCGGCAGCCCGAGGGGCCGCACCGCTGTACGGGCCGCGCGGAGATTGGAGGCCGGGAGCGGACGTGCTGGCTCCGCTCGGGCCACGGGCGCCTCGAGCTGACGCGGGCGCTGGCGCTCTCCTGCAACCTCTACTTCCACGCGCTGGGAGACGTGCTGGAGGGCGAGGCGCTGCTGCGCGCCCTGCGGGACTTCGGGCTCGGGAGGACCACGGGGGGCTTGCCGGGGGAAGAGAGCGGCGTGTTGCCCCAGGCCCTCTCGCGCGAGGACCGGATCCGCGTGGCGGCCGGGGACAGCGAGCGAGTGCAGGCGACGCCGCTCCAGCTGCTGCAGATGGCGGCGGTGGTGGCGGGCCGGGGACAGACGCGGAGCCTGGGCGAGGTGGGAGGCCGGCAGGCCCCGCGCCTCGCGAACGTGGCGGCGGTGGAGGTGCTGCGCGAGGCGATGCGGCAGGCGGCCGAGAGCGGCACGTTGGAGGCCACGCGGCTGGGGACGTTGGAAGGCGCGGGGAAGACGGGCACCGCGCGCTGGGAGAAGGGCTGGCACACGCACGGCTGGTTCATCGGGTTCGCGCCGTTTCGTGCGCCGCGCTTCGCGGTGGTGGCCTTCGCCCGGGAGGGACGCGGGGCCCACCAGGCCGCGCAGCCAGGGACGGAGCTGTTGAGCCTCGCGCTCGGGGACGAAGCGCCGAAGACCACGCCCTGGGAGCGGCCCCCGGGCCACCTGCGCGTGCGTGTCCTGGAGAAGCTGCGCCCCATGCGCGCCACGGTGACGACCACCGGTGGGCGGCTGCGCTGCGATGGAAAGACGTTGGACCTGACGGGCGCCACGGCGGAGATAGACCAGGGGCTGTTGGACCTGGGCCGGCCGGACCGGCGCTGCCACGAGCTCTACGCGCCAGGAGAGGGCGTGGTGGTGCGGCTCGGCGCCACCACGCGGCGGTACCGGGGCGCACTGCGGGCCACGGTGCTGGACGGGCAGATCGCCCTGTTCAACGAGCTGCCCGTGGAGGACTACCTCCGAGGCGTGGTGGGCAGCGAGCTGGCCGGGAAGCCGGAGGCGCTCAAGGCCCAGGCTGTCGTCTCGCGCACCTACGCCCTCGCCGGGCGCAACCGGCATGAGAAGGCGGGCTATGACGTGTGCGACCTCACCCACTGCCAGCTCTACCGGGGCCGGCAGGACGAGCGCGCCGACGTGGACAAGGCGGTGGAGGCCACCCGGGGCAAGGTGCTCCGCGGACGCAAGGCGGGAGAGCCCCTGGCGCCGACCTATTTCCATTCGAGCTGCGGCGGCGCCACGAGCACGGCCGCGAGTGTCTTCGGCTCGTCCGAGTCCTCCAGCGCGGTGGAGGATCGGCTGGGCACGTCCGGGCCGCTGTGCGCCGCCTCGCCGCACCACCGCTGGCACTTCGAGGTGTCGCGGCAGGAGCTCGCCCGGGCGTTGGGGATTCCCGCCGAGGGACTGGCCTTCGAGGTGCTGCGCAAGGACAGTGGAGGCCGGGCGCTGGAGGTGCGCACCTTCGGCGTGCCCTTGTCGGGCGAGGCCTTTCATGCCCGGGTGGGCCGGGCGCTGGGCTACCAGACGTTGAAGAGCCTCTCGGTGAGCGCGCGCGAAGCCGGCGGCAAGGTGCGCTTCGAGGGGCGGGGACTCGGCCACGGCGTGGGGCTGTGCCAGTACGGCGCCACGGAGCTGGAGCGGCGCGGGTACAAGTACGAGAAGATCCTGAAGCACTACTTCCCGGAGCGCACGCTTGGCGAGCCCCCTCCTTAGCGTGGTGATGAGCGCGGTACTGGCGGCCGAGGTGCAGGTGGGCGCCTCGGTGGTGCGGCACGAGGAGGGCGCGGAGGGCGTGGCCACGCGGGTGGCGCGAGCGCTGGAGCGTGCACGCCAGTCCCTGCCGCCCTTCGTGAGGACAGAGGTGCCGGAAGTGCGGGCGGCGCTGTCCGAATCGGTGGAGGCATTCAGCGCGAGCACCGGCCTGCCGCGCACCGCCGCGGCCGGAGTGGTGGAGGGCGAGGTGCTCTTCCCGCCCGCGCGGGTGGTGGACCGGATGGAGGACCTGGGCGCGCTCACGAGGCACGAGGTGGCGCACCTGGCGCTGATCTCCCATGCGGGGCCGGCCCTGCCTCGCTGGTTCGTCGAGGGATTCGCCACGGCGCTGGTGGAGCCGGGGCCCACCGCCAGTGGGCCGGAGGACTGCCGGGCCCTCACGGCGGAGCTTCTGGAAGTGCGTCCGGAGGTGCGGGAGCGGGCCTATGCACGGGCGGCGGCGCTCGCGAGGCGGATTGCCCGCGAGGCCGGTGGAGTGGAGGCGCTGTGGAAGCAACTCTCCACGAGACCCGATGCTCGCGCCTTCTGGCGGATGCCGCTGGGAGACAAGACAGTCCGGGAGCAAGCCTGCGAAGCCTCGTCCCCGAAGCAACAACCCACTCCCTCTCCCTCTCCCTCTCCCTCTGGGAGAGGGTCGGGGTGAGGGTCTTCGCCCAACGCGCTACCCCGCGTTCCGCCCGTAGAACCACGCGGTGAGCGCGAGCCGGGGAGCCTGAGCGGGCAGTACCTCGTGCTCGATGCGCTCGCTGAGGAACACCACGAGCCGATCCAGCGTGGGCTCCACGTCCACCGGGCCGCGCTCGGGGTAGATGCGCAGCAGGCCCCCGTGGGCCGGCACCCAGTCCGGATTGAGGTAGTAGAGGGCCGTGACGCGCCGGTTGGACTGGCCGGGAAAGGCATCGAAGTGGCGCGCGTACCTCGCTCCCTCGCCGGGGTACCAGGCGAGCTGCAGGTCGAACCGCCCGAGTCCTAGATACGCCTCGGCCGACAGCGCCTCGCCGAGCGCGGCATACGCCTCCCTCAGCCGGCTGATCGCCGAGCCCCGCTCCTCCTCCTTCACCCAGGTGATGAAGTCGCCACGGGTGTCCCGGTCCAGCGTGTGGTCCGCGCCCCGGCGAATGCCCGCGGGACGCAACTGGCCGGCCTCGACGCGCGCCTTCGCCTCGGCGTGGATGGCTCGGGCCTCCGTCTCCCCGAGAAAGGAAGCACGGGTGAACCAGCCCTGCTCACCGAGTGATTGGATTTCTTCATCCCGAAGGGACAGCGGGCTCATGGCTCGGCGAACCCTACCCCACCCTGGCTAGAATGGCGCCCATGCTGCGACTCATCTCGCGGGTGTTGCTCGTCCTCGTCGCATTGATCGCAGGGGCCGTGGGCTCGTTCCTGTTCCTCCGTCCCAAGCCCCCCGCCCTGCCCGATACGCCCGCGCTCGTCACCCGCGTCCGAGAGGTCGCCCGGCTCGAGACCCTCCAGGTGTCCCTCTACAAGAAGGTCGATTTCTCTCCCCAGCCCCAGGCCACGGACGCGCTCTGGAAGGACGTCATCAACTGGGCCCGCTACACCATCCACACGCCCATCGGCCGCGCCATCGTCTTCGCCGACGTGCACCTCGGCTATGACTTCGGCCAGCTCGATGGCTCCGCCATGCGCATCCAGGGCACCCGCGTCGACGTGGTCCTGCCTCCAGTGGAGGTCAAGGTGGAGCTCAAGCCCGGGGAGACGGAGATCATCGGCTCCAACCTCGACAGCGCGCAGACGACCCTCCTGTTGGAGAAGGCCCGCGAGGCCTTCGAGCGCGAGGTGAAGGGAGATAACCGCTTGAAGGAGCGCGCCCGGCGCTCGGCGGAGAACACGCTGCGCGTGCTGTTCTTCTCGGCGGGTTTCCGCGAGGTGAACGTGGTGGACGTGCTGCCTCCTCCGGCGACGGCGGGGTAATGTGCTCACAGTGAGGTGAGGGTGCCGCCCTCGAGACGGAAGAGGCCGGGGATTCCATCCGGCGCCCCTCCCAACCGGGCCAACGCCTCGCACGCGGGTGTGTCCGACTCGCGGCACACCAACGTGAACTCCCGCCAACCCAGGTGCACGCGCAGCGATACTTCTCCCGCGTGCAGCACCAGCCGGCCGCGCTGCTCCGCCGTGAGGAGCCGCGCCCCGTCGTATCCATCACCCCCCGCCACCGCCCACAGGCCGCTGAACGTCTCCGCGAGCACCACCTGCCCCTCGTCCAGCACCACCGGCCTCACCGGCGCGGGGTGCGCCTCCAGGTTGCGCCAGGCCAGCGCGTCCACCGCCTCCGCGGACAGCCCCGCCGGCCCGAGCGAATCCCCCGGCAGGTAGTGCACGAACTCCGCGTCCTCCAGCACGTAGAACACCTCGAGCCCCGCGGGTCCCGGCCGGTGGAGCGCTCCCGCCGCCTGCGTCTCGAAGCCCCCGGGCCGCAGCACCGGACGCAACCGCGCCTCCAGCGTGCCCGCATCCACGGCGAGCCCGGACAGCTCCCGCAGCCGCGCCACCAGGCCCCTCACGTACGTGCCCAGCTCCTGCGAGCCGTCACGGTAGGCCACATAGAGCGAGGCCACGTCCACCCGCCCCACCTCACCCGAGGCCAGCTTCACCAGCAGATCCTTCCCCTGCCGGCGGCACGCCACTCCGGCCCGGTGCAGCGCGGCCAGCAGCGCGGCGGTGAATTCCGGGCGCAACGCCTGCACCCGGGGCGCGGGCGGAGGCGAGACGTCCGCGGCTTCCAGCTCCGACTCCAACAGCCGCGCTTCCTCGTCGAACGGGTCCCTCCGCAGCACGTCCACCACGTACGCCCTCGCCCGGCCATGCTCCCCCCGCCGCAGGGCCAGCACCGCTAGCACCTTCTGGGCCTCGGGGTCTCCCGGGTTGAGGACGAGCGCCTCGCGCAGCACCGCCTCCGCGTCGCCCGGCCGCTCCAGCCCGAGCAGCGCCCGCGCCAGCCCCAGCCGCACCTGCACGTCCTGGGGGAAGTCGCGCCGCAGTGTCTCCAGCAGCCGCAGGGCCTCGCGCTCGGCGCCCGCGTTCACCAACGCATGCGCCACCGCCAGGCGCAGCGTGGGCCCCGGCGTGTTCCGTGCCGCGGTACGCAGCACCTCCAGCTCCGCGTCACTCAGGGGCTCGCCTGCCTCCACCTTGCGGCGGATGCGTTCCAGGGAAGTCGGGTCCACGGCGGCAGTCTAGCCATGCACCGCCCCCGAGGCTCACTCCCAGGAGAGCTCGTATTCGCTATCGAGCGCGCCCGTCTGGCGTCCCACCACCCGCACGTTCCGGGCTCCCGTCCGCTCCACCAGGGCCTGCAACACCCCCTCCATGAAGGGCAGGGGCATGAACTCGCGCTCCATGCGCCAGTGGAAGCTGGCCGGGCCCAGCCACCGCGTCGTGTGCGTGCCGTAGCTCAACCCCATCCGGAAGCCGATGGGGGCCCCCTCCAGCACCCGCTTCCTGTCACCGCCCGCCAGCATCAGCATCAACCTGCCCGCATGGGAGCACAGGAAGGTGCTCGTCGCCTGCCGGCCCAGCAGCCGCAGGGCCCTCGCGCTGCCACCATGCCGCGCCGCCAGCGCCTCCAGGCTGAGCGCCATCATCTGGAGCCTCCAGCGGACGGGGTAGCGGAAGAACTCCACGGGCTGCTCCTGCCCGCAGACCTCGAGGCAGCGCCGCACCAGCCCCTCGTCCCCGAGCTCGCGAATCGCCTCCAACAGGCTCCGCAGGAAGGCGCCCCAGGCGGTGTCCGCGGGCGTCGCCAACGCCACACGCTGTGTCAGGTCCCGCGCCCAGACATCCCCGGGGGACTCCGCCGCGCCGGACTCCAGGTCCAGGCCCAGCCCCCCGCCGATGGGCTCCACGTCCACCGCACCCGCAACGAGGCTTCCAGGCAAGGGTCACCCCCTCTTACTGCCAGGAAATGTCGTACTC
The DNA here is from genome assembly GCF_000733295.1 of Archangium violaceum Cb vi76. Taxonomy (GTDB): domain Bacteria; phylum Myxococcota; class Myxococcia; order Myxococcales; family Myxococcaceae; genus Archangium; species Archangium violaceum. The sequence goes on along the minus strand of NZ_JPMI01000270.1, from coordinate 60,278 downwards.
ACTCTCCAACAGGTCCGTCTGACGCCCCACCACCTTCACCTTGCTGGCATTCAACCGCTCGAGCATCGCCACCAGCATGCCCTCGTGGAACGAGGGGGGCATGAAGTCGCGCCTCATGGTGAACCGGCAGCACTGCGGCCCCGTCCACCGCACCGAGCGCTCGCCCGTCATCGACATCCGGTACGTCAACGGCAGGTTGTTCACCAGGCGCTTGGGCTCGCCGCGCACCAGCACCTTCACCGTCCGGCCGGCCTCGGACTCCAGGAAGTCCATGGCCACGCAGTGCCCCATGCGCCACAACGCCTGGTCCGCATCCGTGTGCCGCGTGGCCAGCTCCGGCATCGCCACCGACAGCATCTGCAGGTGCAACCGGATGGGGTAGTTGAAGAAGTCGAAGAAACGCGCCTGCCCACACGCACTGGCGCTGCGCTTCTCCAGCGCCTCGTCCCCGAGCGCCCGGATGGACTTCAACACGCTCTGCAGGAACAACCCGCGCGCGATGTCCTCCGAGCTCACCAGCGACATGCGCTGGCCCCAGTACTGTCCACCGTCCCGGGGGGACACACTCCACGCCATCGCCGCGCCGCTCATTCCCCGCTCCCCCCTGGTCTCACTGCCAGCAGAAGTCACACTCACTATCGAGCCCCCCCGTGGGCCGCCCGCTCACCTTCACCTCCCGCCCACCAAACAGACCCAGAGCCATCTCCACCACCCCCTCATGGAAGGGGTGGGGCATGAAGTCACGCTTCAGGATGAACTGGCCACTGCGCGGCCCCGTCCACCTCACCTCGTACTGCCCGAAGCTCACCGCCAGGCGGTAGGCCACCGGCAGCGAGTACCCCAACTGCCTCGGGCTGCCCGGCGTCAGCGACAGCATCACCTTGCCCGCCCCCACCCGCAGGAAGCGATGGGCCACCAACCGCCCCAATTGACGCAGTGCCTCCTCCGAGGTGCCGTACTGCTCCGTCAGCACCGGCAGCGCCGTGCTCACCATCTGGCAGTGCATCCGCACGGGATAACTGAAGAAGTCCAGGAAGCTGGACTCCCCACACGCCTCCACACAACGCCGGGCCAGCGAGCCGTCACCCACCGTGCGCAGCACCTCCAACGTCCCGTTGAAGAGCATGCCGCGGATGGTGTCCTCCGAGGTCGCCAGACACATCCGCCGCTCCAATTCCTGCTCCCACGTGTCTGCCTTTTCCCACCTGGTGCGTGCGCTGCCGGTCACGGCCATGTGTGTCCCCCTTGGCAGGAATCAGCCCGGCTGAGGAATGTCTATCCTAATTGTTTCAGGACTTGCTGTCAGCAGGGGGGGTCACGAATGAGCCCGGCCTCCGAGGGAAAAACGGCCCGGCCTCCTCGTTTCGTCCACTCTCGTTGTGGGATTGTACTCGCAGCGCACGCTCTCTCCCTGTCTATGAAAGCTTTCAGCGCTGCAATGCTATTCACGATTACGATGGGATGGGATTCAAACAGTCTCGCCGGAGAAAGGGCCCCTGGCGCGGTCTGAAGTCCGTGGTGACCCGGCGGGTGGGGTCCTCCCGACTCAGCTCACGCCACCCAGGAGACGTCGTAGTCGCTCTCCAACGTGGAGAGCTGATGGCCGATCACCCGCGCGCCCCGCGCCTTGGCCTTCTGGAGCACGCCGAGCAGCAGTCCTTCCTGGAAGGAGGCGGGCATGAACTCGCGCCGCATGGTGAGCCGGCAGCTCGTGGGCCCCATCCACACCACCGAGCGCACCCCGAAGCTCACCGAGGCCCGATACATGGAAGGCATGTTGCCCACCATCCGGTTCGCGTCTCCCCCGGCCAGCAACTGGAGCGCCAGGCCCGCGGTGGAGGACAGGAAACACTCCGCGGCCCCACGGCCCAGTTGCCTCAGCGCCTCGGCGATGCCACCGGAGCGGGCCTCCAGCAGCCGCGCCGCGGTGAACACCATCCGCAGGTTCGCGCTGACGGGATAGGTGAAGAACTCCACCAGCTTCTCCTCCCCGCTCGCCCGCTGGCACCTGCGCACCGCCTCTTCGTCTCCCAGGGTGCGCACCGCGTCCAGCGTGGCCCGGAGGAACATGCCCCGCGCCGTGTCCGCGGGCGAGGCCATCGCCAACCGCTGCTGCAAATCCTCTTCCGAGCCCGGGGGAGCAGGCACCCACCAGCCCCGCTCATCGACCATCTGCATGCATCCCCCCCCGCTCATCGAGGAACCGAGCATGTCCACACTGTAACCCTTCCGCCTCCCGTCGTCAGGCTTACCGCTTGTCTGTCATTGAGCCTGAAGAAATACATTCACGGTGTGGCCCACAACCCGGAAATGGCCCTTCTCCGTTCCTCCAGCGGCCCCGCGCGGGAGGCTCACCCGCCAGGTGGGGCCACTCCGGCGCCACCACCGCCACCCGCCGCGGGCGACTCGGACTGGCCGAGGAAGTCATCCAGCGCGCCCACGTCGATGGGTTTGCGGAACACGGCGTCCACCAGCGCGAGGTTGGCGCGGTTCTGCCCCCGCACGTCCATGCCCGTCACGATGGCCAGCAGGGCCTGGGGTGAGCGTTTGCGCAGCTCGCGCGCCACCTCCCAGCCCGACATGTCTGGCATCACCGCGTCCAGCAGGGCGGCGTCGTAACGGCGCTCGTCCCACATCTTCAGCGCCACGTCCCCGCTGTTGGCCACCTTGACGTCGTAGCCCTCCTCGCCGAGCACCTCCGCCATCATCCGCGCGTTGTCCGGATCGTCGTCCACCACCAGCACCCGGCGCGTCTGCTGGAAGCGCCGCGGGCCCGCCGCCGCCTCCGGGCTCTCCCGCCCCCGCTCCGCCTCCTCCTCGGACCGGGCCAGGGGCAGCCGCACCACGAAGGCGGCCCCGCCCTCGGGCAGGTTCTCCACCGTCAGCTCACCGCCCCAGCGCTGCACCTGGTTGCGCGCCACCGCCAGCAGCAGCGAGAGCTGCGGCGCGCCCGCCTCGCGGTTGAGCGGATCGAACATGCGCGTCATGTCCTCCGCCTCGTACTGCGTGCTGGAGTCCGCCACCCGCAGAGACACCCAGCCGTCCGCCTCCCGGCGCGTCTCCACCAGCACCCGCCCGCCCTGGTCGCTCAGACGCTCGCGCTCGGCCAGCAGCAGGTTCACCACCAGCTCGCGGAAGAAGCCCGGGTCCGCCCTCACCGCCCCCGGCTCGCCCAGCCGCTGCTCCACCGTCACCGGGTGCTCGCGCCCCTCCAGCTCCGCCCGCGCCAGCTCCAACGCCTCGCGCACCGTCGCGTCCACCTGCACGTCCGACAGCTGCTCCTCGGTGCGCTGGACGTTGAACTCCTGGAGCCGCGCCACCAGCTCGCCCACCTGCCCCACCGTCTTGTCCAGCGCGTCCAGGTGCTCGGGCTTGAACTCGCGGCGCAGCAGGGTGATCCGCAGGCGCAGCACGTTGAGGAAGTTGTTGAGCGCGTGCGCCGCGCCACTGGCCAGTTGCCCCAGGGCCTGGGTGCGCGTGCGCTGCAACAGCCGGCCCTGCAGCCGTCGCACCGCGTCGTTGGCGCTCATCAGCGCCTTCGTCTTGGTGGCGGCCTCGGTGCGGTCGGTGAAGGTCTGGATGACCCCGGCCAGCTCGCCCTCCTCCTCCCAGATGGGCGTGGCGCTCATCTCCAGGGTGGCCTCGCCCCCGCCGGGCCGCTCCACCACCATCATCACGCCGCGCACCGGCCCCCGCTCCTTCAGCGCCCGCATGAAGGGCATGTCCGCCACCTTGAAGGACTCGCCATTGGGCTGGCGCGCATTCACCTGCGAGAGCACCACCGACAGCGGCGACTGCGAGCGCGAGCCCACCACCGCCCGCATGGGCACGCCGATGAGCCGGCTCACCGGCGGCGTGGCGAAGGACACCGTGCCGTCCACCTCGGCCAGCAGGATGCCCACCTCCACGTGGTGCAGCACCGACTCCATCACCGCCGCCTCGCGGAAGCGCACCTCCTCCGTCCTCAACACCCGCGCGAAGGAGGCCTGCGCCGAGGCGTGCGCCTCGCCCACCAGCTCCACGATGAAGGTGGCCACCTCCGGCTCCAGCACCCCCTCGTTGCGCCGGGCGTAGACGTAGAGGAGCACCTCCTCCAGCGACTTGAACTCGCGCGCCAGGTCCTCCACCTCGAAGCGCTGGTTGTACCGGCGCGCCCCGTGCGAGCGCACCACCTCCGGCCAGAGGGCCAGGGCGTCCCTGCCCCGGTCCCTGAGCAGGCGGACGAGCTCGTCGATCAACCGGCGCAGGGGCGCCCGCAGGTTGCGCCCGGAGATGTCCAGCTCATACGTCTCGGCGCGGATCCGCTTGGACCACAGACGCACCACGCGCTCCGACTCCTCTTCCAGGAGCTGGAGCACGGCGGCCACCGCATCCACGGGTGGCGGGGTGTCATGGAGGAAAGGGATGGCCATGGTTCCTCCGGGAGAGAGTGGGCACGGCGGCCCGCCCCGGCCACCCGTGCGTCCGGGCCGCACACACCAGGGGAGAGCAACCGATGGCGAGTGACGGCAACGAGCGCGACAAGAACGAATACGAGGCCCTGCCGCTCTCGGACGCGTCCATGGCGCAGCTGTTCCGGGGCGAGCTCAGCCGCTCGGACACCTGGCGGTCGCGCCTGGACAACACCACCAACTGGTCCATGACGACCACCGCCGCCGTCGTCTCCTTCGGCTTCTCCGGCGGCGCCGAGCCCGTCGTCTTCCTGGTGGGCATCGGCATGGTGCTCTCGTTCCTCTTCATCGAGGCGCGCCGCTACCGCTACTACGACTTGTGGATCCGCCGCGTGCGCCTGCTGGAGGAAGGCTACTGGGTGCCCATGCTGCGCCGCGAGCCGGTGGACCCGGACGCCCTGCGCGAGCTGGCCGGCATCATGGAGCGGCCACAAATCCAGCTCTCGGTCTTCTCCGCCATCTCCACGCGCCTCAACCGCGCGTACGGCCCCATCCTGCTGGTGCTGACGCTCTCCTGGTTCGTCAAGGTGTACAGCCAGCCGTGGCCGGCGAGGAACTTCACCGAGTTCGTGGAACGCGCGCACATCGGGCCCATCCACGGCGGCTTCGTGATGGGCTTCTTCTTCCTGCTGGTGCTCGTCTTCTCCTACCTCTTCGTGGCCTCGTTCTTCACCAAGGCCCCGCTGGGCGAGCTGCGCACCCGGCCACGCGGACGCCGCGCCGCGTTGTGGGAGTCCTTCTACCGGCCCTACGCCACGCTCGCCCCGCGCCGCCGGGGCCGCCGCAGGAGCCCGCCCCGGCCTCCGGAGCCGCCCTCCGAGCCGCCACCCATCCAGACTCCACCGATGCATTAGCCAGGCTGCGCCCGGCGCGTTTTCCCGCTTTCGGGGCCCTGTCTTTTGTGCTTGAAGCGCGAGACATGGCGAATACGCGTACGGTTACGGTCATCAATGGCGACGGCATCGGCCCCGAGGTAATGGCGGCCACCATCCGCGTCCTGGAGGCGCTCAAGGCCCCGCTCGAGTTCGAGTTCAAGGACGCGGGAGCCGAGGTCATCGCCAAGTACGGCACCAACCTGCCCCACGAGACGGTGGAGGCGGTGCTGCGCAGCGGCGTGGCCCTCAAGGGTCCCACGGGCACGGTGGTGGGCGGCGGCATGGCGTCGGCCAACGTGGGCCTGCGCAAGCGCCTGGACCTGTACTCCTCGCTGCGGCCCGTCAAGAGCGTGCCCGGCGTGAAGACGCGCTACGACAACGTGGACCTGGTGGTGGTGCGCGAGAACACCGAGTCGCTCTACGCCGGCCTCGAGCACATCATCGTCCCGGGCGTGGTGGAGTCGCTGAAGATCATCACCGAGAAGGCCTCCACGCGCATCGCCCGCTTCGCCTTCGAGTACGCCCGGAAGCACGGGCGCAAGAAGGTGACGAGCGTCCACAAGGCCAACATCATGAAGCTGTCGGATGGCCTCTTCCTCGACTGCACCCGCAAGGTGGGCCGGGAGTTCCCGGAGATCCAGTACGAGGAGGTCATCGTCGACAACATGTGCATGCAGCTGGTGAAGGACCCGACGCGCTACGACGTGCTGGTGATGGAGAACCTGTACGGGGACATCCTCAGCGACCTGTGCGCGGGCCTGGTGGGCGGCCTGGGGCTGGTGCCGGGCGCCAACATCGGCGAGCGCACGGCGATGTTCGAGGCGGTGCACGGCACGGCGCCGGACATCGCGGGCAAGGGCCTGGCCAACCCCACCGCGCTGATGATGTCGGCGGTGATGATGCTGGACTGGCTGGACATGCGGGACGAGGCGCGCAAGTTCGAGAACGCGCTGGCCAAGGTGCACGGCGAGGGCAAGGCGCGCACGGGCGACCTGGGCGGCAGCGCCACCACGCGCGAGTTCACCGACGCCGTCATCTCGGCGCTGTAGTCCACTCCCCTCTCCCCCTGGGAGGGTGTCGAGCCTCCCGGGCTCCACCCTCCGCCCCCGCGTCACCCCACCGTGACGCGGCGCACGCCGCGGGCTTCCAGGAGCGCGGGGAGGCGCTCGCGCTGGTCGCCCTGCAACACCAGGGTGTCCTCCTCCACGGTGCCGCCGCAGCCCAGGCCGCCCTTGAGGGCCTTGAGCCACTTCTCCAGCTCGGCGGCGGACAGCCCCAGCTGCTCCACCACCGTCACCTCCTTGCCACCCCGCCCCTTGCGCTCCATGCGCACCACGGCACGGGCGGGGCCCTTGGGCCCTTCGGACACCTCGGCCTTCACGGGCGCGGGAGCCGGCCCCGCGGGCAGCTCCTCGCGCTTGAGGCTCAGCGCGGCGAAGGGGTTGTGGAAGGGCGCCGCCGGAGCGGGCGCCTCGGGCTTCTTGTCGCGCTTGCCCATGGCGTCCGTCCGCTCAGTGGGGGTGATCGTGCGCCTGCAGCGCCCGCTGCTGCGGCGCGGGCAGCACCTTGAAGGCCGCCGCGTCCGGGTTCCCGTCCGACATGATGAGGGCGTAGAGGAAGGACGGGATGGGCAGCGCCTCGCGGCCGTTGATGACCACCAGCGGCGTGCCGTGCAGGTCGTGCTGCTGGGCGTACGCGATGTCCTCCGCCAGCTTCTTCTGCGTCTCCTCGCTGGAGATGCACGCCTCGAGCTGCGAGCGCGTCACCGTGCCGGAGGACATGATGCTCAGCACGTTCTGCGGATTGAGCGTGGACTGGGCGGCGAAGAGCTTCTCGCGCAGCTCCCAGTAGTCCGGAGCGTCCTCGGTGCAGATCTGCGCCTTGGCGGCCATGCAGCGGGTGCCGGAGCCATCGGTGGCCTGCGGCGGCAGGGCGCTGTTGCACTGCGAGTCGAGCGGGTACTGGCGCGCCTCCAGCGACAGCTTGCCCTCGGGGATGCGCTTCTTCATGAGGGCGAGCACCTCCACCAGGCTCTTGCAGTGCGGGCAGCGGCTGTCCGTCCACTCCACCATCTTCACCGGCGCGTTCTCGGGGCCATGGCGGCGGCGCGCGGCGGACAGGGCCGGCAGCGGCGTGTCCATCTTGTAGCGGGCGAGCGCGTTGGAGACGGCCTGCTTCTCCTGCGGGGGCAGGCTGAGCAGGTACGCCTCCAGCGAGCCGGGAGCGGCGGGGGAGGTCATGGAGGCCAGCTGCTCCGCGGCGGCGTTGGCCTTGGGCGTCTGCATGCCGGGTATCAGCAGCGCCACGTAGGCGGCGACGGCGAAGCCACCCGTCCACTGAAGGGCGCGGCCCCACTCACCCGTCTGCGGCACCACCGGGCCGGGCAGGCCCTTCCAGGCCACGGCGGCGAAGGCGAGCGTGAGGGCATAGGTGCCCAGACACGTGGGACACAGCGCACCGGAGCTCGCGCTCGCGAGGCCGAAGACGAGGCTGGCCGCCACACCGGCCGCGGCCGTCAGACGCAGGCCGTTGGTGGCGGGACGCACGGTGTGCCCGCTGCCGCGCCACGCCAGGAAGAGCGCCGCGAGCGCCATGGCGACGATGCCCCACACCAGGCCGAGCACGGCCACGGGCATGCCCAACCGCTCATGCACGCCGCTGGCGAAGGCGGAGTTCCACACCGTCTCGCAGTTGATCTGCTCGGAGATGCCACAGCTGGTGGTACCGCCGCCGCGCAGGGTGAGGAGCTCCTTCCACTGGTAGATGGAGAGCGCCGCCTCGGCGAGAGCCAGGCCCAGCAGCGCCGCGGCACCACGGACGGGGACAGGAGGGGGCGGATTGGCCTTCTTGCTCATGCGTGCTCCGGAGGGGGGGTCATCAGGACGAGGAGGCGGGCGTTGTCGGGGCTGTCATTGGTGACGCCGTGTTCGACGCCCGCGGGTGCGAAGAGGGAGGCGCCGGGGCCATGCGAGGCCTCGTCGGCGCCGATGCGGAAGCGGCACCGCCCCTCGAGGACGAGGTACACCTTGTCCGAGGTGGCGTGCCGGTGGGGCTTCTGGCTCTGGCCGGGCGTCAGGCAGTACACGTCCAGGAAGAAGCGCTCGGACTTGAAGAGGTTGTGCTTCTGGAGCTTCTCGGCCGAGAAGCCCAGGAAGTCGGACAGGTGTTTCACATCCATCGTGGCATTCACTCCCGGCCCTCTATATAGCGACGGTCATGGAACCGCTGTCTCTGCATTTTCTTCATGAGCAGGCAGGAGCCCATTTCCTGGAGATCAACGGCCGGGAGGCCGTGGCCGACTACGGGGATGTGGAAGCCGAGTACCGGGCGGCCCGGCAGGCGGTGGCCCTCCATGATGCCACCTACCGGGAAGCGCTGCGGATAACCGGCGAGGACCGCGTGTCCTTCCTGCACGGGATGGTGACGCAGGACGTGAAGGGGCTGGCGGCCGGGGCGGCCACCTACGCGGCGATGATCACCGTGAAGGGCTCCATGGTGGGTGACGCGCGCATCCTCCGGCGCGAGGCGGACCTGCTGCTGGACATGGAGCCCGGGATGGGCGCCAAGGTCCAGGAATTCCTGGGGAAATTCCTCATCTCCGAGGACGCCGAGCTGCTCGAGGCCACGGGCGAGCTGGGGGTGCTGCGGCTGCTCGGCCCCCGGACAGCCGAGCTGCTGGGCGCCGTGTCGGGCGGTCCCTTCGCTCCCCTGCCCCCGGACGCCACCCGGACCCTGTCCCTGGCGGGCCCGGAGGTGCTGGCGGTGGGCGGCTCCGGACAGGAGCCGGGGGTGGACCTGCTGGTGCCCCGGGGAGGGCTGGAGGCGGTGTGGAAGGCGCTGGCGGCGGCGGGTGGGGCCTTCGGGCTGAAACCGCTGGGCTGGCGGGCGCACGAGATGCTGCGGGTGGAGGCGGGGGTGCCGCGCTACGGCCAGGACATGGTGGACACCACCATTCCGCTGGAGGCGAACCTCACGAACGCCATCTCCTACAACAAGGGGTGCTACATCGGGCAGGAGGTCATCGCCCGAGCCACCTTCCGGGGACACATGAACCGGAAGCTGTCGGGTCTGCTGCTGGGGAGCACCGAGGCGGCGCCGGGCACCGAGCTGAAGAAGGACGGCAAGAAGGTGGGTTGGGTGACGAGCGTGGTGCGCTCGCCGCTGAAGGGCCAGACGGTGGCGCTGGGGTACGTACACCGGGACCACCTGGAGCCGGGGACGGTGCTGGCGGTGGGCGACGGCCCCGCCGAGGCCACCGTGGCGGCCCTGCCCTTCACCTGAGCCCATCTCCCCTCTCCCTCTGGGAGAGGGACGGGGTGAGGGTATTGGAATCACCCGGGTTGGCTCACCGGGTGGACCTCATTTGACTTTCAGGTTTCGCCTCTCTATACGGCAAATCGACTTTTCTCGATTTTCCAGAATCAGGAGAGGATATGCCGCGTTCGAAGCCGGGCGTTCGCTTTCTGAGGGCGCTGACCGTGGGTCTCTGCACGTGGGTGGCCACGGGGTGCGAGCCCTTCGCGGAGCAGGACAGCGGTGAGGTGGACGTGGGCGCCATCCGGTCGGGAGTGAGCGTCGCGTCCGGGACGGTGGGCGGCAAGGCGGTCTGGGCGCACTTCAGCAACCCGCCCGCGTTCGCTGGCCGGGACTACACCATCATCACGGAGCTGAGGCGGCTCATCGACTCGACGCCCGCGGGCGCCACCATCCGGGGCACCATCCACTCCATCAGCATCGACGGGGTGGCAGATTCGCTCCTCGCGGCGCAGAACCGCGGCGTCTCGGTGTCCGTCGTGCTCGACGGGAAGAACGCGAGCTCCACGGACCCCGCGGTGGTCACCATCAAGAAGCTCACCAACCACCGGTTCTGCACCAACTCGAGCGGCGGTGGCGGCTGCATCGGCACGAGCGCGGCCGGCAACATGCACACGAAGATGTTCACGTTCAGCCAGGCCAAGGACCCCAATGGGGTGGCCCGTCCGTACGTGGTGTGGTTCGGCTCGTCCAACCTGACCTATGCGAGCGGCCCGGACGCGTTCAACAACACCCTCACCATCTACGACGCCGTGACGCTGTACGACGGCTTCAACGCCAACTTCTCGGACATGTGGAACCGCCGGCACTTCTCCGGCAACGACTACTACGACTCCGCCAGCGGCCGAGGCTACTACCTGGCCAACCCCGCGGATGGCTACGCCTCGCCCGAGGGGCTGAACCAGACGGACACCATCGTCACCCGCCTCAACGACGTCACGCCCGACGCGAACTGCCGGCTGCGCATCGGCATGGCGTTCGTCACCACCGGGCGTCCGGAAATCCTCGCGCAGGTGAAGCACTACCGGGCCGGCGGCTGCGCGGTGTGGATGGTGGTGGGCGGAGACTCCACGGATGGCATCAGCATGCCGCAGTCCGTCTACAACGAGCTGCTCGACGCGGGCGTCAAGATCCGCCGCAAGGACAAGGTCCACGACAAGTTCTTCCTCGTCTACGGCAAGTACGGCACCAGCTACGGCTACCGGGTCTACTCCGGCTCGCAGAACTGGTCCCAGGACGCGCTCAACGAGAACGAGGAGATGTTCGTGAAGATGGCGCCCGAGACCGGCACCGTGCACCCGCTCTACGACGGGTACTACAACCACTTCAACGACGCCTATAACAACGGCGTCACATGCACCAAGGCCAACTACCCCTGCCGGTAGTAGGCGATCCACTCATGAGGGGGCACACTGGGGCGTGCCGGGGCTACTCCAGGCCTCGCGAAGGGAAGCATCCGGAAAAGGACCCATGCCCACTCGCCCCAACATCCTGTTGATCACCTGCGATCAGTACCGCTTCCCGCGCTTCTCCTACGGACCCGATGGCGGCTTCCCCGAGCCGCTCAAGCAGATCCTCGGCTTCCAGGGAGAGGTGGACGAAAGCAATCCCTACGCGAAGTTCTTCCCCGGCCTGCTGCGGCTGCGAAAGAACGCGGTCGTCCTGCGCAATCACACCATCGCCGCCAGCGCGTGCACGCCGAGCCGCGCCGTCATCTACACGGGCCAGTACGGCACGCGCACGGGCGTCACGCAGACGGATGGCCTGTTCAAGAACGGTGACTCCTCCAACTTCCCCTGGCTGGACGCCGATGGCATTCCGACGCTCGGCACCTGGATGCGCGAGGCCGGCTACAGCACGCACTATTTCGGCAAGTGGCACGTGAGCAATCCGCCGGAGCACTCGCTCCAGCGCTACGGCTTCGATGACTGGGAGATGTCCTACCCCGAGCCCCACGGCTCGCAGCCCAACAACCTGGGCATCTACCGCGACGAGGGCTTCACGGACTCGGCCTGCGCCTTCATCCGGCGCAAGGGCCTGGCGCTCAACTACAACCGCGCCTATGCCTCGGACCAGGCCAGGGATCCCAACTCGACCGGCCCCGATACCCAGGACATCAAGCCCTGGTTCGCGGTCGCCTCCTTCACCAACCCGCATGACATCGCGACCTACCCGGGAGTGATCGCCCAGGCCCTGCCCGCCGACAAGCCGGCGGAGCCCATCACCCTGCCCAATGGGAAGACGCTTCCCGTGCCCACCACGCAGTCCCTGTTCGGACCGCTCACCGTGCCGAACCAGGGAGACGTCACGCCGCCCCCCATCGCGGGCACCATGCGGCTCCCCCTCAACCCCCTGGACTTCCCCAAGGACCGTGCCCGGGCCTCCCCCACGCAGAACGAGTCGCTGGCCGACAAGCCGACCTGCCAGCACGACTACGCCTACAAGATGGGCCTCGCGTTGTCCGCGAAGGCCGGCTTCAACATCGCCAGCGCCGTGCCCACGGCCAATCCCGAGCAGGCCCTGGAGCTCGCCGTCTTCCTGGCCCTGCGCAACTGCATCCCCTTCCAGCTCACGGACAAGCCCGACGAGGGCTGCCTGCTCTTCCTCCAGCTCTATGCCTGGCTGCACTCGGTCGTGGATGCGCACATCGACGCGGTGCTCACCGCCCTGGAGGAGTCCGGGCAGGCAGACAACACCCTCGTCGTCTTCCTCACCGACCACGGCGAGTACGGCGCCGCCCACGGCATGATGCTCGAGAAGTGGCACACCGCCTATCAGGAGGCGCTGCACGTCCCCGTGGTGGTGAACTACCGGCCCTGGGTGAGGAATCAGCTGGAGCAGCACGGCAAGGAACCGGCCAACCCCGGCATACCGCCCCCCGGGCAGGTGCTGCGCCAGGTGGACGCCCTCACCAGCCACATCGACATCCTGCCGACCATCCTCGGCCTGGCCGGCGTCGGCCCCGAGCAGCGCGAGAAGATCAGCCGCACGCTCGCCGAGCGCCGGCCCGTGCCTCCGCTGCCGGGAATCGATCTGTCACCGCTCATCCGGGGCGAGTGGGCGCCCCACGTCGTGAAGCATCCGGACGGCAGCCCGCGCGAGGGCGTCCTCTTCATCACCGACGATGAGATCACCGCGCCCCTGCCCCCCTCGCGCACGTTGCAGGAGGCCCACTCGTACAAGGAGTTCGAGGTCTACAAGGCCACCGTGGACGCCGTGCGCACGGGCAAACACGGCAAGCAACCCGTGGACCTCGCTCCGGGCTCCGTCCGGCAACCCAATCACGTGCGGTGCGTCCGCACGATGGAATACAAGCTCGCGCGCTACTTCGATCCTTCCGGCAAGGCCGCGCAGGAGTGGGAGCTGTACGACCTCGCGAAGGACCCCAACGAGACGACCAATCTGGTCCAGGTCGCCGTCACACCCCCCACGGCCCGGACGGATCTGCCCTCCTGGACGAATCAGGCCACCGTCCAGGCCACGGCCGACCAGCTGGCCAGCCTCCTGGCGAAGCTCGAGAAGCGGGACCTGTAGGCCGGCTGGAGGGCAACGGCCCCTCGCGAGCCGTTGCCTCCCGCCCGTCCGCCGTCAGGCGCGCCCTTCCGACTTCTGCTGACGCTCGATGCTCTCGAACAGGGCTCGGAAGTTGCCCCCACCGAAGCCCTGGTCTCCCTTGCGCTGGATGATCTCGTAGAAGAACGGGCCGGCACCCGGGTCCTTGTAGAGCGACGCCGCGTCCTTCATGAAGATCTGCAGCAGGTAGCTGTGCTCCCCCGCGCCGTCCACGAGCACCTCCAGGTCGCGCAGCACCTGGATGTCCTCGTCGATCTTCTTGATGCCCAGGTCCTGGATGCGCTGGGGCAGCGCGTCGTAGTACGTGCCCGGGGTGGGCATGAAGGAGATCCCCGCCTTCTCGCGCATCGCCTTCACCGAGGTGAGGATGTCCTTCACCACCAGCGCCAGGTGCTGCACGCCGTCACCCCGGTGGTCCTCGTTGAAGATGTTGATCTGCGAGGCCTTGAAGAAGGGCCGCAACGGCTCGTTGTTGGCGAACTTCACCCGGCTCACGGGATCCCACACCACCTCGGAGCGCAACCCCGAGCCGTGCGCGCGCTTCTGCTGCGCGGCCACGTCGTCGGTGTGGAACTGAATCTCCCAGAACTTCTCGAAGCCCATCACGTGCTCCATCCACAGGAGCATGGGCTTCATCGTCTGGAAGTTGGACGTGATGTGGTCGATGTGCGTGAAGCCGTAGCGATTGGTGCCGCCGCGCGGCTTGTCGTGCTGCACGAAGCCCGGGAAGAGCGCCTTGTACCCATCCCGCTGGATGAAGCGGAACGTGGTGTCGCCGAACGGCGTGGTGATGGAGAACTGCGCCAGCCTGCCACCCTTGTCGTCCGTGTGGCGCTGGATGTCCGTGATGAAGGTGGCGCCGCGCTGCTCCAGCAGGCGGTACGTCTTGTCGATGTCCTCCACCTGGTAGTTGAGCGTGCCCACCCCATCCGGGTGCTTGCGCAGGAAGCGCCACGCACGGCCGCCCTCGCCCACCGGCTCACTCACCACCAGCACCACGTTGCCCGCCTGGAAGACGGCCGACTTCTGCCGCCCCTCCTTCTCCAACTGTGGCGAGGACACGCCCTGCTCGGCGAAGTCCAGCCCGTCCACGTAGAAGCGCCGGCTGCGCTCCAGGTCGTGCACGTACCAGTGGACGCTCTCCAATCCCTTGATGCCCAGCGACTCGAGCTTCGCCATTGTCGACTCCTTCAGTTCAAGCCGGCACCGCGTCGGGCTGCCGGTCCGCATGTGCCACCTGGAAGGCGGGAAGGCTGGCGCACGCCGCTTCGATACGGGTGAGCAGCGGGTACGGCTGCAGGTCTACTCCGAAACGCCGGGCCCCGTAGAGTTGGGGCACCAGGAAGACGTCCGCGAACGACACTGTGTCACCCAGGCAGTACGTCCCCGCCGTCTCCTGCGCGACCTCCTGGAAGGCCGCCAGGCCCCGGTCTATCCAGTACGCGCACCACGCCTTGTCGTCCCCCTTCAGTTCCCCCTTGATGCGCTGCAGCACGGACAGGTTCTGCAGCGGTTGGATCCCCGAGTTCACCATCTCCGACAACATCCGGCAGCGGGCCCGGAGGAAGGGGTCCGCCGGCAGCAGGGCGGGCGAGGGGTGGCGCTCCTCCAGGTACTCGAGGATGGCCATGGACTGGGCCAGGCGGTGCACCCTGCCTCCCTCGGAGACCTCCAGCGTGGGCACGGTGCGCATGGGGTTGATGGCACGGTAGGCGTCGGAGTTCTGCTGGCCCCCGTCCTTCACCAGGTGCACGGGCACGTACTCGTACGGCAGACCCTTGAGGTTGAGCGCGATGCGCACGCGCCAGGAGCACGACGAACGCCAGTAGCTGTGGAGCTTCATGGTTTCACCACCTTCTGGAGGAAGTGCCTGAAAGACATGCGCGTCATGCCAAAGGCCCCCACTCCGAGTAAAGGTTGTCCAGTTGTCCCCTACCCGGAGTCGCGATTTCTCGACCCGGCGTGGAGTACCGGTAAGCTGTCACCCCAGCCATGCCCTCGAACAAGACCGAGCTCGCTGCCCGCATCGCCCTGACCAAGCCCCCGGACTCCGTGCGGGGCATCTTCTTCCGGGTGGTCTTCGAGCTCATCGAACGCAAGGGAGGCCCCCAGGCGCTGCGCCAGGTGCGCACCGGCGCCCTGGCCAAGGACATCGCGGACCTGCGGACCTACCCCGCCTCGGACTACCTCACCATGCTCTACGGCGCGGTGGACGCGCTCGAGTGGAAGCTGGGCAACGAGAACCAGGTCTTCAACGCCTGCGGCCGCGCCTGCGTGCAGAACTTCTCCACCGGCCCGGGCCAGGTCGTCTTCGGCATCCTCGGCAAGGGGGATCCGCAGCGGCTCTTCGCCCAGACGCGCGTGGCCTTCAGCACCGTGGTGACGTACGGCAAGCGCGAGCACCGCCCCGCCGGCCCCAAGGGCTGCATCCTCTCCTACCGCGGCGACATGCAGCCCGCCGCCTACCACGTGGGCATCTTCGAGGGCGCGCTGGAGTCCCTCGGCTTCAAGGGCACCGTGAGGGCCAACGTGCTCGGCCTGGACTCGGTGGACTACGAAATCACCTGGGAGTGAGGCTCACTCCAGGCAGGTGAGCGTCAGCTCCATCACGCCCACCAGGCGCTCGCCCACCGAGGCCCAGCAGTAGAAGCGGTAATCGCGGCCCTCCACCCCGTGGAGGTGGGAACCGAACGTCACCGACTCACCGGCGTAGGCCAGGCTGTCGGCGCGCACCTCGCCCTGCTTCACCAGGTAGCGCACGGCCGGGTTGCCCACCAGCTCGCGCAGCAGCGAGCCCGCCAGTCCGGACAGGCCGCTCATCACCACCGCCACCGGCAGCACCGGGTGCAGGGCGAAGTGGCCCTTGCACAGCTCCGCGCTCACCGGGCCCAGGGTGGCCTTCAGGCACTCCCCGTCCCGCACGTAGCCGTGGAGCGGCGGCGGCTGGCGGTGGGGGTTCGTCCGCATCGCGGCGAAGTCGCCGGACGTGCAGCGGGGCCCGCGCTCGGCCCGGGGCTCGCGGCGCATCTCCTGGCGCGCTCCCTGGAAGAGGCGCAGGAAGGCCGCCGCGGACAGCACGTTGTAGTCCACCTCCAGCGAGAAGAGCGCCTGGCCCCGCGCGTCCAGCAGCCGCGTCTGGGCCGTGGCGGTGCGCTTGTCGCGGAACTCCGCCTTCGCCGTGCCCACCAACAGCTCGGTGGCCCGGGGCAGCGGGCTCGCGTGCAGCCGCTCCAACCGCGCGCGCCGCGCCAGGTAGTAGTGCTGCCCCTCCTTGGGGTTCACCAGCGCCGACGCACACGAGCCGAGGATGGCCAGGTGCCGCCCCACCTCCGCCGCGTTGATGGGCGAGGCCTCGCCCCCCGTCTCCTGCTCCACCGGCACCCGCGCCGTCAGCTCGCCCTCGCCCACCGCCCGTACCTCGCTCAGCGCGTAGTACGGATCCCTCACGCAGATGCGCGAGAACAGCTCCTGCCGGTTCAGCTCCTCGGGGAGCTCACCAGGGAGCCGTGACGTCTCCGGCATGAAGTGCATCGGCTCTCCCCACGGGCTGGCCAGCGCGGGCGTGGCCAGCGCGGCGACCGCGGGAGAGGACCGTGAGGGCCGTGGGGGGACGGCCAGAGATGAATGCAGTGCGTTACCCATGCTTCTTCCCTCGTGTTGGAGCCTCGGGGGGGTGGGTGCACCCTAACCCATGCCCCCAGAGTCAGGTAGGGAAAAAATTTGCCGTGAGCCCAAACCTCGTCATGGCTCGGACAAGCGGGCCGGGAAAGCTGATGGGTAGTGAGAGCTTTCCCGGCCCGGTGTCAACCACCGGACATCACGGCAGGGAGATGCCGAGGCTCACGCGGATGCCGAAGTCGCACGAGTCGGTGTTGCCGGAGGAGTCCGTGGCGGTGCACGTGACGTTCGTCAGGCCCAGCAGGAAGAGGGAGCCGGGGGGCCGCGAGCAGGTGACGGTCACCGGGCCGCAGTTGTCCTGGGCCGAGACGGCGTAGCGCACGGCGACCCCGATGCTGCCGAGGCTCAACCGGGCATCCACCGACAAGGGGCAGGAGATGGTGGGCTTCGCCGAGTCCACCACGGTGACGATGCCCACGCACTGCGCGCTCGCCGCTCCGTCCGAGGCCGTCAGGGTGACGGGGTGGCTGCCCGGGCCGAAGGACGCATCCGGAGACTGGGAGATGGAGAGCGGCGCCGGCCCGTTGTCCGGATCATGGCTGCCGTTGTCCACGCTGGCGCTGCCCCGGCACGAGGCATTCGCGGGCACGGTGACGTCACGGCAGAGGGCCACCGGCGGCAGGTTGCCCGCGGGCGGCGCCTCGCAGGTGAAGTCCACCGAGGCGGAGGCGGTGTTGTTGTCCTCGCGGCACTCGGTGTCGCGGCCCGTGCCCGTGCCGTCGTCATCCACCCGGACGAAGAGCTCGGAGGTGCCGGAGCTGGGGGAAAGCACCGAGGTGGTGACGAGGACCTCCGCGCCCGCGGGCACCGCCTCGGCGAGCCGGGCCACGGTGAGCAGCGTGCCGCCCGAGGCCGGGTTCCCCGAGTAGAAGGCCACCTTCAGGCCCGCCGCCGCCACCGCCTGGCCCTGGTTGCGCACGCGCGCGGAGAGGCCGAGCGAGCCCTCGCCATCACACGTGGCGGACACGTCGGACACGGAGAGGTCCGAGGCGGCGAAGGGGCCAGGGCCGTCACCGTAGTAGCCGGCCACGTTGGCGTGGAAGGTGTTGAGCCTGGGGTTCAACCAGTAGCTCGCCGGGTGCGCCGGGATGGAGCCGTCGTCGTTGACGTTCGTCACCGAGTAGGCGTGCTGGTTCCAGATGCGCCGCGTGCCGGCCCAGTCCTCCTCCTGGTCGCGGAACACGCGCACGCCGTGGGTGCCGCCCGGAGACGCATGGTCGTTGGAGACCACCACCAGTTCCGCGGCATGGTCCCCATCCACGTCCGCGATGACGGGGTTCTCGTGCGTGGTGCCCGAGGTGTTGGGAATCTCCCAGCGCACCGCGCCGGTGGCACCGTCGTAGATGCGCAGCTTCAGCTCGTCGGCGAAGACGACCTCGAGCTTGCCGTCGCCCTCGAAGTCGAAGGTGGTGGAGCCGGTGCGGCCGGAGCTGTAGTCCTGGATGGAGCTGGACCACTTCACGGTGCCGTCCGCCGCGAAGACGGAGTATGCCCACTCGCCGGGCAGGCCGATCTCCAACAGGCCGTCCCCGTCGAAGTCCGCGATGTTGGGCGAGCCGCCATGGCCACCGGCGGGGACGTCCACGCTCCACAAGAGCGAGCAGTCGTCATCGAGCAGGCTCACCTTGCCGTGGCCCGCCACCACCACCTCACCCGCCGCGTCCTCGTCGAAGTTGGCCACGCCCGCGAAACCGTGGGGAATCTCCGTATTGGCGCACTTGAGCGTGCCATCGGCGCGGTAGATGGCCCGGTCGTTGATGACCTCCTGCGCGCCGTCCTGGTCGATGTCCGCCGCGAAGGAGACGGGGCCCGTGTACTGCGCGCCGCCCATGCCATCCGAGCCCACCCACTTCAGCGCACCGGTGTGGCTGTAGACGCGGTTGCCGTCGAGGATCTCCACGGTGCCGTCGCCGTCCAGGTCCGCCAGCGAGGGACCGCCCCACTCGTTGTAGTCGTACGCGTCCTCGGCCGAGCGGAACTTGAAGGTGCCATCGTTCTCGAAGCAGAGGATGCCGCGGCCGTTCTCGGGGATGCCGCAGATCTCCACCAGGCCGTCGCCATCGATGTCACCGGCGGCGATGCTCGCGGCGGGCTTCACCCGGGCGTAGGGGTCCGTGACGGACCAGAGATCGCGCCCGTCATCTCCACTGACGGCCCGGAGCACCCCGTCCCCGCTGTAGTTGGCCCCCGAGAAGGTGCTGAAGACGATGTCCGGGATACGGTCCCCGTTCACGTCCACCACCACCGGCGTCATCATCACCTGCTTGTGCTCGGGCAGCACCTCGCTGCCCGTCCACGCCCACTGCAGCTCCGGCGCGAAGCCTCCCGTGGGGGGCGACCGCACCTCGCAGCGCTCCGAGAGGTTGTCCTCGCTCCGCGTCTTCGGCTCGTCCTTCACGTCCGTGGTGCCGCACGCCCCCGCCCCGGACAGCACTCCCAGCGCGATGAACAGCCGTCCACACCACGGCCCCGTTCCACCCACACGGCCCTGCCTGCCGCCTCGCGTCTTCATATGGCGTCTTCCTCCACTCGAGACTCACAGCCCCCATGCCGTTGGGGGCGCCTGAGTTGGAATTGAAGGAAGGGTCCAGGAGTGGATCTTTTCCCAGGCGGTGAGAGGGCCGTGCCCCCGTATTCACATCCAAAATATTTCGTCACACCCGCGTAAAGAACAGGTCACGAGCCCCCTTCAGGGTGACCACTCGAAGCACCACGCCCCCCTTCGAGAGGACCCTTATGAAGAGAAGTCCGCGACTTGGAGCACTCGCCACGCTCGCCCTCACCTTCGCGACCGCCTGTGGCGGCATCGAACGGCCCGAGGGCTGGAGCGAGGAGTCTCACGGGAAGGATGCACCCCCCGCCTATGACGTCGTCTTCGCCCAGGGAAAGGTGAACCGGATCGACGTCGTCATCACGCCGGAGGACTGGCGGACGATGCAGGACGACATGACCTCCATGCTGGGGGCATTCGGCTCCGGTGGCGGCATGCCCGGCGGTGGTGGAGGCGGAGGTGGCATGCCGGGTGGCGGCGGCACGGTTCCCCCCGAGCTCGTGCAGGCCTGCCAGGACAAGGCGGAGGGAGACGCCTGCACGGCGACCCTCAACGGCAGCACCTTCACCAGCACCTGCGGCAAGTCTCCGGATGGCACCCAATTGCTGTGCCGGCCCACGAGAGCGCCCGGCGGGGGCGGCGGTGCCCCGGGCGGCGGCGGCGCTCCAGGTGGCGGCGGAGGGGACATCATCCCCAACACGCCGGTGTACGTGCCCTCCACGGTGAACTTCAACGGGAAGACCTGGAACTACGTGGGCATCCGCATGAAGGGCAACTCCTCGCTGTCGCAGACGTGGCGCAGCGGCGTGGGCAAGCTGCCCTTCCGGCTCAACTTCGACGAGTTCGAGGACCAGCACCCGGAGATCGACGACCAGCGCTTCTACGGCTTCGACAAGGTGTCGCTCGGCAACGGCGCGGCCGACACGTCGCTGCTGCGCGACAAGGTGGCCACGGACATCTTCCGCGAGCTCGGCGTGCCCGCCGGACACACCGCCTTCGTCGCCCTGTACGTGGACCACGGCGAGGGGCCCCGGTACTTCGGCCTCTACACCCTCAACGAGGACCCGGATGAGCCGCTGCTCGACAGGAGCTTCGGCGGCCACGAGGGAGCGCTCTACGAGGCGGATGGCGTGGGCGCCCGGTGGCAGGCCTTCGACCAGGAGTCCTTCGACATCCAATCCAACGAGGAGCAGGGCTGGACGGCCGTGGAGGAGGCCATCGCCGCGCTCAACTCGGACCGCACGGACGCGGCGGCCTGGCGTGCGCGCCTGGAGGCGAAGCTGGACGTGGAGGGCTTCCTCCAGTGGCTCGCCGTCAACACGGCGCTGCAGAACTGGGACGCCTACGGCGCCATGGCGCACAACTACTACCTCTATTCCGACCCGGACGATGGAGGGCGTCTGCACTGGATTACCTGGGACCACGACCGGGCCATGGGTGACGGCATGGGGCGGCCGTCGTCGCTGACGCAGGACACGGTGGACGCGACCTGGCCGCTCATCCGCTTCCTGATGGATGACCCCACCTACGCGGAAATCTACAAGCGCTACGCGCTGGACGCGGCGCGGGGCCCGCTGTCCCCGGAGTCGCTGCGGGCCCGGCTGCGCGAGGCGCATGAGCTCATCGCCCCGTACGTGGTGGGCGAGAACGCGGAGCAGGCGGGCTACACCTTCATCAGCAGCCCCCAGGCCTTCGAGGACTCGCTCAGTGGCACCAACGGCCTGCTGAACTTCGCGGCGAAGCGTCAGGCCGAGGTCGAAGCCGCGTTCGGAACGGCCCCATGAACGCCCCGGCCCGGACGAGCCCTTCCCCCATGTCCACCCCCGCGCCAGAGCTGGACCATGAGCGGCGTTTCCAGCCCTCGCGCGAGGCCCTGGAGAACTTCCTCCGGGACACCCGGCAGTGGACCCACCCCCGCGTGTACGACGCCAGTCTTCCGTTCTCCTTCACGCGGACGACGTACTTCGACACCGAGGGGCTGGACTTCCTGGGCTCGTGCCGGGCCGGACGCCCCCAACGCCTGCGGCTGCGGGAGTACGCGGGGACGGTGAACCTCGCGTGCCCTCCCGTGCTGACGGGAACGCGCTACCTCGAGATGAAGACGAGCTCCGGGCAGCGGCGCACCAAGATTCGCGCCTCGCTCTCCGCGGACGAAGCGGCGGCGCTGCTCTCGGGCAGGCCCCTGCCCGGGGAGAGCGCGGCGGCCACCCTGCTGCGTCAGGTCGCGTCCTCGCCGGTGAAGCCATGGGTGACGGCGTGGTACCGGCGCAACACGTACGCCAACCCGGATGCCAGCGTCCGCATCACCGTGGACGAGGAGCTGCTCTTCGCCCTCCCGCCGGAGCAGAGCACGGCGGGCGAACCGGCCGCCCCCTCCCGGCTGCTCCACCGAGCCCCCGCCACGCTGCTGGAGGTGAAGTGGCAGGGGGACTCCCCGCCCTGGCTGGAGTGGCTGCTCTGGAAGCTGGAGCCCTTCGAGACCCGCGGCTCGAAGTTCGAACACGGCATGCGCGCGCGTCTCGCCGGCACGCCGTCCAGGCAATGACTTTCAAGGAAACCCCCGCCGTGCACAGCCCCCGCCTCCTGGCCCTCGCCACGCTGCTCCTCGTGTCCTCTGCCCGGGCACAAGAGCAGGACAATGAACCTCCCGCCGCCCCGGAAGCCCCCAAGGCCCCGGACACCGTCCCCCAGACACCCACGCCTCCCGCCGGGGAGAGCGAGGGGAGCCTGAAGCTGCCCTCCGCGTTCGGCACGGTGGAGGTGGGAGGCCGCTTCTCCATCCGGGAGGCGGTGGATGCCAAGGGGGCGGACGCCTGGGCCGGCAAGCTGTCCATTCCCGCCGCGCGCCTCGAGGTCACCTACTCCTGGAAGAAGACCCTGCGGGCCGTGGTCGAGTTCGACATCGCCGATGGGCTGAGCGGACTGAAGGACGCCTATGCCTGGCTGAACATCTCCGGCGGTTTCGCGATCCGGGCCGGCCAGTTCAAGGTGCCGCTGTCGCTCGTGGAGCTGGAGTCCACGACGCGGCTCCCGCTGGTGCGCCGGGGCCTGCTGCGCGATGTGCTCAATGACGGGCTGGGGCAGACTGGCCGCAGCCTGGGCGCGCAGCTCGAGTGGAAGTGCACGGGCTGCACGCGGGCCCTCAAGCTGCGTGCCGGTGTGTGGCAGTTGGGCGGGGACGAGAAGGTCGCCGTGCAGAACGGGCTGGGCCTCACGCCTGGCTTCCGGGGAACGTGGGAGGTGTTGGACTCGCTGGAGCTGGGCGCGTCCGCCCTGGGCAGCTCCTCGTCCCAGTGGACGGCCGGCTTCGACGTGAGGCACGCGCTGCCCCTCGGCCCGACCGAGCTGCGCACCTGGGCCGAGGTGCTCGTGGGGCGCACCACCCAGCTCGTGGGCAGCGACGGGCCGCTGCTCATGGGGCGGGCGCTGACGGCCTGGCGCATCGGCGGGAGCAAGAAGGGCGCGCTCTACGTCGAGCCCTTCGTGATGGTCTCCGCGCTCGACACCCACCTCCAGCTCCAGGACGACCGGCTCTGGGAGCTGGGGGGCGGACTCAACTTCGGACAGAGGAACCGCTGGCGGTTTCAGGCCCAGGTGGAGAGCCGCCGGGCCGAGGCCTCCGTGCCGGCCGCGGTCCAGTCCCTCGACAACAGCCTCGCCGAGCGGCGGGCGGTGATGTTGCAGATGGAGGTCAGCTTCTGATGTTGATTGTCTTCGAAGGAATCGATGGCTCCGGCAAGACGACGCTGTCCAACCGCGTGGCGCGCGAGCTGCGCCGGGCGGGGCTGAGCGTGCGGCACGTGCGCGAGGACGGCAAGCTGGCCTCCCCCGTGTCCGAGGGCTTGCGGCTCTTCACCAAGAACCCGCGCAACCTCGCGCTCACCCCCATGGCCGAGCTGCTGCTGTACGCCGCCCGCGAGACGCAACTGCTGGAGGAGGTGACACGCCCCGCGCTCGCCGAGTACGAGCTCGTCATCGCGGACCGATTCCTCTACACCGCCGAGGTGCTCGCCCGGTGGGGACGCGGGCTCCCGGAGCACGAGGTACGGCCCATCCTCGAGGCCTGCGCGCGGGGCCTGCAACCGGACCGCGTCTTCCTCATCGACGTGGACCCGGCCATTGCCCGCGCCCGCCGCCGCATCACCAGGCTGCTGGCACCGCCCCAGGGCACCTCGTCCCGGAAGGGACTGGCGGGAGTGGGCATGCAGGCGCGGCTGCGCGCGGGCTACCGGGCCCTCGCGGCGGAGGCGCCGGAGCGGTGGAGCCTCGTGGAGAACGCGGACGTGCCGCTCGACACGATGGTGGGCCTGCTGGTGCAGGAGGTGCTGCGGCTCGTGAAGGGCGACGTCCCCTCCTCCAACCACCCCGTGCGCGCCCGGCCGGCGCCGCCCCTCCGCTCGCTGGCCGAGGTCCGGGGATGCTTCCTCGCGCGGCTGGATGGCTGGATGCAGGAGGAGCCGCAACTGGCCGCGTGGTTCCTCGCGGGCCTGGAGGGTCCGGACATCGACGAGCGCCGGAGCCAGCTGGCCGGAAAGCACCCCGAAGTCATCGCCTATGGCCTGTCCGGACTCACGGACGCGAACGCGTGGGAGCTGCGGCGGCAACTGGAGGAGGCGGCACCGGTGCAGGTGCTCGGCTCGCTGAAGGACCTGGCCTCGGATGTGCCCAAGGCCTGGGCGCTGCGCGAGCGCTGGGAGACGCGCAAGCAGGAGGCGGTGGCGGAATCGCTCGGCGGGCTCGACTCGGAGCGGGCCTGGGCGATGCGCGAGCGCATCTACTTCTCCGCCGCGGAGCAGGTGGTGGGCTCGCTCGCGGGGATCGGCGGTGAGCGGGCCTGGCGGGAGCGGAGCCGCTGGCTCTCGGACATGGGAGGCGAGGCGGCACTCGGGCTGGAGCGGGTGGCGCGCATCGCCTGCCGCTCCATCCGGGGCGTGGATGACGAGCGGGCCTGGGAGTGGCGCGAGCGCGCCTTCGAGGCGGCTCCAGACGCGGTGCTCCGCACCCTGGACGGGCTCGACAGCGAGCGGGCCTGGGAGATGCGCGAGCGGCACGTGGCGCGCGCCCCGCGGGCGGTGCTCGGCACCCTGGAGGGCCTGGACGTTCCTCGCGCCTGGGCCCTGCGCGAGTCCTTCGGCGTGCAGTGCGAGGAGGCGCTGGACTCCTTCGTGGGCATGGAAGGCGCCACGGCGTGGAAGCTGCGCACGGCGCTGGCGGACACCTGGCCCGCGGCCACGGTGAAGAACCTCGGGCCGCTGGCCTTCACCTCCCGGGGGCGGGCGCTCATCGAGCGGCTGTTGGAGAGCCACCCCCATGACTTCGCCCTGCTGCGCCAGGCCGTCCGCGCCACGCGGGACACCACCACCCAGGAGCTTCGCGATGCCTCCGCCTGATGCCCTGACGCAAGCCTCCTCCGTCAGCCCCCATATCCTGCCCACCCTCGAGGCCCTGCTGCGCTTCAGCCTCGCCCTGGTGCTCGGCTCGCTCCTGGCCTACCGGCCCTGGCGCCGGTGGATGCCCAACGTCCCGGCCCCCGTCCTCTCCACCGTCCACACCCAGTTGCTCATCGCCGTGGCCGGCGCGGTGATGACGACCGTCATCGGCGACAGCATGTCGCGCGCCTTCGGCCTGGTGGGCCTGGGCGGCTTCATCCGCTTCCGCTCGGGCATCAAGGACCCTCGCGACGCGGCCGTCATGTTCGTGCTGATTGGCGTGGGCATGGCGTGCGGATTGGGCGCCTTCCAGATCGCCCTGGTCGCGACGTTCTTCCTCGGCGCCGTGCTGATGATCCTGGACACGACGGCCAGGAACGACACGCAGTGGGTGAAGCTGTCCCTGGACCTGGATGACGTGGGCGCGGCGCTGCCACCGCTCCGGGCCCTGCATCCGGGCGCGCGTGTCGTCACCCTGGAACAAGCGCCCTCGGCGTTGTCTGGCACGGCGGTCGTGGAGATCGCCATGCCCCAGCGGATGGACGGCTTCGAGCTGCTCCAGGCCGTGCGCGGCGCGCTGCCGGGAGTCCGGAGCGCGTCCATCGATCCGGGTTGAGCATCACCCCTGAACGTCACTTCTTCCCGGGCAACCGCAACCAGACGCCCCGGAAGCGCTTCTTCGCCGCCTCCGGGAGCCGCTTGCACTCGACGCCGTCGATCAGGCTGCTCCCATCATCACTGAGGACGAGGATCTCCTCCTTGTCCTCGAACGTGACGAAGGCCTCGGGGTTGAGGCCGGTGAAGTCGGCGCCCTCCACCGCCCTGGGCTCTCCGGCCCCACCATCCCAGGTGAAGAGGCGCGAGCCTCCGTGCCCGGAGATGGGGCCGCCGATGAAGAGGTACTGTCCCCGCCACCAGGAGATGGCGCGAATCCCCAGCCCGCCGAGGTCCAGCAGCCGCGCGGGCCCCAGGCGTGCCTTCTTCCCCTGGAGCAACTCCATGGGGTTCAGGAGCACGACGGTGAGTGCCTTGCCCTGGGGAAGCGGATTGCGGAAGCCGATCAGGATGGACTTCCCATCCGCCATCGCCGTCATGCCCTCGATGTTGAGGCCGCCCTCCTCCTTCGGAGCATGCGTGGCGGCCGAGCCGAGGCCGAACGCTTCGAGCTGGGGCGCCGCGAGCAGCTCATCGAGCAGCCGCGTGTAGGGCTTGCCCTCGAGCCGGGTCGTCCCATCCTCCAGGGTGCGCGTCGCGAAGAAGCGGAAGCGGTTGGGATCCACCTTCCCGGAGCTCTTGCGCCCATGGGAGGTGAGCCAGAAGGAGAGCGGCGGTATCTCCGTCGCGGCCTCGATGTCCGTCTCGGGAGCCCGCTTCTTCCCCGAGGGGAGCTCCAGCGCCGGCGACAGGTCGAAGGTCTTGACCGGGCCGCCTCCGCTCTTGCCGTCATAGACGCGGATGACGTTGTCCTCGTCATCCGCGACGGTGAACATCCACGAGCCTTGCACCACGGCGCCCGACGCATCGCACGCGCCCTCGAAAGTCACTGATTTCATGGCCGGGGCCGGGGCCTGCGCCGAAGCGCCCAGGAGGGCGGTCATGACAAAGGCGGTCTTGAACATGCCGCGAATCATAAGCAACCGGGCCAGGGCCCGCGCCCACCATGTCCGCTCGGAAATATTTCGTCATCCCTCCGAAGCGCGCGGTTAATAAGCGTTGTGCATCTTCCAGGATGCGACCCGGGAGCAACCGTCCAGCCGTATCCGACCCCCTCCAAGTGCTCCCGGGTCGTATCTTCTATCGCTGAGCCCCTTGGGGGCGGACGGCACGGCGGGAGGAGAGAGACGCGTATGGACTCGACGACACACTCCACCACGGACGAAGGAACCATCCAGGTATTGCTGGTGGAGGACGACGAGCGCCTGGCCCGGCTCACCAGCCGCTACCTCCAGGAGCACGGCATCATCGTCACCGTGGCCCGCACCGGTCCCGAGGGCCTGGCGGAGGCCGCCCGCCACGACTACGACGTCCTTCTGTTGGACCTGATGCTGCCGGGGCGGGATGGGATGGAGGTCTGCCGCGAGCTGCGCACGCGCAGTGATGTCCCCATCATCATGTTGACGGCGCGCGGCGAGGAGGCCGACCGGGTGCTCGGCCTGGAGTCGGGCGCGGACGACTACCTCGCCAAGCCCTACTCCTCGCGCGAGTTGCTCGCGCGCATCCGCGCCCAGGTGCGCCGGGCCCGCGGGCGTGCCGGCCCCTCCTCCCAGCCCATCCAGGCGGGCAAGCTGTCGCTGGATCCCCGCAGTCTCAGCGCCACCCTGGATGGCAAGGTGCTGCCGCTGACCTCGTATGAGTTCACGCTGCTGCGCGCGCTGGCCGAGCGCGCCGGCCGGGTGCTCAGCCGCGAGCAGCTCCTGGACCTGGTGAAGGGCAACGCGGACGAGGTGTTCGACCGCTCCGTGGACGTGCACATCTTCCGCATCCGCCAGAAGATCGAAGAGGACCCGCGCAACCCGAAGCTGCTCAAGACGGTGCGAGGCGCGGGCTACCTGCTCGCCACCGGTGACGACACATGAAGACCCGGCTTCCCGGCCGCCTGCTGCTGCGCATCTACCTGGTGGGGCTCGCGCAGCTGCTGCTCATCGCCTTCGCGTTCAACCTGGCCCGCCGGTACGCCGAGGAAGGGAACCGGCCACGGTTCTCCGAGCGGGCCGCGGCCTACGCCGCCTCCAGCTGGGCCCTGTTCCTGGACGAGCCCGGGAAGTTGCGAGAGGTGGTGGACCAGGCGGGCCAGCAGCTCCGGATGCAGGTGACGATACGCGCCCCCGATGGCCAGCTCCTCGCCTCCAACATCCCATCCCCCCACCCGCCCCTGTCCTCCGAGGAGCTGCGCCGGCTCGAACGGGAGCGCACGCTGAGCAACCCCGAGCCGCCCCACCTCGTGCGGGTGGCCATCCCGAAGACGGGCGCGATGCGGGCCTACGCGCTCATCGATCTGCCCAAGCCGCCCGGGCCTCCGCCCGACCTGGGAATCATGCTCGCCGTGGTGCTCGGGTGCACGGCCATCACGTCCATCGTCTTCGCCCGTTCCCTGGCCGTGCCCCTGCAGAAGCTGGCCGCGGCGGCGCGGGCCTTCGGCGCGGGCACGCTGAGCGCGCGCACGGGCGTGCGCCGGCGCGACGAGCTGGGACAGGTGGCCGAGGCCTTCGACGAGATGGCCGAGCGCATCACCCACCTGCTGCGCTCGCAGAAGGAGCTGCTCGCCAACGTCTCGCACGAGCTGCGCACTCCGCTCTCCCGTATCCGCGTGGCGCTGGACCTGGCCAACGAGGGGGACGCCACCCTGGCGCGCGAGTCCCTGGCGGACATCGCCGAGGACCTGAACGAGCTGGAGCGGCTGGTGTCGGACGTGCTCACCGCGGCCCGGTTGGACCTCGCCACGGAGCAGACCCCGGGCGGCGCGACTCCGCCGCTGCGCCGGGAATTGGTGGAGGCCCAGACGTTGGTGGACAAGGCCGCCGCGCGCTTCCGCGCCACCCACCCATCGCACCGGCTGGAGGTGCACGTGGAGGGGGGAACACTGCCCGTGCTGGAGGCGGACCCGGTGCTGTTGAGGCGCGCGCTCGACAACCTGCTCGACAACGCGGGCAAATACTCCGATCCCCAGAAGACCGTCTGGCTGCTCGCACGCCCGCGGGAACATGGCCTCCAGCTGGAGGTGCGTGACGAGGGCATTGGCATCGAAGCGAAGGACCTGCCCCATCTCTTCACGCCGTTCTTCCGCAGCGACCGCAGCCGGGCCCGGAAGACGGGGGGAGTCGGGCTGGGGCTCGCGCTGTCGCGGCGGATCATCGTCGCCCACGGGGGCACGCTCACGCTGGAGAGCCAGCCCGACCAGGGCACCACGGTCCGCATCACCCTCCCCGCCGCTCCGGAGACGGGGCAGCCGCTGACGGGTACGTAGGATTCGCGTCTATAGGGGGGTGATAGCGTGGGCATTCATGCCAGCACGAATGCTTGGACTCCAACCTCTCCGCTGGTCCCTCGTGATGCTGCTCATCCTCACGGGGTGCACCATCAACCACTATCTACCTCGTCACTTCGATTTCGTGACCGTGGTTGAAAAGACCGAGCCAGGAGCGGACGGCTGGCGTGCCGCCTGCCTCCATGTGCCCGTCATCAACACGCAGGACATGAGTACATTCGTTTGTAGATTTGGTGTCGACATGCCCATCGAAACCGAAGCGGATGGATACTTATCCTTGACGCTGGCCCAGCGCATCGCCGCCGACTGCGCCAACGAGGCTGGGCGCATCGTGCTCAACGCACCCGCTTCTCCGGGTCCTGGCCTTGTCTGCGAGCAGTTCAAGAAGAAGTTCAACGAAATCCTGAACCGCGCGGTGCTGGGTTCACGAGTGAAGACAGAGTGTCACAAGAAAACAACTCCCATGACCATCAACCTCAACCTGTAACCTCATGCCTCCTTCAGCGGAAGACCTGCTTGCCCTCGTCCGGAACTACTTCCGCCCGGACAAGGACTTCAACTACAGGCCGGAAAGCAGTCCCGAGCATGAGCGGTTCTCGGAGCAATGGGAACGGGCACTCGAGCGGATGGACCAATGGCGGGCGTTCCTGCGAGAGCTCAGAGGAGAGCTACCTGACTTCGATATCGGAAACGTCACGGCCCCATGTGACTCGTGTTTCCGCTGCGCTACATATCCGAAGGACAAAATCCGGCCGATAACGAGCAGCTGGTCCGTCGTCGGCTGTCTCAGCATTCTGGCGCCTGTCTATACTGTGTACGGAGCACGCTATACCTACTGGTACACCGACAAGGGCCGGGAGCGGAGCGACGAGGTCTTCCTCTATTCGCTGCCGCCCGAGATGCAGGGTCCCGCCTCCATCATCGCCAGGGGAATCGAGGCAACCTTCGGGGCCGAGGCCCTTCCTCGTGAGATCGCCGAGACTCGAATCCCGCTCATCGTGGAACCGCAGGAGCCGCCCGATACCACCCTGTTTCACGCCCTGTTCATCAGTGAGCCGGAGAAGGTCCCCTGACGGAGGAATGATGTCCTGACAGCCCCCGGCTCGTTCAGGTCCCAGGACCCTTCCCCCAGGAATCCACTTCTACGTACGTAGAAGTGAAACGCGTGACCCCAGGAAACCAGGGGGGGCCATTCATCCAACCAAGCCCCTGCTCCCCTCTCTGGAGGCGGGGCAAACGGCCGAGCAGGCGGCTTTGTCCCGTCATCTTTCGTAACAAAGGCGAGATTCACCGAAATGTCGGGGGGCCTAGATCTGGGCTCATGAGGTCAACGACCGAGCTACCGCGACGCGAAGAGCAGTCCCCCTCCCTCCAGCCCAGGCCCGTGCCGGTGGAAGACACCCGGCGCTGGCATCTGCCCGCCAGGTGGCCCCTGTGGCTGGGCGTCATCGCCCTGGTGGTGGCCGCGGGCGTGTGGCTGCTCAGGCCCAAGGCGAAGGATCCGGCCGCCAGCTACGAGACGGCGGCGGTGCAGCGGCGCGATGTCCAGTCGCGCGTAACGGCGACGGGCACGTTGTCCGCCCTCGTGACGGTCCAGGTGGGCAGCCAGGTGTCCGGCCGCGTCCAGGAAATCCTCGTCGACTTCAACTCGCCGGTGAAGAAGGGCCAGGTGATTGCCCGCATCGACCCGCAGCTGCTCCAGGCGGCGGTGGAGCGGTCCCGGGCCAACCTCATCGCCGCCAGGGCCAACGTGCAGAAGGCGCGCGTGGAGGCGGACAACTCCCGCCGACAGGCCGAGCGCTCCAAGACGCTGCGCGACCAGCAGTTCATCTCCCAGTCGGAGCTGGACACCGCCGAGTCCGCCGCCCAGGTATCCCAGGCCCAGGTGACCTCGTCCGAGGCCGCGCTGGCCCAGGCCCAGGCGGCGCTCAACGAGGCGGAGGTGAACCTGCGCTACGCCACCATCGTGTCGCCCACCGACGGCATCGTCATCTCGCGCAGCGTGGACGTGGGCCAGACGGTGGCGGCCTCGCTCCAGGCGCCCACCCTGTTCACCATCGCCGAGGACCTGCGCAAGATGCAGGTGAACACCAGCGTGGCCGAGTCGGACGTGGGCCGGCTGCAGGACGGCATGCGCACCACCTTCACCGTGGATGCCTGGCCGGGAGAGACCTTCGAGGGCTCCATCCGGCAGATCCGCAACGCCTCGCAGACGGTGCAGAACGTCGTCACCTATGACGCCGTCATCGACGTGGCCAACCCGGAGCTGAAGCTCAAGCCGGGCATGACGGCCAACGTCACCTTCATCACCGCGCACCGGGAGAACGTGGTGACCGTGCCCAACGCGGCGCTGCGCTTCCGGCCCCCGGAGCCCCCCGCGGGAGCGGGAGCGGCGCGGCAGGGCCCTGGCGTGGGCGGCGCGGGCGTCCAGAATGGCGCGGGTGCCCCGAGTGGCGTGGGGGCGAGGGAAAAGCCCGCGCCCGGTACCAAGACGGTGTTCGTGCTGCGCGAGGGGCGGCCCCAGCCCGTGCGCGTGAAGCCCGGCGTAACGGACGGCACGTACACGGAGGTGGAGGGCGAACTGCGCGAGGGAGATCAGGTCATCACCGCCACGGCCGCGGGTACGCAGTCCACGCAGGGCACGGGCCAGGGCTCCGGCCAGCGGACGGGTGGCATGGGCGGCATGGGTGGCGGCAGGTCCGGTGGCGGATTCCGCGCCCCGGGCCCCTTCTAGGCGGACGAGAGGCGCGACATGAACGGACAGCTACAGCAGATGCCGCTCATCGCACTACGGGGCGTGAGCAAGATCTACCAGACGGGCGACGTGGAGGTGGCGGCCCTGCGGAACGTGGACTTCCACGTGGAGCCGGGCGACTTCGTGGCCATCATGGGTTCGAGCGGCTCGGGGAAGTCCACCCTGATGAACATCCTCGGCTGCCTGGACCGGCCCACCTCGGGCCAGTACTTCCTGGATGGGCAGGACGTGTCGCGCCTGGACCGCAACGGCCTGGCCATCGTGCGCAACCGCACCCTGGGCTTCGTCTTCCAGAGCTTCAACCTGCTGGCGCGCACCAGCGCCCTGGAGAACGTGGAGCTGCCCATGCTCTACGCCGGGGTGCCCGCGCGTGAGCGCAAGCGGCGGGCCCGCGAGGCGCTCGAGCGGGTGGGACTGGGCGCGCGCCTGGAGCACCATCCGCGCCAGCTCTCCGGTGGCCAGCAGCAGCGCGTGGCCATCGCCCGGGCGCTGGTCAGCCAACCCCGCGTCATCCTCGCCGACGAGCCCACGGGCAACCTGGACTCCCGCACCAGCATCGAGGTGATGGCGCTCTTCCAGGAGCTCCGTCACGAGGGCATCACCCTCGTGCTGGTGACGCACGAGCCGGACATCGCCAGCCACGCCGGGCGCGTGGTGGTGGTGAGGGACGGACGCATCATCTCGGACAAGCGCCAGCAGCCGGTGCCCGCGGAAATACCGCCGCTCGAGGAGGCCGTGTCATGAACGTGCTCGAGACGATGTCGCTGGCGGTGCGCTCGCTGCTGCGCAGCAAGATGCGCTCCTTCCTCACCGCGCTGGGCATCATCATCGGCGTGGGGGCCGTCATCGCCATGGTGGCCATTGGCGATGGAGCCCGGGCCAGCGTCCAGAAGGTGTTCGACGCGATGGGCACCAACATGCTCATCGTCATGTCCGGCTCCACCAACTCGGGTGGCGCGCGGGGAGGCTTTGGCAGTCAGCCCACCCTCACCTGGGACGACCTGGAGGCCATCCGCACGCAGTTGCCGAGCGTGCGCGCCGCCGCCCCGGAGATGCGCACCAACACCCAGGTGTTCTCCGAGGACCAGAACTGGACCACGAGCGTCACGGGCACCACGCCCGACTACTTCGGCGTGCGCGGCTGGAGCATCGCCACGGGCCGGCGCTTCAACGAGGCGGACGTGGAGGCGGGCGCCAAGGTGGCCGTCATCGGCCAGACGGTGGTGGAGAAGCTCTATGGCGCGGGCTTCGACCCAGTGGGCCAGGTCATCCGCATCAAGAAGACGCCCTTCACCATCATCGGCATGACGGCGCGCAAGGGCCAATCGCCCATGGGGCAGGACTACGACGACAGCATCCTCGTCCCCGCCACCACCTTCCAGCGGCAGCTCCAGTCGCAGAGCCTGGGCAAGTACATCACCGGCGTCCTCAACGTGCAGGCGGACGCCAATGCCGGCACCGCGAAGGCCCAGCAGGACGTCACCGCGCTGCTGCGCGAGCGGCACCGGCTGGCGGAGGACGCCCCCAACGACTTCGACGTGAGGGACCTGTCCGAGCTGGCCAACAGCCGTCAGCAGAGCACCGAGACGCTCAGCCTGCTGCTGGCCTCCATCGCCGCCGTGTCCCTGGTGGTGGGCGGCATCGGCATCATGAACATCATGCTGGTGAGCGTCACCGAGCGCACCCGGGAGATCGGCGTGCGCGTGGCGGTGGGCGCGAGGCCCCGGGACATCCTCGCCCAGTTCCTCATCGAGGCGCTGACGCTGGCCCTGCTCGGAGGACTCATCGGCGCGGCGGTGGGCCTGGGCGTGGCCCGCTTCCTCGCCAGCCAGTTCCAGTGGCCCCTGTTGGTCCGCCCGGATGTCATCTTCATCGCGCTCGGCTTCAGCGCGCTCGTGGGCGTGGGCTTCGGCCTCTACCCCGCGCGCAAGGCGAGCCAGCTCGATCCCATCGACGCACTGAGGTACGAGTGATGAGAACCCTCCTGCCCCTTGTCGCCCTGTTGCTCGCCGCCAGTCCGGCGTGGGCCCAGCAGCGTGTGCTCACCCTGGACGAGGCCCTGCGCACCGCCACCGAGCGGCAGCCGCAGCTGCGCCAGGCCCAGGCCAACACCACCGCGGCCAACGCCCGCGTGGACCAGAACTTCGCCCCGCTGCTGCCCCAGGTGAGCGCCAACCTCTCCTACCAGCGCTCCGTGTCCAAGGGCGAGACCGTGAACACGGCGAACTCCTCCGGCTTCATCAGCCGCGAGGGCTTCAACGCGGGCGCGTCCGTCAACCAGCTCATCTGGGACTTCGGCCGCACCACGGGCCGGTGGCGCTCCGCCCAGCAAACCGCCGAGGCCCAGAAGGAGACGGAGAGCCAGACGCTGCTGGACGTGCTGGCCAACGTGCAGACGGCCTACTTCAACGTCCTCGCCCAGCAGTCACTGGTGCAGGTGGCCGAGGAGACGCTGGAGAACGAGAAGGCGCGCCTGGGGCAGGTCAACGCCCAGGTGCAGGTGGGCACCCGGCCGGAGATTGATTTGCTGCAGCAGCGCACGGCGGTGGCCAACGCCCAGGTGCAACTCATCCAGGCGCGCAACAACGCCGCCACCAGCAAGGCCCAGCTCAACCAGGCCATGGGCCTGGAGGGCCCCAGCGACTACACCGTGCGGGACGCGGTCGTGGCCCCCGTGGAGGGCGAGGCCCTGACCGTGGACACGCTGGTGGACACCGCCATCGAGGGCCGCCCCGAGCTGGCCGCGAGCGAGCACCAGCTGCGTGCCCAGGAGCTTCAAATCTCCGCCACGCGCGGCGCCTATTGGCCGAGGATCTCCGCGTCCGTGTCGGGCTCGCAGGCGGGCGCGGACCCGACGAAACTCCAGTGGGGGCTGAGCGGGCAGGTGGGCCTGAGCTGGCCCCTCTTCGAGGGCGGCGTCACCCGCGCCCAGGTGCGTGAGCAGCAGGCCAACCTCACCCACCTCCAGGCCCAGCGTGACGCGCTGCGCCAGCTGGTGCGGTTGGAGGTGGAGCGCGCGCAACTGGCGGTGAACGCCGCACGCGAGAGCGTGTCCGCCACGGAGGAGGCGCTGACCAATGCCCGCGAGCGGCTGCGTCTGGCCGAGGGCCGCTACCGCGCGGGCGTGGGCAACATCATCGAGCTGTCCGACGCGCAGCTCTCCGCCACCAACGCCGCCGTCCAACGTGTCCAGGCCACGTACAACCTGGCCACTGCTCGCACCGAGCTGGCGCGCGCCCTGGGGCGGCAGCCCGGCCCCACCGGGTGAACAATATCTACCCATCTCTACGGCTGATACGGATAGCGCGCCAGAACCTTCCCCTCCGGGGAGACAGCGTACAATTCGAACCAGTCGGGAGTCAGGCTCACGCCCGCGGCGAAGCGTCCACATCGCTCCGGGCGTTGGTTGATGCGGACGAAATAGAGCCCACCCTGCTCGCCAACAACGGCCTCCAGGGCCTTGGCGGAATAGGTACAACTCCCCGCATACTCCTTCGGGAAACGAGCCAGCACGTGCTGAATCGCCGCATGTGCCGCGAGTACCGCGGGGCCCTCCAACGTGGCCAACGGACGCACGTCAACAGGCCAGTGAATACCAGCTGCGAAGAGGGGCCTTCGCCCGAAGATATCCGCATACAGTTCCGGGAGGCCGAGCTGGAGACTCGACTCTCCACGTCCACCTCCGGGGGACTGGATGAGGACCTCCGGTGCTCTCCCGTCCGCCTCCGGAGCGTTGGATGGAAGGGCCACGGCGCCCCCATCCACCAGAAGTGAAGCGAAGAGGACAAGGTGATTGAGCTTCGACATGTCACCACTCGAAGAAGGGGCGAGTTTCTACTTCAACGCGGGGATGCACTTCGGAGGGGCGCCTCCAGGGCTCAGCATGCTGGAGGGCTGCGGCTGACAGGTCGCCTGGAAATCCCAGCGCTTCGTGTCCTCGCTCCATTTGAATACCTCACCCGCTGGATTCCACTTGTAGAAGCGTGGAGTGTCTCGTCGACCCGTGGCGAGCCAATGCCACGCCGGAATCAACCGTCCTCGCGAATCACGGACCATCCCGCCACTGGGAGTCGCCCCGTAGGCCACCATCATCCAGACGCCCTCGCCTGACTTCACCAGGGGAAAAATGGTCAGATCCGGGCCGCTCATGCTCGTTCCGCAGGGGTGGTTGTGAGCGAAGCCGAGAACGGGCAGGTCCCGGCCGAAATCCTCGTCTTCCACTCCGCCGAAGGGGGGCTTGCATTGGCTCTGCTCCCCGGTCAGCCCCCGGATGGGCCACGACACGCGCCAGTCTTGGGGGGTTCTGTAGATGGCGACGCAGTACTCGGTTGCATCCGGACGTGGGTATCCCGTGTTGGGATCGCAGGCATCCGATGCACCCGGCAGGCCCATCAAGGCCTTGAGTGTCGGCGAATGGGTAGCTCGGTTCGCAGGTAGTAGGCCCTTGGCCCTGAGCATGCGAGGGAAAGCATGAGTGTCCCGAAGACACCATGGCGCGGGAGGAGCTTCATCCACGCACAGTATAGCATCGGCCCTCTGGGCCCCCTCCTCCACCTCCTGGCCCGGAGTGACGCGCCGCACCAACACGAACAATTTCCCAGATTTCGAGAAGTGTCCGTATTGAGCGGGAAATCTTGGTGGTAGGGTTTTCACACGCCCGGCTGGAAGGCAGGCGGGCGTGAACCCCCAGACAGGAAGTTCCCCATGACCCTCCGTACGGCAGTCCTCGCGGCGACGGCCACCGCCGCCCTCCTCGTGGCCCCCGAGGCCTCGGCCACCAACTACACGCTGTGGATCCACGGCAAGAACGGCGGCGGTACCCAGCGCGGCAACTATGCCGACTTCTCCAACTGGGGCCCGTCCTCCGTCGCGGCCGGCGTGAACAAGAAGGCCGTCAACTGGGATGGCCGGCAGAAGATCTCCGTGGAGAACTTCCGCATCCGTGACGCGCTGGACTGCTTCTGCACCGGCACCAACTGGTGCTACGTCGCCGTGCACAGCGCGGGCAACCTGCAGATTGGCTACGCGCTGTCCCTGTACGGCGGCTCGGCGCGCTACAAGAAGAACGCCGTCCCCAACTCCTCGGGCGTGTGCGGCAACACGGACGGCACCACGCAGGTGGGCTGGAACATCAAGTGGGTGGACGTGGCCTCGGGCGCCGCGGGCGGCAGCGAGCTGGCCGACTACGGCGAGTGGGCGACGGGTGACGCCATCGTGGGCGACCTGATGACCTCCACGGCGCGCTCCATGTACAACCACAACACCACGCGCTCGGTGTGGTTCTACATGTTCGCCGCCGCCAAGGGCACGGCCTACTCCGGCATCCTCTCCGGACAGGACGACGAGGCCGTGGCCTACCACTCCACCGGTGGCGTCTCCGCCAAGGGCGGCTTCTGCAACCCCGGTGACTGGTTCTGCGACGGCACCCTGAACACGGGCACCGCCGCCACCAGCAACGGCAAGGCCAAGTGGAGCTACCACACGGTGGAGTTCCGCGATGACGGCGAGAAGCACGACCACTACCAGAACGGCAACTGGGAGAACATCGTCGGCGTGGTGCGCGCCGACGTGGCCACCTACGCGAAGTAGGCCCGGCTGAAGCTCAGGCCACCTCGCGCCGTTCGCCGCTCCCCGCGGCTCCTTCAGGAGGGGCCGTGGGGGCCGATTCGGAGAGGTGCCCTCGGAACGTCTCGGCGGAGAGGTACACGGAGACGAGGGTGACGAGCGCCAGGCCCACCATGTAGAGCGACACGGGCCAGGACTTGCCCCCGGACCAGGACAGCAGGAACGTGGCGGTCAGCGGCGACAGGCCTCCGGCGAACACGGAAGCGAGCTGGTAGCCCAGCGAGGCCCCGCTGTAGCGCACGCGCGTGCCGAAGAGCTCCGAGAAGAAGCTGGCCTGGGGCCCGTACATGGCGGCGTGGGCGATGATGCCCAGCGAGATGGCCACCACGATGAGGGCGGTGGAGCGCGTCTCGAGGAGCCAGAAGAAGGGGAAGGCGAGCACCGCGCAGCCCATGGCACCGCCCAGGTAGACGGGGCGGCGGCCCACCACGTCCGACAGGGCCCCGAAGGCGGGAATGGCCACCAGGTGCACGGCGGTGGCCGCGAGCACGCCATTGAGCATGGTGGCCTTCTCCAGCTTGAGCTGCTCGGTGCCGTAGGTGAGGACGAACGTGGTGACGATGTAGAAGAAGCCGTTCTCCGCGAAGCGCGCCCCCATGGCGAGGAGGATCTGCCGGGGGTAGGTGCGCAACACCTCGAGGATGGGGAGCTTCTGGGGGGCGCTCTCGGCCTTGGACGCTGCGTGAGCGGCCTGCTGCGCGCGGAAGGCGGGGGACTCGGCGACGCTGACGCGGATGAAGACGCCAATGCCGATGAGCACCGCGCTGAAGAGGAAGGGCACGCGCCAGCCCCACGAGACGAACTGCTCCTCGGGCAGCCGGGAGAAGAGGGAGAACACGGCGTTGGCCACCAGCAGGCCCGCGGGCGCTCCCATCTGCGGCCAGCTCCCGTAGAAGCCGCGCCGGTTGGCGGGCGCGTGCTCCACGGCCATCAGCACCGCGCCGCCCCACTCACCGCCCAGCCCGAAGCCCTGGAGGATGCGCAGCAGCACCAGCAAGATGGGCGCCCCCACGCCGAGCGTCTCGTACGTGGGCAGCAGACCGATGGCGAACGTGGCCAGGCCCATGATCATCAACGTGGCGCTGAGCATGGACTTGCGCCCGAGCTTGTCGCCGAAGTGGCCGAAGATGATGCCGCCGAGCGGCCGTGCCACGAAGCCCACCGCGAAGGTGGCGAACGCGGCCAGCGTGCCCATCAATGGGTCGAAGGACGGGAAGAAGAGGCGGTTGAAGATGAGCGCCGCCGCCGTCCCGTACAGGAAGAAGTCGTACCACTCCACGGCCGTGCCAATGAAGCTCGCGGCGGCCACCTTCCAGATGTTCGAGTGCTGCTCCTGCGCGGGCGCTTGGGAGGCGTTGGGTACCGTCACGGTGTTTCCCTTTCTCAACGGGCCGTCCAGCCGCAGTCCATCACCTGGGCGGCCCCGGTGATACCCCCCGCGGCCTCCGAGCACAGGAAGGACACGTACGCGGCCACCTCGCCCGGCTCCAGCAGGCGCTTCACCGCCGCGGGAGCCAGCATGACGCGCTCGATGACCTCCGTCTCCGTCATGCCGTGCACGCGGGCCTGGTCGGCGATCTGCTTCTCCACCAGCGGCGTGCGCACGTAGCTGGGGCAGATGGCGTTGACCGTGACGCCCTTGTCGGCGGCCTCCAGCGCCACCGTCTTCGTCAGCCCCATGAGGCCGTGCTTGGCGGAGACGTAGGCGGACTTGTACGGCGAGGCCACCAGCCCGTGCAGCGAGGAGACGTTGATGATGCGTCCCCACTTGCGCGCGTACATCAGCGGCAGGGCGTACTTCGTCAGCAGGAAGGGCCCCACCAGCATGATGCGGATCATCTGCTCCCAGCGCTCCTCGGGGAACTCCTCCACCGGAGACACGTGCTGGAGCCCGGCGTTGTTCACCAGGATGTCGAGCCGATCCCACTCCTTCTGGGCCCGGTTCACCAGGGACTGGCACTCCTGGCGCGAGGACACGTCGGCCCGCTGCGCCACGGCACCCGGAATTCCCGCGGCCACCGCGCGCGCGCCGGCCTCGTCCAGATCCGACACCAGCACCCGGGCCCCACGAGCACCCAGGTCCTCGGCCACCGCCCGGCCGATTCCACTCGCCGCGCCCGTCACGAGCGCGGTCCTTCCCGTCAACTCACCCATGGACATCCCTTTCAGAGAAGCATGCGCAGCGTGAGGAAGCCCGACAGGTCGCGCTCCTCCAGCTCCGGCTTGCCATCGATTTCACGCGTGTAGGTGGCCACGCGCGCGCCCAGGGCCACCTGGTCGAACATCCACCAGGTCGCGCCCACGTTGAGGAAGGTGGTGGTCGTGCCGATGACGGGCTCGCTCGAGGGCGTGGAGCCGACGGGGGGAATGAAGGAAGGCGTCTGGTCCGCCACGCGCGTGAGCTGGAAGCCCACGCCGGATCTGCCGAAGAGGAAGACGTCCAGGCCGCCGGTCATCGTGAGCGCGTTGAAGCGCGTATCCAGGAGCTCGTTGCTGTAGCCCGCGACCGAGTTGGTCACGTCGTTCTCCACGCGTGCCACGTTGAAGAAGGGCGTCACCTCGAAGGGCAGCGCCGGCACCATGCCCTTGAGCTTGAGCTTCACGTTGCCGCGCACGTTGTAACCCGTGAGCGCCGGATCCAACTTCGAGTTGGCCTGGGTGTTGATGTTGAAGACCTGGGCCATCGCCTTCGCCTCGAACCAGGGGTGGTCGTAGGTGAGCGAGGGGCTGATGACGCGGAAGTGGATGTCGTCATCCGGCTGGCCGTTGCTGAAGGTGCCCAGGGGCTTCTGCCAGAAGCGGCTGTTGCCACCGAAGGAGCCACCCACCATGTAGGAAGACGAGGAGCTCAGCGGGTTGGCCTCGGTGTAGCTCAGGCCGACGGTGAAGCCCCAGCGCGAGTAGCGCGCCTGCACGCCCTGGCCGCGGTTGAAGCCGCTGAAGAGCAGGGGATCTCGCGTGTACTTGTCCGCCAGGAGCACGTCGCCCTGGTGCGCGGAGAAGAAGTCCACGCTCGCCGGGTCCAGGATGATGCCGGCCTCCACCGTGGCGCCCCACCGCTGCAGGCGCAGCACCTGATCTCTCACGGACATGGACGCCGTGCCCTCCCAGATGCCCGAGCCATGGTTGCGGATGTTGCGCTCGAACTCGCTGCGGAAGGTGACGTAGGGCCCCAGCCGTCCCTCGGCGCCGAAACGCGCGATGGCGATCGTCGTGAGGCGGCCCTCCTTGTCGGGGTTGGGGTTGACCAGCAGGTTCTCCGAGTGGAGACCGCCCGCGATGGCGAGCACCGGGCTGATGAAGTACGTGTCGCCGCCCAGCGCGAAGAGGGGCCGCGTCGCGGGCGTGGGCGTGCCCAGCACCAACGCCTCCGGGTCCTGCTTCTCGGCCGGATCCAGCCGGGCGGGAGCCGCGGGCGCCGCGGGCGCGAGGACGGGAGCGGCCTGGGGCGCGGTCCGCGCGACAGGGGCATCAGGGGTGGCCGCGGCGGGGGCCTCGGAGTCCTGCGCCCGGGCCGGAGCGGACACCAGGGCGGACGCCAGCGTGCACACGAGCGCCACGCGGGAAGCGGTGGGGAAGGACGGGTTCATGGGGGGAGACTTTCCTGGGCTGCTCTCCAGAAGGGAGACCGCCGCCCGCGCGGCAGCCACGGCCACGGGCGGCGGAGGAAGACCAACAGGGACGGCGGCTAGTTCGCCAGATAGTCCATGACGAGCTTCAGGCCCGCATCGGAGCGCACGGAGCCGAAGTGGTTGGCGATGAAGCCCTTGCTGAAGTAACCGCTGGTGTCGTAGTCGTTGAGCGTCGTCAGCTTGTTCGTCACGCACCCCGGCATCTCGATGCGCGAGGCCGACTCGGACACGTACAGGTCCTGGTAGTTGGCGCCCTGCTGGATGTCCGTCATGGTGATGGTGAAGTACTTCACCACGTTGCCGCCGCACTGGCCCGTCTTGCCGAAGGCGAAGTCACCGTCCGCGCACGGGGTGGCGAACAGATCGCGAGGCCCGTTGAGCGGCGCGTGGAAGTACGTCTGCACGTAGTTGGCGCGGCTGCCCATCTCGCACACGATGGTGCCCCGCATGGTGGGGTTGGTGGAGCACAGCGTGCTGGGCGGATCGAAGGTGGACACGCCGTGGTTGGCGCCCGAGCCGAGGATGACGTGGCTCACGCGCGTGAAGGGGTTGATGGCGTCCGGCTTGCCATCCACGAAGTCCACGTACAGCCGGCGCAGCGCATCGCGCACCACCGTCACGCCCAGCGAGTGGCCCACGAGGGCGATCTTCCGGTTCGGGTTGTTGAGCATCACCGCCTTGACGAGGCCCTGGAGGATGGGCGTGGACCAGCCGTGGTCGATGTTGCCCGACGCGTTCTCCGAGGTGCTGTTGGACGAGGGGTCCACCGTGACGACCAGGTCCGTGCGGAAGTCCACGGCGACGACCTGGTAGCGATCGGAGATCAGCTTCTCGGCGAGCTGCGCGCGCGCCTCGGTGTCCGGGCTGAACTGCACCTTCTCGAAGGTGGCGTTGATGACGGTGCCCGCCGGCAGGAGGAACTTCTCCCAGGAGTGCGGCCGGGTGGAGTTGCCGTGCACCAGGATGACGATGGGCTTGGAGGTGTCCTCGTTGGTCTGCGTGTACTGCTTGGCGGCGCAGGGATAGCCCTCGATGCGGGCCAGGTCCCCGTCCACGTGGCCGGTGGCCTTGTTGGCGACACCGACGGTGCTGTCCGCGTTCCACTTGCCGTCGTTGTTGCCGTCGATGAAGGGCGTGCGGCCCTCCGCCGTCGAGGTGTTGGACTTGTCGTAGTAGAGGTTGTCGATGGAGCAGCCGGGGTGGTTGCTCAGCGGGCGGTACTTGCCGTCATAGTCCTTGTAGGTGGCGGGCGTCTGCCGATCCGTGCGCGTGGGCTCCGCCATCTGGGCCGCGTCCCGGAAGGACCAGCCCGCTACGTCCACGCCCTCCGCCTTCAGCGCCTCCTGCAGGTCGGCGATCTGCTCGCGACAGTTCTCGAGCGTCACCGGGACCGAGTACGGGTCCTTGTTACCGCCACCCGTCGTGGTGGGACATCCAAGCAGCGTGCAGGCGGCGAGTCCGGTCGCGTAGAAGCGGAGGGAGAACCTGGACATCCTCATGTGTGGCTCCTGTGGGAAGACGAGCGGCGTTGGGGCACTGCGCGAGTCGGGGTGACGCCTGCTCGAAGCCGGCCATCGGGCGGCGGCGGCATACTACCGTAACATGAAGCCGGACTCATGTTTGTATGATGCCCGGTTCAGGTTCTCCCCTCCCGCCTGCCTTGACGTCGCGCGTCATACCCGGCGGTGCAACCTGATGCCGGGTTCATGTTTTCAT
This sequence comes from Archangium violaceum Cb vi76, assembly GCF_000733295.1. GTDB lineage: Bacteria > Myxococcota > Myxococcia > Myxococcales > Myxococcaceae > Archangium > Archangium violaceum. The sequence continues at coordinate 17,694 of NZ_JPMI01000270.1, read as the reverse complement.
GATGCTAGCTTCATGTTCGCAAGGGTTTGACATTGCGCGTCAATAAGCAGCATTCAAGGGATTATGGTAAGGCATTACCTCCCCTTTCCCAGGGAGAACCCATGATGAAGCGTCGTTTCGGAGGAGCAGTGGGGGCACTTCTCACGCTGGCGGTGCTCGGGTGCGAGGGCATGCCGCCGCCAGAGGAGGCAGCTCCCCTGGAGGCGCTGGGCGTTGCCGAGAGCCCGTTCACGCAGGTGACGAGCTTCGGCACCAACCCCGGCAATCTGAAGATGTGGAAGTACGTGCCGGCCAACATGCCGGCCAACGCGCCGCTGGTGGTGGCGCTGCATGGCTGTACCCAGCAGGCCAACGCGTACCCCAACACCGGCTGGAGCGCGCTGGCGGACCAGCTCAAGTTCTACGTGCTGTACCCGGAGCAGGTGAGCGGCAACAACCAGAACATCTGCTTCAACTGGTTCGAGCCGGGTGACATCACGCGAGGCCAGGGCGAGGCGCTCTCCATCAAGCAGATGGTCGACAAGATGAAGGCCGACCACGCCATCGACGGTCGCCGCGTCTTCGTCACGGGCCTGTCCGCGGGCGCCGCGATGACGCTCGTCATGGCCGCGGCCTACCCGGACGTCTTCGCCGGGGCCGCGCCCATGGCCGGCGTCCCGTACAAGTGCGCGACCTCGATGACCGAAGCGTTCTCCTGCATGAGCCCGGGAGCGGACAAGACGCCCGCGGCGTGGGCGGACCTGGTCCGCAACGCCTACCCCGGCTACACGGGCCCCTACCCGAAGATCTCCATCTGGCACGGCACGGGCGACTACGTCGTGAAGAACACCAACCAGAACGAGGCCGTGGAGCAGTGGACGGCGGTGCACGGCATCGATCTGACGGCGGACGTCAATGACACGGTCGCCGGCTACCCGCACAAGGGCTACAAGGACGCCGCGGGCAACGTGCTGGTGGAGACCTATGCCCTCACCGGCATGGGGCATGGCACGCCCATCGACCCGGCCACGAAGTTCCCCGGCGGCAGCGCGGCGTGCGGCACGGCGGGCGCGTACATCCTGGACACGGACATCTGCTCCACCTGGTACGTGGCGAAGTTCTTCGGGCTCGACAACTCCGATGCGGTCCCGCCCACGGTGAGCCTCTCCGCGCCGGCCAACGGCGCCACCGTGAGCGGCACGGTGCGGGTGGCGGCCAACGCCACGGACAACGTCGGCATCGCCAAGGTGGAGTTCTCCATCGACAACACCCTGGTGGGCACCGACACGGCGTCCCCCTTCGAGTACAGCTGGAACACCGCGGCGGCCACCAATGGAACCCATACCCTGGTGGCCAGGGCCCATGACGCCGCGGGCAACACCGCCACCTCCAGCACCGTCTCCGTCACCGTGACGGGCGGCATCTCCGACACCACGGCGCCCACCGTGGCCATCACCTTCCCCACCGTCGGCTCCACCGTGGCCGGCGCCGTGGACATCGCCGTCACCGCCTCGGACGACACCGGGGTTACCAAGGTGGAGTTCCTCATCGACGGCGCCGTGGTGGGCCAGGGCGTCGCGTCACTGGCGGCCGGGCCGTACACGTACAACTGGAACACCACGGCGTACACCCCGGGCGTCCACAACCTCCAGGCGAGGGCCTACGACGCCGCGGGCAACACGGCGGCCTCGGCCTCGGTGTCCGTGACGGTGGACCAGGACTCCGTGCGCTTCACCGAGCGCTTCTCCAAGGCCGGCCCCGACAACCCGGGCTGGAGCATCTCCGAGTGGGCGCTCGACGCCAGTGACCAGAGCGGCATCACCGGGAGCCAGTCCCTCCTGGGCTCCGCCACGCCGGCCTTCAACACCGTCACCCGCACCGCGAGCGTCAGCGTGACGCTCACCGCCAACCCCCGGCTCACCTACTGGCGCAAGCTGGACCTCTCTGGTGCCAACACCCTGGCCTCGGCCAGCTTCAGGGTCGTGGTCAACAACGGCACCGACAACGTCGTGGACTCCGTCACCCGGACGGGCATGGGCACCACCACCGAGGCCACCTGGACGCAGCGGGCCGACATCGACCTGTCCGCGTACGCCAACCGGACCGTCGTCCTGAAGTTCATCGTCACGGCGACGGACACCGGCTCGAGCGTCAGCCGTGCGAAGGCGTGGGTGGACAGCATCTCCGTGGGCCCGCCGAGCGCCTCGTCCGACACCACGCCCCCCACGGTGAACATCACCGCCCCGGCCAACGCCGCCACCGTCAGCGGCACCGTGGACGTGACGGCGAACGCCACGGATGCCGCCGGCGTGAAGAAGGTCGAGTTCTACATCGACGGCTCGCTGGCGGACACCGACACGGCGGCCCCGTACGTCTTCACCTGGAACACGGCGGGCGTGGCCAACGGCGGCCACTCGCTCATGGCCAAGGCCTATGACGCCGCCAACAACGTGAGCACGGACAACGACACCTCGGTGACCGTGAACAACACCAGCGGCGGGACCACGACCGTGTCCTTCTCCAGCATCGCGGCGGATGACGGGTACGTGAAGGCGAACGCGGATGGGAGCTCGCCCGCGGTGGGCACCATCACCACGCCGGCCATCGGCAAGGGCACCGACGGGAAGCTCAACCGGACCTTCTTCTCGTTCGACACCTCGTCGCTGCCGGACACCGCCACCCTCGTGCGCGCCTCGCTCGAGGTGACGCTGTCCTCCGCGGGAGGTGACCCGTGGTCCGACCCCGCCGCCGGCAACACGCTCGTCATCGATCTGAAGAACGGGGTGTTCGGCACCAGCGCCACCACGGAGACCACCGACTACGCCGCGGCCGCCACCGCCTCCGCCGTCGCCGAAATCATCAAGTTCACCACCGGCACGCAGAGCTCGGCGGACTTCAACGCCTCGGGGCTGGCCTCCATCAACAGGACGGGCAAGACGCAGGCCCGGCTCCAGTTCAAGCAGAACCCCTCGGGTACCTCGTACCTCTTCCTCACCGAGGGCACCGGCGCCACGCTGACGGTGGAGTACAAGTAGCCCTTCAGTCCGAGCAGTTCCCTGGGGAAGGGACCCGCGTCCGCCACGGGCCCCTTCCCCCATGGTCCGCCCGCTCCCCTGCTCTCCGGGCGACAGCACGGGCGGCCCTCCCCATACCCGAGGGGATGCGGAAGTGAGCCCGCCTGCTCATTTGAAGCACCCTACCCTCTGGCGCATGAGCCGCCTCGCCCCCCTTGGCACCGCACTCGGCGGTCCCAAGCTTGTCGATGACGCGCCGACCCCACCACCGTAGGTGGTGCGACCAGAGGGGGAGGGCATTGATGGCGGAGGGCTACGAACAGGCTGGACCCTCTCTGGAAGGGGCGCATCCCGGCAGGCGTCTGGGCAACCGCTTTGAGTTGACCCAACGCATCAAGCAGGGCCGTGGCATCACCACGTGGCTCGGGGTGGACCTGCATACCGGGGCCCGGCTCGTCATCAAGACGACATCCGCCCTGTCCCTGGTCTCCACCGCCCGCCAGCGTCTGGAGCACGAGGCCGGCGTGCTGCGCTCCCTGCACAGCCCCTACCTCGTGCCCGTCCTGCACTTCGGCACCGGGGGAGACCTGCTCTTCCTGGTGACGCCCTTCGTGGCCGGGGCATCGCTCCAGGAGCGGCTCGCCAGCGGCACCCTGTCCGTTCCCGAGGCGCTCATCGTGGGCCAGTGTGTGCTGGCCGCCCTCGCCGAGACGCACGCCCACGGCATCCTCCACCGGGATGTGAAGCCCTCCAACATCATCGTCGAGGGCCGTCCCACCCTCACCCGCGCCACGTTGGTGGACTTTGGCCTGGCGCGCAGTGAACGGCTGGACCCGTCCCTGCGCGACCTGCCGGTGGGCACCGCGCGCTACCTCTCGCCCGAGCAGGCCGGGCTCCTCAACCGTCCGGTGGAGGCCACTTCGGACCTGTACGCGGTGGGCACCGTCCTCTTCGAGGCGCTCGCCGGCCACCCGGCCTTCGACGGCGCCTCCGTGGGCGAGGTGTTGCGCCAGCACCTCACCAGCCGGCCCCGGCTGCGCACCACCGGTGTGGAGGTGCCCCGCGCGCTGGAGGAGGTCGTCTCGCGTCTGCTGCAGACGGATCCCCAGGACCGCTACCAGTCCGCCGAGTCCGCGCGAGAGGACCTGCGCGCCATCGAGGCCGCGCTGGCCCGGGGCGAGCAGGATCCCGAGCTGGTGGCGGGCGCCCATGACATGCGCCACAGCCTCACCGAGCCCTCCTTCGTGGGCCGGCACGAGGAGCTGGCGCTGCTGGAGCGTGAGCTGGAGCGCGCCCGCACGGAGCCGGGGCGGCTGCTGGTGGTGGAGGCCGAGAGCGGTGGAGGCAAGAGCCGGCTGCTGGAGGAGTTCGCCACGCGCGCGCGCCAGCACCGGGCCTGGTTGCTACAAGGACAGGCCGTGGCCCAGTCCGCGCAACGGCCCTTCCAGCTCTTCGCGGACGTGGCCTCGGGCATCGCCTCGGCGGCCCTGGAGCGGCCCGCGCTGGCGGAGTTGCTGCGCGAGCGGTTGCAGGAGCAGGCGGCCTCGGTGTGCACGGTGCTGCCGCAGTTGCAGCCGGTGCTGCGCCCCGCCCAGCAGGGCCTGGGCCCCGAGTCCCTGGGCGAGAGCCGTGGCACCTGGGCCCTCACCACGCTGCTGGGCGCGCTGGGCACGGAGGCGGAGCCCTCGGTGGTGCTGCTCGAGGATTGTCAGTGGGCGGATGAGCCGACGCTCCGGTCATTGGAGAGCTGGCAGCAGGCACGCCGCAGCGTGGGCGGGCACGTGATGATCATCGTGTCCTTCCGCAGCGAGGAGGTGGGCCCCGGCCATGTGCTGCGCCGGCTCAACCCGGCGGCGCACCTGCGGCTGACGGCCTTCGGGCCCGCGGACGTGGCGCGCATGCTGGAGTCCATGGCCGGCACGCTGCCGCGCGAGGCGATGGAACTGGTGGTGCGGCTGTCCGAGGGCAATCCCTTCATGGCCTCGGCGGTGCTGCACGGACTGGTGGAGGACGGCGCGCTGGTGCCGGGGCCCCGGGGCTGGCAGGTGGAGCCCGAGGCCATGGCGCACGTGCGCTCCTCGCGGCAGGCGGCCTCCTTCCTGGTGCGCCGGCTGAAGCTGCTGCCGCCGGAGTCCCTGCGCCTGCTGTCGGTGGGCGCGGTGCTGGGCAAGAACTTCGACCTGGAGCGGGTGGCGAGCCTGTCGGGCACGACGCGCGAGCGGGTGGTGGCGGGGCTGGTGGAGCCGCGGCGCCGGCACATGCTGTGGGAAGGCACGAGCGGCCGCTACACCTTCGTCCACGACAAGCTGCGCGAGGCGCTGCTGGGCCTGCTCAAGCCCGAGGAGCGCCGGGAGCTGCACCGGCTGGCGGCGCGCGCCATCGCGGCCAACCCGCCGGCGGACCCCTTCGAGCTGGCCTACCACTTCGACGCCGCGGGCGAGTACACCCAGGCCCTGCCGTACGCGCTGGTGGCCGCAGAACGGGCCCGGCAGCAGTTCGCCCTGGAGACGGCGGAGCACAACTACCGCATCGCCGAGCGGGGCGCGTCCGGGGCCGACCCGGGCATCCGCTTCCGCATCAGCGCCGGCTTCGGGGACGTGCTCATGCTGCGCGGCGGCTATGACGCCGCCCAACAACAGCTCACGCTCGCCCAGTCGCTCGCCCATAACCGGTTGGATCAGGCTCGCACGCTGGCCAAGCTGGGCGAGCTGGCCTTCCGGCGCGGCAACGTGGACGAGGGCAACGCGGCCATGGAGCAGGCCCTCCGGCTGCTCGGCCGCTTCGTGCCCCGCTCGTCCGCCGCGTTGAGCCTGGCGGCCCTCTGGGAGGTGGGCGTCCAGGCGGGCCATACCCTGCTGCCCAGGCTGTGGCTGGCGCGCCGTCCCCTCGAGGAGAGCGAGGAGGACCTGCTGGCCGTCCATATCTACAGCCGGCTGGCCTACAACTACTGGTACCTGCGCGGCCGCATGGCCGTCATCTGGGCCCACCTGAGAGACCTCAACATCGCCGAGCGCTACCCGCCCACACCCGAGCTGGCCCAGGCCTACTCGGAGCACTCGCCCGCGATGACCACCCTGCCCTGGTTCCGCCGGGCCAACGCCTACGCGGAGAAGTCCCTGGCCATGCGCCGGGAGATGGGCGACGTGTGGGGACAAGGACAGACGTTGCACTTCTACGCCCTGGCCCTCTACGCGGAGAGCCGCTTCGAGGAGAGCATCGATAAATGCCGCGAGGCGGTACGGCTGCTGGACCGGACGGGAGACCGCTGGGAGGTCAACAACGCCACCTTCAACACCATCATGTGCCTGTACCGGCAGGGGAAGTTGAAGGAGGCGCTGGAGGCCAGCCAGCGGCTGCACGGCGAGGCCCTGGCCATTGGAGACAGGTACGCGGTGCGGCTGGCGCTGGAGGCCTGGGGCAAGGCCTCGGGAGGCCGCATCCCCCGCGGGCTGCTCGAGGGGGAGATCTCCAACCCGGAGGCGGATCCCCAATCGCACTCGGGCGTGCTCCAGGCGGAGGCCATCCGTCAGTTGCGCGAGGGGGACGCCGAGGGCGCGGTGGCCACGCTGGAGGAAGCGCAGCGCATCGCCGAGGCGGCCCACCTGCATTCGGAGTACGTGTCGCCCATTCCGGGCTGGCTGGCCACCGCCCTGCGTCAGAGCGCCGAGCAGGTGTCCCCCCTGGCCCCGCATGAGCGCAAGGCGCTGCTGAAACGGGCCGAGCACGTGGCCCGGCGCGCGCACGACGTGGCGAACACCTACCGCAACAACCTCCCGCACGCCCTGCGCGAGCGGGCCCTGCTGGCGGCCATGTCCGGACACGCGCGCCGTGCCCGCCGCTGGCTGGAGCAGGGCCTGAGCGTGGCCAACGAGCTGGGCATGCGCCACGAGCGCGCCCAGACGCTGCTGGCGCGAGGGCAGGTGGGCCGGGCACTCGGCTGGCCGGGCGCCGCCGCGGACCTGGAGACGGGCACCCGCGAGTTGCAGGAGCTGGAGCAGGGGCTGGGACAGGAGAGCGCTGGGAGCGCGGAGCGCTCGGACACCCTGTCCCTGGCGGACCGCTTCCCCCGCGTGCTGGACGCGGGCCGGCGCATCGCCTCCGCCCTCACCCGCGAGGCGGTGTTCGACGCCGCGCGCCGCTCCATGATGGAGCTGCTGCGCCCGGAGCACTGCGTGGTGTTCGACCCGGAGGCGCTGCTGCCCGAGGACGAGCTCGCGTCCGCGGGCGTGGGCCGGACCGCCATCGCCCGGACGCTGGAGACGGGACGCCCGGCGGTGATGGGCCAGGGCATGCCCGGCGGCGTCAGCGAGAGCATGGAGTTGCTGGGCGTTCGCTCGCTGCTGTGCGCGCCCATCCAGGTGCGCGGCAAGACGGTGGCGTGCGTGTGCGTCAGCCACCGTCAGGTGGGCGAGCTCTTCGGTGAGGACGAGGAGCGGCTGGCCTCCTTCGTCTGCATCCTGGCGGGCGCCGCGCTGGAGAACGCCGAGGGCTTCGAGCGCATGGCCGCCCTCTCCGAGGAGCGGGGCCGGCTCTACCGCGAGGAGCAGGAGGCGGTGCGGCGCCGCGACGACTTCCTCTCCATCGCCGCGCACGAGCTGAAGACGCCCCTCACCTCGCTGCAGCTCCACATCCAGGGCCTCATGTCGCAGGTGCGCCAGGGACTGGAGCGGCTGCCCCCGGAGCGGCTCGGTGCCAAGCTGGAGTCCGCCAACCTCCAGACGCAGCGCCTGGGCAAGCTGGTGAACGAGCTGCTGGACATCTCGCGCATCGCCCAGGGACAGATGCTGGGCAAGCTCGAGGACGTGGACCTGGTGCAGCTGGTGCGCGGCGTGGTGGATCGCTCACGCGAGGCGCTCACCCGCGCCGAGTGCGAGCCGCGGCTGAGCCTGCCCTCCGTCATGGTGGGCCACTGGGACGCCATGCGGCTGGAGCAGGTGGTGGTCAACCTGCTCACCAACGCGACGAAGTATGGCGCGGGCCGTCCCATCGAAATCACCGTCGAGGGAGACGCCACCCAGGCGCGGCTCCGGGTGCGCGACGAGGGCATCGGCATCGCCGAGGAGGACGCGGCGCGCATCTTCGAGCGCTTCGAGCGCGCCGTGTCCGTGCGCCACTACGGCGGCTTCGGCATCGGGCTGTGGATCGTCCGGGAAATCGTCCAGGCGCTCGGGGGCACCATCGAGGTGGAGAGCGCCCTGGGCAAGGGCGCCACCTTCACCGTCACGCTGCCCCGCCGCGGCCCCGAGGAGCCGCGCGAGGCGCATGAGACGCACTGAGCTTCAGCGGCGGGTGAGCGACAGGTAGATGACGTTGTCCACGCTGTCGCGGAACAGCTTCACCTCGGCCAGCTCGGAAGGGTCTATCTCCGCGGTGAGGGCCCGCATCTGGCTCTCGTCGCGGTAGACGAGCCACCAGTCCATGAAGGCTTCCATGTACCCGGACTCGGGGGGGATGACGGCGAAGTTGGCCACCAGCAGCTTTCCGCCCGAGCGCAGCATGTGGAAGAGCAGCCGGGTGAGCCGTGCGGCGGTGCCCTCGGCCAGGTAGTCGTACAGGCCCGCCGAATAGACGAAGTCCATGTCCCGGAAGGAGGTCTTCCCCAGGAGCAGGGAGCGCACCGAGCCGCACACCGTCCGCACCGGACCGGTGGGGAACTCCCGGGCGATCTCCGCCAGGCAGAGCGGATCCTGATCGAAGGCGATCAGCTCGCCGAGCCGGTGGTCTCGCACGGCCGTGGACAACTCCGCCTCGCGCAGGTAGCCACACGCCACGGAGAGGATGCGCGGCAGGTGCACCCGCTCGGCGGTGGAGTCGATCTCCGCCGCCAGCAATTCGCGCCGCTCGCGCACGCTGCGCGCGCTCGGCTGGTCATGCATGTAGCGGTAGATTTCCCGGCCCTGGTACTCCAGGCCGTCCACGTGCGCGTGGTCGTTGTAGAGGTAGTCGATGAGCTCGGCGTCCCCCGCGTAGCCACGGGGACGCTCGAACGCATGACGGGTGAAGGGACACTGGTGGATGACTTCACGCAGAGGGTGGGTGCGCACGGCTTCCAGGCAGAAGCGGCGCCACTCCTCCCGGTCCCACTTGCGGCGAAGGGTCCGCAGTCCCCGGTGCAGGGACTCCATGCCGGACTGAACGTCTCCGCCCTGGGTGATTTGCGCGTGAACATCATCCAGCCACGACGTGGCCCGAACGAACGCATCACTCCAATCGACCCACTCCATCACAGGCGAGGCCAATTTGTTCCGCGGGTTGGGGGCATGACCAGGAGAAACTGCATCGCTCGAAGAGGAGGGAGGTCCTTCCATCGCCACCAAAACGAAGAGACCTTCCACTCCCTTCCCCTGGAGAAGACCACCGGCCCCGCGCTGCCCTGGAGGGCAGGAGGGCGTGTGATCCAAAATGGAAGCAGGCACGTAACGCGACTCGCGCTCTCCATCCGCCTGGCCCGAAGCGCTAGAGCGCGAAATAGTCCCGGGTGATGCGCAGGCGCACGTGCGCGTCCTCGGGATTGAGCTCGATGGAGCGCTCGCGGGAGCGCTCGCGCGCGGCGAGGACTCCCACGCGCCCCAGCAGGTGCTCGATGTCCTCGGCGAGCGCGAGCACCGGGCGCACCGAGCAGCCGGTGGCGAAGGCCATGTCGTCGAGCTTCACCAGGTTGCCCGGCTCGCTGGTGGCCACGAAGACGGTGCCGCGCACCTCGTCACGCCACTCCACCCGCAACGGGCACATCCGCAGGCGCTCGAGCACCCGCGGCGGCACGCACCGCACCATGCCTTCTGGAATGCGCTCCAGACCCTCGCGGCGGATGAAGGGCACCTGGAGCTGACGAGCCAACGAGATGAGCAACTGCTCCGGCCCGAGCAGTCCCATCCGCACCGCGGCCTCCCCCAACCTGCACCGCCACCGCGCCTGGAAGGCGAGCGCCGTCTCCACCTGCGCCGACGCCAACAGCCCGCTCGCCACCCACAGCTCGCCCAGCCGCATCCGCCGCACGCCCACGACCACCCCCCACGCCACACGCCCCCAACGAACGAACTACACGCGCTCGGGCGCCCCCCGTCCCCCCACCACCCCGACCCGCCCGAGCGCTCCCGGCCCCAATCCCCTCAACCCACCCCCGACCCCCAACCCGTGCGCTCTTCATTGCGCGCCGCGTGCCACGCTCCACCTCATGGATTCCAATGGGTTGGCCACCCCGTCCCCGAGTGCCATGCCGGTAAGCGGGAAGAAATTCAGGGGTGGGATGGCGGGAAATCGGGAGGAGCACTCCCCGTAGGTAGAGTGTCCGGCAGGCGATTCATCTTCCCCGTGGAGACTTCATGCAACCCAGGTCCACCCTCCTGCGAGTGCTGGCGGCGGCCGCGCTCGTGCCCACCCTCGCGCTCGCGGCGCCCAAGAAGGCACCGGCAACGGCACGGGCCCCGGCCAGCACGCGGCCCTCGAAGCAGTACTCCATCGAGCAGTTCATGGCGACGACGAAGCTCGGCGGCGCCTCCTTCTCTCCGGACGAGAAGCGCGTCCTCTTCACCTCCAACGAGAGCGGCATCTTCAACGCCTACACCGTGCCGCTCACCGGCGGGAAGGCGAAGGCGCTCACGCAATCCAAGACGGACTCCACCTACTCCGAGAGCTTCTTCCCCAAGGACGAGCGCATCCTCATCTCTCGCGACCAGGGGGGCAACGAGCAGAGCCACCTCTACGTGCGCACCCCGGACGGCAAGGAGCGAGACCTCACGCCCGGCGAGAAGCTCAAGGCCCGCTTCATGGGCTGGAACCAGGACGACTCGGCCTTCTACGTCCTCACCAACGAGCGCGACGCGCGCTTCTTCGACCTCTACCGCTACGACGCGAAGACGTACGCGCGCACGCTCGTCTACCAGAACGAGCAGGGCTTCAACATCTCGGACGTGTCGCTCGACGGGAAGTGGCTGGCCTTCAACAAGCCACGCACCAACCAGGACACGGACATCCACCTCTACAACGTGGAGACGAAGGAGCTGAAGCACATCACCCCGCACCAGGGAGACGTGTACTTCACCGTGAGCAGCTTCGATCCGGCCTCCACGGCCCTCTACTTCCTCACGAACCAGGACTCCGAGTTCAAGCACGTGGCCCGCTACGAGCTGGCCACCGGCAAGACGGAGGTTGTCGAGCGCGCGGACTGGGACGTGATGTACACCTCCTTCTCGCGCAAGGGTGGCTACCGCGTCACCGCCATCAACGAGGACGGCCGCACCGTCATCCGCGTGCACGACGTCAAGGCCGGCAAGCCCCTGGCGCTGCCGAAACTGCCCGAGGGAGACATCACCTCGGTGACCATCTCCGACAGCGAGAAGCGGATGGCCTTCTACCACAACGGAGACCGCTCTCCGTCCAACCTCCACGTCTATGACTTCGGCACGAAGAAGGTCACCCGCCTCACCGACGCGCTGAACCGGGACATCGACGCGAAGGACCTCGTCGACGCCGAGGTGGTGCGCTTCAAGTCCTTCGACGGGATGGAGATTCCCAACATCCTCTACAAGCCGCACCAGGCCACCGCCACCGCCAAGGCGCCCGCCATCGTCTGGGTGCACGGTGGCCCGGGTGGACAGACGCGCAAGGGCTACGCGGCGATCCAGCAGTACCTCGCCAACCATGGCTACGTGGTGCTGGGCATCAACAACCGCGGCAGCTCCGGCTACGGCAAGAGCTTCTACGGCGCGGATGACCAGAAGCACGGCCGCGAGCCGCTGCTCGACTGCCTCGAGGCGAAGAAGTACCTGGCCAGCCTGCCCTACGTGGACGCCGAGCGCATCGGCATCGCTGGCGGCAGCTACGGCGGCTACATGACGCTGGCCGCGCTCGCCTTCCACCCGGATGCCTTCAAGGTGGGCGTGGACATCTTCGGCGTGTCCAACTGGCTGCGCACCCTCCAGAACATCCCCCCCTGGTGGGAGAGCCAGCGCGAGGCCCTCTACAAGGAGATGGGCGACCCGGCGAAGCAGGAGCAGATGCTGCGCGAGATTTCTCCCCTCTTCCACGCGGAGAAGATTTCCAAGCCGCTGCTCGTCCTCCAGGGCGCCAATGATCCGCGCGTCATCCAGCCCGAGTCGGATGAGATCGTCCAGGCGGTGAAGAAGAACGGCGTCCCCGTGGAGTACGTCATCTTCCCCGACGAGGGCCACGGCTTCAGCAAGCGCAAGAACGAGGTGGAGGCCTACTCGCGGATGCTCGGCTTCCTGGACAAGCACCTGAAGGGCGCGGGCCCCGCTCCGGTGAACTGAAGCGGGTGGGCCGGGCCGTCACCACGTCACGCCGAGGTTGAGCGTGCCGGAGTAGCGGCCCGCCTTCCCGACGGTGAGCGCCGCGGGCTCGCCCACGTTGGACACGGGCGCGCCGGTGACGTAGCGCTGATCGAAGAGGACGGTGTAGTGGAGGCGCGCGTCGGCGGTGAGGCCCCGGAAGGACGCGCGCACGCCCAGTCCGAGCGGGACATTGCCCACGAGGTCATCGCCGAAGCCCCGCACGGTGCCGCGGATGTTGTAGACGCTGAGGCCCAGGCCGCCCATCACGTAGGGCCGCACCCTCGAGCGGAAGAGGGCCACGGTGGCCGCCGCGTGGAAGCCATGGCGCACCAGTTCCACGCCGTCCGCCGAGGCCTGGGGATCGCGCGTGTCGAGCCCATTCACCGCGCCCGAGAAGCCCGCCTCCAGGCCCACGTCCAGCACGCCCAGCAACGGAGGGGGCAGGACGTCCAGCATCACCCCGTACGTGACCCCAGGCTCGATGAGCGGCGCCAGGTTCAGGGTGTAGCCCTCCACGCCTGCCCCCACGGTGACGGACAGCTCGCGCAGCTTGGACCAGGGCGCCGCCCCCGCCACCTGGCTCCCCACGCCCAGCGCGAGGAGCACGCCCCACCCCGCCCGCGTCATTCCCGTTCCCACACGGATGCCCGCGCCGGGCCCTAGTGGCCGAGGAGCTCGGCCTTCTGCTTCACCTCCTCCGCCTGCTGGCCCGTGAGGAGCTCCACCTTGTACGTCTTCTCGGCGCCCGCGGCCGGCTCGAAGCTCACGCGCACCGGCGTGCCCTCGTCGAGGTCATCCCAGCCCACCCGCTGCCCGTCGCGCTCCAGCTTCGTGTCCGGAGTGAGGGCGAACCACACCTCCTGCGCGGACGGCTCGCTCACGCTCTTCACGGCGATGCGGTGGGAGTCCTTGTCGACGTTCGTCACCACGCCCTCCTCCTTCTGCGAGAGGCCGGGCACCGCGGACTCCACGTCCCGCGCCGCCTCCTTCGTCCCCGCGCACCCCGCGCCGCCCAGCACCGCCGCCAGCACGACCGCTCCCAAGCGCTTCACTCGCGTCCCCATACGGACCTCCCGGGCCAGGTCCCCTGGCCCCTGTCCCGGGCCGGCACGCGCCGGACCCAGGGCCTGTGCCAAGCTAGGAACCCGCGAAGAGGAGCGCCAAGGACGCCCGCGTCCCGGCGCCCCACGGCTCGGCCACCCGGGCGTAGGACAGGCAGGCCATCGGGCCCGGGATGCTCGCCCGGGGCCGGGGCCCCCTACGCCCGGAGCGGCTCCACGCTCTCGGGGCACTGCCAATACGTGTACTCGCACGTGGCCGAGGCGGGGTCACACGGCACCTGCATCACCGTGATGAGCTCGCACGGGTGCGCCGGGACGCCGGGCTCCAGGCCCGGAGCCACCTGGGAGGACGGAGGAACCACGGCCTCGTTGCCGCCGATGAACCGCTCCGTCCGCCTCGACGCACCACCCCGCGACTCCTCCACCCGCTTCTGCCCGGAAGACGCCCACGGGGAGCACGTCACCGGAAACAGGGCCGGCAGAGACCCCAACACCGCGCTCAGCACATACAGCTTCCTGTTCATGACTCCCCCTTTCCGGCCGTTCCGGCCCGCCTCCAGGGACGGCCGGAAAAAGGAGAGCTGACGGGGTTTTCGACCTGGGCCCCTCTGAGGCTAGAGTGCGCCCCGCATGCCCTTTCAGATCACCGTCTACGAGGCAGACCGCATCATCGACGTCGTCTATCCCCCGCAGCCCACGGCGGAGGACGTGACGGACTACCTCAAGCGCATCCGCGAGACGATCATCCGCATGGGCGGCCCCTGGAGCGCGCTGGTGGACCAGGGGCAGCTGCGTGTGATGCCGCCGGAGATGGTGGCCACCATGGCCAGCCTCAACGCCTTCGCGCAGCTGCACGGGATGAAGCGCTCGGCGCGCGTGGTGAGTGATGCCGCCTCCGGCCTCCAGGCCTGGCGCATGACGAAGCAGGCCATGCTCACCATCCCCACGCGCACCTTCGAGACGCGCGAGGCCGCCCTGGCCTGGCTGCGCAACCCCGACGACGAGTAGTCCGCCGCACCCGTGGGATGGCCTCCCACGCACGCTCCGTCCAAACGTATGCCCTCGTAGGGTTTATTTGGGGCATCATGGGGTTGCCCGGCTTCCCAGTCTGGCGTGGTTTTCTCACCCCCAAAGAAAAACAGGAGCGAATCCCCATGCGACATCCCCGGTTCGGGCGGATGGCCCGGCCCCTCGTGGGCACGTTGATGTGCACCCTCACGCTCGCGGCGTGTGGTCCCGCGGAGGAGCTGGACGCGGCCCAGGGCGTGCCGGCCAAGGAGCTCGGCGAGAAGCAGAGCGAAGTCGTCTACGGCACGGACAACCGGCAGGACGTCTACGCGCACTCGAACGCCACGCTGCGCCTGCGCGCCCAGCAGGCCACGGTGGCGCTGATGAACCCGTCCGACTTCAACGCCTCCAACCCCAACAACGTCACCTTCACCGGCTCGGCGCTGGGCACCGCCTACAACCTGTGCTCCACCGAGCGCTTCCGGGATGATCCGACGTCGGCCTTCTGCTCGGGCACGCTCATCGCGGACGACCTGGTGCTCACCGCGGGCCACTGCGTCACCAGCGCCTCGGCCTGCGCCGATACGCGGCTCGTCTTCAACTACTACCGCACCGCGGCGGGCACGCTGCAGACGGTCACCACGGCGGACATCTACAGCTGCGCCGCCATCGTCGCGCGCCAGCAGGGAACGGTGAACGGGCAGAACCTGGACTTCGCCGTGCTGCGGCTGGACCGGCCGGCCACGCCGCGTTTCACCCCGGCGCCGGTGCGCACGGGCAACACCGCGCTGACGGTGGGGCAGAACGTGGCCGTCATCGGCAGCGGCAGCGGCATCCCCTTCAAGATCGACTCGGGCGGCTCGGTGCGTGACACGCGCTCGGGCACGCTGGACTACTTCATCGCCTCCACGGACACCTTCGGTGGCAACTCGGGCTCGGGCGTGTACGAGACGAGCACCTACACGGTGGCGGGCATCCTCGTGCGCGGCGAGACGGACTACGTCACCAGCGGCAGCTGCCGGGTGGTGAACGTGTGCAGCGAGACGGGCTGCCGCGGCGAGGACATCACCTACGTCTACCCGGCCATCCGCGCCTACTGCACCGCGACGAACAACGGCAACACGCAGCTGTGCAGCGGCCTGCCGCCTCCGCCTCCGCCTCCGCCCAACTCGTACGCGTACACGGCGAGCAACACCAACAGCGCCCAGCAGAACACGGTGGACAAGACGCTCACGTTCGCCGCGGGCGACGTGGTGGAGCTGGGCACCTGCGGCGTGGACGGCGCCGTGGTGGACGGTGACTCCTTCCTGCGCCTCAACAACGGCGCGGGCACCGAGGTGGCCAACAACGATGACTCGTGCGGCGGCCGTGGCTCCTACATCAAGTACACCGTGCCGGCGGCCGGCTCCTTCACCATCCGCGGTGGCTGCTACTCCAGCGGCAGCTGCGGCGGCACCGTGGTGTGGAAGGTGACGCCGGGCTCGGGCGGCGGTGGCACCAGCGGCTCGTTCAACTTCAGCGCCAGCAACACCAACAGCGCCCAGCAGAACACCGTCAACCACAGCGTGACGGCGGCGGCCGGCCAGGTCCTCCGGCTGGGCACCTGCACGGTGAGCGGCGGTTCCGGTACGGGTGACACCTACCTGCGGCTGTACGGCCCCACGGGCACGCAGGTGGCCGTCAACGACGACGGCAGCGGCTGCGGCACCCTGTCGTACCTCACGTACACCGTCCCCTCGGGGGCGGCTGGCGCGTATCAGATCCGCGCCGGCTGCTACTCCAGCAACAGCTGCAGCGGAACGGTGGCCTACACCATCCAGTAGGCCACACCCGGACACACCGGGCCGCTCGCCCTCGTGACGGGCGGCCCCGGTGTGGGCGCAGCAGACGCTTGACAGCCCGGGGGGCGGGATCTAACGCGGTGCTTCATATGAGCACGCCCAAGTTCCCGTCGCCCTCCACTCCGGTGTCCATCGAAGGCCCCCTGAAGGTCCTGCTGCTGGAGAACATCCACGCATCCGCCGAGGAGATGCTCGCGGCGGAGGGCTACTCGGTGGAGCGGCTCAAGGGAGCGCTCAAGCCCGAGGAGCTGGAGGAGCGCATCCAGGGCGTGCACCTGCTGGGCATCCGCAGCAAGACGAACGTGTGGGAGCCGGCGCTGGCCAAGGCCCCCAACCTGCTGGCGGTGGGAGCCTTCTGCATCGGCACCAACCAGGTGGACCTGAAGTCGGCCAACGTCCACGGGGTGCCCGTCTTCAACGCCCCCTTCAGCAACACGCGCAGCGTGGCGGAGCTGGTCATCGCGGAGATCGTCATGCTCACGCGTCAGCTGGGGGACCGCAACCGCGAGGTGCACCTGGGCCAGTGGCGCAAGGTGGCCACGGGAAGCCACGAGGTGCGCGGCAAGACGCTGGGGATTGTCGGCTACGGGCACATTGGCACCCAGGTGGGCGTGCTGGCCGAGTCCATGGGCATGCGCGTGCTCTTCTACGACGTCATGACGAAGCTGCCGCTGGGCAACTCGAGGCCCACGGCCACGCTGAGCGAGCTGCTGGAGAACTCGGACTTCGTGACGCTGCACGTGCCGGCCACGCCGTCCACGGAGTGGATGATTGGCCCGCCCGCGCTGGCGCGGATGCGCAAGGGAAGCTGCCTCATCAACGCGAGCCGGGGCACGGTGGTGGATATTCCCGCGCTGGCGAACGCACTGCGCTCGGGGCACCTGAGTGGCGCGGCGGTGGACGTCTACCCGACGGAGCCGGAGACGAACAGCGACGGCTTCGCCACCGAGCTGCAGGGGCTGCCCAACGTCATCCTCACGCCGCACATCGGCGGCTCCACGGAGGAGGCGCAGGCGGCGATTGGCAAGGAAGTGGCCACCTCGCTCATCAAGTTCGTGCGCAGCGGAGCCACGACGGGGGCGGTGAACTTCCCGCAGGTGGAGACGCCGCTGATCCCCAAGACACACCGCATCCTCAACGTGCACCGCAACACGCCGGGCGTGCTCCGCGACATCAACAAGATCGTCTCGGACCTCAACGCCAACATCCACGCGCAGGTGCTGAGCACGGACGCGAACATCGGCTACCTGTTGATGGACCTGGACCAGGACGTGGCCAACCCGGTGTGCCAGGCCATCGCGGGCCTGCAGACGGACATCAAGACGCGCATCGTGTCCTGATTCGCGTCAGCGATGTCCGTGAATGAGTGCCCCGGGGAACAAGCGCGTCCATTTTCCCTCGCCCTCCGGGAGAGGGACGGGGTGAGGGTGCCTCGAATCCCGGGTTGAACCCCTGTCCACACTGGGTTCCTTGGGTTGAAGAACAGGTGCAGATACCNCCC
>NZ_JPMI01000269.1 GCF_000733295.1 Archangium violaceum Cb vi76 | reverse complement strand
ACGGGGTGAGGGTGCCTCGAATCCCGGGTTGAACCCCTGTCCACACTGGGTTCCTTGGGTTGAAGAACAGGTGCAGATACCCTCACCCCGACCCTCTCCCGAGGGGAGAGGGGATATGCGGTCACTTCCCTGAAAGGGATTCACCGGGCTCAGGCGACTCGGAGAACCAGAGGGCCCCTCACACGTCGAGGATCTTCCCCGGGTTGAGGATGTTGTTCGGATCCAAGGCGCGCTTGAGCGTGCGCAGCATCTCGAGCTCGGCGGGCGAGCGCGAGAAGGCCAGGTAGTCCTTCTTCAGCAGGCCGATGCCGTGCTCGGCCGAGATGCTGCCGCCGTGCTTGCGCACCAGCTCGAACATCGTGGGGTCGGCCTTCTTCGTGTGCGCGAGGAACTCGGCCTTCTCCATGCCCTCGGGCTTCATGATGTTGATGTGGAGGTTGCCGTCCCCGATGTGGCCGAACAGGGCGATCTCCCAGCCCGGGTAGCGCTCGCCGAAGACCGCGTCCATCTCGGAGCAGAAGGCCTCCAGGTTCGCCACCGGCAGCGACACGTCGTTCTTGTGCGGCAGCCCCGTGGCCGACAGGCTCTCGCTGATGCTCTCACGCAGGGCCCACAGCTCGATGGCCTGCGAGGGACTCTGTGCCATGGTGCCGTCCGTCACCAGCCCCCGCTCGAAGAGCGAGCCCAGCCAGCCCTCCACCTCGGCGGCGTCCTTGCCCTCGGCCTCCATCAGCACGTAGCACCCGCTCGGGGCCTCGAAGGGCGAGCGCAGCTTGCGGTGACGCTGCACCCGCGCCAGGCACTTGTCGGTGAAGAACTCGTAGGCGCTCAGCAGCAACGGAGCACGGCGGGCCTCGCGGAACAGCCGCAGCACGGCGGCCACGTCCGGCACGGCGAAGAGGAACACATCCTGCTTGCCCGGCAGCGGCGTCAGCTTGAGCGTGGCCTCGGTGATGATGCCCAGCGTGCCCTCGCTGCCGATGAAGAGCTGGCGCAGGTCCGCGCCGGTGTTGTTCTTCTCCAGCGCGCCGTTGAGCTCCAACACCTGCCCCTGCGCCGTCACCACCTGCAGGCCCAGCACCCACTGGCGCGTGAGGCCGTAGCGGATGACCTTCACCCCGCCCGCGTTGGTGGCGATGTTGCCACCCACCTGGCTCGAACCCTTGGAGGCGAAGTCCACCGGCCACGTGAGGCCGTGCTCGGCGCAGTGGTGGTGCACGGCCTCGGTGACGGCTCCGGCCTGCACGCGCACCGTGTTGCCGAGCAGCTCCACCGGCTCCATCCGGTTCATCCGCTGGAGGGACAGCACCAGCTCGCCCCGCGCGGCCACCGCTCCGGCCGCCAGGCCCGTGCGCCCACCCGAGGGCACCACCGGCACCCGGTACTGGTTGCACAGGGCCAGCAGCCGCGCCACCTCGTCCGTGGTGCGCGGGAAGGCCACCGCGCTGGGGGCGGGAGAATGAACGCGCGTCCAGTCGCGCCCGTACTCCTGGAGCTCGCCAGGCTCGCGGGTCAGGAAGTCCGCGGGGAAACCATCGGCAACAGCACGGAGGAACGCCTCGGGAAGCACGTCGGCCATGAGGGGAGCACTAGTGCAGGGGCCCGGCCATGGCAAGCCAGCGAGCGGGGCATGGAGCGCTTTCATGCCCTGGTGCCAGTCCGCACCTGGACAGACGCGGCGCCCCTTTCAGCCGGGCCCACCTCCCATGCTTATCCTCCCACGCGGCTCGTGGCGGCGGGGGCGGGCCCGGGGGAGTCCACACATGGAGCTGCGCAAGCCACTGTTCATCGCGGCACTGGTGTTGTTCGGCCTGTGTGTCCTCGTGGAGGTGGGCGCCTCCATCCTGCTGCCCCGCCCCGTCGCCAGCCGCGCGGACATCGAGGCCAACCTGCGCAGCGAGGGCGCCCAGGACGACGTGAGTGTCGACGAGGTGCTCGACATGCAGCGCCGCAACGAGCCCACCCCGGGCATGGGCATCCCCTACCTGGCACTCGTCGACGGGCTGGTGCTGCTCACCCTCGGGCTCATGGGCGCCAGCCTGCTCGTCCCCGAGCGCGTCCACGGCCAGGTGCAGGGCGTGGTGTCCCTGGTGGGCGCCCTCGTGGCCCTCATCGCCGGCATCACCATGCTCGTGGGCGCCATCGGCCTGCTGTTGCTCATGGTGTCCCTGTTCACCGCCGTGCCCTTCGGCACCATCGCCTACCTGGCCATCTGGGGTTTCTTCAACCGCGGCGGCGCCTCCGCCACGCTCGGCCTCCTCATGAGCTTCAAGGTGGCCGCCCTCATCTGTCTGGCGCTCGCCCACCCGCGCTTCCTCCAGAACAAGGGGCTGGTGCTGCTCGTGCTCACCTCGCTGCTGGCCGGCGCCCTCGTCAGCCTCCTGCATGGGTGGGTGCCCCTCGTCCTCGTGAGCATCACCGATGCCATCGGCGCCATCATCGTCGCCCTCCTCGGCCTCGTCTGGGCCGTGGTGCTCTTCATCGGCGCGCTCGTCTCCATCCTCCGCGTGCTCAAGCTCAAGCGCACCGCGCTCTGAGCCTCAGCGCAGCCGCACCGGGCACTCGGAGGTGTTGCGCGCCGCCACGGTGCACGTCAGCGACAGCGTGGCACCCTCTTCCGGCACATCCAGCCCCCGGCGCTCTCGAGGCCCGCGGCCCCCTCCGTGCGCACAGCAGGGGCAGCTGGGACTCCGGGCCTGCGTGAGGGCCGTCCCCCCTTCAGGACTGGGTGTCATGCATCCTACTCTCCAGGGTTGTTTCCTGGGGGAAGGGCCAGCGCCATGTTGAAGGAGCACCGGAGTCCTGGGGCGGGGGAGGGCGGCGGTACGCAGCTCGAGGCTGGGTGTAGCGCACGGAGCTGGCCGTGGAGGACGTGGCGCCTGATGGCGCTGGTGCTCATCGGGCTGCAGACGGCGTGTGCGACGGGCTACCCGATGGGCGGAAACCTGGGGGACGGGAGACAGCGGTGGCGGGTGCAGCGGGCCAGTCCCAGGCCATCGGAGGTCGCGAGCCACGCCTTGGCGGCGTCGGCCGCGGAGGCCAGCGGCGCCGACGAGGACCTGGAGGGCGCCGCCGGGGAGGTCGGGGGCCGCGAGGCGGAGGTGGCGGTGGTGGTTGCCGACGAGGCCGGGGCGCCGTGGGAGGTCCGGCATCGAACGCGGCGCGTGAGCGTGGCCGACGAGGAGGAGCTGGAGGGGAAGGGCGTTGGTTGGCCCGATGGAGTAGGCGACGGACGGCCCTTCGAGGTGCCCATGACGCTCGACTACTTCCAGGGCTTCCTCGCGCAGGCGGGCGTTCCCAGCACGGCGCTGCCGAAGGACGGGCGCACGCTCGCACCTCGGCAGGCGATGGAGTTGCTGCCCCATCTGCTGTCCACGCCGCTGACGCTCGGCAACTTCGGGCTCCGGAGGATGGCGGCGCACCTGCTCCTGGAGGTGGCCGCTGGCGGCGAGGCCGTGACGCGGGACGAACTCCACGCACGGATGCGGCGCTTCTCGCGGCTGCTGGTGCTGCGGCCGGACGGGTACCTGGTGAGGTCCACAACGGGGAGCGCTGTCCAGAAGGCCGGTCAGGTGGTGCTCGCCGAGGACGGAACGCTCCGGGCCGGACGCTTCGAGGTGGGGCCGTTCTACGCCATCGAGGGCGGGCGCCTGTTTCTGGTGGACCAGGGACTCGAGGTGCCGAAGGGGGCTCGTCCGGCGGGCCCCTACGCGCCCGACGACAACCCGGCGCTGGCGGTAGCCGAGGGGGCGGTGCTCGCGGTGGTGGACATGGTGGAAGGCCTCTATCGGCTCGCGTTCTACACGGGCGAGACGCTGGAGGGGCTCGCACAACTGCCGGGCGCGGTGAGGCTGCTCTACGAGAACTCGCCGCAGCTGTGGGAGGAGTTCCGCCACAAGCCCTACGCCGAGAAGGTGCGCACCGTGTCGCGGCTGGCCACGGGCGCGGTGCTGACAGTGGGCACGGCCGGTGCGGGCACGGCGAAGGTGGCGGCCTGGGGCGGCAAGCTGGAGAGCCTCACAGTGCCGCTGCTATCGCTTTCGGGGGAAGGGCTCCTGGCGGTGCGCCTGGTGGCTGTCCCCATTGGAAGTGTTGCCACCGCGGCCGCGCCGGCGCTGAGCGCCACCTACGTGCTGCACATGGCCAGCACGGGCGCACCGGGCGCGGGAGGCGGTGGTGGGTGGCCTCCGATTGGAGGACCCGGGCAGTGGGTGGAGGACACCTCGAGCATGTCGGAGCAGGCCCGGGCCTACCAGGCCCAGGTGACGGGCGCCCCGAGCGGCTGGTGCTACAAGGTGTGCAGGAATGGGAAGTGCGTCGAGTATGACGGCTTTGAGCCGACTGAGGGCGTGCTACTCGAAGGCAAGGCGCGCGGGTACGCTCACTGGTTCGACAAGGACCTCGAGCCTACGCTGGAGTTCTACGGAGGCCTGGACGACATGCTCAAGCAAGCCGCACGTCAGTATCAGATGGCGGCCGGGCGGACCATCCGCTGGCACGTCGCCGAGCCTCGAATGGTAGCCGTGCTTCGCAAGCATTTCGACGAGGCGAACCTTGGCTCCATAGAAGTCGTTTACACCCCGCCGGTGAAGTGAGGATGGCCGCGCATGAGTGAGCGGTACGGAATCAAAGCGTATTGGGGACACCGGCCGGAGCCGGCCGAAGAATGCGCTCGGCGCGCGGAGGCATTCTTCCGCCTCCTGTCTGGGAGCCATCCCGACTTCACCCAATGGTACGAGAAGGGCCACTCCGCCCGGGAGGCGCTGCAGCTCGGCTTTGAGCCCACTCGCGAGACCTTCCGTAGATGCTTCGGACGAGAGAAGTACCAGATCCTGGATGACGGGTTTGCGTTCGGCGCCTGGACGGGGCATCTGGAACAGGGCCGGGGCGGATCGGTCATGCTCAGGTGTGGGTCGAAGGCGGAGTTTGCGCCGAACTACCTCTGGCTCTCACTTCCGAGGGAGGCCCTGGGGCACGAGCGCCTGGTCACGGTGCCTGTTGTCGCCGCCGCCATGCGTGCCATGGCGGTGGCCTGGGAGCCAGAATGGGCAGTCGCTACGGTAGACGGGCTGTGGAAGGAACTCTCTGGCGGCAGCCAGCTGGGCTGCTTCGTGGGCTGGATGACGTACCTCTCGCGGGCCCGGGGCGAGGTGCCTGTCCTTCCCGCGCCGGTGCGTGTCGAGCCCGTGGGTGACAAGGGAACGCTCGTGACACTCACCCCGGAGCGACTGACCCCCAACAATCCGGAGCACGTGGCGCTTGCCTGGCGAACGCAGAGGGCGCTCGAGGAGCGGGGGCTATTGCGGTTGATGGTGCCGCCCGCTTCCAGGCTGAAAGCGTAAACGGTCGCGCGGCTTGGGAAATTCAAGCGCACCGCGCTCTGAGCCTCAGCGCAGCCGCACCGGGCACTCGGAGGTATTGCGCGCCGCCACGGTGCACGTCAGCGTCAGCGTGGCCCCCTCTTCCGGCACGTCGAGCTCCCGGCGCTCGTCCACGCCCTCGAGGCGGGCGGGCACCGCGGCCCCTCCCACCGGCACGAGCCTCACGTCCACCCGGCTCCCCGACAGGGGCTCCACGTTCACCGTGCGCACCCGCTCGTCCGAGCGCGCGATGGCCACCTGGCACTCGCGCCCGCGCACCACCCGCACGGTGCCCCCGGTGAGCGTGCAGTCCGTGGCGCTCAGGTCCTCCTCCGCCACCCGGGGGGGTTTGATGAAGCGCTCCCGCCACCGCACCCGCTCCTCCTGGGAGACGGAGCTGCCGCCTCCAGGGGAGCGCACCTGCGCGCCCAGGCCCACGCCCAGCACGTACAGCGCGACGCAGGCCACCACGGCCAGGATGAGGAGGACGGTGGAGGGCTTGGGCTGGGACATGGTCTAGCGGCACCTCGAGCGCACGCAACTTCCGGAGAGGCACTGGCTGTCCAGGGCACAGGGCTGGCCCGCGGGCAGGCGGCAGGTTCCATCACTGCAGCGCATGGGGGACTCGCAGTCACTGTTGTCGTCACAGTGGCGGCGCACGATGGCACACCGCCCGCGGGAGCAGGTGCGCCCGGGACCGCAGGGAGGAAAGCACTCCGGCCGGCAGATGCCGCTCTGGCAGTTGCCGCTCTCGCACTCGGTGCCCCTGCTGCACGAGGCCCCCTCCCTCAACACGCACCGGTTGCTCTCGCAGCGCGCCGGGGGCTCGCAGTCACTGCTGCTCCCGCAGCGGCCCCCCGGGGAGACACGGGCCCGGCAGCTCCCCCCGACACACCGGCCCGAGAGGCACTGCGCGTCCCCGGTACACGACTGCCCGTCGGGAAGCTGGCACCGTCCCCGCTCGCACCGTCCGGGGCTCTCGCAGTCCGCGTCCCGCGTGCACCCGCCGCCCGGCGGGACGGTGGCGGTACAGGTGCCCTCCTCGCAGCGGCTGGAGATGCACTGGGCCGCGCTGGTGCAGGGGCTCCCATCCGGTTGCAGGCACAGGCCCTCGTGGCAGCGCAGGGGCTCGAGGCAGTCCCGGTCCGCCTCGCACGCCGAGCCCAGCCCCAGCGGCGGCTGGCACGTCCCCTCCACGCACCGCTGGCTGGCGCACGACGCGTCCTCCCCGCAGGCGAAGCCGGTATCTCCCAGGCAGAGCGACTCCCCGGTGCACACCAGGCCCCCGGCGCACCGCGGCTCCCCCTCCGCGCACGGCTGGGAGAGGCCTGGCAACACGCCACTTCCGCCCGTGCCATCTCCATCTCCCCGCGAGAGGAGGAAGGCCACCACGCCGCCCGCGAGGAGGAGCACCCCGGCGGCGAGCGCCACCCACATCCAGGGGAAGGGCTTCTTCGCGGGCGCCGGAGCCACCGCCACGGTGAAGGCCACCGAGGGGCTTCGCGCGTAGTGCTCGTCCGGGTTGGCCACGTCCACCACCAGCAGCTTGAAGGCGTACTCGCCCTCGGGCGCTCCCGGCGGCACCGCCACCTTCACGGTGAAGACGGCCGTGCCATCCGGCGCCAGCTCCCTGGACTCCTCCTCGCGCAGCCGCATCCACTCGGAGCGCGCGGTTCCGGACGGCTCCACGGAGGCCCTCACCCGCAGGGGCAGGTGCAGGGCGTTGGAGACGGTGAAGCTCACCTCCCCGTCGCGCCCCGGGGAGAGTTGAACGGCGGCGGTGCTCGCGGTCACATCGAAGGCACGTGGCATCGGCTCGCTCCTGGGAGGGAGGTGGGTGGGAGTTGGGGTTCAAGGAGCGGGTGTCACCCGCTGCGGGGTCAGCTCGCGCAGGAGGCGCGGATCCACCTGGATGCGCGGGCGCTGGCACCTGCCGTCGATGCAGAGCAGTCCCAGCGGGCAGCGGATGGGGCAGGCGGAGACCTCCGGACGGCACTGCTGGCCCGAGCAGTTGCCCGAGACACACTGGGAGGGGTGCGTGCACTTCTCCCCGATGGGGATGAGGCAGAAGCCCTGGTGGCACGTCAGCGGCAAGCGGCAGTCGTCGTTGCCCTCGCAGGTGTCGCCCAGGGTGAGCTGCTCCTCGCAGGTGCCCTTCTCGCAGCGGAGGGTGGCGCACTGCTCGCTCCGCTCGCACCCCAGGAAGCCCTGCTCCCCCACGCAGACGTTGCCCTCGCCGCAGGAGAGCTTCGGCCCGCACCGCGGCGCCTCCTGCGCGCAGGCCGCGCCCAGCCCGGGCGCTTCCCCCCCCCCACGCCCGGCGAGGATGGCCACCACCACGCCCACGATGAGCAGCACCCCGGCGGCGAGCGCCACCAGCCACCAGGGAAAGGGTTTCTTCACGGGCCCCGCCGCTTCCCGCACGGTGAAGGCCACCGCGGGTCCCCGGGCATAGTGCTCGTCCGGATTGGAGATGCTCGCCACCATCAGGGCGAAGCCGTAGGAGCCCGGCGGCGTGCCCGCGGGAGCGGAGAACCTCACCGGGATGACCGCCGTCCCATCCGGCGGCAGGGTCCGCTCCATCCCGTCTGGGAATTTCATCCACTCGGCCCGGGTGTTGCCCTCCGGCGCCACCGTGGCGCGGACGGCCACGCCCATGCCCAGCTTGTTGGAGATGGTGAAGGACACCTCGCCGTGGCCCGCGGCGTCCAGCTGCACGCTGCTCGTGGTGGCGGTGACGTCGAAGGCGCGCGGCATCAGCTCGCTCCTGGTGTGGGCTGCCCGAAGTGCAGCTCGTAGGTGACATAGGCGGGCTTCTCCCGCTCGATGATGGCCTCCACCATGGGCCGGTGCGCGGCCAGCTCCGCCGGGGCGCTCACGCGCAGGTGGAAGGGCCGGGGACGCCCGTGGGGGCCCGGCACCTGCTCCTCGATGACGAAGTCCTCGCGGCCCGTGGCCGTCCGCAGGAAGAGCAGCAGCCCCCGCGCCGTGCCCCGCCAGCGAGACAATTCCACCGCCGCGGCCACCAGCTCGCGCATCCGCCCCAGGCCCGTGGTGACGGGCACGCCCAGGTCCACCCAGTGCGCCAGGAAGGGCACGAAGCGCTCCGGCGCGCGCAGCGGGTGGAAGAGCGAGGGCAGCTCGGCCAGCATCGCCTCGGAGGGCGCGTGCAGCGCCTCCATCACGTCCATCAACGCCACCAGCGGGCCGTCCTCGTGCAGGGTCCGCTGGAAGACGCCGGGCAGCAGCCGGGTGATTTCATTCCGCTTCATCGACCGTCACCACCTCGAGCTCATGCGGGCCCGACACCAGGAGCCAGGAAGGAGGCAGCGTCACCTTCTCCGTGAACTCCTGCGTCGAGCAGTTGCCGTACTGGCCCCCGGGCTCGCGCTGGCGATGGACACCGGCCGGGCCGCCCGCGAGCAGCAGCCCGCCTCCGGGCGCCGCCGCCAGGGCGAACACGGGTTGGAAGAGTCGCTCGCGCTCGCGCAGGGGCAGCCCGCTGTCCACTCCGGGGCGGCTCCACGAGGCCTCGCGCCGGCTCGCGTCCATCCACAGCACGCCCGCCCGGTGCGTGGCCGCATAGGCCCGGGCCCCATCGAAGGCGAGCGCGAGGCAGCTTCCTCCATCCCAGCTCTTGTCCAGGGGGCGCCACCCGTCCGGCGGGTCCGCCGAGCCGAGCAACTCCCAGCTCGAGCACCCCTTGCCCGGGTCCGCGCCACTGGCCGCGGCCAGCCCCGCCCAGAGGAAGGAGCGCGGACCGTCCCGCTGCACCTCCAGCACGCGCACGTCCTGGCCGCGCAGGCCGATGTGCCGGAAGCTGTTGCCGCGCCCACCGCTGCTGGAGAGGTACACGCCACGCAGGCTCATCCCCGACACCGCGACGCTCACCCCGCCGCGCGCGTCCGTGGAGGCGGCCACGGAGAGGAAGCCCAGGTCATGATCCGAGGGGTCCACCAGCACCTGCAAGGGGGTGGCGCCCGCCTGCACCGCCAGCTCGAAGAGGCCCACGCGCGTGGCCATCAGCAGCACGGGCACCCCGTCGCGCATCATCCACGCCAGGTCCTCCACATGGTCCAGCGTGTGCGTGGTGGGCCGCCACGTCTCGCCGCTGTCCAGCGAGAGGTGGAGCCGGGAGCGCTGGGGCTCGTCCGCCAGCCGCGCGGCCACGGCCACCAGTCCGGCGCGCTGCGGGTGGGCCTCCACCACCTCCACCTGCTCTCCGGGGAAGCGGCCCACGGGCTCCCAGCCATCCGCGTCGGACACGGTCCGGAAGAGCGCATCGTCTCCCCCCGCGTAGTAGGTGCGCGGCTGGAAGGTGTCCTCGCAGAGCGTGCGCACGTCCTTCGGCACCTCGTCCACCAGCAGGCGCACCTGGTCCACGTAGCTGACCCCGGGCTCGGCGAGCAGGGTGTCGTAGACGTGTGAGACGCGCAGCGACTGGCCGAAGCGCCAGCCTCCCGGTTGCAGCTTCGTGGGCATCGGGTTGAGGGCCTGGTGCAGCCGCTCCAGCGAGCGACGCTTCAGCGCGGCCGGGTCCTCCGCCCGGTGCACCACCACGCGCGCCCGGACGCGCACCGTCTTGTAGCGCGCCCAGCCCACCTGGCACGTGGTGCCCAGGGGCCTCCGCTCGTTCAGCGCCGTCTCGATGCGGGCGCGGGCCTCCTCCGTCTCGTGCTGGCGCAGGGACTCCTGGGTGACGCCCTCGCCCGAGGGCCCCTGCACGTTGGGCGGCAGGTAGGGCACCAGCAACACCTCCACCGCGCCCGGCAGCGCGTGCGCCCAGAGCTGGGCCTGGGTGAAGGCCTTGGCACGGGCCACCGCTCCCGAGCTGCGCAGCGCGAGCCGCTCGTAGTCCTGGGCGGTGATGGCGCGCCCCAGCGAGTGCAGCTCCTGCGGTCCCCGGACGAGCGCGTTCTCCAGCGTCTCCGCCGCGCGGCCTCCCACGGCCGGCGAGGGGTTGGTCACCTTCACCCCGGGCAGCGCCGTCTTGACGGTGTCCAGCGCTCCCGCGGCCACGTTGCCGGTGAGCCCCCCGCCGCGCAGGTACCACAGCATGATGGCCCGCCCCGCCTTCGGCACGGCCGCCAGGGCCCGGGGCTCGGGGGACAGCGCACCGTCCTCTCCCGTCATCCGGGCCGCGGGCGCGAAGGTGAGGGTGCCCGTCATCCGGTCCACCACGTAGGCGGGCTCGTCCGGCGGCAGGTTGGCGAAGCTCTCCACCTCGCGCCAGATGCGGAACGTCTTGTCCCCCAGCTTGCGCGCCGGCACACGGCCGTCCAGCTCGTCCGGCAGGGCCTCCACGCCCACCATCAAGTCCCGGCCATCCCCCGTGGGCGCCACGATGGGCGGGCGGCGCGCCGTCACGGACAGGCCCGGCATTCCCGTGCCCACGCCCGCCAGCTCCGCCTCCACCTGCTCGCCATGGTGGGCGAGCACTTCCACCTCCGTGCCACCCACCGGAATGCGCACGGGCTCGGCGGTGAGGAAGATGACGGGCTCGGCGTCGGCCTCGGCCCGCGAGGTGGTGACGCCCGTGCCCCGCGCAATCTCCACCACGCTGGTGGCGGGACGCGCGAGGCTGAAGCGCAACCGCACCGTGGCGGCGCTCGGAGGTTGCAGGCGCACGCCGAGCAGGCGGAGGAACTCGACGTACGCCTTCTCCGGCAGCCGGTTGAGCCGGTAGAGCATCGTCTCCGTCAGGTGGGCGAAGACCTCCAGCAGCACCATGCCCGGGTCATGCGGGCTCAGGTCGGTCCACTCGGGGCTCGTCCGCGCGATGCGGTTGCGCGCCTCCTCGAGGAGTTGCTGGAAGCTGCGGTCATCCAGGTTGGGCGAAGGCAACGGCATCAGGCGGGCCCTCCCGCGAGGTCGAGGCCGAAGCGCAGCCGCTCCGTCCGCTGCGTGGTGCGCACGCGGTACTCGAGCGAGATGTCGAGCCGGAAGGGCTCCTCGGCGCTCCGGTTGGCGTCCACGTCGAGCAGATCGATTCGAGGCTCCCAGCGCACCAGGGCGCGGCGCACGTAGTGGATGGCGAGGCCGGCGGTGGTGTCGTCGTTGGGAGCGAAGACGAGCCGGTGCAGCTCGCAGCCGTAGTCCGGGCGCATGACACGCTCACCGGGCACGGTGGACAGCAGCAGGAGGATGGCCTGACGCACCGAGGCCTCCTCCTGCACCATGGCGATCCCCCCCGAGGGAGACAGGTGCAGGCCTCCGGGCCCGACACCGACGAGGTCCAGGTCCGGGTGGAGGAAGCGCCACGCGCGGTAGCGGGGAACGTTCATCGGTCCTCCGACACGAAGGGCTGGCCGGGAGCGGTGCAGTGGTACTTCACCACGCCCGGCGGCGTGCCATCCGTGAGGCCGGTGACGATGTCGAGCACCACGGGTTTGCCGTCCACGCGGATCCACGAGGAGTAGCCCGCCCGCACCGCGAGCGTGGTGGTGCACGGCTTGATGGTGGGCCCGATGTTGGGGCAGCCCGTGATGGGCCGGCCCTCGGGGTCCGCCTGCACGAGCACCGGGCGGCCCTCGATGGTCACCCACGACTGTGACGCGGTGAGGCCGATCCTGCCCAGGTGCGCGCACTGCATCAGTGCGTCCACGGTCACCCAACGCATTCAGTCCCTCCTCCGGAAATCGATGGTGGCGGCTTCGATCGTGACGGATTTGCCGGGGGCCTCTATCTCGAGCGCCGTCTCGGCATGCAGGCGGACGACATGGGGAGACAGCTGCAGGTAGCTGCCGAGCGGGTCCTCGACCCGGAGTGTCTGCGTCTCGTCGTTGAGGCGCAGCTTGAGCCCCCCCGGGGTGAGCAGGTTGAAGCGGCGCACGGCCGCGCCGGAGACACCGGTGTCCGGGGGTCCGTTCGCTCCGTAGAGGCCGCCCACCACCACGCCGCGTGCCGGGTCCTCGCCCGAGAGGACGAGCAAGACGGTGTCGCCCACGTCCGGCAGCATCACCAGGCCCTTGCCCGCGCCAGCGCCCGCGCAGAGCACCTGCATCCAATCCGTCTCCACGTCACCGCAGGTGGGCAGCGAGACGCGCACGCGGCCCTTGTTGTCGGGGTCGTCCACCCGGCTCACCACGCCCGGCACCACCGAGGAGGCGCGCGGCCGGGTCCGCCGGGGCGGTGGCGCGGAGGACAGCTCGGAGAGGAAGCCGTGTTGTGCATCCAGGGTGTGCGTGACGGCGGTGAGGACGTACTGGCCCGCCACCACCGGCACCACGCCGCGCACGTCCACGCGCGTGCCGGGGCGCAACCGGGGGTCTCCCTCCGCCACACCGGTGAGCACCACCTCGCGCGCCAGCCGGTGGTCCAGCTCCGCCAGGGCCAGGGCCTCCGCGTGCGCGGTGTCCTCCGCGTTCTCGTTGACGAGCGCCCGCTCGCCACTGCCGCCCACGCGCTCCGGGGGAACGGAGGCCTCCACCCGCCGGCCCAGGCGGCCTCCCGAGGGGCTCGCCGTGTAGACCTGGCCCTGCAGGGCGTTCCACCCCGCCGAGGACACCGAACGGCACGCCGCGTCCCCATTCACCTCCACGCTCGCCTCCAGCAGCGACTCGCCCATCACCAGGGGAATGGGGTCTCCATGTCCGTCCAGGGACAGCACACGCAGCACGCCCTCCTCCAGCACCAGCCACAGGCCGCAGCGCTCCGTCTGCTCCACGAGGAACTCGAGGTCCGACTGTCCGTGCTGGATGAGGTGGTGCGAGAGCGGCCCGGGTTCGGAGGCCTCGACGGACAGGCCGAGGTCCGATACCAGCTCGCGCGCCAGGTCTCTCGGCGTCACCTGCGCGTGCACCCGCACCGGCTGCCGCTTGCGCAGGCGGTGGAGCAGATCATAGCCCCGGACGCGCACCTGCCTCGTGCCCGAGGCACCGTGCACGTACTCCACCGCCGTCACCTCGCCCACGAAGAGCGGCTCGCGCCGGGCCGCCACCGAGACGCGCAGCGCGGTTCCCGGAGGCAGGCCCCGCGTGGCCAGGGCGCCTCGAGGGTCCGTGAAGGTGAGCTCGCACAGCGCGGGCAGGGACAGGTGCTGTTGGACGCGCACCGACTCCAGGGCACGCAGCTCCTCGGGCGCCAGGGGCGTCCCGTCCACCTCCACGCGGAGCTCGGGCAGTCCCCGGACGGACCTCATGTCGTCCCCCGGATGGCCGAGGCCGGTGGCAGGCGCAGCACCGTGCCCGTGTTCAGGTGCATCGGATCGTTGATGCCGTTGAGCGAGGCGATGAGCCTCCACAGCGACGGGTCCCTGTAGCGCTCCCAGGCGATCTCATCCAGGCGCTGGCCCGAGCCCGGATCCGGTCCTCCGCTGAGGACGGATTGGGTGTCGAAGGCCTCGGGCGGGAGGCTCGCGGCCACCTGCCCGGCCAGGTGCTCGTTCTCGGCGCCGACGCCGCCCGGGGGGACGCGCGGAGCCTCCACCTGCCGGGCCACCTCCTCTTCCACCCGCAGCAGGCGCAGCGAGAGCCAGGAGCGCCGGGGTGCACCGGTGGGAGTGAAGTGCTCCAGGCGCTCGGCCACCGCGGCCACCACGCACGGCATGTTCAGCACCTTGCCCCAGACGACACGCAGCAACGAGGGCCGGCCGTAACCGTCCTCGGCATGCGCGTTCTCCGCGAGCTGCCACAGGGGCCGCGTCAGGTCCCTCACGTCCTCGGACGTCACCGAGGAGCCCGCCAGCGTCACGTCGAAGAGGAGCTCCAGGTTGAGCTCGGTGGTGCCGCCGCCGGTGAAGAGGAGCGGGTCGTCCATGAGCCCCGAGCCGGTGAGCGGCACACCCAGCGCGCGCCGGGGCCGAACACCCGCCGTCCGGCGCAACACGAGCGTCTCCGGGTTGAGCAGCGCGCCCAGCCGGAGTCCTTCGGGCTCGATGAGGAAGGCCACGCGCTCCATCACTCACCTCGCTGCTCGCGCTCCAGCCGGCGCAGCCGCTCCCAATGACGGAGCGCTACCAGTGGATCGCCGGGTTCAGGGGAAGGAAGCTCCGGAGGCTCCGGCCATGCGGGCAGGGCTTCTTCGGAAGAAGACACCACGCCGGGCGCGGATGACGGCTCAGCCCTGGCCGACTCCCGGGAACGCGAGGTCTCCCGGCCAGAGGGCTCCGGCATCGGGAACGACGAAGACCGCGTCGGAGGCAACGAGGCCGCACCCACCGCGAGCCCTGGATCCATGACCGAGCCCCTCTCCCCTCTCCCTCTGGGAGAGGGACGGGGTGAGGGTGTGAAGGACTCCGGACCCGGGTTCCCCTCCTGCTGGACCGGACGTGTCCCGGGCAAGGGCATGAACCCCTGGCGCTCCGGAGGCGAGGAGGTCTCGGGAAGCGGGCGGAAGGAGAGCCCTCGGGCCCGGGTGGAGCCCGCCTCTCGCTGAATGCCCGTGCGAGGAACCGTGGGAATGGGGCCACCCTCACGCGGCGGCACCCGGACATCCGGACGCGCGATGCCAGACACCGGAGCGGTAGCCTCGCGTTCCGGCGGTGGACGCGGCACGGACGCACCCGGACGCGGTCCGGAGCTCCGCACGGGCGCGGGAGCGGAGTGCACTACGGAGTGCACTACGGAGCGCACCACGGCGGGAGCCACGCTCACCGGAGTCTGGGGAACGGAAGGCCGCACCAGCGGGACGTGCGCGGGCATCTCGCGGCCGGCGGGTGGAGGCCTCGACAATGGGACACGGGGCCTCGGCGGCGGAGCGGGCACCGAGCCCATGACGGACAGGGGCTCCCGTCTCGGAGGCTCCACCGGAGCCACCTCCTCCAGTTCCAGTCCCTCGAGCAGATGCGGTGCCCCACGGCGCACGCGCTCCACCCAGTCCGCGGGCGGGCCTCGCCGCGTGGACCGCACCCATTGCATCCAGTGCTCCGGTGGGCCCGCGTCCGGCTGAGGGACGACCCTCACCCCACCCCTCTCCCAGGGGGAGAGGGAGTCTTCCACGGGCAACTCCACGGCGGGCTCGTTCAGGACGGACTCCGCCCAGACCTTCACCCACCGCGCCACCGTGCGCACCAGGGCCCTGCCCCGGCTCTTGTCCGCCCCTTCAGCCGCCACGGTTGATGGACTCGAAGACGAGCGTGACGGACTCGATGGCCACCATCTGCCCCAGCGCATCCAGCGCCGCGCCCTTCCACCCCGAGGGCCAGGCATCCACCAGGTTCCAGCGGAACACCTCCGTCAGTCCATCCGGTCCCGTCATCAAGATGGAGACGTTCTTGCGGCTCGGCGTGCCGTTCACCGACTCCATGAACCAGTTCCACAGCTCGCGAGACGTCGTCAGCCCATAGCGCAGCGTGACGTCCCCATACGCCACCGGCCCGGCCAGCCTGCGCACCACCGCGCCCGCCCCACCCTCGCGGTAGCGCAGCGCGTTCACCTGCACCTCCAGCCCATGGCACTCGGTGAAGTGCCCCTCGTTCACCCCGTTGATGTCCAGCTTGAAGTTGTACGCGCGCAGCGGGTCCACCAGCGTTCCCGGCTGGGCACCTGGCTGCTGCGGGGGTGGATTCTCCGCCTGCTTCGGATCAGCCACGGGCCGCCTCCTCCGTCTGCTCCACACCGCCCGAGTGCTGGCCGATGCGGAAGATGATGAACTCCGCCGGCTTCACCGGCGCGATTCCGATGACGCAGATCAACTGCCCCGCGTCCACCACCTCGGGAGGGTTCGTCTCGTCGTCGCACTTCACGAAGAACGCCTCCTGCTCCGTCCGGCCCACCAGCGCCCCGTCCCGCCACAGCCGCCGCAGGAAGGCGCTCACGTCCCGGATGACGGCGCGCCGGAGCGACAAGTCATTGGGCTCGAACACCACCCAGCGCGTCCCCTGGCCAATGGTCTCCTCCACCATGCAGAAGAGCCGCCGCACGTTGATGTAGCGCCACTCGGGGTCACTCGACAGCGTCCGCGCGCCCCACACCTTGATGCCGTCCCGGGGGAAGAAGCGGATGCAGTTGACGCCGCACTGGTTGAGCACGCCCAGCTCCTCGCGCGTCAACGGCGTCGCCAGGCCCTCGGCCGCGTTCACCCCCTCGTTGGCCGGCGGCTTGTGCACCCCGCGCGTCCCATCCACCCGCGCGTAGATGCCCGCGATGTGCCCGGACGGCGGCGCGTTCACCAGCCGCTTCCGGTCGAACGGGTCGTACATGGAGACCCACGGGAAATAGAACGCGCCGTACTTCGAGTCCCGGGCCCGCTCGCCCTTGGAGCGTCGAGGCCCCGCGCCTGCCTCCCCCTCCTTGCCCGCCACGGGCGCCGAGACCGTGCCCACCTCGCACAGCCGCTCCACGGTGGCGTCCTCGGGCGCGTCCAGCACGGCCACCCGGTCCATCATCTGCTCGGCGTGGGTGAGCAGCGCGTTGTACGAGCCCGGGTCCGTGTAGCCGGGCGCCGCGACGATGGCCACCTCGTCCACCTCGCGCAGCACGTCCAGGCCCTCGCGCTTGCGCCCGCTGCCCAGCAGGCTGGGGCTGTCGCCGATGTTGACGACGAAGCACCGCCGCCCGCCGTTCTCGAAGAAGCCATACACGGCCAGCGACAGCGGCGTGCTCCTCACCTCCTTGCCCTGGCAGAACTCCTTCACGAACTGGGACCAGTTGTTGATGGCCACCGGCTCGTGCAGGCGCGCGCCGGCATTGGGAGCCTTGCCCACGAAGCCCGCGGTGCTCGTCCCCGCGGCCTCCAGCGGCTTGGGTCCGGTGGACACCTCTTCGATGTAGATACCGGGTGTCAGATAGCTCGTCGCCACGTCATCCCTCCTTCAACGGCAGGCGCACCAACAGCGCTCCCTCCTCGGTGGGGAGCTCCTCGGCACGCACCGCGAGCACTGCTCCCTTCGCACGCACCTCCAGCCGTCCGAGCGGCGTGTCGGCGGGCACCGAGGCGATGCGGAAATGGCCTTTCGCGTCGGTGCGCGCGTTCAGGCCCATGGACGGCAGCTCCACCTGGGCATCCGGAATGGGGATGTCCCCGGGCCCCACCACGCGGCCCAGCAGCACCGTCCCCGGCACGGTCCGGGTGATGAGCGGCACCCGCACGCGCGGAATGACCGGCAGCGGACGCTCGCGCTCCAGCGGCACGCGCAGGCGGAAGGCGGGCCTCGGAGCCACCCCCAGCGCCGCCCACAGCGGCACCGGCACGGGCGACAGGTCCACCTCGAAGCCCGGCTCCTCCATGGCCGCGAAGACGAGCTCGCCCAGCAGGT
This sequence comes from Archangium violaceum Cb vi76, assembly GCF_000733295.1. Lineage (GTDB taxonomy): Bacteria > Myxococcota > Myxococcia > Myxococcales > Myxococcaceae > Archangium > Archangium violaceum. The sequence goes on along the minus strand of NZ_JPMI01000269.1, from coordinate 12,641 downwards.
GGTGGGCCCGCTCCGGAGATTCCCCACCCGCGGTGACGAGGTAGCAGAGCGACACCCGCAGCGGCGGCCGGCGCGACGTGCGGGGCGGCGGCGCTGGCGCGAGCTCCAGCAGATAGAGCCCCACGCTCCGCTCCACCGAGTCCCGGTCCGGCACGGCCAGCGACACGGGCGCATCCCCGAGCACCCGTCCCACCCAGCTCTTCAAGCGCTGATCGACTTCGTCGATCATAGGCCCTTTCGCCGAGCCTTCGGGGATTTCGAGAGTTGGCTCTCGCACCCTTTCTCGGAGTTCCGCGAGACTGGACACGTGCCAGGGACCAGGGAACTGGCCTCGAGGGAGGTGGGCGCGTCCGCGCGCCGACACTCAGCGCCTGGGCCAGTCCGCCAGCAGCCGCATGGCCTCCGCCTGCTGGCTCCAGTCCACCTTGCCGCGCAGCATGCGCGGGCGCGGACCGGGGGGGCGGCGGACCCGAGCGGGCTCGCTCACAAACGGAACCACTCCTTCGGAATCCCCAGCGCCGCGAGGATCCGCTCGGGCGTCCGCTCGCCCATGACCTCGTGGATGACTGGGAAGAACGAGGTCTTACCGGGCGGGAGCACGAATTGTTCTGTCTTTCTGTTTTTCGTCATGGTGACGTCGAAGAAGTCGAGGTCCGGTGTGGCCGTGACCGCATAGATGGTTGCGCGGGGGAATCGATAGGACAAGTCAATATCCGTATTTCCCAGGTCACTTGTACCATCCGTCAGCAGCAATCCTCGGGGAGTTTCCTCCATGCGGTAATAGCCGGCCGGCAGAGGCCGCCCTGCTTTCTTCGCGAGTGAGTTGAGCACCCTGACCGAGCTGAGTCCCTGTATCAGTGCCACTGTCCGCGCTTTCTTCTTCAACGGCTTCCTCGGGGGCTCTTTGTCCCAGGGCATCACGCACCCGAGCGAGCGTCCCAGGTCCTCCGGTTCCTGGTCTTCTGTGAACTCCTCTCCCTTCAGGAATCGAGAGACATGAAATACTTCCTTGAATCCTTGGATTGCATAAACAGGCTCCTCGCACGCATACGACAACTCCCTCCCGAGCAGCATTTCTGGACCGATGTCTTGATAGCCATTCTCCACGACGGCTTGATAGCGGTCTTTGCCTGGAACGACCATGAAATGGTGCTCGCTCCCATCTTCTAGTTCCTCCAGGATTTCGCGGGTCCGTTTCTCTACCCAGGCGGCTTTCCCGGGAACCAGAACCACCCAAGGTGGTCGCCAGCTCATGGTGCTCCCTCAGTGCCCGCTCCAGGCAGTTTCTCCGGCATATTGAAGGCCGCGCGCAACCGCTTTGTCGTTGCTATCATTTCCACCTCTCTCATCGATTCGATATCGACCGCCACGGAATTTCTTGAGAGAAAGCGCTGTAGTTCCCTCTGGGTTTTCTGACTCAACTCATCCGTACATACCAGGAAAGGCTTGCCACGGGGTGACGTCGCCGCGTCCTCGAGTTGCTCGACAAGTCTCTTGAGCTGCCGGAGGAGTTGCTCCTGCCGCGGCTCAAGCCTTGCGCCCGCCGATTCGAGGGTCCAGGCCTTGAGGGCCCGGCGCCAGGTGTCCGCCGTCCATCCCTTGACTTCCAGGGCCCGGCGTATCGTCCCATCCGCCGCCTCCAATTCGAAGTCGAGGATGTGCCCGTCCTGCATGTGCACCTGCCGCCCGCTCACCTTGTGACCTGGAAACAACCTGTGCGCCGAGCGCTCCGTCACCATCTCCCCCGCGAGTCCTCGCAGGGCAGTGCGCGCCCGCAGTTGGAGTTTCAGGTTACCGGGTGCCTCCGCGGCCTCCTGGAGTGTCTTCCAGGGCGTCATCGCGTCCCGGCCCAGGAAGTTGAGTTCCTCCGCCGTCAACCCTGTCGTACCCAGCCAGCGCAGGTTCAGCGTGCCCCTGACCGCCTTGCGCGCCAGCGCGGTGAGTGCCTCCTCCTCCAGCCCTGGACGGCGCACCAGCCACCCGGCTTCCTCGAGGAACAAGCCCGGCGCCCGGTGCGTCAGCGTCCCCGAGCCGCGCAGCAACTCCGCCACCGCGGCCCGTGCCGCTGGCTGGGCTTGTGCGCGCAGCGACTCCACCGCCTCCAGGTACTGGCGTGCCTCCGGCGCGGGCAGCGCCGCCGCCCGCCGTGCCACCGCGCTCCACGCCCGCGCCCAGGCCTCGCTCCGCTCCCCCAGGCTCCTGAGCGCGCTCAGCGTCCGCTCCACCTCCGGCGTCGCCACCCCCGCCCGCTGGAGGCTGCCCAGCGCCCGCTCCGCCGCCATGTCCCCCCGTACCGAGAACCAGGCGTGCCGCAGCGCCCCGGCCCCCTCGGGCGTGTTGAAGGTCAGCCCCTCTCCCGTGGCCACCACCTTGCCCTCGGCCAGCACCTTCTCCACTGCTCGCGCCAGCGCCCGCGCCGACTCCACCGACTCGCGCAGCCCCGCCGAGGCCTTCTCCCCCATCAGGCCCAGCACCAGCCCGCCCTGCCGCGCCCACTCCCGCGGCAGACCCGAGGTTGCCAGCCGGCTCACGTCCCGCGCCGCCAGCCCCAGCAGCGCCACGTCATGCACCGCCAGGAAGTTGCGCCCCGCCTGGGTGCGCTCCAACTCCTCGCGGTGGCTGTCCACCAACGCCAGCACCCCTACCAGCGCCACCCGCCCCGAGAACGACCTCACCGCCGCCCGGCGCGCCGCCTCCGCCGCGCGCCCTTCCACCGCCGCCCCCGCTCCCAGCGGCGCGCGCGCCAGCGCCGACACGCCCCCGTACAGCAGGTGCAGCTCGCCCAGGCGCCCCACCGCCGCCCACACCAGCCCGCTGTCCGCCTCCGAGGCGCGCAGCGCCAGCTCCAGCGCCGTCATCAGCCGCGTCTGGGGCGTGGGGCCGTGCAGCTCCACCCTCACCCACTCGCGCGCTCGCAGCCCCCGGCTGAGCGGCTGCTCCTCGGTGCTGGAGAGGTAGCGCGCCTCGAAACGTTGGCGCACCGGGCCCAGGCGCAGCAGCGTGTCGCCGCTCCCCGTCCGCTCCACCACCACGTTGAGCAGGTGGCTCTCCTCGCCCTGCCGCCCCAGCTCCACGCCCGGCAGCGCCTCCAGGGGGTCGAGCGGCAGCGGCGCCGAGGCGAGCGCCTGGAGGGTGAAGGCCTGCCCCAACAGCGCTTGCTGGGGGCCCTCCAGGCGCAGCAGCCGCCGCAGCACCTTCGGGTGCATGAGTGTCCGCTCCAACGCCGCGAAGTCCTCCGCGGGCGTGCTCGCCACCACGCGCGCCAGCAGCTCCACCGCCTCTTGCGCCAGCGCCGAGGTGAGGGCCGGCCCTCCCAGCACCGTCTCCAGCAGCCCCTGGCGCTGTCCGGCCGTCAGCAGTCCCAGCACCTCATGGTCCAACCCCAGCAGCGCCTCCGGCTCCTCCGCCGTCGCCGCCGCCAGCGCCTGCTCCAGCAGGGCCCGCCTCAGCCCCTCCTGCCCGCCTCCCCGGCCCTCCACTCCCGGCCGCCACTCCCCCGGGCGGATGAAACGCGTGCCCGGGTAGTACCCGTACAGCCGCGTCCCCGCGTCCTCCAGAGGCTCCACCCCCGTCAGGTTCACCCCTTCCACCGCGTAGCCTCGCCACAGCCCGTCCTCTCCCGGCACCAGCGCCCGCGGCCCTCGCCACGGCCCGTTGCGCAGCCGTACCAGCGCGCGCTCCTGGGTGCGCTCCTCCACCAGCGGCCTCAGCACCCGCACCGCTACGCTCGCGCGCCGCGCCGGCAGGCCCAGGGTGAAGTAGCACCGCCCCACCACGTCCCCCGGCTTCAGTTCCGGCACCCCGTCCGTCACCCGGTAGCCCGTCTCCCATTGCCGCGCCCTCAGCGCCACCGCCTTCTTCAACTGCTCGGAGTCCTCGCCGAGGAAGTCCCACTCCCGCTTCCCCTCCACCTCCACCCGCCTGCCCTCCAGCAGCCCGAGGTAACGGTCGAAGTAGCCGCGCCCCTGCTCATCGCGCACCTCCGCCCGTTGCGCCCACACCAGGCCACGCTCCGCCAGCGCCACTGTCTGCGTCGGCTCCCAGCCCCGCAGCCACGCCTCTTCCCGCTCCAGTTGCGCCTCCAGCGCCCGCCGCACCCGTGCCCGCAGCTCCGGCCGCAAGGCCTCCACCTGCCGCACCCGCACGCAGGCGCGCAGGAGGCTTCCGCCGTCCTCTGGCCCCTCACACGCCTCCTCGTCGAAGGCCCCCACTGCCCCCGCCTCGCCGAAGAGTTGCTCTGCCACCTGCGCGCGCGAGGCCTGCGCCGGCACCCGCAGCACCTCCGGCTGGTGCGCCACTACTTGCGGTGACCCCAACGCCTCGAACCACTCGGGCTCCTCACCTGTCTGCTCCCCTTCGGGCTCCGCCCTGGCTGGCGCCTCCTCCAGCGGAAACTCCTCCTCGAAAGCCTTCACCAGCGCCTGCCGCCGCGCCTGCTCCTCTCCCACCACCAACCGCCACCTCCTCTCCAGCGGCGGCTTGCCCTCGTGCCTCCACCCCCAGGCGTACCTCACCTCCACCCAGGCCTCTCCGCCCTCCACCTCCTCGGGCAGCGCCACCTCCACCTCCTCCCGCCCCGGCTCGCGGCTCACCACCCGCGGCAGCGGGGACGGCGTTTCCTCTTCCACCTCGTCCACCCGCAGCCGCTCGTCCTCCCCCCACCCCAGGTGGCATTCCGCCTCCACCTCCCCGCCCACCTTCACCTCCAGCCGCCCCGGCACCACCGCCCGCAGCCGCAGCACTCCTCCCGCCCGCACCTCCGCAACCCCCTCCACCCGCGGCGGCTCATCTACCGACAACCTCACCCGCGCCACCCCCGGCACCTCGTCCGCTGCGCTCGCGCCTGCCCACAGCGCGCACACCACCGCCAACAGCGCTCCGTAACGTGGCCACCTCATGGGCTCCTCCTCGCCGGGCTCTCTCCTCCCGAATGCGTGGAAAGCCATCCTCCCACCCACCTCCGACCCCGCTATCGGCCGCTGGGCCATGCAGCCGTGCGAGCGCCCTTGGACAAGCGCCAGTGCCCGGCCTGGATGCGCCGCATCAGCTCCGGGTCCCGGGCGATGGGACTGGGCACGTGCCAGGGTCCAAGGAATTGGTCCCCAGGGAGGTGGGCGCGTCCGCGCGCCGACACTCAGCGCCTGGGCCAGTCCGCCAGCAGCCGCATGGCCTCCGCCTGCTGGCTCCAGTCCACCTTGCCGCGCAGGGAGCCCGGGCTCGAACCCGGCGCCTGGGTCTGGAGGCGGATCTCCTTCCACACCGGGGTGCTCGCGTCGTAGCGGGATTCCCACGCGCTCCAGCGCACGCCTCCCGCGGCGGCCACGGCGCGCTCCACGCACGCATCGAACCCGGCTTCCGAGGGCAGATACCGGAGCTGCTCGATGAGGTGCGGTATCTCGCCCGCCCTCACCTTCGGGGAGGAGCGCGAGCCGGTGATGGCCCGCAGCACCTGCGTGCCCCGGTTCTCCGGCAGGAAGGCCACGTAACCCGGACGGAGCACCGCGTAGCCCTTCCCGGACGCGCCGCCCGGGAGGAGCACCCCCTCGAGGGTCACCTTGAAGCAGAGCACATCCGCCAGACGCTCGGTGCGCGCGAAGTCCAGCGACGGGTGGCGGCGCAGCTCCATCAGGACCGCGAGGAGATGGCCCCGCGCCACGTCCTGGATGAAGAGCTTCCGCTCGCCCAGGACGCGCACGCCGAGGAAGGAGGTCTGGAGGCCATCCTCGAGGACGGAGCGCAGCGGTATCTGCACCGGCTCGCCCGAGTAGGGCTTCCACACGAGCCGCTGGCTGGTGAGCCAGTACCTGCCGGAGCTCACCACGCCCTGGACGATGAGCCCGATGAGCAGCACCAGCAGCGCGAACACCACGGGCGCTCCGCCCCAGCGGTGGACGCCCGGCCCCAGGACGAGCGCCCCGATGATCGCCACGTAGAGCCGGAGCACGAACACGGCATCGGCCGTGTCGCCCTCGAGCAGGCGCACCTCGCCCGGGATGGGCTCCAGGGGAATGGCCTCGACGACGAGCTTCTCGAGCCGGGAGAGCTCCTCCACCAACGAAGGCGCACCCGACACGGGCGCCAGCGCATCGAGCCGCTTGCGGACGAGCGCCTCCAGCCGGCTCCGGAGCACCCAGACGTCCCGGAGCATGACGAGCACCGGGGCGTGCACCGGCCAGCCGTCCATCTGGGCGCGGCGCTGGATGCGGTCCATGGCCTCATGGAAGGCGGCTTCGTGGCGCAGCACCGTCTCGAGCGCACCGGGCTCCACGCGCAGACGCCGCTTCCACCGTCCACCCGAGAGGAGCGACTCCAGCGCGGCGTAGCGCTCGCGCGAGGCCTCCACCACCTCGACCCGGCCCTCGAGCTGACGGCGCATGTCCTCGGGAGAAGGCACCTCCACCCGGGAGCCAGAGGAGACCTCTGTGCGCAAGCGCTCGGACATGGTGGCCGGGCAGCATAGCGGGTGCGCGGGCCCGCGACGTCCGCGCGCGGCCCACCGGTGTCAGGTCGGCGACGCCGTCTGCCCCTCGGTCGGAGCCGGAGTGGGAGCGGGCGTCGGAGCCGGAACAGTCGGCGAGGCCTCCGCGGGAACCGGCTCGCTGGAGGGAACCCCCGTGCCCGGCGAGGCGGGAGCGGCCTCACCCTCGGGCGCTGAAGGCACGGCGACCGGGGCAGTGCCCTCGCCCGCGTCGGGCGCATGCGCGGCCTCCACCGGAGGAACGGCCACGGGGGCGCTCCCCTCGCCCGCGTCGGGCGCATGCGCGACCTCCACGGGAGGAGGCGCGGACGGCACGGGAGCGGCCGGCACCGGAGCCTCGGCCTGCTCCACCGGAACTGGCTCGGGCGCCGGCTCGGGCGGGGCACTGGCCGGGAGCGGGCTCGACTCCACCTGCTTCGCGAGCCCCGCCAGGCCCTCCTCGAGGTAACCGCCAAGCCTCGAGCGGATGAGGGGAACGAGGTAGTGCGCGAGGGGATTGCCGCCCACGCCGCCCTCGTCCACCCACGTCACGCGGGTGCCCTGGCCCTCGGGCGCGAAGGAGATACGGCCGTGCACCAGGTAGCGGCCGTGCTCCACGGACATGTCATAGGCCACGCCCGTCTTCGGATCCGCCCGGGTGAGGGACAGGGTGCCATTGCCCATGCTCCCGCCACTCCAGCTGTGGACGGCGCCCACGCCCTCCTGGGGCCCGCCGAACGTCCACTGGCTGCCCGGGTACTTCTCCGCGCGCCACGGCCCCCACTCGCGCCAGCGCTCGAGGTTGGCCACGTAGGGGTAGACCGCCTCGGGCGGGGCCTGGAGGGTCATCGAGCGCTCGACGCGGAACGTCGAGGGCAGCACCAGACCGATGGCGAGCAACAGCCCCACCAGCGTCGCGGAGGCGATCAGGATCTTCTTGAGCATCGAGAAATTCCACGGGCCAGCGGCACCCGGAGGGCACACCGTAGCAGACCCCGCCCATGGGTCGAGCCCTCCCCGGGGCAGGCGGATGACTTCCACCCACGGCCCCCTGCCCGTCCGCCTGGCTGCCCTGCCAGGAAGTGAACCCTGTGTTCGCGGCTTCTCTCCGGGCCCCGGCTCGCGAATGATTCGCTCCGGGCCGGAATGGTCCTGAGGGGACGGAGCGATGCGCACGACAGTCAATCCGAGGGGCGGCCTGGACACACCGGGTCTCGTCAGGGGGCATGCCCGGTGGGCCCGTGCGCTCACCTGTCTGTTGATGCTGGCGGTGTCACCCGGCGCCCGGGCGCAGCAGGATCCCGAGGACGTGGACATCCCGGCCTCGGAGCAGGAGGAGACGGTGGCCACGCCCGCTCCCACGGATCCCGATGCCGCGCCTCCGTGGAAGACCCGGTTCGGCATGAGGCTGGTGGCGGGCGCACCCGAGGGCCTGGGAATCGCGGCCATCCTCCATCCGCGGCGCTGGGCGCGGGCGCATGTGGGCGCCACGCGGAACAACCTGGGCTTCGGGGCACGCGGTGGGCTGAGCCTCATTCCACTCGAGCTGACCATCTCCCCCCTGCTGGAGCTGGAGTATGGCTATTACTTCAACGCGGACTACGAGAAGCTGCTGACGCAGCTGCACGGGCAGCCCACCACGCCGGCCACGGGCATCCGCAAGGTGGGCTACCACCAGGTGAGCGGCAGCGTCGGGCTGGAGTTCTCGCCCGCGCGCTACGTGACGTTCTTCGGGGGCGTGGGCATCAGCTACTGGTTCATCGAGGTGCCCAACGCGAGGGACTTCATCCTCGAGGCCACGGACGATCCGGAGCTCACCGCCCGGCCGCTCAACATCGGCCTCTCCAGCCCGGTGGCGAAGCTGGGCCTCCTCATCTACTTCAACTGACAGGCTTCACCATGCGTGCCCTTCCCCGCGTCCTCCTGCTGACCGCCACCACGCTGCTCGCTCCCGGCTGCCGGAAGATCGCCGACACCTTCTTCGTGGTGAACGCCGAGACGGAGGAGATCTGCAAGAGCCAGCGGAACATCGAGTTCCCCGGCGCCGGGCCGGACTCGAGGACGCTCGTGCACACCTTCGAGTTCCCGCTGGGGCAGATTGGCGCGGACCTACCGGAGGGGCGGCTCGAGACGGACTTCCGGCTGAAGCTGTTCCAGTTGGACGTGACGAACGACAGCGCGGACCTGAGCGGGCTGGAGTACGCGAAGGTGTCGTTGAGACGGGTAGGGGCGGAGGAGGCCATCCGGATCCTGCTCGAGTACCGACAGCCCTCCCAGGCGTTCTCGCCCACGCAACTGACGCTGCGCGGAGTGGAAGCGGCGAGGGTGGCGGAACTGGCGCGCGAGGATCGGCTGGAGCTGGTGTTCGAAACGCAGGGAACCCTGCCGGCCCAGCCCTGGACGGCGGACATCATGGCCTGCGCCGGACTCAGGGCCGAAGTGCACTACTTCGACTTCATCTTCTGACGGCGGCGGCCCATCACCGGCCGGAACGGACGCTCAATCCGCGAGCGGTTGTATGACCTCGTAGAGGAATTGGGGACGATCCGCCTGTGACCACTGACCTGGATCGAGCGGCGTACCTGTCGGGCCCAGGATATAGACGCTGAACCCTCCGCTTGCCGCCAGCGCAGAGGGTGGTGGTCCGTACCCGTAAACACCTGCTGCATCGGTCTTGACGAGTTGGCTGCCGGCACATCCGGCTGAAATCCCTCCGGGACCCCAGACATCCTTGATGGCATAGCTGTGGGCGACTTGCAGATTGGTTGCTCTCTTATAGGCCGTAACCCTGATGATGGAGTCAGCGGTCACCCCCTCATGGTACACGCAGTGCCTTGGAATCGGGTCACTTGCGCTCACATGCCAATTCGTGAAGCCTTCGGCTCCCATCGACTTCGTGGCAAGCCGGTAGGCCATCGAGTTCCAAGCAGTCACGCTGCGAGAGAGCGTCACGTTCTTGAGTTCGACACTGCCTTCGCTCAAGTGCAGAAGCACTGTCCGGTTACAAGCAAACCCAAGGCTCTGCGCCTCCCCATCACAAAAAGGGCTTTTGGAGGCGCCTCCATGCACCGCGATTCCTCGAGAACCCCGCGATGTATCAACCCTGAGGTTCGTCCCGGAGTTCATCGCCCCATCGATGCGCAGGCCCTGATGACGGCCCCACGGCTCCAGATGAACCCCTGACGGGGCGATGAGCGGCCCCAGGTCACTCACATCTGAGTTCCTTCCAAAGGACTGCACATAAAGACCAGAAGCAGTGGGGCTGTATCCAACGGACGAAGCATCCCGTAGCCCGCTCGGAGACCAATCGTCAGCCGGAAGGCGCGGCGGGTTCAGGACGATCCTGACACCAGGAAACGAGTTACACGCAGCACCTGGCTGCGAGGCCTCACATTCGGGCGTCTCATGGAGGATGTCGACCCCTTGTGAGTGATCACCACATCGCCCCGGTGGGTTCTCGGTCCGGCTATCGAGCCACAGCGTGTGATTTCCAAATCGCCAGAATCCCGCCTGATGCGGCGCACAGGAATCCACCAACTGGCGCTGCGCATCAGCCGAGACCCCAGACGGCACATGAGTAGCGGACGTCCCCACTAAATCTGCCCTGCCCTCACCACACGCCACCGCCGCGCAGCAAAGCGTAAGCATCACTACGAGTTTCATAGACCGCATCACGCCCCCATCTTCTCGTTCGAGACAACCGTTGCCACGGCACGACCCCACTCCAAACCGGGCCTTGTCTTGTATCAGGAGGTGAATCACCCTGGACAATCAGGGCATCTTCAATGACATACAAACAACACTCACCTCGTCCCACCTTCAGCCAACATCGAGGGAACATCACGCCATCGAAGAACCCGTTCTTGCCGCTCACCGCGTGGCTCCACACCTTCAAGGTGAAGGCTCCGCGTGCCACTGCCTCTGGCATCTCCACCTCCACTCCGACGCTGCGCCTCTCGCCCGGAGCGAGGGGTTCTTGCGTCCACACGCCCTCCTGCGACTTGCTGGCCCACGACTGGAGGCCGCCATGCTGGGCTCCCTCCTGCTGGCCGTCTGGTTCGACTTCCTCAACCTCACCGACGCGGCGCTCTCCCGGCACATCCATGGCGTGGAGACGCTGTTCATGAACATGGACCGCGTCCAGAAAACGCTCGAGCCCGCCATGACGGCGCTCTCCTCGTCGGAGCCAGAACAAGTGGAGGCAGCCGCGCAAGACCTCCCCGCCCTGGTAGAGCACCTCACCGGCGAGTTCGCCGCACTCCGTGAGGCCATACGCCAGGGGGCGGAAGTCATCCAGAAGGCTCTGGCACTGCAGGAGGCCATGGAGGCGCTCACCCTGCTGTCGGCGCTGAGGTTCTCACTGCCCCGGATGCTGCCGCGAGCCGGTCCCGCCACACTCGGCGCGGGCCTCATGGTGGGCTCCAGCGGCGTGATGGTGGGCACGCGTCTGGTGGCGTCCGCCGAGTGGGTGGAGATGATGCGTCAGTTGGTGCGCGCGGGCGTCCTCTCCGTGCCCGCCGTCAGCGCCGCCGTGCGGATTCAGGCCGGCCAGATGATGATGGCGGAGGCACACGGTGCGCTGCCCAGGGGCGTGCGCGAGGCGCTAGGCGACAGCCCCGAGGTGCGGGGCATGCGCGTGACGGGCAAAACAGGGGCCGGCATGGCCGAGCCACCGCGGCACCACGTCATGCCCAAGAAGTTCCGCGAGTGGTTCGAGAAGCGTGGCTTCACCGGCAAGCTGAGCATCGAGTGGTTCTGTGTCACGCTGCAGCAGGCACACCACCAGGCAATTCATGGCGGTGGAAACTGGAAGCTGGGACGCGAATGGCCCGGTGAATGGAACCGGATGATCATGGAGGCGCTGTACGAGACCGAGACCAAGACTGGCCGGATGTTGACGCGGAACGAGGTCTTGAAGTCCGTAGCGGGCTATATGAAATTGTACGACATCCCGATGAACTTCGTCCGCTGCCGAGGGAAATGAGCGATGACCGACGGACGTTCCTGGGAGGGTAACTGGAAGGTGCGCCTGTACGAGCGGGTCCGCGAGCGAGGGTACGACTCGCTCACCGCCTTCGCCGAGGCGCGCCCCACGTCTTCGCTGGTGGCGCTGGCCGAGGAGCTGGGTCCGGACGACATCGCGGGAGTGCAGGTGTTCAGCGGGTTGCTCGCCGAGGCGGAGAGAAGCCACAGGGTCACTCGCTTGATACGCGGGCAACTCGTGCGCGAGCTGGCTGAAGCAATCCCCAACGGCTGGCCAACCGTGCTCGACGACGCCAACCGGTTCGACGTCGCACATGCACTTGCCCGTTGGGGGACGTTCACCCCAGAGACCCAAAAGGAGCGCGTAAGGCGGATCGGTGATGCGCTCCTTGCCACGCCACCGCCCCCCGGTTGGCGCCCGCTTGGGCCCGACGACGAACTGCTGCGCGCGCTCCTGCCCGATGAGAAAGTCTGATCCTCGCCTGTCCTCCAGAAGAGGAAGCACCATCAAACGAAACAGGGGCACAGGCTAGCCTCGCACTCGCGGCAGGCGACTTCCACGAAGGCCTACCCGCCCACGTCTCCCCCCCATTCGCGCTCAAGCGCTCTCCTTCATCAGGAAGTCGTACGCCGGGCCCTACGCTCGTGCACGTTCACCCGGTGCAGCTCGGGCCGACGCTCGTGCCGCATGGGGAAGAGATAGAACTCATCCCTCACCCAGAGGAAACCCGCGCGCGCATACCAAGAAAGAACCATGACTGCCCAGATGAAGTATTACGAAATATACGACGACGTATACATCCCAGGGCGTTGGCATTTGAGAATGCCGCTCTTCAAGGATGGCGAGGACGCGGGCAGGCCTGATGACGACAGGCGCGAGTTGTTCGATACTTGGCGATTCAACGAGGGGCGCGTCCTGGAGATCGATGAGCCAATCCGTCTGTCCGTGAAGCCCACGGGCATTGCACTCGAATACACGGAGTCCATGGGGATTCCCGTTGTCCACCGTCAGGTCGTCTCGCTCTTCGAGCGTCTGGGACTCCAGAAGGAGGTGCAGTTCATCCCCGTGGAGGTGGAGGGGCAAGCGGAGCCCTGGTTCATCCTCAACGCCCTGCAAGTCATTCGCTGCATCGACGATGCCCGGTGTGACGAGGTGTTTTATTGGGGGCCTGAGGATGGCGAGCCAGACAGGATAGGCGAA
>NZ_JPMI01000268.1 GCF_000733295.1 Archangium violaceum Cb vi76 | reverse complement strand
AGAGGATGCACGCGAGGTGGTAGCGGCACTGGAAGGCGAGTTCAAGGAGGCCAAGCCGAGGCCAGGGCTGCGTCTGCTGTCGGAGGCCCATACACGGACGATGGCGGGCCTGGTGCCACCGTCGGACCCCCACCCCTCGGCGCTGGAGCGGCGGGTGCGCGAGGAGTACGAGGCGCTGCTGGGCGCTCCCCTGATGGAGCTTCCGGGCTCTCTGGAGAGTGCCAGGTGGTTTCAGGCGCTGAAGCTCTCGCCGCGCTACATGGGAGCGGGCGTGGGGAGGCGGCGCTGGAGTTGTTCAGCTCACCTGCCGTGCTGTTGTCGGTGGGGACGTCCCTGGCGCTGTACATGCTGGCCTGGGCGGCACCCGAGCCGGTGTTCAGCAAGGCCTTGGCCGGAGCAGTCACGCTGGGACTGCTGCTGACGTACAGCGCGGTGGAACTCTACAAAGTGGGGCTTGCGTGCCTGACGCTGTACCGGGAGGCGGAAGGCGCGAGGACGAGGGAGGAGTTGGAGGCGGCGGCCGAGCGCTTCGGCAAGGCGCTGGGAGGAGTAGGGCTGAGAGTGCTGGTGACGGTGGCGGGGGCGAAGCTGGCACGAGGGTTGCCGGAGGTGCCGAAGGGAGGGCTGTGGGCGAGTGTGTCACCGCCGCGCTTCGCCATGGCGGGAGGAGGCGCGCGGGGAAGCGTGAGGGTGGGAGCGGGGACGAAGGCGCAGGTGAGCGTGGCGAACGGCACGGTGGTGCTGATGGGGGTGACGGCGAGCACGACGGCCGCGGCGGTGACGTCGGCGGTGAGCGCGACGAGGACGACGGGGGCCTGCGCGGAGTCGGGACGAGACGGCCACCATCGCCACCACCTGTGCACCAACAAGAATGACATATCAGAAAACAACGGCGGCCCCTGGACGCCGGATTTCGAAACACTCTTCGCGCGGGCGGGGATGAGCCTGGATGACCCAGCGAACATCGTCTATCTGCGAGACCACAAGGGGCCGCACCCCGAGGCGTACCACAGTGATATTTTCAAGCGATTGAGTGATAAGCTTAAACTTTGTAGGACCCGCGCCGATTGCCGAGCGAAGCTCGTGGAAGAACTCGACAGGATCGCAGACGACGTTTGTACACCGGGCTCCACACTCAACAAGCTCGCTACGAGGAAGCCATGACGGCCCAGTCGAGGTATTATGAAATGTACGAAAACAAATACATCCCAGGGCGTTGGCATTTAAGGATGCCGCTCTTCAAGGATGGCGAGGATGAGACTGGAACCAAGGACGATGACGAGCGCGAGTTGTTCGACCTCTGGCGGTTCAGGGAAGGGAGAGTCCTTGAAATCGAGAGACCAATCCGTTTGTCCGTGAAGCCCACGGGCGTTGCACTCGAATACACGGAGTCCATGGGGATTCCCGTCGTCCACCGTCGGGTCGTCTCGCTCTTCGAGCGTCTGGGACTCCAGAAGGAGGTGCAGTTCATCCCCGTGGAGGTGGAGGGGCAAGCGGAGCCCTGGTTCATCCTCAACGCCCTGCAAGTCATTCGCTGCATCGACGATGCCCGGTGTGACGAGGTGTTTTACTGGGGGCCTGAGGATGGCGAGCCAGACAGGATAGGCGAG
>NZ_JPMI01000267.1 GCF_000733295.1 Archangium violaceum Cb vi76 | reverse complement strand
GGAGGAGGCGCGCGAGGTGGTGGCGGCACTGGAAGGCGAGTTCAAGGAGGCGAAGCCGAGGCCAGGGCTGAGCCTGCTGTCGGAGGCCCATACGCGGACGATGGCGGGCCTGGCGCCTCCGTCGGACACCCGCCCCTCGGCGCTGGAGCGGCGGGTGCGCGAGGAGTACGAGGCGCTGCTGGGCGCTCCCCTGATGGAGCTTCCGGGCTCTCTGGAGGGTGCCAGGTGGTTTCAGGCGCTGAAGCTCTCGCCGCGCTACATGGGAGCGGGCGTGGGGAGGCGGCGCTGGAGTTGTTCAGCTCACCGGCCGTGCTGTTGTCGGTGGGGACGTCCCTGGCGCTGTACATGCTGGCCTGGGCGGCACCCGAGCCGGTGTTCAGCAAGGCCCTGGCCGGAGCAATCACGCTGGGACTGCTGCTGACGTACAGCGCGGCGGAACTCTACAACGTAGGGCTGGCGTGCCTGACGCTGTACCGGGAGGCGGAAGGCGCGAGGACGAGGGAGGAGTTGGAGGCAGCGGCCGAGCGCTTCGGCAAGGCGCTGGGAGGAGTAGGGCTGAGAGTGCTGGTGACGGTGGCGGGGGCGAAGCTGGCGCGAGGGTTACCGGAGGTGCCGAAGGGAGGGCTGTGGGCGAGTGTGTCACCGCCGCGCTTCGCCATGGCGGGAGGAGGCATGAAGGGCGGCTCGAGGGTGGGGGCGGGGACGAGGGCGCAGGTGAGCGTGGCGAACGGAACGGAGGTGCTGATGGGGGCGACAGCGAACACGACGGCCGCGGCGATGACGTCGGCGGTGAGCGCAACGCGGACGACAGGGGCGTGTGCGGAGTCAGGGCAGGACGGTCACCAGCGCCACCACTTGTGCACCAACAAGAATGACATCTCGGAGAACAACGGTGGCCCCTGGACGCCGGATTTCGAGGGGCTCTTCAAGAAGGCCGGTATGAGCCTGGATGACCCGGCGAACATCGTCTTCCTGCGAGACCACAAGGGACCCCACCCCAAGGCGTACCACAGCGAGATTTTCGAGAGATTGAATGACGCGCTTCGGACTTGTAGATCCCAGGCCGAGTGCCGAACCAAACTCGTGAGGGAGCTCGACAAGGTTGCAGGGGAGGTATGCACGCCGGGCTCTCCGCTCAACAAGCTGGCCACGAGGACGCCATGACCAGGCCGAGACGGTATTTCAAGATAAATGATGATAAATACATTCCAGGACGTTGGCATTTGAGAATGCCACTCTTCAAGGATGGTGAGGACGAAGGCAGGCCTGATGACGACAAGCGCGAGTTGTTCGACACCTGGCGATTCAACGAGGGGCGCGTCCTGGAGATCGATGAGCCGATCCGTCTGTCCGTGAAGCCCACGGGCGTTGCACTCGAATACACGGAGTCCATGGGGATTCCCGTCGTCCACCGTCGGGTCGTCTCGCTCTTCGAGCGTCTGGGACTCCAGAAGGAGGTGCAATTCATCCCCGTGGAGGTGGAGGGGCAAACGGAGCCCTGGTTCATCCTCAACGCCCTGCAAGTCATTCGCTGCATCGACGATGCCCGGTGTGACGAGGTGTTTTATTGGGGGCCTGAGGATGGCGAGCCAGACAGGACAGGCGCATACCGGAACGTTCGAGGTCTGAAGGTGGACCCGGAGAAGACAGGGGACGCCCACCTCTTCCGCCCCTGGGGCTGGCTGGTGGTCCTCATCGTCTCCGAGTACATCAAGACAGCCATGGAGGCCGAGGGCATCACCGGCACCAAATTCATCGAGGTCTGAAGTTTCAAGGGAACACCACACCCTCGAAGAACTCCTCCTTGTCACCCTGCTCCTGGCCCCACCACTTCAGGGTGAAGGTTCCGCGTGCCGCTTCCTCCGTCATTTCCACCTCCACCCCGACGCTGCGCTTCTTCCCCGGAAGAATGGGCCCATCTGTCCACACGCCCAGCACCTTCCACTCCTCTCCCTTCGGCCCCACCAGCACCGCCCCCGCCAGTGTCCAGGGTGTGCGCCCGTGGTTTCGTAACTGCTGCGCCACCATCAGCCGCACCATCTTGCGCCCGCCCTCCACTCGCCCGGTGTCCAAGCGGTAGCTGTGCGCCTCCATGGATTCGAGGGTATTGCCCGGACGAGAGATGACGCTCAGGCCGATTTCCTTGCTGGTGATACCACCCTCTCCCAGCAGACTCTGGGCGAGCAGGCCCAACAGACCCCGCTGCCCGCTGCACTCCGCATCCAGGCGCGCCTTGTCCTCCCGGCACTGCCGCGCTTCCGCCTGCGCCTGTTGCTCGCCTTCCCGGTAGGACTCGAGCGAGCGCGGCTGGCGTGTCACCTGTACCAGCCGCGCGGCCTCGGAGGGGTGCACCACCAGCAGGAAGCGCACACCCGCCGGGTCCGCGCCGTCCTGGAATGTGAAGCGCACCTGCACACGCTCTCCTGGAGTGAGCGCCCCCGTGGGCACGAGCGCGAGCCCTGTCTCATCCGCTATCACCCGGAATCGTTCCTGGGCGGGCAGTTCCACGCGCCACAGTTTCGCGTCGAAGAGGAAATTGGTGGGCAGCCCCGGGTGGATGCACACCGCGAGCGCCTCGCCGGGTGTGTCCGCCGTCAGCTCCAGGTGGCGCGTGCCCGCTTCACATGCAGGCGGTGCGGCGTCCACGGGAACGGCGAGCAACACGAGTCGCAACAGGGCAGCGGCGGAGAGCACGGGCATGAGGAAGGCACCTCACGAGGACGAGACCGGAGGAGTGGGGCTCTACCACACCTCCTGCCCGGTCGTGTCCGTCCCGCCTACGGGACTCCCCTACGGGAAGCGGTCCACCACCCGCACTCGCACGACGGGGGCTACCATCATCTTCCCAGGCCCGCTGCCGGGCTGGAGCGCCAGGCCGACATTGCCACTCGTATCCGTCAACTCCAGGCACACCGGGTATGTCACCCCTTGTGGCGTGCGCGCCTCGGTGAAGCGGCCGTACACCCGCCCCTGCTTGACGTAGAGCTTCCCGGTGAGGCGGGTCTGGTCCGGCAGCGCCACCTTCCAGCCCTTGCCAGTCCAATCAGCCCCCGCCTCCCAGTCCCCTCCCACACGGAGGGTCGCGTCCTCCTGGACGTGCACGGCCCTGCCGCGCACTTCGCTCCAGTCCACGCTCGTCCTTTCCCCAACGCTCAAGCCGAGTGTGTTCGTCATGGTCTCCACGGCTCCGGTGGGGCACGCCTGGGGAGGCGGAGCGGGGCGCTCGGACGGTACCTGCTGCGGCGAGCCCAGGCAGGCCTGGAGGGCGGCGCCGGTGAGTCCAAGACATGCGTTGCGCATGGCTGCTCCCCGGCGCTTGGTGGTGGCTTCGGGCTGGGGGCCAGACGTCTGCTGCTGCTTCACGGGGGCACTGTCCTTTCGGAGCGCCAGCGACGGGGCGGCGGCCGGGGGAGGAGGCGCCTCGGCAGGAGGCGCGGCCACGGCCCGCACAGGTTCCGGCGTGGGCTCCTCCGGCGCCACTTCCTGGCTGGAGCCGAGCCACCAGGCCCCCAACGCCACCGCCAACCCCACGCCCACCACCGCCAGGAGTCGGCCCCAGCGTGCCCGGGGCTTCTCCGGACGCCGCCGCTCCGGGTACAGCACCCGCGCCCAGTCCACGTCCGTCCGGGCCCGCAGCTCCTCCAGTTCCTTGCACAGCGCCACCGCGCCCGGGTAGCGCGCCTCGGCCGTCTTTGCCAACAGCCGCAGGCACACCTCCTCCACCGCCAGGGGCACCCGTGGGTTGACGAGGTGCGGGGGCAGGGGCTCGCGGTGCAGCACCGCCTCCACGTCCTCGCCCCCGTGCTCGGCGGGCCGGAAGGGGAAGCGGCCCGTCAGCAGCCGGTAGAGCACCACCCCCACCGCGTACAAATCATCCCCCACTCCAGCCCGGTAGTGTGCCCCCGGCTCGCCCGCGTGCGCACGGCCATAGGCCCATGCCTCGGGGGCGCGGTAGGCCGGCGTGCCCGGAGGAAACATCCCCTTCGTCAGGGTGGGGCACGCCGGGTGCCAGCCCACCCCGAAGTCCACCAGCACCGCCTGCCCGGTGTGCTTGTTCACCAGGATGTTCGCCTCCTTCACGTCCCGGTGGAGGACTCCCGCTTCGTGCGACACCGCCAGCGCGCGCGCCACCTCCAGCACCCGCTCCATCACCTCGCCCACGGTGCGCCCGCCCGCCAGTCCCCACGCGTCCAGCGTGGGGCCCTCCACCAGCTCCAGCTTGACCCACAGATAGCGCGGGTTCTCCAGCGGCCACTTCCCCGCGCCCAACTGGCGCACGAGGTTGGGGTGGTTCAGGCGCGTGCCCAGCAACATCTCACGCCAGGCGCGCTCGGCCCGCTCGGGGCCCTCGTCCAGCGGCAGCAACTTGAGGGCGGACACGTAGCCGCTGGGACTTCTCACCCGGTACACCGTGGCGAAGCCGCCACGGCCCAGCACCCCCTCCACCACGTCTCCGCCAATGACGGTGCCCACGGGCAGCGGGGAGGTGTCATCGGGCGGATTCAGGGCGGCCGCCATGCCGACAAGAATGGGGTGCTCGGGGCTGGGGGATGGCGGATGTCGTGTGGACACGCGGGGCCTACCTCGGAGGACCTCAACGTATCAGGTTCTGCGCCCTGACCAGGCCATCCGATGGAGCGGGAGAGGGAGCGCTCCGGGCACGGTCTCGCCAAACTTGTCCAACAGTTGGACAAGTTCGTGAAGAGCGCGCCCAGGAGGCGGACAGAATCCGAGGGCGTGCCGTACGTGGACGGTGCGGACACACGCCCCTACCAAGGCCTGCCCGCCCACGCCTCCACCCATTCACGCGCCCGGGCGCTCTCCTTCATCAGGAAGTCGAAGTGCCCGGCCTGGACGCGCCGCACCAGCTCCGCGTCCCGGGCAATGGCCTCGGAAGCGTTCCAGGGGAAGGTTCTCCTGCGTGGAGGAGCGTCCTCCTCGTCCGCGGGGGGTCGCGGAGCGGTCTCCAGGTAGCGGGCGTAGGTGGTGAAGAAGTGGTCCACACACGAGGCGACGGGGACGGCGTACAACGCCTCGTAGACGTCGACCCACACCACCGGCTGCACGCCCCGCCCATCCGCCAGCGACGGCACCGTGGCGTAGCAGTAGGCCAGCCGGTCGTCCTTCGCGAAGACGAGCAGCGAGCCGAACGGCGCCACCCAATCCTTGCGCCAGTGCGCGTTCACCCGGTGCAGCTCGGGCCGATGCTCATGCCGCGCGGGGAAGAGGTACAGCTCATCCCTCACCCAGAGAAAGCCCGCGCGCGCATACAGGGCCGCCAGTTGGGGGTCCATCGGCTGCCCGGCCACGGACGACGCAACCGGGCCACTGGACGGGAGCGGCGGCTCCAGCTTCAGGGGATGGGCCCGGCGCTGGCACACCTCCAACAGGCGCTCGAAGCCGGGGAGCGCGGTCGCGGACTGCATTCGGGGGACTCCTCTCGTGTGTCTTCTGCGGTCACCCCACTGTAGATGACCGCCGGAGTCATGTCACGAATCACACGAGGCCCCGTGCCCCCACCGCGAGGGAACCGGACGCAGCCCTTGCGCCACTCTCGGGCCCAGACGCAGACGATGCGCGCCGAACAGATGGGCCCCGCCGCCGGAAGCTCCGGGCTTCAGGATGGCCAGCGGCTTGCTAGCTTGAAGCGGGAGAACACACGAGGGACCGCCATGACCCATGTCGTCGATGACTTCATGACCCGAGTCGTGCACACCATTGGTGCGCAGAGCCCCCTGGCCGAGGCGCATCGGCTGATGAACGAGCACGCCATCCGCCACCTGCCCGTGCTGGAGGGCGGAAAGCTGGTGGGAATGGTCTCCATGAGGGACCTGCACCTCATCGAGACCCTCAAGGGCGTGGACCCGAAGGAGGTCGCGGTGGAGGAGGCCATGGCCCAGGAGGCCTATACGGTGCCACCGGGGACTCCGCTGCTCGAGGTGGCGCGCACCATGGCCCTGCACAAGTACGGCTCCGCCGTCGTCGCCCAGGAGGGCCGCGTGGAGGGCATCTTCACCACCGTGGACGCGATGAGGGCCCTGGAGACGCTCCTGACCCCGCACCGGCAGCCCGCCAAGAAGGCGGCACCCCGGAAGGCCGCTGCCCGGAAGGGAGCCGGCGGCGCGGCGAAGCGCCCGGCCGGCAAGAGCTCGCCGAAGCGCCCGGCTCGGAAGGTGGCTCCGGCGCGCAAACGCGGCGGGCGCTGAGCCTCGGCACCCCATCACGGGGAACATGGGCTCACGCCGCGCGGCGCTTCGGCAGTGAGCCTCGCAGCACATCGTGGGCGCCCAGCAGCATCTCCTCGGTGGTCTCCCAGCTCACGCACGCATCCGTCACCGAGCAGCCGTAGCGCAGCTGCGTCAGGTCCGCGGGGATGGGCTGGGTGCCGGCCTCGATGAAGCTCTCGATCATCACGCCCACCACCGAGCGGTTGCCCTCGCGAATCTGGTGCATCACGTCGCGCATCACCAGCGGCTGCAGCTCCGGCTTCTTCCACGAGTTGGAGTGCGAGCAGTCCACCACGATGTTGCCCGGCAGCTTCGCCTTGGCGAGCGCCTGCTCGGCGAGCGAGACGGACACCGTGTCGTAGTTGGGCCGCCCGCCTCCACCCCGGAGCACCAGGTGCCCGTAGCCGTTGCCCCGCGTCCGGATGATGGCCGACTCGCCCCGCTCGTTGAGTCCCAGGAAGCTGTGCGGCCGCGAGGCCGAGAGGACGCCGTTCACCCCCGCCTCCAGCGAGCCGTCGGTGCTGTTCTTGAACCCCACCGGCGTCGACAGCCCCGAGGCCATCTCGCGGTGCGTCTGCGACTCCGCGGTGCGCGCGCCAATCGCCGTCCAGGAGATCAGATCGCCGTAGTACTGCGGCGCGATCGGATCCAACGCCTCGGTGGCCGCCGGCAGGCCGAGCTCGGCCACGTCCAGCAGGAAGCGGCGGCCCCGCTCCATCCCCTCCTCGATGCGGAAGGAGTCATCCATCCGCGGATCGTTGATGAACCCCTTCCAGCCGGTGGAGGTACGCGGCTTCTCGAAGTACACGCGCATCACCACGTGGAACGTGTCCCGCACCCTGTCGGCGAGCTGGCGCAACCGCCGCGCGTAGTCGATACCGGCCGCCGGGTCATGGATGGAGCACGGGCCCACGATGACGAACAGGCGCGGGTCCTCGCGGTCCAGGATGTCCATCAGCGCGCGGCGCCCGGCGAGCACGGCCTCGGCCGCACGCCCGGTCAACGGCACGCGCGTCTTGATCTCGGCGGGAGAGGGCATCTGGTCGATGCCGACGACATTCAGGTTTTCGGTGCGAGCGGTCATGGGCGGGGGGCGTGAAGGGGGCCGGGGGGCCACGAAAGGCGGGAATATTAGCGCGGGGGGGTGTCGGATATCTCGTTCAATGGGGACCAGGCCCCGGCGGCTTCACGGGCCGGGAAACAACCGTCGATGCCGGCACGGACTTCCTGGCGAAGCGTCCACGTGTCCGGGCACGGCTCGTGGTAGGCAACGGCGGCCATGGACCCAGCACAGACAGCTTCCCGAGTCCTCGTCGTCGGTTGTGGCGGAATCGGCGGTGTCATTCTCTCCCGCTTGATGGAGGCCGGCGGGAATGTGACCGCGGTGGCACGCCGCGAGGAGATCGCCCGCGTGCTCCGGACGCGCGGCCCGGTGCTGCGCGACGAGAAGGGCGAGCGCACCGTCCGCGGACACCTGGAGGTCTTCGTCGAGCCTCCCCCCGAGGGGGCCTACGACTTCATCCTGCTCGCCACGCCGCCCAACGGCGTGGAGGCCGCCGCCCGGGACACCGCCCACCTGCTGGCGTCCGGGGGGGCCATGGTGGTGCTGCAGAACGGGCTGTGCGAGGAGTTGGTGGCCCGGGTGGTGGGCGAGGAACGGGTGCTCGGCGCCATCGTGGCCTGGGGCGCGTCGTCCCCGGGGACTGGAGTCTACGAGCGGACCTCCTCGGGAGGCTTCGCGGTGGGAGCCCTCTCCGGCGGGCAGGACCCGAGGCTGGCCCGGTTGGCGGAAGTGCTGCGCGCGGTGAGCGACGTGGCCTTCACGGACAACCTGCGCGGCGCGCGGTGGAGCAAGCTGGCGATCAACTGCGCCATCTCCACCCTGGGCACCGTGGGAGGGAGCAGGGTGGGGCCGCTCCTCCTGCACCGTTTCGTCCGGCGGCTCGCCATGGAGATCTTCACCGAGGTCTTCCAGGTGGCCCGCGCCGAGAACGTGAAGCTGGAGAAGGTGGCCTCCACGGTGGACCTCGAGTGGCTCACCTTGAAGGAGTCCGAGCAGCACGCGCGGGGCTCGCTCAGCCTCGTGGGCCGGCACGCGATGCTCCTGGCCATCGGCGCGCGGTACCGGCGGCTGCGCTCGTCCATGCTGGCGGCCATCGAGCGGGGCCGTGAGCCGCCCGTGGACTACCTCAACGGCGAGGTGGTCCAGCGAGGCAAGGCCCACGGCGTTGCCGTGCCGGTGAACGCGCACCTGCTCGAGGCCGTTCACGCCATGGCCCGGCGCGAGTTGACCCCCGGCGTGGAGACGCTCCGCCGCATCTACGAGCAGACGCGGCCCCGGGGCCAACTCCAGACAGGGGGATGAGCGATAGGGGCTCGAGACAGACAGCGCCGCGACAAATGTCGCTGTGACAAATGTCGCAGGGCTTTTGGGGCTTCATTGAATTCCTTGGAACTCAGGAATAACAATGCTCCATCTCGAATCCCCCGGAGATCCCCTCATGAAGCGTCTCATCGTCCTTGGCGTCTCGGCGTGTACGGCCCTCTCCCTCATCGGTTGTGGAGGCCCCCCTGAAGAGGAGCTCACGGCCGAGGAACTGGGCGTCGAGGAGCAGGAGGCCATCACCTGCACCGGTGCCCAGGGTGACGCGTACGGCAATGGCCCGGAGGGCGGTGGGGTGATCCGGGCGATCCGCAACTGGTTCGGCGATGGCGCGCGCGGCGACACCGCGATGCGGGTCGCCAAGTGCGAGAGCGGCTACTGGGCGAACTGCTGCGCCTACGGCGGTGGCACCAAGGCGCACTACAACTACGGCAGCCAGTACAAGGGCCTCTTCCAGATGGGCGAAGCCGAGCGGAATCAGTATGGCTTCAACTGGTGCGCCCCCGGCCAGGCCGAGTCGGCGCACAAGATGCAGCAGGCGCGGGGCTGGTCGCCCTGGTCCTGTTACTGAGTCCGCGGCACGAAGCCGAAGGGTCCGGCCGAGGGCGGTGGAGACGCCGCCCCGGGACCCCACGGCTCACCGCTCCAGCGTCTCCCGCTTCCGCTCCCCGCCTCAGCTCCCCGAAGCCACCGTGACGGCCATGGCCGCCAGCGCATCCACGCCGCTGAGCAGCCGGACCCAGCCCGCGGTGTGCTCGGTGCGAGCGAAGAAGTCCCCCTCCGCGCCACGCGCGACGGTGAGGTGACCCAGGCGCCTGCCGCCGCGCTTGAACTCCACGCGGAACACCTCCTCGGGCTCACCACCGGGAGGCTCCTCGCCCCGGCCGAGCATGTCCCGCGGCGGCAACCGCCACACGCGATCCAACCAGGCCCGGGCCAGCTCGTCCGGCGCCTCCGGCGTCCGCTGGGGCGCGACCGTCACCGGCTCCGGGGGCGCACCCCGCACGACGAAGGAGCGCGAGTGTGCCCCCTGGAAGACGGTGAAGGCGTCGAACTCGCCCAGCTCGAAGGTGTGCATCCGGCGATCCACGAGGATGGCCGCCGCGCTCTCCAACTGCGGCACGAGCGAGGGCCCCAGCAGGAAGACGGAGCCGTCCTCGCGGCGCGCGTAGGGATTGGGCACCTCCTCCCCCAGCCGCGCCCCGAGCGTGAAGACATGCTCCCGGCCCGCCGCCGTCAGCGTCAGCTTGCGCGGGCTGCCGGTGAGGCCCATCTCCTCGAGCTTCCTCGCGTCCTGCATGCCCAGGTCCCGGACGGCCTTGAGCGGCGCGACGCTGGCGAAGAGGCTCTTCGCCATCTCGTTCCCGCGCAGCTCACCCGACTGCTCGCCCAGGCGCACCCAGAGCGTCGCCGCGTCGCGCTCGTCCCGGAACAGCTCCACCACGCGGGCCTCGTCGTCGAAGCGCACCCGCTGGAGCGCACGGCTGGAGACCTCCAGCACGGTGACCTCGCCGGGCAGGCCCGCGGACCCGCGTTGCCAGACGAGCACGGCGGCCACCAGCGCCAGGACCGCGAGCACCACCTGCAGCAGCATCGCCCGCGCGTTCATCGCCCACCTCCTTCCGGCATGCGCGGCGCGCGTTGGCCCCGCCGCCGTGTCACGAAGAACCCCGTCCCCAGCACCATCGCCGGTGCCAGGAAGACCGTCGCGTAGAACCAGATGACGTCCTGCTCGCGCGTGTGCCGCAGGGCGACGTCTTCCTCGTTGGACACCGTGCCCGAGATGGACTCGTCCCCGGTGAGCCAGCGCAGCGCATCCAGCGCGAGGTAGGCGTTGCCCATGGTGGGCAGCACGCCATCCGCCAGGGCGTCCACGTCCGCCATCACCACCACCCGGGCGGGCTCCTGGCCGCGGCCCATCTTCTGGACCGCCACCATCAAGGGCCACCCGCGGCGCTCCTCGCCCGGGTCCTGGGTGAAGTCCCGGTCCATGTCCGGGAACGTCGCCTCGTGCGCCCACACCGTCACGTCATGGCTCACCCCAGCCGGTGGCGGCAGCTCGGGCTCGAGCAGGCCCGCGCCCGGGAAGGCCACGGGAGCCTGTGGCCCCAGCGAGGACAGGGTGGCCACGGACGGGTGCGCCGAGTAGAGGGCGGTGCCCAGATTGGCGCGATCGCTCAACTGGCGCGTGGAGCGGAAGAAGGCCTGATCATTGGCCAGCGGAGTGCCCACGAACTTCAACCCCAGCGGAGCCAGCAGCCCGGCGTGCGCAGGCCCATCCGGCTCCAGCGCGAGCCACAACCGCCCTCCCCTGTCCAGGTAGTCGCGCAGGGCGGTCACCTCTCCCGGCAGAAGCTCCTGCGTGGCACCGGGGATGACCACGGCGGCCGCGTCGGGCGGCACCTCGTTGCCCAATCCCTCGGCCACGCTCAGCGAGCGCACCACCACGTTGTGCGCGTGCAGGAAGTCCTTGAAGTCGCCGAGGCCCGGAGGCGCAGGCACGCCCGGCACCGGCCGCGCATCCCCCCGCTCGCCATGGCCGGTGGTGAGGTAGAGCACGTGCTTGGGCCGCGACACCAGCAGCAGCCGCCGGTGCACCGCCTGGTCCAGCCGCGCGAGCTGCGCGCGGGAGCGCTCGGGCTCCAGGCCCACCGTGTACATCTCGTGCTGCTCGCCGCGCGAGAGGACGAGGAAGCCGTTGGTCATCACCCCCATGGCGCGGGCGCGGGCCGGCTCCATCGCCTGGTCCAACCGCTCCACCTGGAGCAGCGGGGACGCCTGGGCCAGCTCGCGGAAGTACTGGGCCACCAGCTCCCCCTCCTCACTGGCAGGCGGGAAGAAGAGCGTGGCGCGGATGGGCTCGGTGAGCGCCTGGACCACCTTGCGCGTGGACTCGCCCGGCCGCGTGGTGCGGAAGTAGGACAGGTCCCACCCCGTGTCGAGCTGGGTGGCCACGTACAGGGTCGAGCAGGCGAAGACGAGCACGGAGGCCGTCCCCACCCCGGAGAAGAGCGCCCCGCGCGCCCTGTCCGTCTCCAGCACCGGAGCGCGGGCCATGGCCGCGAGGGAGGACTCCAGCAGCGCCAGCGGCACCAGTGACGAGACGAGCAGGGCCGGGAAGAGCGCCTGGAAGACCACCGCCAGCCCCGGCGAGGACTCCGCCAACGACACGCCGAGCAGCCGCGCCCCCAGCTCCGACTGCGCGGTGTAGAGCAGCAGTCCGGCGAGGCCCGCCGCGTAGCAGGCCAGCACCCAGCGCCACAGCACCTCGCGCTCGCCCTCCGCCCGGACCATCCACATGGCGCCCCGGGCGATGATTCCCAGCAACAGCGCGGTGCGCACCACCCCGACGGCGGTGAGCCCACTGCCCGCGCCGGCGATGCGCTCGGCGATGAGGCCGAGCAACAGCACCCCCGCGAAGGCGAGGCTCAGCGGACGGCTGCTTCCCCGGGGGCTCATCGCCACCTCCGCGCTTCGAGCACCCGGGTGGCCCCGAAGAGCGCCACGTAGGTGAGCAACAGGTAGTACGTCACGTCCCGGACGCGCACCTGGCCGCTCTGGAACGTGGGGAAGTGCTGGTTCCACAGCGACAGCGCGCTGAACACGTCCGCGAGCGGCTGCCCGGCGATGCGCGCCAGCAACCAGCACAGGATGAGCGCCACCAGCATCACCGCGGTGAGGAAGGCGGCCATCGTCTGGTTGCGCGCCAGGGACGAGCCGAACGTCCCCACCGCCAGCGACGCACTGCCCAGCAGCAGCAGCCCCAGGTAGCCCGCGAAGATGTGCCCGGCGGACACCTTCCCGTGCACCATGATGAGCAGCGGCATGTAGAGCGTGCACACCAGGTACAGCGCCAGGAAGGCCAGCCCCGCCAGGTACTTGCCCAGGACGATGTCCCAATCCTTCACGGGCGAGGAGTACAACAGCGACAAGGTGCCCGCCTGCCGCTCCTCGGCCAGCAGCCGCATGGAGATGAACACCGAGGCGACGATGGTGAAGCCGCTCGAGTAGTAGAAGAAGTGGGAGAGCACCGTCGAGGAGCGCTCCATCGCCTTGCCGAGCGCGAACGCGTTGAAGAACAGCCCGTTCAACGCGAGGATCGACGCGAGGATGATGTAGCCGCTGAGCGTGTGCAGGTAGCCCGCGAGCTCGCGGCGGGCGATCAGAAGGGCCTTCACGATGCCACCGCCTTGGGAACCACCCCGCCGCTCCGGGTGAGATTCAGGAAGATGGACTCCAGCCGCTGGCTGCCACGCTCCAGGCGGAGCAGCTCCAGCCCCGCGACCATCAGCGCCCGCGCCACACGGGGCCGCAGGTCCGGCGAGGCCTCCACGCGCAGGGCGAGCACTCCACCCTCCTCCTGCACCACGCTCGCCGGCCCGAACTCCGCCAGCACCTCCAGGGCCCTGGCCCGGTCCCCACGCACCTCCACCTCGATGGTGCCACCGCCCAGCTCGCGCGCCAGCGCCTCCTCCGTTCCCTGCGCCACCAGCTGGCCTCCACTGATGACGAGCAGCCGGTCACACGTCTCGCTGATCTCCGGGAGGATGTGGCTGGAGACGAGCACCGTGTGAGAGCCCTTCAGCGTGCGGATGAGCTCACGCATGCCGCGGATCTGCGCGGGATCCAGACCGCTGGTGGGCTCGTCCAGGATGAGGAAGGCCGGCTTGTGCACCAGCGCCTGAGCCACGCCCACGCGCTGCCGGTAGCCGTGGCTGAGCATGGAGATGAGCGTCCCGTCCATCTCGCGCAGCGCCGTCTGCTCCTCCGCCTCGGCGACACGGGCGCGCACGTCCCTGGCCGACACCCCGCGCAACTGCGCCACGTAGGCGAGGTACGCGCCCACCGTCATCTCGTCATAGAGCGGCGGCGTATCCGGCAGGAACCCGATGCGCTTGCGCACCTCGTGCGGCGCTCGCACCGCGTCATGGCCGTCGATCACCACGCGCCCCGAGGTGGGCAACAGCACGCACCCGAGGATCTTCAACGTCGTCGTCTTCCCCGCCCCGTTGAGCCCCAGGAAACCGATGACCTCGCCCTTGCCGATGGTGAAGGAGACATCCCGGATCGCCGCATGCTCTCCGTAGTACTTCGTGAGCCCCTCGACCTGGATCATCCCGGTGCCTCTCCACCCTGCGAAATACTGGATTCCTTGATTATCGGATTACGCTAATTTGTCAATCCTGGCCCCTGGGCCTGGCCAGGCGGGGGCCAGACCAGGAGTGAGGCAGCCCGGCAACACGAGGATGAGGGTCCAGGCATGGGAAAAGAGCGGCCGACCACGAAGCAGATCGCCAAAGCCGTCGCGCGGCGCGCTGGCAGCGCGGAGCTCACGCGGATTCTCGTGGACGAGCTGCCCGGCTCGGAGCTGGCCTCCCTGCTGCTGCACGTGATGCGTGAGCGCAGCCGCTCGGTGACGTGGGCGGACGCACTGCGCCTCGTCGAACGCAACGGCCTGGTGCGGGCCGACACCGCGGACGCCCGCGTCCTGACGGAGCTGGACGCACGGGCCTTCGCGGCGGCGGAGGGCTTCGACGCCGTGGAACTCTCTCCAGTGGCGCCCTTTGGCGTGAACGCGTTGACGGGCATCGACCAGAACAACGTGCTGACGGCCACGCGCGGCACCGAGGTCCTGGCGGATCCCACCATCGCCATGGCGCTGGAGTGCGCGAGCCGGCGCAAGCGGGAGGGCCGAGCCGGATTGTTAACTGGCGCCCCGGGCACCGAGTTCCTCTACCGCGTGTTCCGTCCGGGCCCCCTATGAACCAGTGGCCACTCCAGGGCCGGCCCATGGCTCCCGTGAGGATCTCCGTTGAAGGCGGCGCGGTTTCGTTTCATGGTTTCCGTCCGCAACCGCGATGTGAAGTCCCCAAGGGGTGAACCATGGCGATGAAGAAGGCCACGAAGAAGGCAGCGGAGAAGATTCGGACGGCGGCCAAGAAGATGGCCGGCAAGGTGACGAGCAAGGTGGCGGCGGCCAAGAAGGCCGCGGCCAAGAAGGTGCCCGCGAAGAAGGCCAAGGCCCAGCCGATTCCGAAGGGCTACCACATCATCACGCCGAGCCTCGTGGTGAAGGGCGCGCAGGAGGCCCTCGAGTTCTACAAGAAGGCCTTCGGCGCCAAGGAAGTGGGCAAGGCGATGACGACGCCGGACGGGAAGATCCTCCACGGCGAGTTCCGCATCGGCGACTCCATCGTGATGTACTCGGACGAGTTCCCCGGCATGGGCTCCCGCTCGCCCCTGAGCGTCGGCGGCATCTCGTCGAGCCTGCTCATCTACACGCGTGACGCGGACGCGCTGTACAACCAGGCGCTGGCCACGGGCGCCAAGGTCGCGATGCCCATCGGCGACGCGTTCTGGGGCGATCGCTACGGCATCGTCATCGATCCCTTCGGCCACCAGTGGCAGATCGCCACCCACAAGGAGGACCTCACCCCGAAGGAGATGGCCCGCCGCGCCCAGGCCGCCATGAGCGCCCCGCCTCCGACGGACTCGGCTCCGGCGGCGGAGACGTCTTCGACGCCGTCCACCTGAAACAGCCCCCGGAGTCCACGAGGCCCTCTCCCCTTCCCTCGGGAGAGGGTTCTCTCACGCAGCGGGGACCCGGGCCTCGGCCAGGGCGGGCGTCCCCAGGTACTTGCGGCGCGTTCCCATCACGTAGTCGAAGAGCGGGTACGTCACGCACCAGTTGGCGTTCTGGTCCTTCCCCATGTGGTGATCGTAGTGCCACGGCAGGTGCTCGCGCGCCCAGTTCTCGTCCAGGTGCGCCCGCCGATGCACCACGTAGTACAGCACCGTCGAGGCCCATACCGTGGCCACGAACCACGGCGCCCATTTGAGCAGGGGAAGGTGGCCCACCACGATGGCCGCCAGCCCCAGCACCTCCTTGCTCTGCGGCGTCCAGCTCCACAAGGGTCCCCGGTACTGCGCGTCCACCATCTCGTGACGCCGTGAGCGCTGGTGGTGCTCGTGCCAGTGGAAGCTCCAGAAGCTCTTGTGTCTCTTGCCCAGCCCGTGCAGCACGTACCGGTGCAGCAGCCACTCCCCGAAGTTGGAGTACACCAGGCCCAGTGGAATGCCGATCATCTCGTCCGCTCCTCGCGAGACGCCCCGGGCCCCCGCGGCGTCCCGCCTGAAATGCTGCTCATCCGTTCGTCAAAATAATGACCATCCCGTCCCGTTGCGTGGGGCGGGCACGAGGACCAGGACGCTGGCTCGCCCAGGGCCCCGGCCCGCCCGCCGGAAGTTGGACGGGAGGCCCGGCCGCCCGTATGGAAGGAAGCTGTGCGGCGGAGACGGGACAGCGGGTTTCCTTGGGTGAAGGTGGCGCTGTGCGCCCTGCTGCCGCTCGTGCTGCTCAACCTCGCGGTGGCCTTCTTCGGCGACACCTCCGTGTCCCCCTTCTCCCTGTCCTTCCTGGAGCAGAAGGCCCACGCCCTCGCCGCCTACGCGCGCCACCGGCCCTCGTGCCTGCTCGAGGGGCACCCGGAGCTCACGCCCCTCATCCGCGACACCGAGCGCCGCCACCGCATCCCCTCCGGCCTGCTGGAGGCGCTCGTCGAGGTGGAGTCCAACACCCGGCCGCACCGCATCTCCCCCGCGGGCGCCATGGGCCCCGGCCAGCTCATGCCCTCCACCGCGAGCCTGCTGCGCGTGGAGGACCCCTTCGAGCCGGCACCCGCCCTCGATGGCAGCGCGCGCTACCTCGCCGAGCAACTGGAGCGCTACCGGGGCAACGTGCGGCTCGCCGTGGCCGCCTACAACGCCGGGCCCGGCAACGTGAATGGCCGTGTTCCCCGTAACGGGGAGACGGAGTTCTACGTGGACCGGGTGCTCACCCACTACGAGCGCCTGCGGCCCCGTCCTCCTCCCCGGCCCGCGAAGCCCGCGCCCGCCGCGAAGAGGCAGGCCCGGCCGGTGAGCACCCCTCGCCATCCGCCCGTTGACCGACCCTCCGCCGGATGACCGACCTCCGCCGGATGACGGACGCGCGAGCCCCGGAGGACATGCGATTCCCCTTGGCATGAAACGAATCGCCGGCCTCTCGAAGCTCGCCGTCGTCACCCTGGGCGTCCTCGCTCTCGCGGTGGCCACCCTCTCCTTGTTCGGCAACAACATCCGCAAGCTCTTCGGTGCGAGCGCGGCATCGCTCTCCAGCACGGAATACACCGCGAACGGCGGCGCCACGGCGAACCGGCAGCTCCAGCGCAAGTCGCTGAGGACCTTCGGGGCGAACGACGAAGGGGGCTCGTCCGCGGCCCCGGCCCCCGAGATGGTGATGGCGCCGGCACCGCCCCGGCCTCCCGCCGAGCCCATCTCCACCGGCAACACCCACGCCGCGCAGCGCCCCAACCCCTTCACCCTCACGAGCGAGGACCGCTTCTCCACCTTCGCCGTGGACGTGGACACGGCCTCGTACACCCTCTTCCGCCGCCAGGTGGCCGAGGGCGGCCTGCCCGCGCGTGACTCCATCCGCGTGGAGGAGTGGATGAACTACTTCCGCTACCGCTACCCCGCCCCCGAGGAGGGGGACTTCCGGGTGGACCTCGAGGGCGCGCCCTCGCCCTTCACTCCCGGCCGCCACCTCGTCAAGGTGGGCCTGCAGGGCCGCAACCTCGCCAAGAGCCAGCGCAAGCCCACCCACCTCGTGTTCCTCGTGGACACCAGTGGCTCCATGGGCCAGCCGGACAAGCTGCCGCTCGCGCAGACCGCCATGAAGCTGATGGTGGACGGGCTCAACGAGGCGGACACCGTGGCGCTCGTCACCTACGCCGGCGGCGTGCGCGACGTGCTGCCCCCCACCTCCGCTTCCGAGCGCGACACGCTCTTCGCCGCCATCGACGCGCTCACCAGCGGCGGCGGCACCGCCATGGGCGACGGCCTGGAGATCGCCTACCGCCACGCCGCGAAGAAGGCCGGTCCCCAGCGCGTCTCGCGCGTCGTCGTCCTCACCGACGGCGACACCAACCTCGGCCGCAACCTCACCGCCGACGCCATGCTCGCCAGCGTCCAGGGCTACGTGCAGGAGGGTGTCACCCTGTCCACCATCGGCCTGGGCATGGGCAACTACCGCGATGACCTGATGGAGCGGCTGGCCAACAAGGGCAACGGCAACTGCTTCTACATCGACAGCGAGCGCGAGGCCCGCCGCGTCTTCCAGGAGCGGCTCGCCGGCACGCTGGAGGTCATCGCACAGGACGTGAAGATCCAGGTGGAGTTCGACCCCGCCACCGTGCGCGGCTACCGGCTGCTGGGCTACGAGAACCGCGCCATCGCCGACCGGGACTTCCGCAACGACAAGGTGGACGCGGGCGAGATTGGCGCCGGCCACACCGTCACCGCCCTCTACGAGGTGGAGCTCGCCGGCGAGGGCGCGAACGTGGCCACCGTGCGCGTGCGCGCCAGGCGTCCCGGTGGCGTGGAGGCCGCCGAGCAGCGCTTCTCCCTGGAGCGCTCGGGGCTGCACGGCTCGCTGCGCGACGCCTCCGCCAACCTGCGCTTCGCCGCCGCCGTGGCCGGTACCGCGGACATCCTCCGGGGCGCGCCCCAGGCCGGGGACTGGAGCCTGGCCACCGCCGAGTCGCTCGCCGAGGGCGCCGTGGACGGCATGAGCGACCGCGCCGAGTTCCTCGGGCTGCTGCGCCTGGTGCGCGAGCGCACCTCCCAGTCCGTGGCCAACGGCCGCTACTAGCGCGAGCCGTCCACGCCCCGTCCGGCCTCGGCGTCCAGCCAGACCTCCACGTTGCCGTGGAGTTGGAGGAACGAGGCCGGGCACATGGGGGTGATGGGGCCACGCAGCATGGCCGTCACCGCCGCCGCCTTGTTCACCCCGAAGGCCAGGAGGATGACGCGGCGCGCCTGAAGCAATCCCGCCATGCCCAGCGTGAGCGCCGCCAGGGGCACCTTCCAGACGTCGTCCCCGAAGAGCGAAGCCACCGCCAGGCGGGACTCCCGCGACAGGCGCGCCCGGTGGCTCCCCGCCTGGAGGCTGTCCCCCGGCTCGACGAAGGCCACGTGCCCGTTGGGCCCGATGCCCAGCAGCAACAGGTCCAGCCCTCCCGCCTCCGACAGCTTGAGGTCATAGCGGACGCATTCCCGCTCGGCCCGCTCCGCGCTCCCGTCGAAGAAGTGGATGCGCTCGGACGCCAGGTTGACGTGCTGGAAGAAGTGCCGCTCCATGTACGCCCGGTAGCTGCTGGGGTCGTCCGGCGCCAGCCCGAGGAACTCGTCCAGGTTGAAGGTGGTCACCCTCGAGAAGTCCACCTGCCCGCGCTGGTGCAGCGCCACCAGCTCCCGGTAGACGTTGAGCGGGGTACGGCCCGTGGGCAGCCCCAGCACCAGGGAAGGCTTCTCCCTGATCGCGGCGGCGACGAGGGCCGCGCAGGCGGCGGCGGCTTCAAGCTCGGAGGCGAAGACGCGGACGTTCAAGGCACCCGTCAGCATAGGCCAGGCCCTGGCGCCCGACCAAGCAAGACGTCACCCGTTGCATCGGCTTCTGTCCTGGAGGCGGCGCGGGTAGACCCCTCGGCCCGGGGGGGCCCTGTCCGCCCGCCTCCGTTCCAACCTGGCCATGCGCTACTGGCTGGATGCCGCCGTGGCTGGCGGGCGGTTTCCCCTCAACTTCGCGGATGATTCGGCTTCGAGGTGGGTTAGAAGGACTACCTCATGAAAGTCGCCGTCCTTACAGGCGGGGGTGATTGCCCCGGCCTCAACGCGGTCATCCGCGCCGTTGTCCGCCGGGCCAGCGCCCATGGCTTCGAGATGATGGGTCTGCGTGACGGGTGGAAGGGTCTCCTCGAGGACAACCACTTCCGCCTCACGCGCGAGACCACCTCCGGCATCCTCCACCGCGGTGGCACCATCCTGGGCACCTCCCGCGTCAACCCCTTCAAGGTCGAGAACGGCCTGGAGAAGGTCAAGCGCGCCATCGAGCGCCATGACATCCACGCCGTCATCGCCATCGGCGGTGAGGGCACGCTCTCGGCCGCCACGCGCATGGCCAGGGAGGGCCTGAAAATCGTGGGCGTGCCGAAGACGATCGACAACGATCTCAACGGCACGGACTTCACCTTCGGCTTCGACACCGCCGTGACCATCGCCACCGAGGCCATTGACCGGCTGCACTCCACCGCCGAGTCGCACAAGCGCGTCATCGTGTGCGAGGTGATGGGACGGCACGTGGGGTGGATCGCCACCTACGCGGGCATGGCCGGCGGCGCGGACGTGATTCTCGTCCCCGAGGTCCCCGCGGACCTGGTGCGGGTGGCCGAGCACATCAAGCACCGGCACGCCACCGGGCGCTCCTTCTCCATCGTGGTGGTGGCCGAGGGCACGCGCATCAAGACGGGTGAGGACACCCAGGAGCACCTGGTCACCTCGGGCGCGCTGGACGAGGCGGGCCGGCCCCGGCTCGGTGGCGTGGGTGCCATCGTGGCCAATGAAATCGAACGGCGCACGGGCTACGAGACGCGCGTGTCGGTGCTGGGCCACATCCAGCGCGGCGGCGCCCCCACGGCCCATGACCGTGTGCTGGCCACACGCTTCGGCGTGCACGCGTGCGACATGGTGGCCCGGGGTGAGTTCGGCAAGATGGCCGCGCTCCGGGGCAATGAGATCCTCAGCGTGGACCTGGCGGAGGCCACCCGGGAGCTCAAGAAGGTGCCCCAGGAGTTCTTCGAGGTCGCCCAGGTCTTCTTCGGTTAGCCCGGGGCGGGGGTAGAGTGTCCCCTGCCATGGACCTTTACGCGCAGATGGCGGCCCTGGTGGCCGAGGGCCGCCCGTTCGTACTGGCCACCGTCATCGAGAGCGCCGGCAGCACGCCGCAGAAGCCGGGCTCGAAGATGGTGGTGCTCGAGGACGGAAGCCTGCGGGGCACCGTGGGCGGTGGTGCCATCGAGCATCAGATCGTCCAGGCCGCGCGGGCCCTGCTGGAGTCCCCGGAGAGCACGCGCGTCATCGAGACGCACCTCACGCACGAGCTGGGCATGTGCTGTGGGGGCCGGATGAAGGTGTTCCTGGAGAAGCACGGGGCGCCGCCGAGGCTCACGGTGTTCGGCGCGGGGCACGTGGCGCGCGAGCTGGCCCTGCTGGCGCACCGGGTGGGCTTCCGGGTGACGGTGGTGGACGCCCGGCCCGAGTGGGCCACCGCCGAGCGCTTCCCCGGCATCGAGCGGGTGCTGAAGGACCCGGCGGATTACGCGCGGACGCTGAGCGGGGGCACCGGACACTGCTTCTGCATCACCACGCATGACCATCCGCTGGACCAGGCGGTGGTGGAGGCGCTGCTGGACAAGCCCTCGGACTACCTGGGGGTGATTGGGAGCCGGCGCAAGGCCGAGCGCTTCCGGATGCGGCTGAAGGCCGCGGGCTTCTCCGACGAGGCCGTGGCCCGGCTGCGCTCCCCCATGGGCGTGGAGATTGGCGCGCTGACCCCGGAGGAGATCGCCGTGTCCATCGTGGGGGAGCTCATCCGGGTGCGGCGCCTGGGTGCCTCGCCGAAGTAAAGGAGGACCCATGACGCTGAAGGTGATGACGCTCAACGTCCTCTTCGGAGGACAGGACCGCTTCGAGTCCCTCCTCGCCCTGGTGGCGCGGGAGAGCCCGGACCTGCTGGTGCTGCAGGAGTGCCTGGGTTGGGACGATGGCGAGCGCCTGCGCCAGGTGGCCGCCACACTGGGTCCCGAGGGCGCCGTCCACGCCCACCTGGGCGCCGCCCGCCCGCGAGGCAGCGGCAACTGCTACCACGTGTCCGTCCTCAGCCGAATGGCCCCGCGCTCCATCCAGGTGCACAACAACCCGCACTTCATCGGCCACGCGCTGGTGCAGTGCGAGTTCGACACCGGCGAGGGCCCGCTGACGTTCTTCGGGACACACTACGACGCGCACTACGAGACGCTCCGCTTCGTCGAGGCGCGTTACCTGCGCTCGCTGCTGGACCCCACCGCCTTCCGCGAGGGCCTCTACCTGCTGGCGGGGGACCTCAACTCCCTGTCACGCAAGGACCCCTACCCCGTGGACCTCGCCGACCAGCTGCGTCTGGCGGGCGTGGACAAGTACGGCCACCCGCCGCGCTTCGACGTCATCGACGACGTGGAGTCCTTCGGCTGGGTGGATGCCCTGCGCCACCGGCCCGCCTCGCCCGCGTGGGTGACCGCGCGCCGCGTCCGCAACGGCGTGACCATCGATTACCGCACGGACTACATCTTCGCCTCACCCCGGATGGCCGAGCGGCTCGTCAGCGCCGAGGTCATCGACGTGGGCGAGGCCACCGACCACAACGCGGTGGTGGCCACCTTCCGCACCCGTTGAGCTCAGGCGGGCCCCGGCGGGCCCTCCGTTCCTCACGGGGCGGCGAACACCACGGGCACCCGGGACGACTTGCGCCGCGAGAAGCTGCACCGGGTGAAGTCGCAGCGCGTGACCCCCGAGTTGTAATCCCCCTCGAGCGCGATGAAGCCCTCACCCGCGGGGACCTCGGTGGGGACCGTGAACGAGAGGCGATTCCCGTCCTGGACGAAGCCGTGGTTGAAGTGGAACTGCTGCTCGCCGCTGAAGAACGACAGCTGCTCGAAGGTCGCGGGGCCACCGGAGAACGCGGTAGCCGTATCGGTGGCCGGCGAGCGCTCCACCACCAGCGTCTGCCCGGGGTGCAGGACGCCATCCTCGGGAGAGACGATGCGCATGGACATCGGCTCGAACACGTTCTGGAACTCCACGACACGCTCGAGACCCAGGTCGAAGAGGCGGAAGGAGATCTTCTCGCTGTCGGCCGGGGCCACCCCCGTGAACCGGATGGGTTCACAGCCCTGCTTGAACTTCTGGAACTTGCTCCCCCGGCTCCGGATGTCCGCCGACTTCCCGTTCACGGTGGCCTGCGCCGTCATGGACAGTACCGCGCAGTCACCGGAAGGGTTGGTCTCGTAGCTGGTCGCGTAGAGGCTCACGTCGAAGAGCACGAGGCCGTCACCGGCGCTCTCCGCGGAGTTCACCACGAACCAGCTGTCCCTGCTCTCGTCCTCCAGGCCCCCACACCCCACCGCCATCGCGAGCACACCACCGAGCATCAGCTGTCGAATCATTCCGTTCACCATGACCGAGGTGCGTAGCATCGGACATGCCAGAGGCCCGTCGCGAGGGCGGAACGGCCCCTCGCCGCCTCCCTGTAGCGGGATGTGCATGAGATCATGCAGCGAGCTGCACACCCTGCGAATCCCCGGCCAGGCCTGCTTGGAAGATGACACGGTGCGTCTCTTCCCGAGGTGAAGGCGGGCATTCTCCTGGTACAAGCCCGGCATCCGCGCCACGTCCGGCGCGGCGCGCCTGGAGGAGACACATGGTGGTGCTCACGGATGAGGGCTCTCGCGCGGAGGTCGTCCCCGAGCGCGGGGCGCTCGTCAGCCGCTTCATCGTCGAGGGCGAGCCCATCCTCTTCCTCGACGAGAGCACCCTGGCGGACCCCACGAAGAACGTGCGCGGCGGCATCCCCGTGCTCTTCCCCGCCCCCGGCGTCCTCCCCGGCAATCAGTACACGGCGGACGGCCGCGAGTACCCCATGCGCCGCCATGGCTTCGCCCGCGACCTGCCCTGGGAGGTGCGTAGCCAGGAGACTTCACGCGTGGTGCTCGCACTCGGGCACTCGGAGCAGACCCTGCGCGAGTTCCCCTGGCGCTTCGAGGCCCGCCTCACCGTGACGCTCCTCGGCTCCGCCCTCCACCTGTCCTTCAGCGCCGAGAACCGCGACTCGCGGCCCATGCCCCTGCACCTCGGCTACCACCCGTACTTCCACGTCCCCCAGGCCCACAAGGCCTCCGCCAGCGTCGAGACCGATGCCTCGCGCGCCTGGGACAACCGCAAGGGCGCCCATGTGACCCTCACCGGGTTGGACCTCACCGGGCCCGAGGTGGACATGCACCTGCTCGACCACTCGCTGCACGGGACCACGTTGGAGCGCGGGCCTGGATTGCGGCCGGTGGAGCTCGCCTGGAGCCCCTCCTTCACCACGCTCGTGGTGTGGACGCTCGAGGGCCGTGACTTCGTCTGCGTGGAGCCCTGGACCGCCCCCGGTGGCGCCCTCCAGACCCACCAGGGGCTGCTCACCGTGGCTCCTGGAGAGACCTTCTCCTCCGAGTTCGAGATCAGCGTTGAGCCCATTGCCCGTTTCGTCCGCTAAAAGGCGGCCATGTCCTTCCTCTCCCATCTCGAGTGCTCGCGCTGCCGCAAGACGCATGACGCGGACCGGGTCCAGAACCTGTGTGACTGCGGCGGCCCGCTGCTCGTGCGCTACGACCTGAAGGCCGTTGCCCGCGCCGTGCGCCCCTCCGACCTCGCCGGCCGTGTGTCCTCGCTCTGGCGCTACCGCGAGGTGCTCCCCGTCCGTGAGGACAAGAACATCATCACGCTCGGCGAGGGCATGACGCCGTTGTTTCCGCTCCCGCGGCTGGGTGCGGAGATGGGCCTGCCCGACCTGTGGTTGAAGGACGAGGGGTTGAATCCCACCGCCTCGTTCAAGGCCCGCGGTGCCGCGACCGGTGTCAGCCGCGCTCGGGAGTTGGGTATCAAGGCACTTGCCATGCCCACCAATGGCAATGCTGGCGGTGCGTGGGCCAGCTACGGCGCTCGCGCTGGCATGTCCGTCACGCTCGTCATGCCCACCGATGCCCCCGCCATGAGTGTGTTGGAGGCCTCCGCCGTTGGCGCCAATGCGTACATGGTGCGGGGGCAGATCACGGATGCCGGTGCCATCGTCGGCCGCTCGGCCAAGGCCCATGGCTGGTTCGAGGCCGCCACGCTCAAGGAGCCGTACCGCATCGAGGGCAAGAAGACGATGGGGTATGAGATCGCCGAGCAGCTCGGCTGGACCCTGCCCGACGTCATCCTGTACCCCACCGGCGGCGGCGTGGGCATCATCGGCATCTACAAGGCCCTGTTGGAGATGCGAGAGATGGGCTGGCTCCCCGAGAACGTCCGCTTCCCCAAGCTCGTCGCCGTCCAGGCCGAGGGCTGCCAACCCATCGTGAAGGCCTTCCGTGAGGGCAAGGACGTCTCCGAGAAGTGGGAGAACGCGTCCACCGTGGCTCAGGGGATTCGTGTTCCCAAGGCCCTCGGTGATTTTCTCGTGCTTCAGGCCGTTCGCGAGACCGGTGGGACGTGTGTCGCTGTGCCGGATGCGGACACGATGTGGGGGCTTGAGCGCATCAGCCGCATGGAGGGCGCATTCATCTGCCCCGAGGGCGCGTCGCTCGTGGGGGCCACGCGGATGTTGCTTCGCGATGGGTGGCTCGAGGCCGGTCAGCGCGTGCTGCTGCTCAATACCGGGGCGGGTATCAAGTACCCGGATGTCATGAATCCCAAGCTGCCCGTGCTCGAACTCAACGCGATCCTGTGAGCCTCAGCCACCATCCAGGTCTCGTCTCAGGATTCGTCCATCCACCCCGATGGCATAGGTTGCTCCATCATCGAGCATGCCGACGGTCCTTCCGCAATTCTCCGGCTTGAACTCAATCCGGACGAAGATGATGTCGCCCCTCCGCAGTGCCCGGTACCTGTAGGAGACCTGCTTCTCACCACATGGGAGGTCCGCCGGTCCTGACTTCAGGAGATCATCCGCCGCGATGCGAATGGCCTGGAGCGTGTAGCCATCGACGTCCACCTCCGGCTTCAAGGTGTGATCGAAGACGGGAAGTTGGACACTCATGTCCTGGAATTCCGGCTGCGGCCTCTTGGGGACGCAGCCACACCCGAACAAGTCGCCCAGAACCTGACATGGACGATGAGCACAGCCAACGAAGGCCACGCTGCAGAGCAGGAGGAGCAACCTTGAATTCATACTCACCTCTCCAGAAGCAGCGCGCCAAGCGTTACCGATACTCGATTTCAAAATTCTCAGAATCCAACCACCTGACCACACCATATTGCTCGCGTTTCAGCCCAGACCGCGCATCCACAGTCCACCTCAACAGGTCGCCAGTGAGAGGAGTGTATTGAAAAAAGCCGTCGCAAGATGGACTTCCAGGTCCACCTTTCGAGAAGAACGCGATGATGCCAATAGGGATTTCGCGCTCCCCGGTCTTGAAGGAGAAGCCGTGCATCACTCCCTGATTGAAGATGTATCGAATGTCTCTACGAGACAACACATCTCCCACGGGATGATTGTGTACGACGAAAACATATCCAAGACTGTCCTCCGAATAGCGGAAGTCGCGGACATACGGAGGAAGGTCGCACGTCCGCATCTTGGAGTCGCCCTGAGTCATATTGGTGGCGACCATGCTCATTTCGTACTGGCTATCTGGAGTAGAGTAGATCCAAGCACAGTACTCCGTGGACAACTCCCAATATAATGAGAAGTTCGGATTGCTGGGAGGGGGCGTCACCGCACCAGGTAGGGACAGGATAAGCGGGCACGCAGCAAGTAGTGCGTCCGAATATGTCGGAAATGGCCCGAAGTCAGGCATCGGGCCATCAATATGGGTTGGGGCTTCACCGGCCCGGAATCGGACGACCCCTTTGGGTGGAGAAGAACTGCACCCCAGCGCCAGCAGCATCAATACAGTGAGGCAGAGACGCATCCACACCTCGACACGGCATGAGCGACCTTGCAGTCGGCGCTCAACTTCTTGCTTAGCGCTTCCGTTATTTGGGCTCGTTAGAGGGACTGGACTTGGGAGCCAAGCTCTCCTCCGGCTTCGTGAACGGCACGTCCAACACCGGCAGCTTCGTCGCTCCCGGCAGATCGTAGTGCCACCACTCCATCGCGTTCCTCTTGAAGCCCGCTCCCTCCATCGCCTTCCGGAGGATCTCCCGGTGCTTCCTCGACGCCTCTGTCCCTCCCTGGTAGCTGTGGTGCGCCTTCGGCTCGAATGAGTCGAACTCCGTCGGCATCTCCACTTCCTGACCGTCCATCGTCGTCAGCGTCAGGTCCACCGCCGCCCCCCGGTTGTGGTTGCCTCCCTTCTTCGGGTTCGCCACGTAGCCGGGCTTCGGGAGGATCTTCCACATCTGCCACTGCACCGCGATCGGCCGGTAGCAGTCGTACACCTTCAGCCGGTACCCCTGCGCACGCAGTGTCTCCGCCGCCTTCGCCAGCCGCTCGGCCGCCTCGTGCCGCAACATGCAGCGCGCCCCGTCCGGGTACACCTTCTGCTTCAGGAAGTTGTCCGGCGTGGCGTACTTCATGTCCACCACCAGGTCCTTCACCACCTCCGTGGCGTCCACCACCGGCGTGCTCCCCGCCGCCAGCCACAGCCCCATCGCCACGCTTGCCACTCCCGTCATCTCAGGCTCCCTTCACGTAGAGCGTCGGGTCCACGACCCCCGCCTGCTCGAATCCCCGGCGCCTCAGCACGCAGCTGTCACACCGCCCACACGCCCTCCCCTCCTCGTCCGGGTCGTAGCACGAGTGCGTCATCGAATAGTCCACCCCCAGCTCCACCCCCGCCCGGATGATGTCCGCCTTCGTCATCCCCGACAGCGGCGCCCTCACCTCGAAGCGCGTCCCCTCCACCCCCGCCTTCGTCGCCAGCGTCGCCATCTGCTCGAACGCCCGGATGAACTCGGGCCGGCAGTCCGGATAGCCGCTGTAGTCCACCGCGTTCACGCCAATGTAGATGACGCTCGCCTCCACCACCTCCGCCAGCCCCAGCGCCAACGACAGGAACAGCGCGTTGCGCGCCGGCACGTAGGTGATGGGAATCCCGTGCGACAGCTCGCTCTCGGGCCGGTCCTTCGGCACGTCGATGTCCGCCGTCAGCGCCGAGCCGCCCACCTGCCGCAGGTCCACCGTCACCACCCGGAAGTCCTTCACCCCCATCGCCTGCGTCACCCGGCGCGCCCGCTCCAGCTCCACCGCGTGCCGCTGCCCGTAGGACACCGCCAGGCACACCGGCTCGAAGCCGTCCGCCTTCGCCATCGCCAACACCGTCGTCGAGTCCAGCCCGCCCGACAGCAGCACCACTGCCTTCTTCTTGCTATTGCCCGCCATTGAAGCGCCGCTTCCCTTCCAGGCCATACACCGCCGTGCACGACACCGTGCACTTGCACTGCGCGCTCTTCCCCGGGAGGAAGGTCACCCGCAGCTCACCACAGGCCCTCTCCGCGTCGTAACCATTCGCCGTGGGGCCCGGCACCGAGCCATCCGGCATGCCCCCATCCGGCATGTTGCCGCACCGGCTCGCGATCGCCCGATCCTGGCTGTCGCTCAGCACCACCACCGACATCGTCTCGTCCAGCTGAGCGCCCTCACAGCCCTCGCCACAGCTCACGAGCTGGGCCGCCGCCCGGTGGACCGTCGTGTAGCGCTGCGCCGGCGCATCGAACGTGGCCTTGCGCGAGAAGCCCTCGATGGTGAACCACACCCCGGCATCCGTGCTGTCCCGCGAGAACGTGCCCGAGAAGTCGAAGCCACCGTCCACCAGGCGGTTGAAGTCGCCTCCGTCCGCCTTGCAGTCCGTCCGCGCCCAGTTGGCCTGGGCATGGAAGTCGAACGTGCCGATCGTCATGTCTCCCGGGAACACCGTCTCGGACACGCACGCGGCAACCAGGGCGGCAACGGGGAGCGACACCAGCAGCAGTCGTCTTGTGGCGAGCATAGGGTCTCGGAAGGTTACA
The DNA here is from genome assembly GCF_000733295.1 of Archangium violaceum Cb vi76. Lineage (GTDB taxonomy): Bacteria > Myxococcota > Myxococcia > Myxococcales > Myxococcaceae > Archangium > Archangium violaceum. The sequence continues at coordinate 3,598 of NZ_JPMI01000267.1, read as the reverse complement.
CGGTCTCCAGGGCCGCGAGGGCCACCGCGCGGAACGCCGTACTGGTCCGCAGCACCGTGCCCACGTCCACCTTGGACGGGTCGGAGCCACGCACCTCCGGCGACAGGTGCGCCAACACCCGTGACGCCGCGAGCGACGTGGGCACCGCGCGGAACGCCGCCACCGCCGCCTCGTCGAAGCCCTCCACCGCTCCGGGCCGGCTCAGCGCCTCGCCCTTCTCACCCAGGCACAGCGCCAACGCGCACAGGTAGCCCAGCTCCACCGGGCCGAAGCACGCCAGCGCCCCCGCTCCCAACACCAGCTCGTCCGGCGAGCAGAGGTACGCCTCCACGCCACCCGCCGGGTTCAGGAAGACACGCACCTCCTCCGCTCCCAGCTCCTTCAGCGTGGGCTTCAGGGCCGCGTGCAGGCGGGGCATGCTCTCGCTCGTCACCGGCACCGCGTCCGGCGGCGGCATGTGGCGGAAGTCCTCGGGCGAGGTCACCGGAGAAATCGTCGCGGCCGAGGCACTCGCCGTGCTGGAGACGAGCGCCGCGCCAAAGCCATCCACGCGCGCCACCTCCATGGGCACGTCGTCGCAGGCCTCCAGCGCCTCGGCGTACAGCGTCCACCCGTCCGCGTCCACCGGCTGCTGCCGCAGCAGCTCGGGCCAGAGGTGCATGGCCAGCGCCGAGCCCTCGTACGTGGGCGACAGCCGCTCCGCCACCAGGCGCTTCGCCGGCATCGACAACTGCCCGGCCTGGAAGAGCCGCTCGGCCAGGCGCACCGCGAACACCACCAGCTGCCCGTCCAGGTACTTGCGGAGGATGTCCTCCAGCTGCGCCGGATCCTCCGTGAGGCGCTCGCGCAACTGCAACGCCTCACCCGTGAAGCCCTGCGCCTCGGCGATCCGCGCGCGCCGCTCCAGCCGCTCCGGCGTCTCCGGCAACAGCTTGAGCTGCTCGGCCGCCTCGGGCAGCCGGCCCAGCGCCTCGTACGCCTCCGCGAGCCGCTCGCGCCACAGGCCCATCGCCGCCGGGCCCGCGAGAATCGCCGCCAGCTGCTCCGCCACCACCACGAAGCGCGCGTGGTTCTTCGTCTCGTCGTAGATGGGGAGCAGGAACTCCAGCGCGCGGATGGTGCCCGGCGCGTCCTCGAGCGCCTTCTCGAAGGCCTCCAGCGCCCGCGGCTTGTCGCCCGCCCACATCAGCATGTCGCCATGCTCCACGTGGAGGCTGGCGCGCAACTTGGGGTCCGTCTCCAGCAGGATGAGCAGGCCCAGCGTGTCCGCCGCGTCCGCCATGAGTCCCGCGTCCCGCTGCAACCGGAAGCGCTCGCGCAGCAGCTTGCCCCGCCGCTCCGCCCAGTTGTCCGCCGCCTCCTCCAGCGCCGCGATGCGCTCCTCCAGCGGCAGCGCCCGGATGTGCGTGAGCACCGCCTCGGACAACGCCTCGGGGTAGCCCCCCAGGCCCGAGAGCAGGCCCTTCAGCCGCTCGGTGAAGCCCGGCACCGCCGCGAGCCACTCCATCGCACGCAGCCGCGACCCGGCCGAGGCTCCGTCCGCGCGCAACACCTCTCCGCGCAGCTCCGTGGCCAGCGCCACGTCCCACTGCGTGAGCAGCTCCGCCAGCCGCAGCAGCCCGTCCCAGTCCCCGTCGGCGCGCAGGCCGGTGGCCAGGTCCGTGACGTGCGAGGCATCCGCGTCCGGCTTCGACACCAGCGCCCAGAGCGCCTCGCGGATGCGGGCCGCGTCTCCAGCGCCCTCGGCCAGCGCCAGGGCCCCCGTGAGGTCCCCCGACTCGAGCGCGGGAGCGAAGCCCACCTCGGCGGCGCGCGCGGGCGCTCCCAGCCGCTGGAAGCGCGCGGCCAGCTCCACCGGGCCCAGCGTGTCCGGGGCCTCCGAGGCCACCCGCTCGATGACCTCGAGGGCCTCGGCCTTCTCGTCCGCGGCCTCCCACAGGTCCGCCGCCTCCAGCAGCAACGCCGGACGCTGCGCCGAGTACGCCAGACGGGCCGCCTGCAACAGCGCCTGCGCCGCGCGTCCGGGCTCCTCCGCCGCCCGGTGCAGGGCCGCCACCCACTTCAGCGACTCCACGTCGGGCTCGATCGAGACGGCTTCCCGGGCCGCGCGCAGTGCATCCGTGACGCGGCTCGCGGCCTCGAACTCGCGCGACGCGGCCAGCAGCATCTCCCGGCGCTCCACGTTGGAGAGCAGCTGCGCCCGGGCCAGACGCACCTCGGCCAGCCGGCCCGGATCCGTGGTGAGCAGCGGCTCCAATGCCTCCAGCGCCTCGGCATAGCCCGCGCCGGACGTGCCCCGGACCACCACCGCCTCCAGCATCTCGCGGGCGAGCGGCTCGCGGCCGGCGGCACTCGCCAGGGACGCCAGCTCCAGTCTCAGCAGGGCGGCCTCGTCCTCGTCCTCCGTGACGGGCAACAGCCGCTCCAGCGACTCCAACAGCCGGGCCTGGTCTCCCCGCTTGCGCAGGTCCACCACGCGGGCCTTGAGCGCGGCCACGTTGGCCGGGTCGGCTTCGGCGGCGCGCTCCCGGAGGGCCTCGGCGCGCTGCGGATCATCGAGCTGGCTCGCGGCGACGTCGGCGGCGGCCAGCAGCAGCTCCGCGGCGCGCGAGCCACCGGCGGCATGGGCACCCGCCTCGTAGACGGCGAGCAGATCCGCGGGACGGCGCAGGGCACGCAGGCCCACCACCGCCCGGTCGATGATGCTCGCATCCGCGGGACGCAGGCGCGCCAGGTGCAGCAGCGCGTCGATGGAGTCCTTCGGGTCCTCGAAGAGGTCCGCCGCGCGGCGGTACAGCACCTCGGCCGTGGCTGCGTCCGCCTTGCGCGCGAGCTTCAGGGAGGCGCGGTACAGGCCCTTGGAGTCCCCCGTCTTGCCGTACACCTCGGCGAGGAGCGACAGGGCCTCCTGGCCCCGGTCCCCCTCGGGCTCGAGCGCCACCACGGCCTCGAAGGACTCGGCGGCATCCCGGTACGCGCCGGAGGCCAGCGAGGCATGGCCGAGCCGCAGGTGCGTGCGCACGCGCACCGGCACGGGCAGCGAGTCGCCTCCCGCGGCGAGCAGGCGCCGGTCATAGGGCTGGGCCGCGCCGGGACCACCGCCCTCGGCGGCCAGCTCCGCGCGCGTGGCGAGCGCGTCCACGTCATCGCCCGCCTTGGACAGGTAGTCGTCGAAGGCCTGGGCGGCGAGCAGCACCTCCCCCGCCTTCAGCAGGTTGTCCGCGCGCTCGCGCAACAGCGGCAGGGCCTGCTCGGGCGGCACGGCGGCGGCACGCAGGGAGAGCAGCTCCGCCAGCCGGCGCACGTCCCCGGCGGCACGGGCGCGCAGCACGTGGAAGGCCTCGGCGCTGGAGGGAGCCAGCTCGAAGGCCTGGTCCTCGCACAGCAGCGCGCGCTCCAGTGCACCGGCCTCGCGGAAGGCCTTCGCGGCGGCGAGGTAGCTCTCCGCGGCCTGCGCGGGCGGCTGCTTCTGGGCCCGGCGCAACAGCAGCGCCGCGAGCGCCTGCGTGTCGCCCGTCTCCGTCAGCCACGCCCGGTGGCGCGAGTACAGCGGCTCCTGGAAGGGGTCCGACTCCAGCAGCAGGGCGTCGAACTCGGC
>NZ_JPMI01000266.1 GCF_000733295.1 Archangium violaceum Cb vi76 | reverse complement strand
CAATGCTCCGTTGAAGTCACCTTTCTCTTGGAGTTCCTCCACCCGGTCTCGCGCCTTGCTGAGCCGACGCGACCCATCCCGGATACGCTGGCGGATCTCCCTTAGCAGGGTCGTCGCGGTGGGCTGGCTGCGCAGAGCCTCTTCCGCGTTTTGAGCGCTGATGGCCACCTCTCGGGCGCTCTTGAGCAACAGGGCTCGGGTATCATCCGAAAGCTCTAGTGTTTCGTTGTGTTCTAGTACCCTCTGAGCCAAACCCCGAATGCGGACCCAGTTGATTTCGTCGGACACGGTTGCTCGCCTCATTCCCGGGGTTTGCACATCTCTTCGGGCCATGCATGCTGCCCTTCACACAAGCGCATGCAGTCGTGACAATTGCCCATCCATCTACGATCCTGGCACCTATTGTAGTTGCGAATACAGTCCTGTTTCCACTCGGGCAAAGAAGCGTTGTTGGAGTAGTCGTCATCGTCAGCATCGGCGCGCGCAGCCCTGAGCACCTGCTCGACCTCGGATTGTGTGGCCCCGCAAGCGCCTACTGGGTCCTGTGGATGCTTCTTGATGCAGCAGGTCATTGTTGAGTCACTGGGGCGGCAGTCCATCGTGGCCGTTTGCGCCAGAAGTGTGGGGCGCTTCGCCGCGCAGTACGTCCCGCCGGAGCAGGTGGAGTGCGCCCTGCTGGCCGAGCAACCGGACGCGAACAGCCCCCAAAGCAGGGCCAGACTCAAGAACACAGAGGACATCAAGTGTTTCATACGGCCCAAACTAGAATGGTCTCATTTCGAGATGCCATGACGGGCCCTCACACGAGAGGCTGGCCGCTCGCGCCCCTTATTCTGGTAGGTTGACCCGCGATATGCGGAACATCTTACCTCCCCGGTCTGCCCTTCTTCTCGTCCTGATGGCCTCCCTGGCCATGGCGAAGGAACGCGAACCCGTCTCTCGGACCATCTACCTTTCGGAGGAACCAGGTGCGGAAGTGCCCTCGGTTTACGTCGCGGGTGAGATGGACACCGTTCTCCGGTTCCAGCAGCCCTGCACCCCATCAGGAAGGAGGTCCAGCTGTCGGCCATGCTCAGCAGGCAATCCGCTGAAGAGCCTGTGCGCACGGGCGAGAAAAAGGAGTTTGCCCTCCGCACGAGCCGCGACGAAATCCAGCCCGGGGAATCAGGCTATATCGCTGTCGTTGCGGACAAGAGTGCCTTTACCTCGAAAGATGGGCCGGTTCATCTTGTTCTCGAGTTGTTCCGGCATGATGGACTTCAGCAAGCCGTTGTTCTCCTGGATCATCGGATTGTAGAGGAGAAGGGGACGCATTGAGCATGCCTCTGAAAAAGCCCCTCGTGCTCGCTGCTGTTTTCCTGCTCCCTTCGATGACTGCCTGCCCTCCTGCTGGAGTGCCTCTGCGTTCTGATGGCAGCCCCGGACCGGAGAAATGCTCCGACAAGGCGTTGGAGGTCATGCGCATCCTGCGGATGCGTGTGGGTGATGCCGCTGACGCGCACCTCGACGCGAATCAGATAGATGCAAGTCCCGTCATCGTTTACGACGGTCCGCTTGAAAGCTACTTGACCGAGTCGCTTGGTATGCTCGAACCCGGAACCCGTCTCTACGGGCAGGCGTGGACCGGAGGGTTTCAGGTCGTCGTCCGGTACTATGAAGCCCATCCTCCAGATGGAGACAAGGTGCCCATCTGCGCGGTCGCCCGGCTGGGTCGCGGTCAGATGCGGAAGAAGCCCGAGTCCAGGCCGGGGAGCGCTCTCCTCGAACATGGCGCGGTGTCGATTTTCGTGGTCGATTCGTTCCGGTGAGCGCCACACGAGCGCACCGGTCGTTGGTTCACCTTGTGGGGGCTGAATTGATGCACTTCGAGTCCCCGTCCATCTTCCCGGTGCCGCGGTCCGTCACCGTGCTGCTCCTCCTGGTGGCGGGGGCGTGCGGCGTGTCTCCCACGCCCGCGCCCGAGGTGCAGCGGCAAGCCATCACCGGGGGCGTGCCCGAGCCAGGCGCTCCCGCCGTGGTGGCGATCGTCCCCGTGTCGCCGCTCTGTGGTGAGCCGGACGAGGCCTCTCCAGTTCTGTGCACGGGCACTCTGGTGGCCCCCCGGGTCGTCCTGACCGCGGCGCACTGCGTGGAGAGCCCCGATGTCTCCCAGGTGCTCTCGGTGGTGTTCTCACCCGAGCCCGCGCGGGCGCTTCCCTCCGAGCGCGTGCGTGTCCTCGAGGGCCGGCTGCACCCCGCCTTCAACGCCGTGGAGAATGACATCGGTGTGTTGCTTCTCGCGGAGGACGCGCCCGTCGCGCCGGTGCCGTTGGCGGAGGTGTCGCTGCCGGCGGACGTGGTGGGGAGGACCCTGCGGGTGGTGGGATTCGGTCGCGATGACGAGGGCCAGACGGGCCGCAGGCGCAGTGGCACGGTCCAGGTGGCGGCGGTCGAGGCGGGAACCTTCTCCATCCTGGCCTCGCCTGGGATGTCCTGTGGCGGCGACAGCGGTGGCCCGTTGTTCCTGGAGGCCGAGGGAGCCGAGCGCCTCGTCGGCGTCACCTCGTATGGAGACCCCGCCTGCACGCGGGGCACCAACATGCGTGTCGACGTGCAGACGGCCTTCCTCCAGGCCATCCTCGACGAGGTGGCCCGGGCACCGCCCACGCGGCCGTCCGACGAGCCCACCGTGGATGCGTGCTCGGCGCGGTGTCAGGGCCATGCCGACTGTCCGCTCGGGATGGCCTGTGTCACCCGGCCCGATGGGGAAAGGAGCTGTGCGGTGGCGGGGCTCGAGGCCGGCCGCTTCGGCGCGGACTGCACGGGAGCCGATGGGTACCCACTGTGCGTGAAGGCGGGTGGCGGAGCGTGCCGGTCATGGCTTCCCTGTGAGGGGACCGCACCCGAGGACGAGGAGGACGGGGGCGGCTGTGCGGCCTCGGGAAGCCGCGGTGGCTCGGGAATGGCGCTCGCCGCGCTCCTCGTCCTGGCGGTCGCGGCGGCCCGCTCCCGGGGCACTCACGCCACCGGCGGGCGCGCGGGGTAGACTGACGCTCGTGGCGAATGTCTTCCGAGTCCAGGTGGAGGCCTCCAGCTCCCGAGGGGCCGCGCTGGTGCTGGCGCGGGCGCTCCAGCTTCCCCTGGAGGAGGCTCGCCAACTGATGGCCGAGCCTCGTGTCCTGCCCAGGGACCTGGAGGAGTCCGAGGCGCGGCGGCTGGTCGCGTCCCTCCAGCAGCACGGAGTGGCCTGCGAGCCGGTGCCGGTGGCCGGGCGCGGTGGCACGCAGTGCGGCGGCCATCCCTCCCTGTCCTCGGAATCGCCCTGCGAGGACTGCCGCGCGCTGGTGTGCGTGCTGTGCAGGGGCCCGGAGGGTCAGCCGCTCTGCGCCCGGTGCCGTGCTCAACGTGCCCGCCGCACCCGGGCGAAGTGGTTGCGCGTCTCCGTGCTGCTCGCCGTGCTGGTGCTCATCGTGCAATGGGGCACCTCGCGCCAGCGCACCCGGGAGCGGCGCCTGACGTGGGCCCGGCCATTGGACGTGGCGGTGGTGCTGCTCGCCCACGGTGAGGTGAAGCCCGAGGTGCGCGAGGCCTGGCGCGAGGGCCTGGGGCGGTTGGAGGACTGGCTCGAGCGCGAGGCCGGCCGCTACCGCTCGGACCTGGGGCGCCCCGTGCGTTTCGTCCTGGCCGGTCCCCAGCCCGCGGCCGGGTTGGAGTTGTCACCTCCCGAGGACTCGCTGGTGGCACGCGCCCGCCATGCGTGGACGCTGTCGCGGACCCTGTCCGCCGTGGACGAGGCCGCCGGGTTGTCCGCTCGCCCGTTGGATGCCCGCATCTACGTGATGCTGGAGCCGCCGGGCGAGGACGGCGCGCGCTTCGTGGAGGGCATGGCCGAGGCGGGAGGCTCGGTGGGCCTGGTGCGGGGGCTGTTGGAGGAGACGGGGCTCACGCTGGAGCTGACGGCGGTGGCGCACGAGCTCTTCCACTGTCTGGGCGCCGCGGATGCCTATGACGAGCGGGGCCATGCACGCGTGCCGGAGGGGCTGGCCGAGCCCGGGCGCCAACCCCTCTATCCCCAGCCCGCCGCCGAGGTCATGGTGGGCGAGGTGCCGTTGGGTGAGGCCCAGGGGCGTCTGCCCGAGTCGCTGGACGAGGTCCGCGTGGGGCCCGCCACGGCGGCGGCCCTGCGCTGGGGCCCGTGAGCAGGGCACGTGCCGGGCTTACGCTCGGTGGTACTCCTCGTTCATGGACGCGTGGCGCCGTTGTCCCGGTCCATGTCGTCGAGCACCCAGAAGGCATTGGCGAGGAGCTGCCGCTCGGCGGGGGTGGGCTTGCTCCAATCGACGTGGAGCCCCTGGCGTCCATGGCCTCGGGGCGGCGAGCGTCCGTGCAACCAGCGCACGTGGAGGTCGTCGTCGAGCAGCACGCCCAACGCGGCGAGGACGCGGGGATGCGTCCGGCAGAGGGCGAAGGCCGGGTCCGACGTGAGGTCCGGTCCCCAGTTGGTGTTCGCGCCCTCGTTGGGCAACGTGGCGGCGAGCCGCTCCCAGGCCGCGTGCATCGCCGCGAGTTCCTTCGCTGGCAGCACGCCCGGGAGCAACAGCCAGCCCTGGAGCTCGAGCTGCCGCCGTTCGGTGGGGGGGAGGGAGTTCATGCCACGCAGGATGCCCCCTCACGCCACGTGAGGGTCAAGCGGGCGTGAGTCCCGGTGGAGGAGGGCGCTATGCTTTCCCGAGGCGCACCGCTCCCCCGGGAAGCGCGTGGGAGGATCTTCATGAAACGACACGGGTGGATGTGGAGCGCCGCACTGGGGGTACTGGCCCTGGTGCTGTGGTTCGCCTCGAGCGGAACACCCGGGGAGTCCTCTCCTGGCGGCCAGGCGGGCTCCCATGACTCCCGCGTGGGCGCGGGCTCGACGCTCCGGGCCTTCTTCTCCTCCGAGCCTCCCGCCACCGGAGACTCGTCCCCGCGCATCCGCGGCACCGTGAGGAGCGCACGGGGACCCGTGGCGGGCGCGCGGGTGTTCGCCTCGGGGGTGGTGGCGGGGGAGTCGCTCTCGGCACTGCCCTGCCGGCAGGGGGCGGAAGAGGACCCCGAGCGCTCCATGCTCGAATGCGCCTCGTCGTTCCAGTTGTCCGGGCTGATCAACGAACGCAGCGGTGATGCGCCCGTGCTCGCCCGTGCCACCTCCGAGGACGATGGCTCCTTTTCGTTGGAGGGGCTGAAGGCGGGCCACTACGCGCTCTGGGTGGAGAGCCCCGAGGGCGTGGGCATGCGGCAGGACGTGCCGGCCGGAGCCGAAGGGGTGGAGCTGTTGCTCGGGGAGGGCGTGCGGGTGTCGGGCCTCGTCAGCAACGAGGAGCGCGTGCCCGTGGCGGGAGTGCTCGTCACCGCCGTCTTCACGGCTCACAGCCGCTTCTTCGAGGCCGTTACCGATGCCACGGGCCACTACCGCCTGGGCCCCCTCCCCCGGGGCGAGTACGTGCTGCTCGCCTCCAAGGACGGCCTGCTGCCCATCCATACGACGTTCACGGCCTATGGCCGGGAGTTGGAGCGGAAGTTCGTCATGTACCGTCCACGCCGGATCTCCGGGCAGGTGTTGGCCGCGGGAGCGCCCGCGGCGGGGGTGACCGTCAGGACCTGGGTGCACGAGGAGCGGACCGAGCGCGAGGTCCTCACGGATGCGGCGGGGCGGTTCTCCCTGGAGGGGTTGGCGCCCATCACTCACGAGCTCACCGCCCGGCGGGATGAGCTGTGGGCCAGCACCCGTGTGGACTTCAACACGGAGGACCCGTTCCGGTTCCTGGTGGAGCGCACGGACGTCACCCTGGAGCTGGAGCCCATCGTCGAGGTGACGGGCATCGTGCGGGACGAGGCCGGGAGGCCCATCGCGGAGGCGAACGTCGAGCTGACGGAGCTGGACGAGGAGGAAGAGGAGGAAGAGGACTCGTACTCCATGCCCGTGTCCTCGGCGTGGACGGATGCGGAGGGGCGCTATCAGGTGGGGCCCGCGAGGCCTGGACGGCTGCGACTCGAAATCTTGCGGCTGCGCCACTTCGCGGGAGCCAGCCACGAGGCCGTCTTCCAGCCCGGGACGCGCACCGTGGACTTCGTCCTCGAGCGCGCCGAGGGGGAGGAGGAGGAGGAGGAGGACGTGCCCGAGGCCTCGCGCGAACCCCGGCCCATGGTGGTGGGGGAGGTGGTGGATGAGCTGGGCGCGCCCGTGTCCAAGGCCGAAGTGAGCGTCTGGCCCGAGGTCGGCACGTGGATGGGGGGGCAGCTCGAGCGCACGCGCACGGATGTGAAGGGGCACTTCTCGTTCAGCGCACCTCCCGAGGGCCGCTACCGGCTCGTCGCGGAGTTCGCGCAGGACGACGTGACGCATACCGCCGTGCGGGTGGTGGAGGTGGTGGGCAAGGGGGAGACGCACGTGCAGCTGCGCTTCGAGCCGGGGCAGGTGCTCTCCGGCGTCGTGGTGGACCCCCGCGGCCAGCCCGTCGAGGGAGCCCGGGTCGAGCTCCGCAGCGCCCTGCGCACACAGTTCTACCACCATGGCAGGCCGGTGCGCTCATGGAGGGGGAACCAGCTGACCGGGCCCGATGGCCGCTTCACCTTCCAGAGCGTCTCGGGAGAGCATCTGGAGCTGGCGGTGATGAAGGAAGACTACGTGCTCGCCTGTGCGGAGCAGGAGGACGGACGCATCGCGCTGCCGGTGAAGGCAGGGGAGCGGGAGCTGCGGGTCGTCCTCCTGCGCGACGCCACCGCCACCGGGCGGCTCGTCCAGAAGGATGGGTCCCCCGTCACCACCTTCGTCCTGAATGACAACGTGTGGAGGGATGGGCACTTCACCGTGCCCATCCGGTGTAACGGCACGCTCCAGTTGGAGTTCATCATCCCGAACGAGGCCCAGGTGCCCGGGCCTCATCGCCGGATACGGCGCTCCGTGTCCGTCCGGGAAGAGGTGGACACGGACCTGGGGGAGATCGTCCTCGACGGGACGTGAGCTCAGGTCTTCTCCGCCTCGTCGGCCATCGCCTGGAGCACCAGGAGCGTGGCGCGTCCGCGCTGGGTGCTCTCGAGCTGGGCCTCCGGATCCAACTTCAGCGCCGCCTCGAGGTCATGGAGCGCCTCGGCCACCTTCCCCTCGCGCAGCAACAGCTCGCTGCGCCCGACGAGCGCATCCACGTTGGCGACGTTGAGCTGGAGCGCCTGCGTGAACTCCTCCATCGCCTCGGGGAAGCGCTGGAGCTGGGCGTACGTGGACGCCAGGTTGCAATGGAAGACGCTGTCATACGGCGACGCGACCACCAGCCCCTTGAAGATATCCAGCGCGGCCTGCAGCCGACCCTCGGTCAACAGCTTGTGGCCGAGCGTGGCGATCTCATAGAGCCGCTTCTGCGAGAGGCCCAGGTACTGGGCGGGAGTGATCTGCCCGCGGATGAGGCGCTCTCCCCACTCGGCGGCGTTCGGAGTGGGAGCGGCGTTCGGTGTCTGGGAATTCGGGTTCATGGGAGCTCGCTTCCTGGATGGCTCAGACGTGGAAGTTGCCGCGGTGGGAATGGATGCTCTGGCGGAGGTCGTTCATGCGCGTGAACGCATCCATCATCTGGCCCATGTCATGGAAGCTCTTGCGCAGGTGCTGCTCGCGCCGGTCGAGCCAGGGGCCCTCCTGGCCCGGAGCGCTCAGGTGGTTGCTGCCGACGTGGCAGCCCCCCATGTTCCCGGACATTTGCGCCAGCTGGGAGAACAGCTGCGACAGGTTCTGGAAGAGCTGCTGGAACTGATTGGCGTACGGCTGCTGGGATCCACCGGTCGCCGGGTTGGGTTCACCCGGGAGGATCGCGCCCCCGGACGCCGCCTGGGAGCCGCGATGCCCGCGAGTGGGCGGCGTGTTTCCGGCCGCGAGGTTCCCGCCCAGCTGGAAGGACTCGCCACCGTTATTGCTGCCGATGACCTCCTGGCCCTTGAAGGACCAGTCATCCGTCTCCCGGCCCATGACGAAGACGTCCTTGCCGCCGAAGCTGTTGGCATGGGCGTAGCCATCCTGGGTGACGGTGCCCGTCTTGCCCTTGCCCTTGTCGATGCCGGTGATCTGCACGCGGTCGTTGCCGGAGATGATCTCCAGCTTGGAGCTGACCGTCGCGCCGTTGCCGTAGGGAGCGGTGGAGCAGTTGATGCGGGTGCCGTCGCCGAGCACGAAGGTGCTGTCTCGCTTGAAGTCCCACTTGCCGCCGTCGCCCTCGGCCACGTGCGGGTCACCCCAGACGCGGGTGTTCTTGCCGTCCGGACCGGTGATGATCCACTCGTGCTGCTTGGTCGCCTCGATCTTGTAGCCGCCCGGAGTGGTGACGACGCCTTGGCCGTCCGTCTTCAGGGTGCCCTGAGGGTGGCACCCGTCCTGGGGCCGCGGAGGCGAGGTGTGGCAGGGCCTGGGCATGGTCCCGCACTTGTCCACGGGCGGTTGCGGCGGGCGGAAGCAGTCGCCGCGTCCGCCATGGGCTCTCGAGCCCAGGGCCTTCAAGGCGTTGGCCATGGCGCGCACCAACTGCGCCTCCGCCCTGTTCAGACATCTCTGGTTGGCGAACGGGCTCGGCCCGATGCTCCGACCTGCACCCATACCCATGGGCTTGGTGGTGTCGAATTTCACGGCGCTGTCCTTTCCGAGGCGGACGTGGGGTGGATTGTCCGATTCGCGGAGAGGCCCGAGGCTGGGGTGCATCTGGCTCTTCGCGTCCGGTCAGGTTAGGCACCCGGCCCGGACGGACCATCTACACCGTGGTCGCAGATGGCCGTCGCCTGACGGACAGCGGAGGTGTCTGGGATTCAGTCACTCATAGAGGTAGCCGAGCTCCCGGGTGCCGAGCATGTCGAGAGCGCTCAGGCCGTGAGCGGTCATCCGTTCATTGTCATACTCGCCAAAGGGATACATGTCCTGGTGATGGGAGTTGTGTCCATCCCCATCCTCGTAGACGCCCGGGTGCGATTCCTCCCACTGAGCCCAGACGCGGTCCACGTTGGCGTGGTGGAGGTAGAACACCGGATCATTGGGCGAGACATCCGGAGCTCCCATCGTCCCCCAACGCTCCGAGCCATCCTCGAGGCGGAAATGGCCCGCCACCCACGTGTGCACCATGTTGTGCATGTGGAAGTAACCCGGGCGCTCCGGGTCGAAGCCCTCCAGGTAGTTGCGGAAGCTCCGCTCCCTCGGGGACTTGTCGTTCCAGGGGGCCACGTCGAAGGTGGGAATGCTCAGGCCGAACGCCACCTCCTCGGCCGTGGGCAGGTGGATGTTGTCATTGACGTCCGCCTCGTAGCGGCCCGTGGCGCGCACCAGATGGGGATGTGGCGTCTGGGCCAGTCCCTCGGGCCTGTCCGAGAAGACAGTGATGGTCCATTGGCCCTTGCGGAACGGGCCGTTCGTCACCGCGTACTCCTGGCTGGCATCACCCGCGGTGCCCATGAAGGACTCGGAGAAGATGGCTTGGGTGCTCTCGGGGTCCGTCCAATCCCAGTAGGGGAGGGTGATGTCCTTGCCGCTCACCTCGCGCAGGGCGTCCTCGAAGAGCAGCAGCATCTTCCGGTGCCAGGGGAGGATGGTCGGGTGGGCATGGGCCACGTGGTGCTCCGGGCTCATGCTGTAGTTGAAGGCCTCTTTGTGAAAGAGGACGAACTGGTCGTAGTAGGAGACGCCGGGCGTGTAGGGGGACGGGGTGGCCTTGAGCTTCAGGATGGCCTCCACGAGGTCCTTCTTCTCGGTGTGCGTCAGGTCCTTGGCGTTCTTGCGGATGCGGGGGGCGGGCGTGCCCCCGCCGCAGGCGGCGAGGAGGCAGGCCACGAGGGTCACGACGAGCGCGAGGGGGGTGGGGTGTCTGGACATGGCGAGGGCTCATTCCAAGAGCGATGCCAGTCCCCCGGTGCCCGCAAGCCCCTGGAATGACTGGAGGGAGGGGGTTGTGACTTGCCGGGGCACTCCCAGAATGGCATTCCAGGACTGCCAATCCGGGATTCGCGGGAGGGTGCATCCATGCGGCTGGAAGACCTGGACCTGAGGGAGCTCCTTCAATTCGAGCCCACGGGCGGCATCCTTCGCTTCGCGGGCCAGCGGGCCGTGTTGCTGGACGCGGTGGCGCTGGGGCTGCTGCGCCAGCAACTCATCGAGACGCTCGGACTGGCGGGAGCGCGCGCGGTGCTCACCCGCTTCGGCTATGCGCTCGGCCGGCGCACCGCCGAGACGTTGCGGGATGCCTTCCCGTGGGACTCCGAGGACGACTGGCGGCGCGCGGGAGGACGCTTCCACCGGTTGCAGGGCCTGGTCCTCTTCGAGCCGGTGCGGCACGAGCGGCCCGTGGCGAACGCGCCCTTCGCCGAGGCCCTCTGGCACGAGTCATTCGAGGCCGAGCAGCACCTGCTGCACGTGGGGCGCTCCGAGGAGCCGGTGTGCTGGACGCTGTGTGGCTTCGCGAGCGGCTACCTGAGCTACGGCCATGGCCGCGCCATCTACTGCCTGGAGGAGCGGTGCCGCGGGAAGGGAGACGCCACCTGCGTCATGGTGGGCCGGCCCCAGGAGGAGTGGGGCGCGGAGGCCGCCCGTCAGCTGAGCTACTACGAGAAGGACTGCCTCGACGAGGCGCTCAGCCGCGTCACCCAGGCGCTGAAGTCCACCGAGCGGACGCTCCGGGCGAAGCGGCGGGAGCTGGCCCAGACGGAGGGCGGGGACGACACGAAGGCCATCCTCGGCAGGAGCCCGGCCATGCAGCGGGTCCGCGACCTCGCCGAGCGCGTGGCCCAGGTGGACTCGACCATCCTCATCACCGGTGAGAGTGGCGTGGGCAAGGAGGTGCTGGCCCGCTTCATCCACGAGCACTCGGCGCGGGCGGCGGGCCCGTTCGTGGCCATCAACTGCGGCGCCGTGCCCGAGAGCCTGCTGGAGAGCGAGCTCTTCGGCCACGCGCGAGGCTCCTTCACGGGCGCGACCCAGGACAGGATTGGACTCTTCGAGGCCGCCCAGGGGGGCACGCTCTTCCTGGACGAGCTGGGAGAGGTGCCCGTGTCGATGCAGGTGAAGATCCTCCGCGCGCTCCAGGAGCGGGAGATCCGCCGCGTGGGTGAGAGCAGGAACCGGCCCGTGGACGTGCGGGTGCTGGCGGCCACGAACCGGGACCTGGCCGCGGACATCCAGACGGGCCGCTTCCGGCAGGACCTCTACTACCGGCTGCGCGTGGTGGAGCTCCGCATTCCTCCGCTGCGGGAGCGCCGGGACGACATCCTCGTGCTCGCGCGCCAGTTCCTCGCGCGCTCCGCCTCGCGGCTGCGGAGGAAGGTGTCCGGGCTCACTCCCGAGGCCGCGAACCTGCTGCTGCGCTACCACTGGCCGGGCAACGTGCGGGAGTTGGAGAACACCCTCGAGCGCGCCGTCGTGCTGACGCGGGGGAGCAGCATCGAGCCGCAGGATCTGCCCGATGAGCTCCGGGGAGCGGCGGTCTCGCCGGTGTACACACCGGGCAACCTGCGCTCGCTCGAGGAGGTCGAGCGGGAGTACATCCTCGCGGTGCTCGAGGCGGTGGGAGGCAACAAGCTGAAGGCCGCCGAGACGTTGAAGATCGGTACCTCCACCCTCTTCCGGAAGCTGAAGCAGTACCAGGGTGCTTCCGGAGCGTGAGCGGGAGGGGCCTCACGCGGCGAGGCCGGCCCTCGCGAGAGAGCCGGCCCCGTGAAACGAACGGACGCGTGACTACGGGGTGGTCGCGGTCAGCGACACGCCCGAGTACGTCGAGTAGGCGCGCACGGAGACGTACCAGGTGCCGGCGACCGGGTTGGTCAACGTGCAGGTCTCGGTGTTGCCGCTCAGGTACGGGCGGCAGTTGTACGCCGTCGTCGTCGGCTGCGCGCCGGAGCGCACGTAGAGGTCCGCGTCACCCGTGCCGTTGAACTGCTTCACCGTGAGGCTGGTGGAGCCGGAGGGGACGGTGATGGCGAAGTGCTGCCAGGTGCCGCTCGAGCCCGAGAGGCTCGTCTTCGAGAGCAGCGTCGTGGTGGGCGGGGTGACGCCGCTGATCTTCGAGGAGATCCAGCTCTCGAAGGAGGACACGCGGGCGTACATGCCCGGGTAGCGCGAGTCGGCGCAGCCGTAGCCCCAGCTGACGACGCCGGCCAGCACGCGGGTGCTGCCCTTGAGCACCGTGAGGGGACCGCCGCTGTCACCCTGGCACGAGTCCTTGCCGGGCGCCGCCGCGGCGAGCTGGTCCGCGGTGATGGTCTCGCTCGGGTAGGAGGACTGCGCCGAGCTGTTGCTGATGATGTTCACGTCCACCGTCTGGAGCGTGTCGGGGCTCGAGCCGCCGCTGGAGAGCGTGCCCCAGCCGGTGACGCGGGAGACGACGCCCGTGTTGGTGTAGCCCGCGGAGGCGTCGGCCGACGTGAGCAGGGGGATGGCCTTCGCGTTCGCGCCGCTCAGGTCCAGCGGCGAGGACAGGCGCAGCAGCGCGATGTCCTTGCCCCTCGAGGCATCCACGTAGCCGGGGTACACGACGACCTCGGCCACCGAGCGGACCTGGCCGGAGCCGCTGATGGTGGTGCTGCCCGCCTCCACCCGGGCCGGCTTGCTGATGTACCCGCCGTCGTTCACGCAGTGCTGCGCGGTGAGAATCCAGTTCGCGTTGAGAATGGAGCCGCCGCAGAAGTGGAAGCCCGAGCTGCTCTGCAGCGACACCTGCCAGGGATTGGCGCCGATCGTCGTGGCGCTGCCGCCGACGATCTCCTGGGTGCTGCTCTGGACCGGCTCCGCCGGGAGCTTCTCCTCGGCCATTTCAGAACCGCAGCCCACCAGCAGGGTCATCGTACCGGCGACAGCCCAGCGACGCGCGAACAAACGTGAAGACATGCTGACCTCGACAAACAGGGGGGTGATGAAGCCCCTGCACTGTGCGGTCAGGTGGTATTCCCCGTCAACTTGGTGCATCAACTATTTTTGATTTTCGGCAAAGTGAGAATCCGTGCCTCGCGGGACGCGGACGCCCAGAATCGTCCGGATGGGAGACCTCGCCATGACTCGCCGCATCATCGTGCTCGCCGGATGCTTCGCCGCCTTCACCCTCGCCGCGTGTGCCACGACGCAGGGGCCCACCGTGGAGCCGACACCCCCCGCGGACAAGCAGGAGCCCGCCGCGCGTCCCGCCGAGGCTGGGGAGACCCAGGTGACGGGGAGCGTCTTCTATGTGGAGCGCATCGCGCTCTCCCCGGAGGCGGTGGTCCAGGTGGAGGTGGTGGAGGTGGCACCGGAGGGTGGACAGGGCGCGGTCCTCGGGACGTGGAGCCAGAGCGGCCCGGGCCAGGTGCCCATCCGCTTCTCGGTGGGCGTCCCCTCGGAGCGAATCCGCCCCGAGGGCTCCTATGTCGTGCGGGCGAGTATCACGGACGGTGGGCGGACCTTCTCCACGCTCGAGCCGGTACCGGTCCTCACCCAGGGCCACTCGAGCCAGGACGTGCGGGTGCGGGTGCGCATCGGCGGTTGAGCTCATTCAGGAGAGGTCCGCGAAGGAGCGCCCCTGGCTCCATGCACTGACAGTGCCCCCATCCCCTCGCCCTCCGGGAGAGGGACGGGGTGAGGGTATTGGATGTACCTGGGTTGAGCCCCTGTTCACACAGCGTGGGCCACGGATTGAAGAACGGGCCCGGGAACCCTCACCCCTGCCCTCTCCCGAGGGGAGAGGGGGAGTACCTTCGGTCACTTTCCCGAAGAGGACTGGAAGAGCACGGGAATCGAGTAGGGCGGCCAGCGGTCCTTCCACGGGCGGGCCTGCTCGAGCTGGTATGCGAGGCCGAGGAGCAGCGCGTCGGCGCCGGGGGCGGCGGCGAAGTGGGTGCCGATGGGGAGGCCGTCCTCCGGGAAGTGAAGGGGGACGGACATGGCCGGGCAGCCCGCGATGTTGTGGAGGGGCGTGTACCCGATGGCCCGTGCCGTGCGGCGGGCCAGCTCCTCGCGCCCGAGCACTGGCGAGAGGTGCCCGAGGGGCCACGGCGTGGTGGCGAGCGTCGGCGTGAGCACCACGTCGTACCCTCGGGTCGCCTCATTGTAGGCGTGGACGGCCCGCGCGAAGGCGGCGCGCGCTCGGGGCAGCGCATCGGCACCGCGTGCGAGGAAGGCATCGGCCAGGGCCCACGAGTACGGCTCCAGCTCGTCGCGCTGCACGGGCAGATCCCTCCGCTGGTCCACGCTCTCGACGATGCCCGCGACGGCCGCTCCCGCGACGAGCAGGAACGCCTCGCCGAGCTCGGGACTGTCGAAACCGGGGGGCACGATGGGTTCCACGCTGTGCCCGAGCCCGGTGAGCAGCGCCACCGCTTCATCGTAGGCGCGGCGTACCGGTGGCTCCGGCTCCGTCCCCATCACCGTGCGGGTCCAGGTCGCGATGCGCAGCGGACGGGAGAGCGGCTCGCGCACGAAGCCCACGGGTGTACCGCTCGAGCGGTCCTCGGTGATGGACAGGAACAGCGCGCTGTCACGCACCGAGCGGCTGATGCAGTGGTCGCTCGTCATGTCACCGAAGTCCGAGCCGCCGAGGCCCGCGGGCACGGTGCGGCCCCGGCTCGGCTTGAAGCCGAAGAGCCCACAGGCCGACGCGGGGACGCGGAGCGAGCCGCCGCCGTCATTGGCATGCGCGAGGGGAACGAGCCCCGCCGCCACGGCCACCGCGCTGCCGCCGGACGAGCCCGTGGCCGAGCGGGAGAGGTCCCACGGGTTGTGGGTCACGCCCTCGAGCAACGTCTCGGTGCTGAAGAGCAGGCCGAACTCGGCCGTCGCGCTCTTTCCGGCGCATACGAGGCCCGACTCGGCGAGCCGCCTGCCATACGGCGTCTGTTGTTGGGCGGTGTTGGCGGCGAACAGCCGGGAGCCCATGGACCAACGCAGCCCCGGCCACGGCGTGGAGTCCTTCACCAGGAAGGGGACTCCGGAGAACGGCCCGGGCCTGGCTGGACCGGGCTGCTCCTGCGCCACCGTGACGACGGCGCGCAACAGGGGATTCAACGCGTCGATGCGCGCCATGCACGCGTCGAGCGACTCGGCCGGGGAGAGCTCTCCCCGGGCACACAGCTCCGCCAGGGCCACGCCATCGAGGCGGGCGAGAGACGCCAGGTCCGTCATCGGACACCTCCACTTCGCCACGGGATGATATCCACCCGGAGCCTCCTGGCGGGGAGGTTCGAGAGAGAGGACGACAGGATGAGCAAGATCCGGGTGAGCGCGTTTCGTTGGGTACCTCCCTTCGCCCAGGGACTGGTGCGCGAGTTCCGCGTGCGTTGGGCGCTCGAGGAGGCGGGACTTCCCTATGAGGAGCGGTTGATCGGCCCGGAGGAGCAGCCGTCCGAGTCCTATCGCCGCCTCCAGCCTTTCGGGCAGGTGCCGGCCTACGAGGAGGACGGACTGGTGATGTTCGAGTCCGGAGCCATCGTGCTGCACATCGCCGAGCGCTTCGAGACGTTGATGCCGGCCGAGCCGAAGGCCCGGGCGCGTACGAAGACGTGGATGTTCGCGGCGCTGAACACGCTGGAACCGCCGATCCAGAACCTCGCCGAGGTGGACCTGTTCCGCGCGGGGGAGGAGTGGGTGAAGCAGCGCCGGCCGCAGGTGGTCGAGGCGGTGAGGATCCGTCTCGGGGAACTGGGGAAGTACATGGAGGGCCGGGAGTACCTCGAGGAGCGCTTCACCGCGGGGGATCTGCTGATGACGACGGTGCTGCGCATCCCGCGGCACACGGAGTTGCTCGCGGAGGTTCCGGTGCTCGATGCCTACCGGCTGCGGTGTGAGGCGCGGCCGGCGTTCAAGAAGGCGATGGCCGACCACATGGAACCCTTCGCCCGGAACGCGCCGCCCTCCCGCTAATCCCTTTCAGGTAGTCCGCGAATATTTCCCCTCTCCCCTCGGGAGAGGGACGGGGTGAGGGTACCAGGGCCCCGGGTTGAACCCTCTGTCCACACGGAGGGCACGGGTTGGAAGAACAGGCTCGGAT
>NZ_JPMI01000265.1 GCF_000733295.1 Archangium violaceum Cb vi76 | reverse complement strand
GGNGNGTACCAGGGCCCCGGGTTGAACCCTCTGTCCACACGGAGGGCACGGGTTGGAAGAACAGGCTCGGATACCCTCACCCCAACCCTCTCCCGGAGGG
Organism: Archangium violaceum Cb vi76; assembly: GCF_000733295.1. Classification (GTDB taxonomy): domain Bacteria; phylum Myxococcota; class Myxococcia; order Myxococcales; family Myxococcaceae; genus Archangium; species Archangium violaceum. The sequence continues at coordinate 3,571 of NZ_JPMI01000265.1, read as the reverse complement.
AGAGGGAGTGGCGGCCGGGAGGACGATGGTGAGCGTGGTGCCCACGCCCTCGCGGCTCTCGGCGCGCAGCGTGCCGCCCAGACTCGTCACGATGGCGTGGCTCACCGACAGTCCCAGTCCCGCGTTCGCCGGCCGCGTGGTGAAGAAGGGCTCGAAGAGGCGCGCCAGCACCTCTGGCGGCATGCCCACGCCCGTGTCCTGCACCTCCACCACCGCCTCACCCGCCGGGCCCGTGTACGTGGACACCCGCAGCACGTTGCGGGGCGCGTCCAGCTCGTTCATCGCCTGCACCGCGTTGTGCAGCACGCTCACGAACACCTGCACCAGCCGCGTCTCGTCACCCTCCACCCGCGGCACCGGCCGGAAGTCCTTCTCGAGCCTCGCCCGGTGGCGCAGCTCGCCGCGCACCAGGCTCAACGCGTGCTCCAGCACGGGCACGACCTCCACCGTCTCGCGGTGCTCCGGCGGCGCGCGCGACAGCAGCCGCAGGTCCTGCACGATTCCCTTCAGCCGGTCCGCGCCCTCCGTCGCCTCGTTCAGCGCCTCCAGCAGGTCGTCCACGTCGCCGGCCAGCGTGTGGCCCTCCTCGCCCAGCGCCTCCCTCAGCCGCGCCAGTTCCTCGCGCGCGAAGCCGAGGTTGGCCATCATGAAGGCCAGCGGGTTGTTCATCTCGTGGCCCACCGCCGCCGCGAGCGAGCCCAGCGCCGCCAGCCGGTCCGCCTTGAAGAGCTGTGCCTCCATCTGCTTGCGCGCCGTCACGTTCTTGGCGAAGACGCGCAGCCCCTCTGGATCCACCAGGGGCGACACCGTCAGCTCCCAGTGCCGGCCGCCCAGCTGCACGACGGGCGGGGACTCGCCCACCTCCGCGCCGCGCTTCGCCCACGCCTGGGCCGCCTCCACCAGCGGGTGCCCCGCCCCACGCACCAACAGGTCCGGAAACGCCATGTGCGCCGCCGGGTTGGCGTAATGCAGCTCGCCGCCCGGGCCCAGCTCCATCATCGGCTCCGGGTGCAGCAGCGGGAAGGAGGCCAGCCGGTACAGCTCCTCCTCCAGCGCGCGCAGCTCCGTCACGTCCCGCACCAGCAGCGCCGTGGTGGGGCTCGCCGTCTCCGAGACCGGCATGCGCACCGTGGCCTCGGCCGAGTACCAGCGCGTCTCTCCCTCCACCTCCAGGCGGTACTCCACCCGGCCCCCCACGCCGCTGTGCCGGGCGGCCCGCGCGAGCGCCACCAGCGCCGCTCCCGCCTCGGGCCCCAGGACCTCCTCCAGCGGCCGTCCCTCCGCCTGGCGCACGTCCCGCCCGAAGGCCACTCCCGTGGGCGCCCACAGCCGCATGCACCGCTCCCGCGCGTCCAATTCCACCGCGAGGTATTCCGCCCGCCGGGCCGTCCGGGGAGGGGGCGGCCGGGGCGTGGACGAGAGGACGAAACCCTCGCTGTCGAAGAGGCCCAGCAGCGGCTCCAACCCCGCCCCGTGGCCCGCCAGCGAGGTGAGCACGGAGACCAGCGCCGTCACGTCCGCCTCGGGCATCCGCTGGGTGAAGATGAGCCCATCCGCGGGCGTGGGTCCGGTGAACTCGAAGGGGATGAGCCCCCGCTCGCCGGAGCCCAGGTGCTCGGCCAGGTAGGCGCGGACCGTGTTCTCCTCCGGGTGGCTCGAGTAGATGGCGGCCATGTCCGCCTCGCCCGCCAGCACCGCCAGCAGGGCCTTGCGGTAGGTGCCGTGGAAACGCTGCTCCGAGAAGGTGTCCGCCACGGACAGTCCTCGGGCCGTCAGGTGGCGCATGGGCAGGAGGTAGCCGCCGGTGGAGCGCGGGGCCACCCACGCGGCGCGCGTGCCCTTCAACGTCTTCAACGTGAGCGGCGCATCCGCCCGGCACACCAGGGCCGCGTGGTAGTACCAGAGCCCCGCCCGTACGGCGCGCAACACCGCGCGCGCTTGCGGCTCGAAGGCGGTGCACTGCTCGGCCGTGGCCCACGCCAGGTCCACCCGGCCCTCCGCCAGCTCCCGCTCCAATGCCTCGTACGAGGGAGCGAGCTCCACCACCACCGGCCGGCCCAGCCGCTGGGTGAGGGCCCGGCTGAAGAGCTCGGCGCGCACGTGCTCCTTCACCTCGCCCAGTGACGGCGACAGCAGGAAGCGGATGGGGGCGGCCGGAGTCGTCACGTGCGTCCAAGCATGCCGGACGTCCAGGGGGGGCGCACGTTTCGAACGGAGCGGCGCACGGGCCTCGGCTCAGGCGTAGACCTGGTCGCTTTCGACGGACGTGCCCAGCCGGTGGTTGAGTTGTTCGAGCCGGGCGTAGCGCGCTTGCAACATCTCGCGGTAGGCGCGGTGGTCGGCGTGGGCGATCTCATCGAGCAGCTTGCGCAGGGACGAGTCGAGGACTTCCTTGAGCTCTCGGGCCTCGACGGCGCTCAGTTCCAGGAGCATGGCGGCCTCCTCCTCTCATTTCCTTCGGAGGAACGTTAGGCACCGCGCGGGACGCGAGCCCCGGCGGCGGAGCCACCCCCTGGCTCCAGGGCCGCTCTTCCTGCCAGCCGCCAGGGGTTGCCGGTGGGCCGGGTGTTCCCCACTCAGAAGGCATGGGCTCCGGGGCGGGAGGGCTCGGGGGCTCGCCGAGGAGGAGGCCATGGTGCTGCAGGACGAGGTTCGCGAGGGCATGGTGGTGCGGGACACGCAGGGGCGCAGGGTGGGCCGCGTGGCCGCGGTGGGCGAGACGCACTTCGAGCTCGAGCCCCGCCTGTTGTCGCGCGAGGAGTTCCTCGTGGAGTTCTCGGACGTGCGCTACGCGCGCGACGGCGAGCTGTACCTGGAGCGCACCCCGCACCTCTTGAAGCTGGAGGACGACGACGGCGGGGCGCTGCCTCCACGCCACCACAACGGCATGGACGCCGAGCCGGTGAACGTGGAGGACCCGGAGGCCTCCCACCCCGGCGCATGACGCGGCCATGACGGACTCATGACGGGGTGCGGCATGTTCCGCGTCCCACCTGACAGGTCTGTCATACACAGGACGATAACCCCTGGGAATCATGGAGGAATCCAGCGCCGGGAATGTCAGACCCGGCGTGTAGACCCGTCCTTCTCGGAACGGAGTGGGAAGGGTCATGAAAAGGGTTTCGACGTCCTGCGCCATGCTGGCGCTCTTCACGATGGTGTTTTCCTGCAGCTCGGCGCCGCCGCCGGACGGGCTGGATCAGGGGCTGGTGTCCCGGGAGCTGAGCACGCCGCGCAAGCTGCTGCCGTGGGTGGCGCTGGCGGACGGGCGGGTGCTGGCCTCGGGTGGACATGATGGCAGCCGGACGCTGATGAGCTGCGAGGTGTACGAGCCGGAGACGGGGGAGTGGTACGCCACGGGAGCGATGCGCACGGCGCGGCGCAACCACGCGGCGGTGCGGCTGGCGGACGGGCGCGTGCTGGTGGTGGGGGGCACGTTCTCGGCGTCCTTTGGCGCGCTGGCGAGCGCGGAGGTGTACGACCCGGGCACGGGCCGGTGGACGGCGGTGCGGGACATGGGCGAGGCGCGCAACGACCCCGCGGCGGTGCTGCTGCCGGACGGGCGCGTGCT
>NZ_JPMI01000264.1 GCF_000733295.1 Archangium violaceum Cb vi76 | reverse complement strand
GGTGCGCTCGGCGGAGCTGTTCGAGCCGGCGACGGGCGAGTGGACGCGCACGGGAGCGCCGACGTCGGCGCGCGCCGGGGCGCAGACGGGCGTGGTGCTGGGCAACGGGCTGGTGCTCTTCGTGAGCGGGCTGCAGGCGGAGCTGTATGACCCCGTGAGCGGCCAGTGGACGAAGACGGGCCCGGTGGGCGGCGCGGCGGGCACGCACCGCTCGGGGCACACGGTGACGCCGCTGCCGGACGGACGGGTGCTGGTGGTGGGCGGCACGACGTCGCGCGCGGCGGCCACGGCGGAGCTGTACGAGCCGGCGCGGGGCGAGTGGAAGCTGGCGGCTTCGCCCACGCTGCCGCGCGAGGCGCACGGAGCGCTGGTGACGCCCGAGGGGCGGGTGCTGGTGATGGGGGGCTTCCACGTGATGTCGGGCTCGCTCGCGTCGGTGGAGAGCTATGATCCGGTGGCGGACACGTGGAGCGTGGAGCCGTCGCTGTGGGAGGCGAGGCGGGGGGCGGGGCTGGTGCCGCTGGTGGATGGAGCGGTGCTGGTGGTGGGTGGCGCCAACGACCTGGAGGGCACGCTGTCCACGAGCGAGCGGTATGATCCAGGCGTGTGCACGCCGCTGACGTGTGAGGCGGCGTGCGGCACGGTGCCGGACGGGTGTGGGGGGACGCTGGAGTGCGGCCCATGCACGGCGATGCCGCCGTGCGTCGCCGAGGGCTGCGGCGTGTTCGACGAGGAGGACCTCGCCTTCACCTGGAGGTGAGGAGCTCCGTGGATGGCGGGGCCTGTTCGATGGAGGGCGGGCTAGGCACCGCGCGGTGCAGTGGGTAGAACCCACGGCGCATGAGTGACTCCGCGCGTGTCCATATCGAGGAGCTTCGGCTCTCCGGCTACCGGGCCTTCGAGAACGCCCGTCTGCAACTTGATGACCTGACGGTCCTGGTCGGGCGCAACGGGGCGGGCAAGAGCACGCTCATCGACGCGCTGGAGTTCGTCCGCGATGCGCTGAGTGACTCGCTGGCGAATGCGCTGGAGCGCCGAGGGGGAATCCGGGCCTTGTTGCATCATGGTGCGCGTGAGGCGAAAGAGCTCGCAGTGGCTCTTCGCTTGAGACTGCCCGGCCAGTACCTCCACGAGGTATGGCGCCGTACTGAGCTGAGTGTGGATCAGACCTATCTGGAGGAGGGAGCCATCGTGACGTATGGCTTCCGAATTGGTTCCAGGCGTGGAGGATTGGGTTTTGAGGTCAAGACGGAGGTTGCACGCTCCGAAGAGATGGGATTCGTACGTCATGGCGGGGGCCGGGGTGGCTGGTATTCTCAGGACATTGGCTCGCCACAGGGCGTGCTCGCCACGTCGCGTGATGCGCTGGCACTTCCTTTCGCGGCCGAGCACGAGGTTTTGTACCGGGCCTTGCTGGAAGCGCTGAAGACGAGCATTCGTGCCTACAGCCTTTCGTCCGCGGCTATTCGGGCGGAACCCCCCATCAGTGGCGCGAGTATCCTGAGCCGGAGTGGCAGCAACGCGGGAGATGTGCTGCATCACCTCGAGCGGAACAAGGCGGATGCCGCTTGGCTCAACCGACATCTCGCGGCCATCACTCCTGGTGTTGTCAGGGTCAAGTCAGAGACAGCAGCGGGGCGCAGGCTCATCCGGTTCCATCAGCGTTACAACAAAAGAAAGAAGACCGGTGTCGTCTTCGACGTTGGCGATATGTCCGATGGGACTCTGCGTTGTCTGGCCATCCTCCTGGCACTCCGCCAGAAACCCGCCCCGGCGCTCGTGTGCATCGAAGAAGTCGAGGACTCGGTTCATCCGGCGGCGCTCAGTGTCTTGTTGGATGCCATTTCCGCGAGCACCAGCCACTGCCAGGTCCTCCTGACATCACACAGCCCCGAGGCCCTGAGCCATCCCGCAGTGACTCCGGATCGGGTCCGGATCGTCGAATGGAGTGAGGGGTGCAGCCAGCTCTTCAGGCTCAGCCCCGGCGCGGAGGAGATGAGTCGGCCTCCCCGCTCCGTTGGCAAACTGCTCCGCACCAACGCGCTCTTCACCGCGAAGGAATCCGAGCGTGTCGAGGGTGACTTCTTCAAGGCCTCGTGACGATGCGCTCCAGATACCGCATCCTCGCCATCGTCGAGGGACATGGCGAGCAGAGAGCGGTCCCCGTCCTCCTGCGCCGTTGGTTCCAGCACCGCCGTTTCCGCGACTTCGAGACTCCGGAACTCGCGATCCGCGCCTTGGGCTCCGGGGCCCTCAAGTGTCCCCATGATGCCGATGATGAACTGGGCATCGAGTACTACGTCGAGATGGCGGCCGTACAAAAGCCCGATGGCATTCTCGTCATGCTCGATTCTGACGACGAGTGTATCGAGCGCGCCAGGACGCCCTCCCGCTTGGGACTTGGACCCGAACTCGTTCAGAGGGCTCGTACCGTTGCCCCTCACATTCCCATCGAGGTGGTTGTCGCCAATCGCGAGTATGAGGTCTGGTTCCTCGCTGCTCTGGCCAGTTTGCGGCGTGCCGCACGCATCCCGCGCGGCAACCGACTTTCGACGCCACTCAAAAACATCGAAACCCTTCGGGATTGCAAGAAGCGGATGGCTCAACTGCTCGGGCGTCCCTACGAGCCGACAACGGATCAGCCGGATCTCACCGAGCTTCTGCCCTTCACGCCCTCGATGGCCCATCGCTCGCGCTCCTATCGCAAGCTGCTCAAGGCGCTGGAGGCGCTCACGCGTGCGGCTCGTCAGAACAGGCGTCAGCCTTCTGGCCGCGCTTCAGTACGAGAGCAGGGCGCCTGAGTACGAGCCCGTCCGCACGAGCAGTTGGGGGCGAAAGGAAAGGGATGCGCCCGAGTGGTGAAGCCGTGGGTTCAGACTGTCAGGTTGAGTGCCTGGTGCCTTGAGCCGCTCGGCCACCTCTCCGCCGGAGCGGGGAGGGCTGGATTCGAACCAGCGAAGTCCATGTGTGCGTGTAGGGCCTCACCGGGCGGGCGCGGGGGAAGGGGACGCGGGTGGGTCCGGTTTCCTGACGTTCGGACCGCGAGGCGGAAAACGGCTACGATGGAGGGCGTTGCCCCCCCATGACGCGCCACCCCTGAAGCTTCCGGAGCAGGCCGGGCCGTTGCCCGCGACGCCTGAGGTGGCGGCGTCCGGCAGGTGGGGCCCCCGCCGGAAGATGCTGCTCTGGCTGGCCCCGTCGCTCCTGTCCCAATACGCGTTGGACGTGCTCGCCATGGGACCTGGGCTCGGGGCGCTCGCCGTCCGCGTCGTCTGGGCCCTGTCCGTGGCCTTCTCCGCGCTGCGGATGGACGAGCACTCCGCGCCGTCCATCCGCCTGCACACGGCCTTCCAGTGCACGGCCGGCAGCCTCTGCTTCATCGCCCTGGTGTTCCTGGCGGGGGGCGCTGACGGCGTGTACTTCCCATTCTTTCCCTGCCTCCCGCTCATCCTGTGCCTCGTCTATCCGCAGGACTCGCTCTCGGCGGCGATCTCCGGCGTCCTGTGCAGCGCGAGCGCCGCGGGCATGCTGTGGATGGCGGGACGCCCCATGTCCCAGCTCCTGCTGTGGGTGGGCGTCATCGTGACGGTGACGCTCATCGGCGCGTACGGGGCCAGTGAGTTCCGCGAGGCCCAGCGCGCGGAGAACGAGGGGCGGCTGGAGCGTGCGCGCCGCGAGGCCCTCGAGACGCTCGCCATCAGCGAGCGCCGCCGGGCCCACTCGGAGAAGCTGGCCACCATCGGCCAGCTCGCGGCGAGCGTGATGCATGAAATCAACAACCCGGTGGCCTTCATCGGCGCCAACCTCGACTACCTGGAGCGGGAGGTGTTGTCGGAGCGGCGGGAGGTCTCCCGGGAGGAGCTGGCGGAGGTGTTCCACGAGACGCGCGCCGGGGTGGAGCGGGTGCGGCAGATCATCGGGGACCTGAGGGGCTTCTCGCGCATGGACGCGGAGGAGCCCACCGAGTGCGCGGTGGCGGACGTGGTGAGCGACGCGGTCCGGATTGCCCGGCTGCGGCTGCGGCACGTGGCGCGGCTGGAGGTGGACATCCCGGAGGAGCTGCCGCCGGTGCTCGCCGTCCGCAGGAGGCTGGCGCAGGTGCTGCTCAACCTGCTGGTGAACGCGGGGGATGCGCTGGAGGCGCGGGGCGGCGAGGACTCCGAGGTGCGCATCATCGGCCGGTACGAGGGCGTGCGGGTCGTCCTGCGGGTGGAGGACAACGGTCCGGGCTTCCCCCCGCACGTGCTGCCCCGGCTCTTCGAGACCTTCTTCACGACGAAGGGCCCGGAGAAGGGGACGGGGCTGGGGCTGGCCCTGTCGCGAGAGCTGGTGGAGCAGTGTGGAGGCACCCTGGTGGCGGAGAACCGGGAGGAGGGCGGCGCGCGCCTGCGCCTGGAGTTCCCGGTGGGGAGCCTCGCCAGGGCGGCGTCCTGAGTCCCGGCCGGGCCCGTCCGTGCGATGCTGCGCGGCCATGAAGAACACCCGGAGTCGTCTCCTCGTCCCCTTGTTCCTCCTCACGTCCGCTTGTGCCACCACCGCTCCGGCCTCCCGTGTGCCGGAGGCCGCCGCGCCCGAGCGCCCCTTTGGCACGCTGCGCGAGCAGGCCACCCGGCAGCAGCAGTGGTTGCGCGAGCGCATGGACGAGGCGCTGCCCGCGTTGATGCGCCAGTACGGCATCGAGATGTGGGTGGTGCCGATGCGTGAGTACAACGAGGACCCCGTCTTCCCGGCGCTGGTGGCGCCCACCACGTTCGCGGCGCGGCGGCGCACCATCTACGTCTTCCACGACAGGGGCCCGGAGAAGGGAGTGGAGCGGCTCGCGCTGGGCGGGGGCTCGCAGGGGGGCGTGTACGAGGCGCGGCGCGCGCAGATGCAGGTGGATGGAGGCGGCGTCACCCGGCAGGCCGAGCTGTGGGGCCCGGAGCAGTGGAAGGTGCTGAAGGCGGTGCTGGAGGAGCGCCAGCCGAAGGCCATCGCCATCAACGTGTCGCGCACGTTCGCCTTCGCGGACGGGCTGACGCATGGCGAGTACGAGGGCATGACGGAGGCGCTCGGGCCCGAGTGGACGGCGCGGCTCAAGCCGTCCGGGGGCCTGCCGGTGGATCTCATCGCCTGGCGGAGCGCGGACGAGGAGCGCTTCTACGAGGACCTGACGAAGCTGGCGTGGAACATCATCGAGACGGGGTTCTCCAGCCAGGTGATTACGCCGGGCAAGACGCGCACCCGTGACGTGGTGTGGTGGATGCGCCAGCGGGTGAACGACCTGGGGCTGGGGACGTGGTTCCAGCCGTCGGTGAGCGTGCAGCGGCAGGGGAAGCCGGAGGCGGAGGTGGGGGATGACCCCCTCATCGAGCGGGGGGACGTGCTGCACTGCGACTTCGGGGTGACGGCGCTGCGGTTGAACACGGACACGCAGCACATGGGCTACGTGCTGCGCGAGGGGGAGACGGACGCGCCCGCGGGGCTGAAGGCGGCACTGGCGCGCTCCAACCGGCTGCAGGACATCGTCTTCGAGGAGCTGCGTCCGGGGCGCTCGGGCAACGAGATACTGAAGGCCTCGCGGGAGCGGATGAAGGCCGAGGGGATTGATGGGACGGTGTACTCGCATCCCATTGGACTGAACGGACACGGGGCGGGGCCGATGATCGGCCTGTGGGACCGGCAGGAGGGCGTGCCGGGCAACGGCGACCACAAGGTGATGACGAACCAGTGGTTCTCCATCGAGTTGCAGGCGACGAGCCCGGTGGCGGAGTGGGGCGGGCAGAAGGTGCGCTCGGCGCAGGAGGAGGACGTCGTCATCGACGCGAGCGGCAAGGTGCGCTGGGCCTTGCGGCGGCAGACGGCGTTCCACCTGGTGAAGTAGTCCTCCAGGGCTCGCGGGTGGACTGTCCATGCGGACCTTGGACAGGGTCCGCGGGAGCCGTGCATGTCCCCTCTCCCTCTGGGAGAGGGTCAGGGTGAGGGTCTTCCCTCTGTGCGACGTCGCTGCGGCGAGGGCCTCGCGGGGGACTACCCTCACCCCCCGCCCTCTCCCAGAGGGAGAGGGAGCATGCGCAACCCGGCCAGGTCCACGAACTTCGTGGCTGCTTCACGGGTCGCCCGAGCCGAGAATCAGGGAGGAGATGCTCGCGAGCAGAGGTGTCAGGACGGAGAGCCCCTGCTGGATGTCCTGGAGCGCGGAGCCTTGCAGGCCGAGCCATGCGCGGGCGGCCTGTTGCTCCTCATATCGCTGCTTCCAGGTGGTGGGGTTCCCGGGGGATTGCTGGAGGAACTGCTCCACGAGGAGGTTGCCGACGTCCTTCAGGGATTTGTGGGCCGGGAGATAGATGCTGGCGATGAGTCCGGTGTAATAGATGCCGTAGCCCAGGACGGGCGCCGTCGGGAGTGTCTCGGTGGGAGTCGCGATGCCCTGGTTGAGCAGGTTGCGCATGGCGCCCACGCTCAGGATCGAGCTGCCGATGGTAATGGCGCAGAGGGCCAGGGACTGCTTCAGCAGGGACGCCTGCTGTTGATACCACCGCGCGTCCTCGTCGAGGGCGCCTGACCTGGGAGGGCCGGTACGCTGCTGGAATTCCGGCAAGCGTTCCCGGAGCTGGGTGTGGACACCGATGATGCCGCAGGCGAGCAGGGTCGCGGTCGTCAGCCCGAGCATGTTGGTGATGAGCATCTTCAGGTAGGGACTCGAACCTGGCAGGACGCGCGAGACCGCCGCCACCATGACGGGACTCTCCTGCCAGGCGACGTACTGGGCCACGAGTGGGAGGACGGAGATGGGGAGACCCAGGAGGATGCAGAGCGTAACCGTCATTCGCCCCTTCCGGGTGCGTGGCCAGGCCGAGCGGTTTCTCTCGAAATCGCTGAGGAGGATGACGAGGGTGGTCACCCAGGCTGTGGGCGCGACGACGGTGAGCATGCGCCAGAGGTTGGACTGGCTCGAGTGCAGGTAGGCCAGACCCTGGATGTCGGCACCGTAGGTCGCGAAGAGCGCGGTCACGAAGGTCAGGTTGTAGAGAAGGTAGATGGCGAGCGGCGAGCGGAAGACGAGTGCGAAGGCCGCACCCGCATCCCGCAAGAAGGACGTTGATCCGTCTCGTGCTTCTGGCATGGAGGCCCCCCTCGCCGCAGGATGCCGTGAGGACAGGCATCCCTGCACGGGGTCGGCTCCTGGCCCTGTTGGCGAGCGAGCAGGCGGCGATTTCCGGCGGGAAGGTGGGTCTCCGGGGACGGTGGCCGGATTCCCCCGGGCTCCGCACCTTTTCCGCCATGGAAGACAACCGGGGAAGGCATCAGGTGGTCATCGTGGGCGGTGGCTTCGGCGGGCTCCAGGCCGCGCTGAAACTCGCGCGCGCCCCCGTGGAAGTGACGGTGCTCGACCGTTACAACCACCACCTGTTCCAGCCGCTGCTGTACCAGGTGGCCACCGCCGTGCTCAGCCCGGGCGACATCTCCGCGCCCATCCGTCAGATTCTGCGCGGCCGGAACACCACCGTGCTGCTCGCCGAGGTCCGCGCCGTGGACCTCGCGCGCAAGGTGGTCGTCTCCGATGGTGGGGAGATTCCCTATGACACGCTGGTGCTCGCCATGGGCGCCACGCACTCGTACTTCGGCCACCCGGAGTGGGCCCGGTTCGCTCCCGGGCTCAAGACGATCGACGACGCCCGGGAGATCCGCGAGCGCCTGCTGCTGGCCTTCGAGGCCGCCGAGCGCGAGACCGACCCCGAGCGCCAGCGCGACTGGCTCACCTTCGTCATCATCGGCGCCGGGCCCACCGGGGTGGAGCTGGCGGGCGCGCTCGCGTACATGACCCGGCACTCGCTGCCTCGCGACTACCGCCGCGTCGACACCTCGAAGGCCCGCGTCCTCCTGCTCGAGGGGCTTCCCCGGGTGCTCAATGCCTATCCCGAGGAGCTCTCGGCGAAGGCGCGCGAGGACTTGGAGAAGCTCGGGGTGGAGGTGCGCACCGGCACCCTGGTGACGGGGGGGGACGAGGAAGGCGTCACCGTGGGCGACACCCGCATCCCCACGCGCACGGTGCTCTGGGGCGCCGGAGTGGCCGCGTCCCCGGTGGCCGGGACGCTGGGCGTGCCGCTCGACAAGGCGGGCCGGGTGAAGGTGGAGCCCCCGCTGAACATCCCCGGCCATGAGGATGTCTTCGTGATTGGAGACCTCGCCTCGTTGGTGCAGGACGGCAAGCCGGTGCCGGGCATCGCCCCGGCGGCCATGCAGATGGGCCGGCACGTGGCGAAGAACATCCGCCACCGGCTCGCCGGCCGTCCGCTGGAGCCGTTCCGCTACCACGACAAGGGCTCCTTCGCCGTCATCGGCCGCGGCTCGGCGATTGGCGTGCTCTACGACAAGGTCCGCCTGAGCGGGAGACCCGCCTGGGCGATGTGGCTCGGCATCCACATCACCTTCCTCGTGGGCTTCCGCAACAAGGTGGCGGTGATGCTCGAGTGGGCCTACACCTACCTCACCAAGCGGCGGGACGTGCGCCTCATCACGGGCCTGCACGCCAACAAGCTCCCGCCCATCCAGGCCGCCCGCCTGCCGGCCACCACCTGCGAGCACGCCCCGGAGCCTCGTGTTGGCCTGACGCAACACGAGCCCGAGCCCTCCCCCCTGCACTGACGCTCCCTCTCCGGGCGGGAGAGGAGACGTGCACGGAGCCAGAAAGGCGCTACATTCGCCCGCCCGTAGCGGTCGCGAATGATTCGACTCCATGCCGTCAGCCACCACTTCGGTGAGCGCCCCGTCCTCGAGGGGCTGGACCTCACCCTCTCCGAGCGCCGCATCGCCGTGGTGGGCGGCAATGGTTCCGGGAAGAGCACCTTCGCGCGTCTGCTCAATGGTCTCCTCGTCCCCGAGCGGGGCCAGGTGCTCGTGGAGGGGCTCGACACCCGGAAGGACGCCCGCGCCATCCGCCGCAAGGTGGGCTTCGTCTTTCAGAACCCCGACCATCAGATCGTCCTCCCCACCGTCGAGGAGGACCTCGCCTTCGGGCTGAAGAACCTCAAGCTGCCGCCGGCCGACATCTCCACGCGCGTCACCGCCGTCCTGCGCCGCTATGGCCTGGAGGACTTCCGTCACCACCCGGCCCATCTGCTCAGCGGCGGTCAGAAGCAGTTGCTCGCGCTCTCCTCCGTGCTCGTCATGGAGCCGCGCTACATCGTCTTCGACGAGCCCACCACGCTGTTGGACTTGCGCAACAAGCGCCGCCTCGCCCAGGCCATCCACGAGCTGCCCCAGACGGCCATCGTCGTCTCCCACGACCTGGAGCTGCTGCGCGACTTCGACCGTGTGCTCGTCTTCGACGCGGGCCGCGTGGTCGTCGATGACGTCCCTTCCGTCGCTCTCGACGCCTACGTCCGGATGATGGCGTGAGCCTCGGCCTCTACCTCCACCGCGTCTCGCCCGTCCATGCCGTCCCCGCGGGCGCCAAGATGCTGGCCCTGCTCGCCGCCGGCACCGGGCTGCTGCTCTTCCCCTCGCTGCCCGTGCTCTCCGGTGCGCTCGTGGCCACGCTCGGCCTCTACGCGCTCGCACGCCTGCGTCCGCGAGAGGTGGCGCCCGTCTTCCGTCTCTCCGCCTTCGTGCTCGTCCCGCTCTTCGCCCTGCATGCGCTGGTGTCTGGCTGGGAGCCCGCGCTCGTGGCCGTGCTACGGCTCGCCGTCCTGATGCTGCTCGCCACGCTCGTGTCCCTGACGACGCGCGCCTCGGACATGCTCGACGCGCTGGAGCGGGCCCTGCGTCCCCTGGCCCGCTTCGGGCTCAATCCCGCGCGGCTCGGCTTGCTGCTCTCCCTCACCCTGCGCTTCATCCCCCTGCTCGCCACGTGGCTGCGGGAGATTCAAGAGGCCCAGCGGGTGCGCGGCCTCGACAGGAATCCCGTCGCGGTGCTCGTCCCGCTGCTCGTGAAGACCCTCCGCACCGCCGATACGCTCGCCGACGCCATCGACGCGCGCTGCTTCGACCCCGAGGAACCCTCGTGAAGACCCGAGATCTCGTCCACGTCGCCCTGTTCGCCGCCCTCATGGCCGCGCTCGGGTTGTTGCCTCCGCTCGCGCTGCCCTTCATCCCCGTGCCCATCACCGCGCAGACGCTCGGGGTGATGCTCGCCGGCTCCATCCTCGGGGCGCGCAAGGGTTTCCTGTCCCTGCTCCTCTTCCACCTGCTCGTGGCCGCGGGGCTGCCCCTGCTCGCCGGGGGGAACGGGGGGCTCGGCGTGTACGTGGGGCCCACCGGAGGCTTCTTCGTGGGCTTCCTGCCCGCCGCCTTCCTCATCGGCTGGCTCACCGAGCGCGCCTGGTCGCGGCTGTCCGTGCCGCTCGCCTTCGCCATCAACGTGCTCGGCGGCATCTGCGTCCTCTACGCGGTGGGCATCCCCTGGCTCGCCGTGGTCGCGAAGCTGCCGCTGGCCAAGGCCGCGTGGGGCTCGCTCGTCTTCGTGCCCGGGGACTGCGTGAAGGCCGCGCTCGCCGCCTCCGCCGCCGTCACCCTCAAGCGCGCCTGGCCGCTCATCCAGCCGCCCCGGTCCGCCAGCCCCGCCGTGCCACCTCCGTCCTCGACGTGAGGGGTCCGCGCTCTCAGCGGATGGGAATGCCTCGTCCGCGCGAGGGGCACTGCTAACGTGCCCCGCTTCATTCCATCCCAGGGGAGCTCCTCATGAACACCTTCGCGCGAAGCTCGGCCGTCATGGCCGTGGTCCTGTCGTTCTGTCTCGCCTCTTCCGTCCAGGCCCAGCAGGGCCGGGGCCAGTCCCGCGACGAGGTGAGCCTGCGCAAGCTCGTGGCCGAGCAGACCGAGGCCTGGAACCGTCACGACGCGGCCGCGTGGAGCAAGGACTTCGCTCCGGACGCCGAGTTCATCAACATCGTGGGCTCGGTCTTCAGCGGCCGTGAGGAGATCGAGAAGCGGCACGCCCACGTCTTCGCCACCCTCTTCAAGGACAGCCATTCGGAGGTGACGGTGAAGAAGATCGTCCTCGTCGCCCCCTACGTGGCGGTGGTGGACGCCGAGCACGTGGTGACGAAGTACACGGGGCTGCCCCCGGGAGTGCAGGCCACCGAGCCGGGCGTGCTGCGCACCCGCATGCGCTACGTGCTGAAGCTGTCTGGCGGCAAGTGGAGCATCGTCGCGGGTCAGAACACGGACGTGAAGCCGGCTCCGGCCCCCGCCGCGCAGCCCGCCCCCGCGCCCACCAGCCGCTGAGCCAGGACGAGTCTCCGCTCGGGTGCTCATCCCTTTCAGGGAAGTGGGCGAAGATATCCCCTCTCCCCTCGGGAGAGGGTCT
>NZ_JPMI01000263.1 GCF_000733295.1 Archangium violaceum Cb vi76 | reverse complement strand
TCAGTGTGGACAGAGGGGTTCAACCCGGGATGCGTGGCACCCTCACCCCGTCCCTCTCCCGAGGGGAGAGGGGATATGGTCGCGGACCTGAAGGGATTCGGGGAAAAGGCTACTTCGCCGCGCCCGTCATCGACTCGAGCAGCTTCAGCAGGGCCTTCTTCTCCTCGGCGGTGAGGTCCAGCTTCTTGATGGTGATGGAGACCGTGCCCGCGTAGTTGCCCACCGGCTCGCCGCCCTTGTCGTACAGGTCGATGACCTCCTCGAGCGTCTTCAACTCGCCGGTGTGCATGTACGGCGCCGTGAGCGTCACGTTGCGCAGCGTGGGCGTCTTGTAGGCGCCCTCCAGCTCGGAGGCCTTCTCGTGCAGGTCATTGCGCAGCCGCAGCAGGCGCGCGGACTCGATGCCGCCAGGCGCGTCGCTGTACGGCCCCGCCGAGTTGAAGGTCCACTCGAGCATCGCGCTGGCCGCCACCGCCACGCCGCGCTGGCCGTCGCTCTGGTCCTTCACGCCGATGTTGTGGAACTGGTCGTCGCTCAGCATGGGGCCCTTGTGGCACGCGCTGCACTGGGCCTTGCGCACGAAGGTCTTCAGTCCCAGCCAGGCCGGGTCCTCCTCCGCCCTGCCGGCCTCCACCGCCTCCAGGAAGCGGCGGACGTCCTGGTCGAACGGGGCGTCGTGGCGGTTGAGGGTGCGCTCGTACGCGGCGATGGCCTTGCCGAAGTGGGCCAGCAACTGGTTGTCGTCGGTCTCCTCCGAGGGCAGCTTGCCGAAGAGGGCGCGGTACTCCTCCGCGTACTCCGCGGACAGCCGGGCGCGCAGGAGGCTGGCGTTGGAGTTCATCTCCACGGGGTTGAGCAGCGGCAGCAGGGCCTGGTTCCACAGCCGGTCCGCGCGCCCGTCCCACATGAACCAGGTGCTGTAGCCCGCGTTCAACACCGTGGGGGGGTTGCGTCCGGTGAGCTTGCCGTCACAGCCCTCGGCCACGGCCGTTTCCACCGAGCGGCCCTCGCCGTCGTGGCAGCTCTGGCAGGAGACGGTGCCGCAGCTGGACAGGCCCGGGTCGTTGAAGAGCCGGTGGCCCAGAGCGGCGGCCGCCGGGTTGTCCCCGTACTTGTTGGTGGGGTCCCTCGGCGGCAGGGGCGAGGGGGTGTGCAGGCTCTGGAGCACCTCGAGCTCGTCCTGGTTGGGGAAGGGCTCTTCTGGAGGCGTGCAGGACAGGCCCAGCGAGCCCACGAGGGCGCTCGCGAGCATCCAGGTGCGCGGGGAGTGACGGCTCATCGGCGGGTCTTCCTTCTCCAGGGGCGGTGCATCCGGCGAGCACTGTAACCCCGGAATATTCCGGAGAGCCATCCTCCTCGGGTGAGGGCGCGGCGCTCCCGAGGTGCGGGGTCAGTCCGCCTCGCCGGTGGCGAAGGCGGCGCCCACCACCAGCCGGACGGCGGGCATGTCCACGGCGCTGCCCAGGCCCGGGCCCCCCAGGAAGTACAGGTCCAACCCCGTCACGGTGTGCTTGCGCACGCCCACCAGCACCTCGGCGCTGGGCCGGCCGCCCTGCATCGGCAGGTTGAGCAGCAGGCTCACCTCGGGCCGGGTGGCGGTGCTGTTCATCCCTCGCGAGGTGACGGTGGCGCCCACGCGCAGCTCGCTGCCCACCACGTCCTGCTCGCGCCCCGACAGGGGCGACAGGTCATACCGGGGACGCAGCAGCGCGCCCAGCTCGAGGCCCAGTTGGGCACCGTCGGACTGCAAGCCCAGCTGCAGCTTGGGGTTCACCGCGTACATGTCCCTGCCGAGAATCTCCGGCTGGCCCACGGGCAGCGCGGCCGCGAGCTCCACGGCCAGGTTCAGCGGGGCCCCGTGCTTCATCCGCAGGGGCGCCACGCGCACGGACACCCAGGGCTCGTCCAGGCCCTGGCCATTGGGGGCGGGCGTCCGCAGGAAGGGCTGCCCACTCTGGCCGAAGATGTAGGGCAGCTGCGCTCCGAGCTGGAGCCAGGGCAACACGCCGGCGGCGGCGGTGACGTGCCCGGAGAATTTGCTCTCCACCAGGCCCACCACGTTGAGGCCCGGGTCCCAATCGCGCGAGAAGTTGAGCGGCAGGTGCTCGTAGTGCACCTGCACCGAGACGCGGACGACGCCCGGGTCCAGCGTCCGGCCCGTTCCCACCACCAGCGAGCCCAGCCCGGACGTCTCGAATTGCAGGCGTTGCAGGTCGAAGCCCGGCAGCGGGTTGGACGGTTGTGCCACGGCCAGGCCGGGCACGAGCACCGCACAGAGGAGGACGGCGAGTCGGTGGACCATGGAGGGCACGCTCCCGCGCGAGAAGGGGAGGACGCACCCCACCCGGGCCGATGAGCCTGGTCCCTCCCCCGGGGCTCATCTTGGAGGAGTCCGCGCGGCCCGCAAGCTCCATCTCCGGCGTTGTGGCCGGAGTGGGGGATTTCCACCAGGGCGAGCCTACCCATACGTGGGGTGTCTGCTCATTGAGGCGGCGGGAGGCGCCTGTTAGCGTGTGGGGCTCCGAATGAGTGTGCCCCTTCGAAGAGCCGCCCAGGCCACCTGGGTGCTGGCCGTGTTGGTGCTCCTGGGGAGCATCGGCCTGTGGCTGTACCAGAATCCCGTCCAGGACGCGGAGACGGCGCGGCGGCTCGGTGTCCGCTTCCTGGGCCTCGCCGTCACGCCCGCCGTGCTGGGGTGCGTGGGGTTGTGCCTCGCGCTGGGGGCGGTGGGCTCCGCCGTGGACGCCCGTCTCCGCCGCTCGCGCCAGGTGCTCGCGCGCCGGCCGTCGCTCTCGCCGCTGGCGGTGGTGGACGCGGACACGGCGTTCGCCGTGCGCGAGATGCTCGTCGAGCTGCAGGGCGTGCTGCGCGGCTACATCTCCCGCCCCGAGCCGGACATGATCGCCTTCGTGGACGTGCTGCTGGATGGGGCCGTGCGCGTGGGCGCCAGCGACGTGCACATGCACCCGCTGGAGACGGGCACGCGCCTGGCCTTCCGCGTCCACGGCGTGCTCGAGGAGGTGATGATGATGCCGCGCGAGCACCACCCGCGCCTCATCAACCGCCTCAAGGTGCTGGCCAAGGTGGTGCTCTTCCGCTCGGACCGGCCGCAGGACGGCCACTTCTCCTTCGGCACGCCCGAGGGCCCCGCGGACATCCGCCTGTCGCTGCTGCCCACCAACCACGGCGAGTCGGTGGCGTTGCGCATCGCCCGCAGCACCGTGCGGCTGCCGGAGCTGCCCCGGCTGGGCTTCGCGCCGGAGGTCCTCACCGCCTACCAGCGCCTGCTGGAGGCGCCCCAGGGCATCATCTTCGTGGCGGGTGCCACCGGCGCCGGCAAGACGACGACGCTGTATGCCTCGCTCGGTCACATCAAGCAGTCGCGGGGAGACCTGACGCGCATCGCCACCATCGAGGATCCGGTGGAGTACGACGTGCCGCTCTTCTCCCAGACGCAGGTGAACGCCGAGCAGGGCTTCACCTTCGCGCAGGGCCTGCGGTCCGTGCTGCGCCAGGACCCCAACGTCATCATGGTGGGAGAGATTCGCGACGCGGAGACGGCGCGCACCGCCATCCAGGCCGGCCTCAGCGGCCACCTGCTGCTCACCACGGTGCACGCGAGCTCGTCCGCGGGCGCCTTCAACCGGCTCATCGAGATGGGGGTGGAGCCCTTCCTGCTCGCGTCCGCGACGGTGGCCATCATCTCACAGCGCCTGGTGCGCGCGCTGTGCCCGCACTGCCGCATGGCCGCTCCGGCGGAGATCGACGAGCTGGCGCGGCTGGAGGCGGCGGGCCTGCCCACCACGGGCCCCTTCTACGTGCCGGTGGGCTGCGAGCGGTGTGGCGGCTCGGGCTACCTGGGGCGCGCCGCGCTCTACGAGGTGCTGAAGTTGACGCCGGCCATCCGCGAGTGCGTCAACACCAAGGTGCCCACCTCGCGCATCCAGGACATCGCGGTGTCCGAGGGCATGGTGCCGCTGCTCGCCGCCGGCCTGGCGAAGGTGAATGCCGGAACCACGACGTTGCGTGAGGTCTTCCGTGTGGTCGGTTGAGTGCGCTGATTCGTGCGAGGTGGCGTCGTGAGTGGCAATGCATCCCCCACGCCCGGAAGCGGAGGTGCCAGTGCGGCCCCGGTGCGGCCCGTGCGTCCGGTGGCGCCCGCGGCTCCCCCGGCGGGCCCGTCCTCCCGGCTGGAGGGACTGGCCGCGGGGCTGAAGCTGGCCTCGGCCCTGTGCGCGCTGGTGGCGGTGGGGCTGTTCGTGCGCCCCCTGCTCCAGGGCGAGCTGACCACCGGGCCGCGGATGATCACCCTCCAGCCCACCTTCGCTTCGACGCCGGTGGAGCGTCCCGCCGAGAGCGCTCCGCCGGGCGCCACGGCTCCCAAGGAGTTGCCGCCGGACGCGGCGGTGCGCGAGGAACGCGCCGACTTCGAGGGGGCCATCCTGATGGTCGAGTCGGAGCCCTCCGGTGCCACCATCCTGGTGGACGGGAAGGATCAGGGCGAGACGCCCGTGTCGGTGGGGCTCGAGTGCCTGCCGGGGACGCCGGTGCTGGTGGAGTTCTCCCTGCGGGGCCACGAGAAGGCGACGCACCGCACCGTGTGCCCGCATGACGCGCTGGTGAAGGTGACGGCCCGGTTGCGCAAGGGCTCGGGGAAGGCTTCCGGGAAGAAGTGAGGGCGGTGGGGAACTCCCGGACGCCCGGCATCCTGGTAACCTCTCCCGTCATGTCCTCGGGGTGGCGGCGGGAGTGGGGTGGAGTGGACGCGTGCGTGTTCAAGGTGGAGCTGCCCCGGGAGCGGACGGGCAGGGGAGGCCTCTGTTGAAGCTGTTGCTGGTGGAGGACTCGCGTTCGGTGGTGGCCTTCCTCGAGCAGATTCTGCGCCGGGAGCCAGACATCGAGCTGTTGCCGCACGTGGCCAATGGCCGCGACGCGGTGGTGGCGGTGCAGCGCTGGAGTCCGCAGCTGGTGCTGATGGACCTGGTGCTGCCCGGAGGGATGGACGGGGTGGAGGCCATCACGGAGATCATGGCCACGGCGCCGTGTCCCATCGTGGTGCTCAGCGGGCAACTGGAGACGCCGGGGAGGGACAGGACGTTCGAGTCCCTGAGGGCGGGAGCGGTGGACGTGCTGGCCAAGCCCACGGTGGGGGGGCTGGAGGCGGTGAAGGAGTTCCGGGAGCGGCTGCTGCGCACGGTGCGGGTGATGGCGCATGCGCGGGTGGTGGGCCGGAGGAGGATGTCGCTGCGGATGCCCGCGGTGCTCACACCCCCGCCGACGCAGGTGGCCGCGGCGCCCGAGCCGAAGCCGTGCGCGCTGCTGGCGATTGGGGGCTCCACGGGAGCGCCGCCGCTGGTGTTCGAGTTGTTGAAGGCGCTGCCGTCACCGGCGCCGTTCCCGGTGGTGGTGGCGCAGCACATCGTCCGGGGCTTCGAGCCGGGATTCGCGCGGTGGCTGGGAGGGACGGGGCACCGGACGATGGTGGCGCAGGGAGGGGAGTGGCTGGAGCCGGGAGTGGTGTACGTGTCACCGGCGGACAGGGATCTGGTGGTGCGAGGGGGCAAGCTGCAGACGCAGACCTCGAGGGGTGTGGCGGTGCCGTCGGTGGACGCGCTGTTCGAGAGCGTGGCGGGTTTCTACGGCTCGAGGGCGGTGGGGCTGTTGCTGACGGGGATGGGGGAGGACGGGGCGAGGGGGCTGCTGACGATGCGGCAGACGGGAGCGTTGACGGTGGCGCAGGAGGGGACGAGTTGCGTGGTGGACGGGATGCCGGGGGCGGCGAGGGCGCTGGGGGCGGCGAGCCAGACGCTCACACCGGGAGAGATGTCCGCGCTCATGGCGGCCCTCGGGAGAACCACTCCCTCGCCCACCGGGAGAGGGTCGGGGTGAGGGTGCCGGAGTCCCCGGGCTGAGCCCGTGCGACCGCTCGTCCCTACTCCGAGTCCGGGGGATATTTCTTCATCAGTTCTTCCGGGAGGGGAGTCCGAAGGAACCTGAACCCCGTGCCCTTTCGCTCGGGGATGACCTGGAACCCCTCGCCAGCGATCCGGACGAGCTCCCCTTCCCGAGCGGCGCCACTGATGAGCCAGGTGTCTGCCTCTTCCCGCGTCGCGAACGTGTGGGCGACGACGATGTAGTCGATGGCGGGGGTGTAGAACGCGCGAAAGAACTCGCGGTACTCCTCCAGCTTCTGGGTTTCACGGACGTAGAACAGTGCCACCGAGGCGATGCGGAGGGCTTCATCCTCGGGTGAGCCTTCCGGGTACTTCTCGTCCACGGTGCGCAGGATGTCGAGCACGGAGTCGACATCGAAGTTCGGATTGTATTTCATCGTTGCACCCGGATTAGAGGGCAAGAGGGGCGAGAATCAGCGCGCCGGAACCGCCCGTCGTCAGGACGAAGGCAACGCCCGCGACGATGACGACCGTGCCAGGCGCGACCTCGGACTTGTGGTTCCTGAGCCAGTCAATCGCGTCATTCATGCGAGAGAACTTCAGTTTCTTTTCTCTTTCTTCTCGCTCGCGAGCCGCTTGCTCCTGTTCCTCGGTGCACTCGTTGAATTCTTCGCGACAGCTCGTGAGGCAGCGTTCGTAATACCAGCCCCCTTGCTCTTTGCTGTGGGGCCACGGATAGCGGTTCTTCCAGCACCTGTCGATGCACTCTTCATGCTCCTTCTGGCAGTCATGGCCACCCGCACCGCCACTTCCGGGGGCGGTACCGACACCCTCGGCGGTTTCGGAAATGACGTGGATGCGGGACTCGGGCTGTTGCGCGTGGGCGCATCCAATGCCAGTCAGGGCAAGCGCCATCAGGACGAGCACTCGCGTCCAGTGCCCTCGAGACGCGAACGCCGGTTGTAGGGTGACGCGTTTTTCCGCTGAGCGCTTCTCGTGGAGTTTCGTCTCGAGCATGGGACGGGTGATTGTGGCCTTGGCTGTTCACGAGCGCGAGAGGCGGTGGGAGTCCTGGACCGTCCGCGAAGCGGGATGCCAGGTCGCACGCACGCTCGCATCTGACATTCCAGGTCAGATTTCCGTGCCAACGTTTCCGGTCATGTCTACACTGGCCGGGTATGGGGAACGAACGGCCTGAAGACGAGGCTTGGCGGGAGCCGCCGGAGGCACTCTCGGGGCAGGAGGGGCTGCCGCTGACCTTCTACGAGCGTCTGCACGCGGCCTCCGTGGACGAGAAGCTGGTACTGGCGCGCGAGGCGGCGGGCCATGCGGGCTTCGACGAGGAGGACGCCTTCGAGGTGGGCAGCCACGTCGAGGAGGCCCTGAATCAGGCGGGCCGGTACGCGGAGTTCGAGGCCCTCCTGGACGCATGGAAGGCGCGGGCCCCGCGTGTGTACGAAGCCGAACCGGCGGTGCGCACCTGGCGTGTGGAGCTGGCGCTGCGGTTGCCCGGGCGGGACGTGAAGGCGGCACTCGTGTCGCTGGCGAGGCAGACGGGGGATGCCGCCCTGGTGTCGCGTCTGGCCGAGTGGTGTCTCTACCGGGGCCGGCTCCACGAGGCGCGCGCGGGCCTGCTGGAGGCGTGGCCCCGGGTGCGCGAGGACGAGACGCTCGCCGAGTGGACGCGCGTGGACTACGTGACGCGCGCGGTGCTCACCTGCATGGACGCGGGGCTGCGCGAGGAGCCGGGCCTGTCCCTGGAGCGGTTGAGCGAGCAGCTCTCCCTCTTCGACCGGGCGGTGCCGCACTGGGTGGCCCAGGCGCTGGAGCTGCGCACCGGCCGGAAGCCCTGGGCGCGCCGCGAGGGGCACACGCTGCTCGGCCTCTCGCCGGAGGCGTTCTTCGACGAGCAGCGCGCGCTGGTGATGACCTTCGAGACGGAGCTCCGGGTGCGGCAGGGCTGGCCGTGGGGCCGCACCCAGTTGCTCTACCCGGAGCTCTTCCACCTGCTGCCCGGGCCCCTGGGACATGGTGGCGTGGTGCGGCGCCCCATGCACCTGCTGCTGCCCGTGCTCACCGACCTGGAGCACTGGGTGCGCGGCCTGGGCGAGGAGCGCGCCCTTCACCCGCACGTGCACGCCGCCACGGCGCTCGCGCTGCGTCCGTGGGGCGAGTACCTGCACCGGCTCGGGCTGGTGGTGGACGGGGAGCTGGCGGAGTGGTGGGAGCAGGCGTGGCAGTTGCTCTCCGCCCTGCCCGAGCAACTCGCCGCGGCGAATGATCCCCTGCTCGTGGAGGAGGCCCACCGCTTCCTTCGCGGAGGTTGGCCCCATGGGTGACGGCGATACCCGCCCCCTGGTGCGCCAGCTCCTGGAGCACACGGAGACGCTCCCCGAGTCCCTGCAAGCCCACATCCTCGCGCGTGGCGCCGAGGCGGTGGAGCCCCTGGTGGAGCTGCTGCTCGACGAGCCCCTGTCCTACGTCACGGCACCGGGCGAGGGCTGCACGCCCATCCACGCGGTGAGGCTGCTGGCACGGCTGAAGACCCCCGAGGCCATCTCGGCCATGGTGCGACGGCTCATGCGGTGCGAGCCGGGCGAGGTGCTCTACGACGCGCTCCTCTACGCCCTGGAGGAGCTGGGGTCCGCGGTGGCTCCCGCCGCCCTGGAGGCCCTGGCCCGTGCGCGGACCGCGGACGAGCGTCTGGGACTGCTCTCCGTGCTGTCCCGCTGCGGCGTCCAGGACGAGCGCATCTACGCGGCCCTGCTCGTGCAACTCCAGGAGGATCCCTCCGCCGGGGCCATCAACCTGTCCGTCTATGGGGACCCGCGCGCCATCGAGCCCCTCTCGCGCGTCCTCGCGGCCCACGAGGTGGATGACGACTCCGAGGACCTGTTCGCCAACCAGAACATCATCGAGTTGCAGCACGCCATCGAGGAGCTCGGCGGGACGCTCGACGCGGCGCAGCTCGACAAGGTGGACCGGGCCCGGAGCTCGCGCCAGCGGCTGAGCGAGCTGTTCCGGAGCATGCTCCTCGACACGTTGCCGCTGTCTCCGCCCTCCGCCCAGCACGTCCCCCGTCCCGGGCGCAACGAGCCGTGCTGGTGCGGCAGTGGTGTGAAGTACAAGAAGTGCCACCTGGGCGAGGACTCCCGCTGGTAGCGAGCGGGCCCCGGCACGCCACGCGAACCGGGGCCCGATAGGGCGGTGGTTACCTCACGGCGTGGCCGTGGACGTCCCGGCCGAAGGCGCCGCGCAGCTCACGCGGAAGTCGCGCGTCTCCGTCTGGTAGTCCCGCAGCTGCAGCGTCTGGGGCTCCGGGGTGACGGTGGGCGTGGCGCCGTTGCCGCACTGCCAGGCCGCC
Organism: Archangium violaceum Cb vi76; assembly: GCF_000733295.1. Taxonomy (GTDB): domain Bacteria; phylum Myxococcota; class Myxococcia; order Myxococcales; family Myxococcaceae; genus Archangium; species Archangium violaceum. Next base: position 30,519 of record NZ_JPMI01000263.1, on the reverse strand, counting down.
GGCAGCTTCACGGAGAACGCCAGCGACTCGCCCCCGCTGGGCAGGTTGGCGACCTGGTAGCTGCAGCGACTGCGGCTCGTGCGCACCGTCCTGTTGCCCAGCACGTCCGCGGGCGCGCCCGTGGGCGTTACCCGCACGTCCAGGCCCGAGCAGAAGTCTCCCGTCTTCGGGCCCACCTCGTCGGCCAGCGTGATGATGCCCGTCACGGTGCCACTGCCCTCGCGCGCGCCCCCGGTCGCGCTACGGCTCGTGCCGCACGCGGTGGCGGCGGCGGACAGCACCAGGACGGCGATGGTGATGCGATTCATGGATGTGGAACTCCTCTTGGGGAAGAAGGGTGAACGCCCGGCATGCAGGCGGCCTGGGAGGCGCGTCTCGGACAAATGCGCCGTGCATTCATTCCAGACGCCGGCTCATGTGGATTCCCTGGTGTCTTCCTGGCTATTCCGGGTATGGGCGGCTGGAATCCGCACCCTGGGTGCGGGTCATCAGACGGGATTAATGAAAGGAAAATGCGAGCGCACCAGGGGCTGGCTGGCCGCGGGTGGGCATCCGGGCGGGCGACGGAGCGGTTGCCGTGGAGGCCCCGCGTGGAGGAGGGTGGAGCCCGAGCGCGGGAGGCACGTGAGGCGATGAGCGAAGAGCAGAGCTGGAGGCCGGTGGAGGAGGGGCGCACGCGGGGGTTGGACGGGACGGAAGGGGGCACCATCGTCCGGGACGAGGAGCACCCGGCGGGGTTGCGCCTCACGCTGGAGGAGGACCCGGCGCGCTCCTTCTACGCGCTGACATGTGGGGTGGCGGGCTGGCTGGTGCACAGCCGCTTCTTCGGCAGCGAAGCCGAGGTCCTCGCCGCCTGGGACGAGATGAAGCCGGCGCTGTTGGAGCTGGTGAGGCAGTTGCCCGCGGCCGGAGCCAAGGCGTTGGATCCGGCGACGCGGGAGGCGGGGGCGAAGCTGGGCGCCTTCATCGCGCGCTACCCCTGAGCCGGGAGACAGGAACGGGAAGGCTCGAGGGCTCCTGGGAGCCCCGGAGTCTTCCCGTTCCTGGGACGTCCACCTAGTAGGTACCACCGAGCTGCAGCAGCGCCTGGTAGCGCCCGTTCCAGATGTCGTTGTCGATCGGAGCGAAGTCCTGCTCGAACGGGATGTTGTAGCTCACGCGGGCGTCAGCGGTGAGCAGCGTGCCGATGTTGTAGCGCAGGCCCACGCCGGCGGGCACGTACCCGCTGGTGTCGTCCTGGTAGCCGGCGAGCGGGGAGATGCCACGCACGTTGTGGTTCTCGATGCCGATGCCGCCCATGAGGTAGGGCTGGAGCTTCGTCGGGATGAGGCCGACGGTGATGGCCGCCTGGCCGCCGTTGCGGATGATGTCCGCGCCGTCCGCCGCGCCGCCCGGCCCGAACGTGTCGATGTCGGTCAGGCCGCCGTTGTAGCCCAGCTCGATGCCCAGGCCCCGGGTGGGCTTGAAGCCGACGGTGGCGCCGTACGCGAAGCCCGCGTTCAAATCAGGGGCGAGATCACCCGTGTAGCCCTCGGTGCCGCCTCCCAGGAGCACATAGAGGCCCTTGTCGGAGCCGGTCTCCTGGACCGGCACGTACACCACCTGATCGTCCACGCCGGAGCCGCCGTAGGCCGGCTGATTCCACTCATCTCCTGCCAGGGCCGCGCCGCCCCACAGCGCCGCCGCGCACAACCCCAAACGGATGACGGACTTCATGACTCGGACTCCTTTCAAGTGTCCGCTGGCAAGCTGTGGTCGGGTGGAAGGGGAGTGCAACGGTGGGTGAAGTCCCCGCGCGCTCCCCTGGCAGGGGGAATGCCAGCCCTGGCAGGGGTGTCTCGTTTTCCCGGTGCTCATTCGAGCCTTCGCGGGGTCTCTCCCTGACTAGGAGGGAGGGATTTCATGAGGGGTTTCCTGGCATTTGTCGCCGGTGTGTCGTGTCTGGTGGCCGTGGAGGCGAAGGCGCAGTGCGCCACGTCCTGCTCCACCGTCACGCCGAAGCACCCGGTCATCCTCGTCCACGGCCGCAATGACGACGCGACGCGTTGGGACACGCTGGTGTCCAGCTGGAGCGCCCGGGGCTACACGGAGGGGCTCAACCTCTTCCGCTTCGACGCGGCGCGCGATTGCGGCGCCAGGGACTACTGCGCGGTGCTGCCGGGGTACGCGGCCAGCTACGTCAACGAGAGCTACGCGAAGTGCCTGGCGGCCTTCATCGACAACAAGGTGCCGTGCGTGAATGGCACGTGCCCGGCGGTGGACCTGGTGGCCCACTCGCAGGGGACGGTGACGGCGCGCTACTACGCGCGCTTCCTGGCCAACCGGGTGGTGGATGACCTGGTGGTGATGTCCGCGCCGCACAACGGCATCACCCACTGCGGGCTCGTCGCTGGCTGCGCGGGGGTGAACCCGGAGGACTGCGCCAACAGTGCCTTCCTGCGCAAGCTCAACGGGGTGGCGCCCGAGGGGGATGGCTCCAACGACGAGACGCCGGGGGCCACCTTCCTGGGCCCGGTGCACTACGCCTCGGTGGTGAGCGATGGGGACACGGTGGTGCCGCCCTGGTGCGGCGGGTACTTCCTGGTGGACCCGGCGACGAAGAACGGGAGCAACCTGGACTGCCGCCGGCCCAACTACACGGTGGACCCGGACTCCAGCGCCTGCTTCGTGTCCAAGGTGCAGCACCTGGTGGTTCCGCGGGACACCCACGCCCTCGACTTCGCCTACTGCGAAGTCAACCGGGATTGAGCCACGTGGGAAGTCAGCTGACCGGACATGTCAGACCCGGAGGGGATACTGCGTCAGGTGCGGCGTTCCTTCGAGGGGGGGCACCCATGTTCCGCCAGACCGGGCAGCATTCGATGATCGAGCAGGAGCCGGTGGGCCTGGGACTTCCGCGAGCGGGGAGCCCGGGGCAGAAGGTCCGCACCGAGAGCCATGGTTTGCCGGCGTTCGTGTCGGCGGCGCCGCCGCGCTCGGAGGGGGAGGCGCTGCTGCGGCGCATCTTCTCCCGGGTCGAGCAGTAATCACCTCTCTCTCCCCTCTCCCCCCGGGAGAGGGACGGGGTGAGGGTATCTCGGGCCCCGGGTTGCCCTCGTGGAGCAGTGGCTTGCGGAAGCATCTCCGGGCCTGCGACGTTTCCCACCATGGAAAAAGCCCTCGAGCGAGTCATCGAGCACCTGTCCCGGGCCCGGAGTGTGCTGTTCGTCACGGGAGCGGGAATCTCGGCGGAGTCGGGCGTCCCCACGTACCGGGGGATTGGGGGGCTCTACGACGGGAAGACGACGGAGGGGGGCGTGCCCATCGAGGTGGCGCTCTCGGGGAGCATGTTCCGGCGCCGGCCGGAGCTGACGTGGAAGCACCTGCACGAAATCGAGCGTGCCTGCCGCGGGGCGAGCTTCAACCGGGCCCACGAGGTGCTGGCGCGGATGGAGGGCTGCTTCGAGCGCTGCTGGGTGCTCACGCAGAACGTGGATGGCTTCCACAGGGCGGCGGGCTCGAGGAATGTCATCGACATCCACGGGGACGTTCACGAGCTGCGCTGTACGCGGTGTGAGTTCACGGAGCGCGTGAAGGACTACGTGCACCTGGCGCCCTGTCCGTCGTGTCCGCGGTGCGGCTCGGTGGTGCGCCCCGAGGTGGTGCTCTTCGAGGAGCTGCTGCCGCCGGAGAAGGTGGCGGTGATGGAGCGGGAGTTCGCCCTGGGGTTCGATCTGGTGTTCTCGATCGGGACGTCGAGCCTGTTCCCGTACATCACGGCGCCGGTGGTGGAGGCGGTGGCGCGCCAGAGGCCCACGGTGGAGATCAACCCGGGGCAGACGCAGTTGTCGCGCGTGGTGGACGTCCATCTGCAGATGGGAGCGGTGGCCGCGTGCGAGGCGCTGTGGGCCGCGCGCGAGCGGTGGAAGCGCGGGTGAGCACGTATTTTCTTCGGAACAAACGCGCCAGTTCATCCGAGCGCCCCACTGGAGTTCTTTCGCGGCTTCGATGGTGTAGTAGCGGCTCGCGTCGCCGGGGCGCCTGGGGCATCCTGGGGGCCAAGGGGAACACATGAACCGGTCTACTGTTTTCGTACTGCTCTCGGCACTTGTCCTGCCCACTGCCTGCAATAACAAGGACAACGATGGGGGCTGGACGCATGAACGGCGCGAGTGGATCCATAGCCTCTGCCAGGGAGGCCCCTCACACTGTGTTTGTTTCGTGAGAGAAGTTACGACCGCCGTCACTTACAAAGAGTTTGTGCAGAACCGCATAGACCAAAGTGTACTAGAAGCGTCACAGCAGGTGTGCCGCCTGACCGCTCCAAAGGACTGAGCCTTCAGGGCTTCCCGGGTGCCCCATGCGCGTTCTCTGACGGCTCCCATCCGGAGCCATGGGGCTCTTCAAGGCTCCGTCCTTCATACTGCGAGGAAAAGAGACACGCGCAGCAGTGATTCGGGGACTACAGTAGGCCAGAGACAGGTGATAACGTAGCCGCTAGTAGCTCCAAGGTAGCAGAGTAGCTGGAGGGCTTGGGTGCGAGTGTCGTCGTGCTTGGTTGATAACCCGGCCGGGAGGGCTGCACCAAAGCCAACCATGTACCAAAGTGGCCACCAAGCGTCGGGATGCGCCATCAGGGACAGTTTGACAGCCGCTGCGACAATGAGTCCCTGGGTGGAGCAGAGAGCGACCATCAGCACGGGTATGACCACATCCAAGACTGGGCTCTTCCGATGGGTAGACTCGGCACCGGGAATCGAGGCTGGCTGCAGGGCTACCGCACCCATTGCCAAGGGCACGATCGTGAGCCCGATGGCGAAGGTGTACAGCACGTCAAACAAGTAGACTTTGATAGCGAACCAGATGAACGACATAGACCCTCCCCAATCGTCCGGTGATGGACGCCCACGCTAGGGCACTACACCTAATGGGATCTAGGTCAATCCGGGACTGATGCAGCCCCTCCGGTCCCTCTGGGGTTGCTCTTCCACAAGTGGATACCCACCAACAGCCGTTGGATGACCCAAAGCCGGTGCGCAGGTGCGCAGCATCAAGTTCCGCAGGCCGGATGGGCCATGACGCGAGAGTGGGACGTGAAGCAATGGCGGGAGGAGTTGGTCGCCGCGTACAGGTTCGGCGAGGAGAAGCGGGCCCGCGCCCTGGTCCGGCAACCCGGCCCACGGAAGGCTCGAGCCCTGTTGGAGTCCATGTTGGAAGAAGACGAGGGGCTCGTGCGGCAGGCCGCGGTCCTCGGCCTGGCCGAGCTGGGCGGTGCCGCCAGTGCCAGGCGTCTGGAGCAGCAACTCGTGCGCGAAGAAGCTCGCGGAGACCGTGATGGGGACTCCGTCGCGGAGGCCATCACCCAGGCGCTGGGCGAGCTCGAGGAAACGAGCGCACGGGCGAGCCTGGTTCGCAGGCTCGAGCGGTTGGCCTCCGGCAATCCGGACCTGGGTGAGGTGAACACCCTCGCGCGTGCCCTCTGGCACAAACGCCACCCGGAGTTGCTCTCCGTTGTCCGGCGGAGCCTGGAGAAGCTGGCCCTTTCGGAGATGAGCTCTCTCGGCGGCCTGCTCGTGCTTCTCGAGAAGTCTCCAGGGGAACTCCAGTCCTGGGCCTCGGACAGCTCGGTGTCCGTGGAGCACAAGACGGAGGTTCTCACGGTGCTCGAAGAAGAGGTGCCAGAGCCGTTCGTCCCGGCCGTCCTCGCCTTCATCTCCACCGCTCATGTCCTGCTCGATGGGGCGGTGAATCGCGAGGCCTCTTATTATTGCGAACGCCTGTTCATCCTGCTCCTCCGGCACCGGGAGCGGCTGATTCCCCTGCTCCCACCGGAAAGCCGCGCCGAGCTGCGGGAAGTAGCCCGGAGGCGGGTGGAGGCCTTCGCCCTTCGCGATGGTTCCCTGCGCGCCGCCGTCCTGCTGCGAGACGTGGGGCGGACCGAAGACGCCAACCTCCTCCTGGCCCACCGTCCGGAGGAGTCCGTCCTCGCCAGGGTTTTCGACGACGCGGTCGCGGCTCTGCGCAGCCGTCCGGCTCGAGGGCCGTGACGGCCAGGCACTCGCGCTGCCCGCCCTACCGCCCCGGGTCCCACAGCCGCGCGAGCGCGGCCACGCGCTCGCCCCGGCCGGCCACCAGCAGCACATCCCCCACGCCGAGCATCGCCTCCGGAATCGGCTCGTTCACCACGCCCCGGTGCTGGATGGCGATGACGTTGAGCCCGTGCGTCTGCCTCAGCCTCAACTCCTGCAGGCTCTTGCCCGCCGCGTGCTCGGGCACCCGCAGCTCCGCCAGCGCGTAGCCGTTGGGCAGCTCCGTGCTCGACTGCATGCTCGTGTGCAGCAGCAGGCGCGCCAGCTGGTCCCCCATCTCCGCCTCCGGGTACACCACCCGCGTGGCCCCCGCGAGCGCCAGAATCTTCCCCCGCTGCCGGTTCGAGGAGCGCGCCACCACCGTCTTCACCCCCAGCCCCTTGAGCACCGAGGTCCCCAGCACCGCCGCCTCGAAGTCCTCCTCGCCCAGCGCGATGACGGCCGTCTCCGCCTTGCCCACCCCGAGCGCCTTCATCGCCTCCTCCGAGGTGCAGTCCGCCCTCACCGCCTGCACCACCGCGTCCTTGATGGCCTCCACCCGCTCCAGCGACAGGTCCACCGCCAACACCTCGCCCCCCGCCTCGGAGAGGCGCCGGGCCACGTGCTCGCCGAACTGTCCCAGGCCCACCACCACGTACGTGCGCATCGTCGCTCCTCAGCCCACGACGATCTTCGTCGAGGGATAGCTGTAACTCGCCCGCGCCTTGGACAGGCCCACCGCGAGCGCCAGGGTGAAGGGGCCCAACCGCCCCACGAACATCAGCGCGCACACCACCAGCCGGCCCACGCTCGACAATTGCGGCGTCACGCCCGTCGTCACCCCCACCGTACCGAAGGCGCTCACCGCCTCGAAGAGCACGTCCCGGAAGGGCAGGTGCGGCTCGGCGGCGAACAGCAGGAAGGCCAGCACGAAGAGCAGCCCGAAGGAGATGAGCGCCACCGCGCACGCCCGGTACACCGTGGCCGGCGGCACGCTGCGTCCCATGATGTCCACCTCGGAGCGGTTGTGCAGCAGGGCGCGGAAGGTGAACGCCAGCACCGCCACCGTCGTCGTCTTCACGCCGCCCGCCGTGCCGCCCGGTGAGCCGCCGATGAACATCAGCACCAGGCTCAGCAGCAGCATGGGCGTGCCCAGCTTCGCCAGGTCCACCGAGTTGAAGCCCGCCGTGCGCAGCGAGACGCTCTGGAAGAAGCTGGCCCACAGCCGCTCGCCCCACGGCAGCCCCGCCAGCGAGTGGTTCCACTCCAGCACCAGCCACGCCAGCGCCCCGCCCGCCGCGAGCGCCGCGCTGGTGAGCAGCACCACGCGCGTGTGCACCGGCAGGAAGAGCCAGCCCCGGCGCGGACCCCGCTCGCGCCACAGCTCCCAGTCCAGCAGCGAGGTGACGACGGGGAAGCCCACGCCGCCCAGGGTGATGAGCGCCATGACGGTGAGGTTGACGCCGGGGTGGCCCGCGAAGCGCACGAAGCTGTCCGGGTACAGGCCAAAGCCCGCGTTGCAGAAGGCGCTCACCGAGTGGAACAGCGCGGAGAAGGCGCGCTCGGAGGTGGTCAGCACCCGCCCGTCCGGGGCCAGCTCCAGGGAGGGGTAGAGGGCCAGCGCGCCCAGCGCCTCCAGCGTCACGGTGATGAGCGACATGGAGTAGAGCAGCCCCTGGAAGCCCTGGACCGTCTCCTCCTCGAGAATCTCCTGCATGGCGCCACGGGTGCGCGCCGACAGCTGGCTGCGGAAGGCCAGGGCCAGCGTGGTGGTGAGCGTCATGAGGCCCAGGCCCCCCACCTGGATGAGCCCCAGAATCACCCAGTGGCCGAAGGAGCTGAAGTAGCTGCCCGTGTCCACCACGGACAGCCCCGTCACGCACGAGGCACTGGTGGCGGTGAAGAGGGCCACCAGGAAGGGCGCCCCCTGCCCGTCGCGGGTGGCCGCGGGGAACATCAGCGCCAGCGAGCCCAGGGCGATGGTGAGCAGGAAGGACAGGCACAGCAGCGGCAGGGGGCGGCGCAGCAGGGCCTGGAGGAAGGGCCGGGCCGGGCGCCAGGCCACCAGGTCGATCAGCTCCCGGGCGAGCAGGCGCAGGGAGAGCAGGGTCGCCGCGCCCCGGGGCCCTCCCGCGCCGAGCGAGAACACCGTGGGCAGGGCGAAGAGCAGCTCCGGCCACCGGTGGCGCCACAGGCGCAGGCGGAAGGCCCACGTGTCACGCAGCAGCTCTCCGCCGAAGGTGGCCACCACCGCGCCGGCCAGGACCGCCGCCACGGCTTCACGCCAGGGCGCATCCGTCCCACGCACGGTGAACTCGAAGGCCACCAGCACCACCACCGACGCGAGGCTCAGCCGGCGCGGCCAGTCCACCCGGTGACGGCGGCGTCGGGGCTCCTCGAAGGGGGGCGGGGGCGGAGGCGGCTCGGGGAGGGGGTCGGGCGGGGCCCGGAGACTCGGGGAGTTCATCGCGGCGGGAGGGACCCCCTATAGCACCTCCCACCCGCCCGAGGACCCATCGGGGCAATCCCTCACTCGCCTCCTCGGCGCTTTCCGCGCCTGTCCGGGGGGGCGGGTTTGCTCCGGGGCTGTCCGGCATGGCACAAGTTACCGGGAATGTTGTGGCGATACGGCATGCATGGCCCGCGGATGCTGGCCCTGGCGATGGTGATGGCGCTGGGCACCCCCTCGCTCGCGCTCGACCCGGCGCGCCGTGTCACCCAATACAGCCATGACGCCTGGAAGGACGTGGAGGGGCTGCCGCAGAACTCCGTCTACGCGCTCGCCCAGACGCGCGACGGCTACCTGTGGGTGGCCACCTGGGAGGGACTGGTCCGCTTCGACGGCCTGCACTTCACCGTCTACGATCAGCGCAACACCCCCGAGCTGCATGACGAGTACATCGAAGCGCTCGCCGAGGACGTGACGGGCACGCTGTGGGTGGGCACGGCGCGGGGGCTCGTCTCCTACCGCGAGGGCCGCTTCCACCGCGTGGAGCTGAAGCCGGGGCCGGCCGAGGTGGAGGTGGGCGCGCTCACGCCCGCCACGGAGGGCGGCATGTGGGTGGGCACTCAGGATGGCCTCTTCCTCCTGCGCGACGGGCAACCGCGGCGCTACGGCACCGGGCAGGGGTTGCCCTCGTTGAAGGTGCGGGCGCTGCTGAGGGACCACGCGGGCGTCCTGTGGGTGGGCACCGAGCGGGGACTGGCGCGTCTGTCCGGGGAGCGCGTGGAGCCGGTGCGCCTGCCGGGAGCGGCGGACCGGGCCGCGGTGCGCGCGCTGCTGGAGGGCCATGACGGCTCGCTGTGGGTGGGCACCGAGGTGGGCCTGGTGCGCCTGCAGGGGGAGCGCGCCCGGCTCCACACCCCGCGTGACGGGCTGCCGGACGACAAGGTGCGGGCGCTCGCCGAGGACCGGGACGGCAACCTGTGGGTGGGCACGCAGGAGGGGGGCCTGACGCGCCTGTCGGAGGGCTCCTTCACGGTGCTCGGGCCGCGCGAGGGCCTGTCCGGCACGGGCGTGCTCTCGCTGCTGGAGGACCGGGAGGGCTCGCTCTGGGTGGGCACGACGTCGGGGGGCCTCAACCGGCTGCGCGACACGCCCTTCGTCCCCTTCGGCCAGCCCGAGGGCCTGGAGGATGAGCTCGTCTCGGTGGTGCTGGAGGACCGACAGGGCGCGCTGTGGGTGGGCGCTCACGCGGGCGGGCTGACGCGCCTGAAGGACGGGGTGCTCACGCGCTTCGGTCCGGCGGAGGGCCTGCCCCCGGGCAACCTGCGCGCGCTCGCCGAGGGCCAGGATGGCCACTTGTGGGTGGGCACTTCCGCGGGCGCCTACCGCCATGACGGCCGGAGCTTCACGCGCGTGGGCCGCGAGCAGGGCCTGCCGGACGAGCTGCTCTTCTCCCTCTTCGCCGACTCGCGCGGGGACGTGTGGTTCGGCACGCTCACGGGGCTGAGCCGGCTGCACGAGGGCACCTTCACGCACTTCGGCCCGGAGCAGGGTGGCCCGGAGGAGCCCGTCGTCTCCATCACCGAGGACGCCGAGGGCACGCTCTGGTTCGGCTCCTTCGGGGGCCTGTACCGGCTGCCGGCGGGCGGCACCTTCACCCGCTACACGACGGCGGAGGGGCTGGCCGGCAACCGGGTGGTGGACGTGTACGCGGACCCTCGCGGCGGCGTGTGGGTGGGCTCGAGCACGGGCCTCACGCTGGTGCGCGGCGGACGCTTCACCCGCTTCACCACCGCGCAGGGCCTGGTGGACGACGCCGTCTTCCGCGTCCTCGAGGACGCCCAGGGCTACCTGTGGATGAGCTGCAACCGGGGCATCTCCCGCGTGTCGCGGCGCGAGCTGGAGGAGGTGGCCGACGGCCAGCGCACCACGGTGCGGCCGCTGCTCTTCGACCGGCGCGACGGCATGCGCAGCGCCGAGTGCAGCGGGGGCATGTTCCCCTCGGGCTGGCGCACGCGGGAGGGGAAGCTGTGGTTCCCCACGCTGCGGGGCCTGGTGTGGGTGGACCCGGCGAAGATGGTGGTGCACCGGCCCCTGGCCCAGCCGCGCCTGGAGGAGGTGCGGGTGCAGGGCCGGCCGGTGCCCATCTCCGGCACGCTGAGGTTGGAGCCGGGGCAGCGGGACGTGGAGTTCCACTTCACCGCGCTGTCGCTGGGGGACTCCACGCGGCCGCCGCTGCGCTACCGGCTGGTGGGCCACGACGAGGACTGGGTGGACGCCGAGGACCGGCGGGCCGTCTCGTACACGAACCTGTCTCCGGGCGGCTACCGCTTCATGGTGACGGCGGCCAACCGGGACGCGGTGTGGACGGAGCCGGGCCCGGTGGTGGCGCTGACCGTCATTCCCCGCTTCCACGAGACGTTGTGGTTCTACGCGCTGTGCGCGCTGGGCGTGGGGGCGCTGGCCACGGGCGGGTACGCGCTGCGGGTGGGCCGGCTCAAGCGGCGCGAGCGCTGGCTGGAGGCGCGCGTGGACGAGCGCACGCGCGAGCTGGCCCGGGCCAACCGCGAGCTGGACGAGAACCTGCGCGCCCTGCGCCAGGCCCAGTCCCAGCTGGTGCAGGCGGGGAAGATGGCGGCGGTGGGCACGCTGGCCGCGGGCGTGGGCCACGAAATCAACAACCCGCTGGCCTATATCGTCTCCAACCTGGACCACGTCAGCTCGGAGACGGCGTCGCTCAAGAAGGACGTGCCGTTGAATGCCCCGGGCCGCCGGCGCCTGGAGGACATGGAGCGGGCGCTGAACGAGGCCCGGCATGGCGCGGACCGGGTGCGGCGCATCGTCCAGGATCTCAAGACGTTCTCCCGCGGCGACGAGGAGCTGCGCGGGCCGGTGGACTTGCACGCGGTGCTGGACTCGGCGGCGAAGCTGGCCGGCAACGAGCTGACGCCCCGGGCCCGGTTGGTGAAGGAGTACGGGGACTCCGCCTGGGTGGACGGCAACGAGTCCCGTCTGGCCCAGGTCTTCCTCAACCTCATCATCAACTCGGCCCAGGCGCTGCCCGAGGGGCAGGCGGCTTCCCACGAGGTGCGCCTGGTGACGCGGGTGCAGGGCGAGCGGGTGCTCGCCGAGGTGCGCGACACCGGGTGTGGGATTCCCCCGGAGGTGATAGGTCGCATCTTCGACCCCTTTTTCACCACAAAGCCCGTGGGTGTAGGTACGGGATTGGGGCTGGCCCTGTGTCATCGGTTCATCACGGCCATGGGGGGGGAGATCGCCGTGGAGAGCGAGGCGGGCAAGGGGACAGTGGTTCGTGTGACACTACGGGCCGTGGCGGCGCCCGTGGGTCGGTTCCAGGGAGTGCGTCCGATGCAACAAGAGCAGGAGGGTGCGCGCGTGCGCGGCCGGGTAATGATTGTCGATGACGATGTGATGGTGAGCTCGGCGCTGCGCCGGACGCTGGCGCGTGAGCATGACGTCGAGGTGGTGACGAGCTCGCGTCAGGCGCTGGAGCTGCTCAGGGGGCCGAAGGGCACGGAGGTGGACGTGGTGCTCTGCGACCTGATGATGCCGGACCTGACGGGAATGGAGCTGCACGCGGACCTGGTGGAGTCCGCGCCGACGGTGGCGGGGCGGATGGTGTTCGTCACCGGCGGTGCCTTCACGCCCGCGGCGCGCGCCTTCATGGAGACGGTGCAGAACGCGCGGGTGGACAAGCCCTTCGATCCGCAGCAGCTGCGCGAGCAGGTGCGGGACTGGGTGGCGAAGGCACGCGGCGGAGGGCCGGGCCAGGCGGCGTGAGGCGCCCCGGGCCTACAGGTCCAGCACGAGCTTGCGCGAGCGGGCACGCGACACGCAGACGAGCATGTTGCAGCGCGTGGCGCGTTGGGTCTCGGGCAGGAAGGTGTCGCGGTGATCCGGGTCACCGTCGAGCACGCGGGTGAGGCAGGAGCCACAGGTGCCGGCCTCGCAGTCGCTCTGGACGCGCAGGCCGTTCTTGCGCAGCACGTTGAGCACCGTCTGCCCGGGAGGAACGGGGTAGGTGGCGCCGGTGCTGCGGATGACGACCTGGAACTCGGTGTCGGCGGTGTCGCTGATGGCGCCGGTGGCCTCGGCGGAGAAGGCCTCGAAGTGGACCTTCTCGCGGGGCCAGTCGTGGAGCACGGTGGCCTCGCGCACGGCGCGCATGAGGGGCGCGGGGCCGCAGCAGTAGACGCGGGTGCCTCCGGTGCGTGTGGCGAGCAGGGCCTGCACGTCGAGTCCCCGGGTCGGGTCTCCCCCATCATGGTGGAAGGTGACGTGGCCGGCGAAGGCCGGTGAGGCGAGCAGCGCGCGGAAGGCGGTGCGCTCGGGCGAGCGCGTGCAGTAGTGCAGGTGCCAGGGCGCGCCCTGGCGCTGGAGCTGGTACGCCATGGAGAGCATCGGGGTGATGCCGATGCCACCGGCCACGAGCACGTAGCCGCGGGCGTGGAGCAGGGGGAAGTCGCAGCGGGGGAGGCTGGTGGTGAGCACGTCCCCCTCGTGGACGTGCTCGTGCATGGCCCGGGAGCCGCCGCGTCCGTTGGCATCGCGCTGCACGGCGATGAGGTAGCGGTGCGTTTCGGCGGGGTCGCCGCAGAGCGAGTACTGGCGCAGGAAGCCGCCCGGGACGTGGACATCCAGGTGGGAGCCGGCCTCGAAGGCGGGCAGCGAGCCCCCATTGGCGGGGACGAGCTCGTAGGAGCAGATGCCTTCGGCTTCGGGTGTGATGCGCTGGACGCGCAGGCTGAGGCTGTCTTGGGCCACGGTGTGGTTCCCCCTCGGACGTCAGTGCCTCACCGGGTGATTGAAAGAATCCGGCGAGGCCGTTGGGAGGATGGACAGCGCGTTCCCCCGGAGCAACGGACCGGGGGGCACATGGTTCGATGGAAGCTGGACAGCGGTGCCCGCCGGGAGGGGTTCAGCCCTGGGTCCCCTCGGGGTTGAAGGCGAGCTCGCGTCGGCCCAACAACACATTGGCGGCCGCCTGGAGCTCCTCGCGCTGCTGATGGATTTTCTGACGGAGGCTGGGGTCGTGCCCGCCGAGCTGCGAGGGGTCCTTCTCGGCGAGCTGGGCCTGGAGGGCGGCCTCGATGACGGCGCGGGGCGCATCGGGGCGGACACCGAGGATGGCCGCGGCCCGGTTTCTATCCATCTGCCGGGACCCGCCGGACTCGGCCGGAGGGCCATACGGATCCTCCTCCTGCCCCGAGTCCTTGCCGCGCTTGCCCACGAGCGTGAGGACGAGCGCGGAGAGGAGGGAGAGCGCCGCGACGCCGCCGGCCACCGGGATGTGGAAGAGGCGGGTGCGCTCGTCGCGGATGAGGGAGAGGGAGATGAGATGGTTGTCGCGCTCGTCGCCCGAGGTCCTGTCGAGCTGCCGGGTCTGCTCGGCCTCGATTTGATCGAGCTGGGCGGGCGAGAACGACGAATAGGAGGTCTTCGCGACGGTGGAGAGGTAACCGGCGTAGCCACCCGAGAGCAGCGCGATCAGGAACAGCAGTATCCGCATGGAGCTCCTCAGCGCCGGGGCCGCGAACCACGCGAGCCGGGGCAAGCGGGCGCGACAATAGCGCTCCTGGTGCCCGTGTCTCAAAGTCCCGCGAACACGCGGAGGCTCCTGCTCTCGTGCTCGACCCGTGCGGAGTAGCTCCGCCTCCCTTCCTTCACGGCTCGATTCCCACGCATTGGCACTGCCCTCCCCGCTACTCTCCAGGCAGCCAGTCCATGCACGGCTGCACGGGGTGATGCCACCCCCTTGCCACGAACACACCTTGAGGCGGAGCCCGCCTCACGAGGAGGCCATGATGTCGGTTGTGCGCACTGCCCCGCTGCTCGTCCTGCTGATGAGCGGCGCCCTGTCCTTTGGAGCGCAAGCGCAGCCCCGGGTCGCTCCACGGCCCGCGCCCCCGCCCGGGCCCGCGGTGAGTCCGTTGGATAGGACCATCCGGGTGGAGGGGATGGGCGAGGTGAAGGTGGCACCGGACGAGGCCTTCATCGACCTGGCGCTGGAGACGCTGGCGCCCACGGCGAAGGCGGCGGCGGAGGAGAACGCGCGGAAGATGGACAAGGTCATCGCCGCGCTGGTGCAGGCGGGGATTCCGCGCAAGGAAATCGAGACGCGCAACTACTCGGTGTTCCCCGAGTACCAGCCGCAGCCGAGGCCGGAGGAGGCGCCGAAGCTGAGGGGCTACCGGGTGAGCAACCAGGTGGAGGTGCACGTGCGCGAGCTGTCGCGGGTGGGGACGCTGCTGGACACGGCGCTGGGGGCGGGGGCCAACCGGGTGGACTCGGTGCGCTTCGGCCTGAGCAAGCCGGAGGTGGTGCAGGGCGATGCGCTGCGCAACGCGGTGGAGCGGGCGAGGCAATCCGCGCAGGTGCTGGCCACGGCGCTGGGCGTGAAGCTGGGCCCGGTGCTGGACGCGAGCACGGTGTCCGAGCCGCCCCGTCCCCTCCCGATGGCGGCGCGCTTCGAGATGGCGCGGGCGGGAAGCGCGGCGGACGTGACGACGCCCATCCAGCCGGAGGAGCAGACGGTGACGGCGCGGGTGACGCTCATCTTCGCCATCGAGGGCAGGTAGGAGGAAACCCCGGAGGGCTCGTGGGCCTTCCGGGGCTTCCGTTTCAACGCCTAGCGAGGCAGGTCCGCGTCGCGGCGGGCGGCGTCGAAGGTGCCGGCGATGTTGGGCGGCATCTCGGCGCGGATCTTCTGCGCCAGCTTCTCGGTGATTTGAGAATGCAGGGAGCCGAAGAAGACATGGAGCACGAGGCGGACGTTCTCGGGCTCGACCTGCAACCGCTCGGCGATGTCCAGGTAGAAGTCGTCCTTTTCGAACTTCTGAGCGGGAGCAGTCCGGTCCTTCCAACTGCGCTCGAAGAGCCTGCGCAGGCCCTCGGGGAACTGCTCGCGGAGCTCCTGCACCAGTCCACCGGGGAGCCGCTCGCACAGCGCGCTCATCACCGCGTCCGCCACCTCCGTCGGGGAGTACTCGGGGACCTCGCGGTTGATGTGCGCGAGGAACGACTCCACGCTTGTTCCCACGCCCTCACCAGACCAGGACTCCGTCGTATCCATGTTGTGCATCATGGCCATGGGTGTGTCCGCCTCCTTTCCCTGTCAGGTTGGAGACGTACAACCCGGACGGCAGCAGGCAGGGGACGGAGGCCCTGCCCGCCGGGGTCTCGGCTCGCGGACCTGGGCGGCCAGACTCAGGGCGCCGTCTTCGGGGCCTTGCCATTTCGAGGGCCCGCGTACAGGTCGATGACCTCGGTGAGGGCGTGCTGGCAGACGGAGCAGAAGGGCACGCGGTCGCGGGTGAACATCACGCAATCCACCTGGGGCCGGTAGTAGCCGCGGGCCTCGTACATGGCGCCCTCGAAGGCGCCCACTTTGCCGGCGTACTGCTGCTGGCCGAGGAATTTCTCCTCCCAGTCGCGCTGGGAGGTGAAGAGCGCGTCCATCTCCGACTCGGGGCGGCGCTCGGCGCGGATGCGGCGGCGTTGCTGCTGCACCTCGCGCGCGTGCTTCTCGTACTCGTCCTTCCGCCAGGGCGTGGGCAGCGGCGTGCCGGGCGTCATCAGGTGCTTCCACTTGAGCCGGGCGGGGTCGTTGAGCGCGGTGACGTTCTTCTCCCACGGCTCCACGCGCTCCTCGGCGGGGGCGTAGGCCGACTCCGAGGTGTAGTACTCGTCCGCGAGCCCGGCGAAGTGGTGGCCGAACTCGTGGACGAAGACATAGGGGGCCCAGAGGCTGTCGGCGGCCACGGTGCTGTAGAGGCCGAAGATGCCTCCGCCGCCGTAGGTGTTGCCGTTGACGAGGATTTCCACGAACTCGTAGGGCGCGAAGGCGGCGATGTCGCGGAAGCGGCGGTTCTCGAAGGTGAGGACGTAGCGCTCGCTGCCGAAGGCGTCATAGGTGGAGCCCACGGGCGAGTCACGGTGGATGCCGGTGGAGGGCCGGGAGATGCCGGACTCGCGGGCGGCGGGCATGAGGCCCCACACGTTGAAGTCCTGCTTGCGCTCCTTGAAGGGCGAGAAGCCGAAGAGGATGTCCACCAGCCGCCGTGCGTCCTTCTCGAACTTGGCGCGCTCCTTCTCGGTGTAGCCATCGCCGAGGATGAGGAAGTCCACCTTGTCCGCGGACGGGCCGTTGTCCACCAGCTTCAACAGCGCGCCAGGCGAGGCGGGCGTGGACGGGTCGACGAACATGTCCTGGGGGTCGACGGTGAAGCTCCACAGCTCGCGGAAGGAGTTGTCCTTCGCGCGCTTCTTGAGCATCACCTGCACGGGCTTCTCCGGGGAGGGGAAGCGCAGGGACTCGTGGAAGGTGCGGTTCATCTCGCGGGCCTCGGGAGTCGTCTCCCACTCGCCGTAGATGGAGGCGAAGCCGCGCGAGTACAGCAGCCGGTTGGTGGCGCGGTCGCGCACCTCGAAGAGGTACTTGCCGAGGTTGCTCTCATCCACGCCGCGAGCGGGGTGGCCGGGCCAGGGCAGGGGCTCCACCACGAGCCGATCGAGGCTGAAACGCTCCTCGGTGGCGTTGCCGGTGTGGAAGTAGTCGACGCGGAAGGTGCGGGGGGCCGGAGCGCTCGAGGCGCTCGCGGCCAACAGCAGGGCCAGGAGGACGTTCATGCGCGGGAACGTACCAGAGGCACCGTGCCTCCCAAGCCCGTGGAACCCGGGTGCGCGTGGCGCTCAGCAGGTCCAGTTGCAGGTGGTGCCGCCGTTGACCGCGTTGCAGCGGTCGGCGGACATCGTGAACGAGTTGCAGTAGTTCCAGGACACGGTGCTGCCGCTCTTGGGCTGGCAGCATGTCACGGGGCAGTTGGTGTTGTTCCACTGGCACGCCGAGCCGCCCCACACCTGGTTGCAGCGCCCCGGCGAGTACGCCACCGAGTCACAGAACGCCTCCGTGTACCCGGAGTTCGGGATGGCGGAGCAACACTCCGGGTACATGGTCAGCGCGGCGGTGTCCGTGCCCGTGGGCTCCGCGCCCAGGTCCGCCGTCTCGCTCTCGACCGGGCCACAGCCCACCAGCACCAGCGTCAGCACTCCGGCGATCAGCGTCAGCTTCTTCATCCCGACTCTCCTCGTGGGGGGTTCAACCCGGGAAACTGGAATAGTCGGGAGAGCAGGTCAAGGAAATGGTTTCACATGGAGTGTGGGTGCCTGTGTCACTAGAACGTCCCCGACAGCGTGGCGCCCGCCCCGTCCGGGCCCGCCGTGACACCCACCGACACCGGCGGAGGCGCCTCGTTGGGCGACAGGAAGAAGAGCACGGTGCCCGTCACCACCGCCGCGCCCGAGCCCACGAGCAGCCCCACCATGGTGTTGTGCTTCCGCGCCACGTCGCGCAGCAACCGCACGCCCCGGGTGTCCTCGGCGCTGATCTTCCCATCCACCAGGTGCCCGTTCGCCGGATTCGTGAGCTCCTGCCACTCGGGCTCCAGGGAGAGCCGCATGTAGCCCGCGCCCGCCAGTGCCGCCACACCCACCCCCAGCGTCACGTAGGACAGCACGCGCAGCGGCCGCACGGAGCCACCGGACTTCTCCGTCACCTCCGGGGTGAGCATCGCCGAGGGCTGCTCCCACGGCGGCTGGTGGTTGGGCTTCGCGACCACGAGGCTCGGCTGATCCTTGCCCGTGGTGACGAAGTCCACCAGCGCGGAGAGCGACTCGGACGGCGCATCGAGCCCCTGCGTCTTGACGCCTCCCTCGCGCAGCTTCTGGCCCCCTTCCACGTTGAGCACCGTGGCGGCGAGCCACTTCGGCCCGTTGTGCGTCCCCTCGAGCCTCACCACGATGACCTCCTCCACGCCCAGCGTGCCTCCCAGGCGCACGGCGTGGGACAGCTCCGTCTCCCCATCCCCGTCCGACGCGAGGCACGGGAAGGGACTGGCCGAGATGGAGCCCTCATACGCCAGGTCCACCAGCACCGGCGTCTCCGCGCCCTGCACCGGCAACTGGCGCGGGAAGCTGAGCGCCTCGCCCTTCTTCACGCTCAGGTCGTACGTGCCCGCGGGCACCTCCAGCACCAGCGGCGTCTGCCCCACGCTCCGCCCATCCAGGAACACCTCGGAGGGCGACAGGTTGGACTTCACCGAGAGCTTCACCTTCCTGCCCCGCGCCAGCTCGCGACGCAGCTTGTCGAAGGCCTGCCGCGTGGACGGCGTGTAGTAGTCCGGATCCAACGCGTACTCCGGCTCCAGCCGCAGCACGTTGCGGAACGCGTCGTCGCTCTCCTTCACCTTGCCCAGCGCCCGCTGGTTCATCGCCAGCAGCAACTGCGTGTCCACGTACAGCTTCCAGCGGGCCCCGCCCGGCGGCAGGCGCGTCACCTGCCGGAGCACCTCGTCGATGGCCTGCGCCGCCCGGGCATGACGCGCCTCGTAGAACTGGCCCTGCGCGGCCTCGAGCTGCCGCTTGATGTCCTCGAAGCTGCCGGAGGGTGGGGGGAACAGCCGCTCGGCGAAGTCCGCCGCCCCCAGGACGTTCTCTCCAGGACGGGACACCAGCCTGTCGTAGAGCGCCTTGGCCTGACCGCTGAGCTCCGCGTCCTTGCAGTCGCCACTGGAGACCACGACGCGGCGCGGCGCGGCTCCCGCCGCGCTTCCGAGCACCAGCGCGAGCACCACCATCGAGTACGAGTTCTTGAGGAAGGTCATGATGTCCGAGCGCGATTGCAGGGCCCGTTCCGCCGGCCGCCGGGCCTCGCGCCGCCGAGATACCAGCCGTCACGCCACGTCCACAACCCATCCCCCGTGCGCCAGAACGCAGTCATTCCGCGCCCTTGGGCGGGCCTCCGGCTTCCTACCCGTCACGGTGTCCGCCGGCTTCGTTTCCCGGCGCGCCCCGCTCCTTCCACCGCGTCCCGTCCCGATACTGGACGGTCCGTCCTCGTGCCTGGAGCCACCTCGCCCGTCCTCCGGGAGGCCTGGCCAGCGCTTCCGTGCACCGCTCCGCGTCATCTCCATCTTGGCAACGGGGAGGTGACGGCCGGAACCCGCGTGGAGGGACGATGCCCAACAGAAGGCTCCCACCCCTTCTGCTGGCGGTTGGACGGCGGGCGGCGTCCGGCTTGCGCCCGTCACGGGCACGCCACAGCGTGGAGGCACATGGCGCTCGTCCCCAGGTGGTGAGGGGAACCCCTCATGTGTCCGTCACTGGATGATGATCGCCAGGTCGAGACGCCATGACGAAACCATGACATGGCTTGGGGAGAGTGACACCGCCATGAACATCGCCGTGATGGTCAATCTGCGCGCACGCCGGGGCTCCGAGAGGGTCGGCGGTATGGTGCAGCGCTTCTTCCCCCGGGCCCGCCTGGCCCTCACCCGCTCGCTGGAGGAGGCCCGGACGTGGATCTCCGAGCAGCTGCGTCCCAACCCGCCCACGCTGCTGCTGGCCGGAGGAGGTGACGGCACCATCACCGGGCTGCTCAACGAGCTGCGCCTGCAGGGCGTGGCGCTGCCGGCCATCGGGGTGCTGCCGCTGGGGACGGGCAATGCGTGGGCCCGCGTCACCGGGGCGCCCAAGCCCGCGGTGGCCCTGCGCCAGCTGGCCGCCTGTGGCGAGCGCCTGCCTCCCCTGCGCCCCTTCTCCCTGGTGCGGCTGGAGAACCGGGTGGCGCCCTTCGCTGGCACGGGTTGGGACTCGGAGACGCTGCAGGACTTCAAGGACCACCTGTCCAAGTTCCCGGCCGGGCCGCTGCGCGAGGCGAACGCCGGCCTGCGCGGGTACATGAGCGCCCTGTTCACGCGCACCATTCCCCGGCACCTGTTCGGCAAGAGCCAGTTGCAGGTGAAGGTGTACAACCTGGGGGCCCCGGCGCTCACCGTGGACGCGCGGGGCAACGTGATACCCATTCCCCATGGGGAAACGGGCGCGCTGCTCTACGAGGGCCCCGCGGGCGTCGCCGGAGCGGCCACCACCACCGAGTGGGGCTTCGGCTTCAAGGCCTTCCCGTTCGCCCAGGCGGTGCCGCACCGGTTGTCCGTGCGCGTCTATGGCGCCGGCGTGACCGAGGCCACCCTCAACATGCGCCGGCTGTGGCGCGGCCATCACCCGATGCCTCACATGCACGACTTCTTCGTCGAGCGCTTGCGCATGGAGTTCGATCGCGACGTGCCCTTGCAGATGGGGGGGGACCTCATGGGCCTGCGCCGCTCGCTGGAGTTCGACCTGGCCGAGGAGTCCGTGCAGTTGGTGGACTGGCGGCAACTCCAGCGTCTCGTGGCCTGACGAGGTGAGCCGGAGACGGCCTACTTCCCGGGGCGCGAGTTCGCGGGCAGACCGAGCACATAGGTGACGATGGGCTTGCCGGGCCGCTTCAACTCGCCCACCTCCCAGGTGTAGCCCTCGCGGGCCATCGAGGCCGTCATGGCGCGCAACTCCTCGGGGCGGTGCGCCCGGAAGGCGGACACCAGCCCGTCCCAGAGGCTGGCGAGCGGCGCCACCGGCAGCACGTACGTGAGCAGCAGGCGCAGCGGCGTCAGCGGGCGGATGAGCGGGGTGAAGAGCCACACCATCAGCGGCACCGGCAGCATGCCGAGGATTCCGGCCGGCGTGCGGCGCATGATTTCAAAGGCGGCGAAGGGGACGTTGTGCTGCTGCGCGTCCGCGAGCACCTGCCGGGCCTGCTCGGGCCGGAAGTGGTGCAGGGCGTTGAAGAGGGTGCGCATGCCACGCAGCTCCGGAGGCACCCGCGTGGCGTCCACGGGCCGCTCCAGGTAGCCGACGCCATGGGCGCGTGCCCGCTCGGCCGCGTTGGCGGTGGGGTACAGGTCGCTGAGCACCACGCGCGGCTTCAGTCCCTGCGCCTTCTCCAGCAGGCGGCAGAGCCGGGGCAGGGGACCGCTGCCTCCCGAGCCGAGGTCCAGCAGCTCCTGGCTCTCCGAGGCACGCAGGCCCCGGGCGAGCACGTCCGTGGCGGCATCGAAGGCGCCCGTCTTCTCGCTGACGGTGTGGAGATAGTCCGTGCCCAGGTCTCTCAAGGTGCGCGGATACCAGTCCTGATCGAGCAGCTCGAAGAGGTGCAGGCGCGGGATGAGGGCGGTGGAGGTGGGCTCGTTCATGGGCTGAAGGTGCCATCCGGGCGGCCGTCCTGCACTGGCCGCTGGCGCCAGAACGGCTTGCACCGGGCGCCAACCGCTCGCTAGCGTCCCCGCCGTCGATGGCGTCCTCCTCTCCTCCCGCCGCCCTCTCTTCCCGGCTCGTCCGGCAGGCGCTGGACATCGCGGCCGAGCACAAGGTGCCCATCGAGGCGCTCTGCCGCGAGGTGGGCCTGCGCCTGGAGGACCTGGACGACCCTGAGTTGCGCATCCCCTACGCCGTGCTCGACACCCTCCTCGAGCGGGCGGTGGAGGTGACGGGGGACGACAACCTGGGCCTGCACATGGCGCGCATGAGCGAGGTGGACCCGGATGACGCGGCCGGGCTCGTCATCCTCACGAGCGCGACGCTGAAGGAGTCCATGGTGCGCGGGTGCCGCTACCAGCGCGTCTGGGGGGATGGGGATCGCTTCGGGGTGGAGGACACCGAGCGCGGAGTGCGCATGCGCTTCACCCCCGTGGGACCGTGGCGGCCGGCACACCGGCAGATGGCCGAGGTCGCGCTCGTGCAGGTGGCCCTGGGGATGCGCTACTTCACGGGGGTGGACGTGCGGCCGCTCCAGGTGCGCTTCGCCCACGCGGCGCCCGCGGACATCCGCGAGCACGAGGCCCTCTTCGCCTGTCCGCTCGTCTTCGGCGCGCCGCGAAACGACATCGAGTACTCCCACGCGGACGCGGAGCTGCCCTTCGTCCACGCGGATGCGCTGCTCAACACCCTGTTCGAGAAACAGGCGCAGCGGCAGCTCTCGCGGCTACCGGTGACGGCGAGCCTCACCGAGCGGGTGCGAGAGCAGGTGCGGCGCACGCTGTCGGGAGGGGACTTCACCTTCGAGGCGGTGGCGAGGACGCTGCACCTGCCGCCGCGCACGTTGCAGCGCAAGCTGGCCGACGAGGGACAGAGCTACGCGGGCATCCTGGAGGCGGTGCGGCGCGAGCTGTCGGAGAACTACCTGCGGCGGAGGATGTCCATCGCGGAAGTCTCCTTCCTGCTCGGCTATGGCGAGCCGGCCACGTTCCACCGGGCCTTCAAGCGTTGGTGGGGGATGAGCCCCGAGGCCTTCCGCCGTACCCACACTCCCCACATTCCCTCTCCCCCCGGGAGAGGGTCGGGGTGAGGGTGCCCGTCCCCGTCCTCCTGCCCCGTGCATCCACTCGGATTTCCGCCGCTTGACGGAGTGTCCATCCAACACTATGCGGTGGGCACGAACGGAACGAAAGGAATCCCGTGAGCTACACCTACGACTACCCGCGCCCGTCATTGACGGTGGACTGCGTGGTGTTCGGCCTGGACGACGAGGACCTGAAGGTGTTGCTCATCAAGCGCGGCGTGGAACCCTTCCAGGGCCGGTGGGCGCTGCCGGGTGGCTTCGTCCGCATGGACGAGTCGCTCGAGGACGCCGCGCGCCGTGAGCTCCAGGAAGAGGCCGGCATCCGCCCCAACCTGATGGAGCAGCTCTACACCTTCGGGGCGCCGGAGCGGGATCCACGGGGCCGGGTGGTGAGCGTGGCCTACTTCGCGCTGGTGAAGCTGTCGGATCACCGCGTGCACGCCGCCACCGACGCCCGGGAGGCCGCCTGGTTCTCCGTCTATGACGTGCCCAAGCTGGCGTTCGACCACGCGGACATCCTCGCCACGGCCCACCAGCGGCTGAAGGGCAAGGTCCGCTACCAGCCCATCGGCTTCGAGCTGCTGCCGCCCAAGTTCACCCTCACCCAGTTGCAGCGCATGTACGAGAAGATCCTCGAGCGCGAGCTCGACAAGCGCAACTTCCGCAAGAAGCTGCTCGCCATGGAGCTGCTCGAGGAGCTCGACGAGGTGGAGCAGGACGTCTCCCACCGCGCCGCGCGCCTCTACCGCTTCGACCACAAGAAGTACAAGCAACTGGAGAAGGCCGGCTTCAACTTCGAGCTGTAGTCCTTCTCCCCACCCGGGCCATCGGGTTGACTTCGTGTTTTATGGACACTAACTTGGTGTCCGTAGAACACGACATCTGCCCAGGCCACCTGGGAGAGGAGAGCCATGTCCGCGCTGCCCTTCGAGCTCGCCGCCGCCACCGTGCAGGGCCGGGAGCACGCCCGAGCCGGACGCAACAACCAGGACTCCTTCTGGGCCCGGGCGAGCGAGCACGGTCTGGCCGCCGTGGTCACGGATGGGTGCGGCAGTGGCGCGCAGAGCGAGCTGGGGGCGCAACTGGGCGCCCGGCGGGTCGTGGAGGGAGCGCTCTCGCTGCTGGGCAGGCAGGTGCCCATCGAGTCCCCCGAGTTCCTCCAGCGCCTGGGCGCGGACGTGCTGTGCTTCCTCCAGGCCATCTCCGGGGAGCTCGGCGAGCGGGCCATCGGTGAGGCGCTCCTCTTCACCGTCGTGGGCGCCGTCGTCACCCCCGAGCACACGCTCGTCTTCTCCGCGGGCGATGGGCTCTGGGCCCTCAATGGGGATGTGCACCGGCTCGGGCCCTTTCCCAACAACGCGCCGCCGTACCTCGCCTATGGGCTGCTGAAGCCGGGCGCCGTGTCCTTGAAGGCCAACACCCTGCGGCCCACCGCCGAGGTGGATTCGCTGCTGCTCGGCACGGATGGAGTCTCGGACCTCGCGGGCCTCGCTGAATCGCGAGTGCCCGAGCGCGAGGAGCCCGTGGGTCCGCTCTCGCAGTTCTGGAGTGATGGCCGGTACTTCTCGAACCCGGACGCACTGCGCCGCCGCCTCGCGCTGCTCAACCGCGAGTCCGTCCGCGCCGACTTCCCCGCCCGCAGACTCGAGCGCGTGCCCGGGTTGCTCTCCGATGACACCACGCTCGTCGTCCTGCGCCGCCGGCAGGGGAGGGCCTGACACCATGGACGTCTATCTCGAGGGCAAGAGGCTCCGGTTGGACCCGAGGAAGGCGCTCGGCAAGGGCGGCGAGGCGGATGTCTTCGACCTCGGGGACGGGCGCGTCCTCAAGCTCTTCAAGCCTCCCGAGCACCCCGACTACGACAACCTCCCCCAGGAGCAGGCCGCCGCACGGGCCCGCATCGCCGAGCACCAGCACAAGCTGCCCGCCTTCCCGAGGCCCCTGCCCGCGCGGGTGGTGTCTCCCGAGACGCTCGCCACCGACAAGAAGGGCACGACGCTGCTCGGCTACGCCATGCGCAAGCTCGAGGGCGCCGAGCCCCTGCGCCGCTTCGGC
Source organism: Archangium violaceum Cb vi76 (assembly GCF_000733295.1). GTDB lineage: Bacteria > Myxococcota > Myxococcia > Myxococcales > Myxococcaceae > Archangium > Archangium violaceum. Next base: position 5,735 of record NZ_JPMI01000263.1, on the reverse strand, counting down.
GACCCGGCCTTCCGCCGCGCCGGTGTGCCGTCCTCCCGCGTCTCCGAGCTCTTCCGCGGCTTGCACCGCACGCTCTCCGCGCTCCACGGCAGCGGCGTGGTGGTGGGGGACTTCAACGACCTCAACATCCTCGTCACCGGCAACGATGCCTGGCTCATCGACGCGGACAGCTTCCAGTTCGGGTCCTATCTCTCCCCCGTCTTCACCGAGAAGTTCCTGGACCCGCTGCGCCTGGGCGGCTCGACGCAGGGGCTGATGCCCTCGCGCCCGGCGTCTCCGGACAGTGACTGGTATGCCTTCACCGTCGCGCTGATGCAGAGTCTTCTGTGCGTGGGGCCCCATGGCGGCATCCACCGCCCGAAGCCTCCCACGCCCAAGGCCACGCCCACCGCTCGCGTCCTCCAGCGCATCACCGTCTTCCACCCGGACGTCCAGTACCCCAAGCCGGCCACCCCCTTCGGTGTGCTTCCGGATGACCTGCTGCACTGCCTGCACCGGGTGTTCGTCGAGGATCTCCGCGGGCCGTTCCCGTTGCCGCTGCTGGACTCGCTGCGCTTCACGGTCTGTGCCTCGTGTGGCGTGGAGCATGCGCGGGCCTCGTGCCCCACGTGCCGCCCGAGCGCGACCCTGGCCACCACGCCCGTCACCACCGTGCGCGGCCAGGTGGTGGCCACCCGCCTCTTCACCACCGAGGGCGTCATCCTCCACGCCAGCGTCGAGGACGGGACGCTGCGTTGGCTCTTTCACGCGAACGGGGCGTACCGGCGCGAGGAGGGCTCGGCGGTGCTCCAGGGGGGGTTGGAGCCCTCGCTGCACTGGGCACTGCAGGGCGCCGTCACGCTGGTGGGGAAGGGCGGGGAGTTCGCGGTGCTCGCCCCGGGCCAGCGCCCCGAGCGGCTCGGCGTGGATGCGCCCGAGCAGCGCCCGGCCTTCGCGGCGAATGCGCGCCACCGTTACTGGGCGCACGCGGGTGCACTGTGGCGCGATGGGGCGTTCGCTCCCGAGCGGCTGGGCGAGGTGCTCGATGGGCAGACGCGCCTCTTCGTGGGGCCGCGCTTCGGGCTCGGCTTCCACCGCGCGGGCTCGCTGCGCGGTGCGTTCGTCTTCGACGCCGAGCGCCCGGGACTCCGGGATGGCCTGGCGCTGCCGTGGCCCTCGGGCCGGCTGGTGGACGCGGAGGCCGTGTTCGATGGCGCGAACTGCTGGCTCTTCCTCGCCGAGGAGACCGGCGGCCGGACGGTGAACCACTGCGTCGTGGTGGGCGCGGATGGCACCGTGAAGGCCAGCGCCAGGGGCGAGGCGGGGGATGGCTCGTGGCTCGGCTCGGTGCGAGGGAAGTGCGCCTCGGGTGAGGCGCTGTTCGCTCCCACGGACGCGGGGCTCGTCCGCGTGGAACTGCGTCAGGGCCGGCTCGAGGTGGTTCGCGAGTTCCCCGACACCGAGCCCTTCGTCGATGCAGACAGCCGCCTCTTCCTCACCCGGAACGGGCTCACCGTCGTCCGCCGCCAGGACATCACCGCCCTGCGGATGACGTGATTCCCAGGCGCCATGTGGCCGAGTGCTTCAGCCTCGGCTCCTGAGACCCGCCGCCCTCCGGGCGCGCTCTTCACGAACTTGTCCAACTGTTGGACAAGTTTGTGAACGTCGCGCCCGGCGGACTCCTCCTGCCTGCCGAGGCCGACCCGCCTTCCGGACGCGCGGTTCGCCAACTGGTCCGACTGTTGGACCAGTTGCTCGCGTCCGCTCCCAGAAGGCGCTCTCCCTTCTCTTCGCTCAGCGCCCAGGTTCGCGCAGGGCCTGACACCTCGCCCTACCCGGGGGCCAGCATCGATTCGGTCCACCTTGGCTTGACTACGTGTAATTCGGACACTATGTTGGTGTTGTCGATACACGAAGGGTGGCGCGGTAAGCCGCTCCACCCAGGAGGGTTGCACCATGAAGACCCAGTCGAAGCTGAAGGAGCTGCCGCTTCCGTCGTTCTACAAGTCCGCCAACGCCGCCTCCTACGCCTACGGCCCCAATGCCATGGCCCTCCAGGCCGAGGCCCAGACCTGGCGCGGCGCTCACGGCCTCTCCGCTTCCGCCACCGACTCGTTCAACCTCCACCTGCTCCTCATCGACGTCCAGAAGGACTTCTGCTTCCCCGAGGGCTCCCTCTACGTCGCCGGCCGCTCCGGCCGCGGCGCCATCGACGACAGCCGCCGCATCGCCGAGTTCGTCTACAAGAACCTCGGCGCCCTCACGAACGTCACCACCACGCTCGATACCCACTTCGCCTACCAGATCTTCTTCCCGTCCTTCTGGGTCGACCAGAATGACCAGCCCCTCACCGCCTACCGCGAAATCACCCGCGAGCAGATCGAACGCGGCCAGGTCCGCCCCAATCCCGCCATGGCCAAATGGCTCTGCGGCGGCAACTACCCCTGGCTCCTCAAGCAGGTGAAGTACTACTGCGAGGAGCTCGAGCGCGCCGGGAAGTACACCCTCTACCTCTGGCCTCCTCACTGCCTCCTCGGCGGCGATGGTCATGCCATCGCCGGTGTCGTCCAGGAGGCCCGCTTGTTCCACTCCTTCGCCCGCGGCGCCCAGTCCTGGGCCGAGGTGAAGGGAGGGAATCCGCTCACGGAGAACTACTCCGTCCTCCGCCCCGAGGTCCTCTCCCGCCACGACGGCCAGCCCCTCGCCCAGCGCAATACCCAGTTCCTCAAGACCCTCCTCACCGCCGATGCCGTCGTCATCGCCGGCCAGGCCGCCAGTCACTGCGTCAAGAGCTCCATCGATGACCTGCTCGGGGAGATCCTCGCCCAGGATGCCGCGCTCGCTCGCAAGGTGTATCTGCTCACGGATTGTATGTCCGCTGTGACCGTCCCCGATGGCAAGGGCGGGTTCGCCGCGGATTTCACTCCCCAGGCCGAGTCGGCACTGCAGCGCTTCGCCAACGCTGGCATGCACCTGGTGAAGTCCACGGATCCGCTCGCTTCGTGGCCGGATCTCCGGATCTCGTAGGCAACACGGAGCCCGATACCCTCACCCCGACCCTCTCCCGGTGGGAGAGGGAGTGGGGACTCTTTTCCCTCACCCTGACCCTCTCCCAGAGGGAGAGGGGATTTCCACGGAGGCTCAGATGAGTTCCTCGTCCAGCAATGGCAACAGCTCCAGCGCCAATGTCTCTCAGCTCTTCCAGGCCGCTCACGCCGAAGGGGTTCTCAGCCCCCAGGCCCTTCAGGCCCTCACCGTCGTGGACCTCGGCGCTCAGATACAGGCCGGCCTCGGCATCAGCGTCGATGACGTCCAGGCCTCCGAGGTCGTCCTCGTCACCGTCATGCCCGATGACTCCGGCTCCATCCAGCACGCCGGCCACGCCCGCACCGTCTGCGACGGCCACAACCTCGTCCTCGATGCCCTCCTCTCCTCCCAACAGAAGGACGGCGTCCTCTTCCACACCCGCTACCTCAATGGCTTCGTCCTCAACCCCTTCCGGCCCCTCGAGGACGTCGTCCGCATGCACTCCAAGAACTACGACCCCGACAAGGGCACGCCCCTCTATGACCAGGCCGTCGTCCTGCTCGGCACCGTGCTCGCCAAGGCCCAGGAGTTCACCCGCAACGGCGTCTCCGCCCGCACCGTCACCCTCCTCATCACCGATGGTGCCGACTGCCACTCGCAGAGCTCCCGCCCTCGTGATGTCGCCGCGCTCGTGAATGACCTGCGCCGCGCCGAGAACCACATCGTCGCCGGCATGGGCATCGACGACGGCAGCACCGACTTCCGCAAGGTCTTCCGCGAGATGGGCATCGAGGACAAGTGGATCCTCACCCCTGGCCAGAGCGCCCAGGACATCCGCAAGGCCTTCCAGGTCTTCAGCCAGTCCGCCGTCCGCGTCAGCCAGGGCGCCGCCAGCTTCAGCCGCACCGCCCTCGGCGGCTTCGGCGCCTGAGCCCCGGCTCACGCAAGAGGGGTCCGCCCGCCGCCTCGCTCACGCTCCCTCGGCTCCCCTCCCGCCGGGCATGGGGCTCCCGCTTCTTCCGGACACATCTTCGTGTTGCAGAGAAGGGAGGGCGCGGGCCCTCCGTCTCTCCGGGAGGAATCGCGTGGACCCTCGCAGCCCCCGCAACGTCCCGCATCGCGGCCGCTCCTTCCGCCGGGAGGCGTCATGAGTCTCAGGCGCATCATGACCGCCGCCATCGCCATGCTCGCGGCCCTCGCCCTGGCCGGCGCCGCCTCCCTCATCGTCCTGACCACCTACCTCCATCGCACCACCGCGAGCATGGGCAGCGCCGTGGAGGGCGTCCGCCTGGCCGAGGCCCTCCAGGTGGATCTGCTCTCCCTCTACCGGCTGTCCGACTCGCTCCTGCGCATCCCCTCCGACTCGCCCCGCTCCCTGGCGGCCATCGAGTCCAATCTCCGGCTCCACCTCACCGAGGCCCGCGCCAACGCCTGGTCGCCCCAGGAGCAGGCGCTCATCGACGACGCCGAGCGCACCATCTCCAACTACCTGCTCGCCCGGGAGCGCGCCGCGAACCTCCCCACCGAGCAGGCCGCCCGCGAGCTCGTTCCTTCCCTGGAGGCCGCGCTCGCCGCGTTGGATGGGCTCGTCACCTTCAACGTCAACGAGGCCCGGACCGTCCAGCTCCAGGCCGACCGGTGGGACCAGCTCGCCAACATCGGCGCCGTCAGCGTGGCCGCGCTCCTGGTGCTGGGCGGCGGCGCGCTGTTGTGGTGGTTGCGCCGCTTCGTCTTCCGCCCCCTGCTCGACATGAGCCGCGCCATGCGCCGCTTCGGCGCCGGCCGCAAGCGCACCCGCGCCCCCGTGGCCGGCCCCGTCGAGCTGCGTGACATGGCCCGCACCTTCAACGAGATGGCCAACTCCCTCGCCCGCCAGCAGGAGGAGCAGCTCACCTTCCTCGCCGGTGTGGCGCATGACCTGCGCAATCCCCTCTCCGCGCTGAAGATGTCCGCCGCCCTCGTCACCTCCGGCCGGCCCATCCCCGAGGAGCGCATGCAGAAGACCATGGCCCTCGTGCGCCGTCAGGTGGCCCGCCTGGACCGGATGGTGGGAGACCTGCTCGACGCCACCCGAATCGAGGCCGGCAGATTCGAGCTGAGCCTCGAGGAGCGCGATGCGCGCGAGCTCGCCACCGCCGTGGTGGAGCTGTACCAGGCTGGCGGCTCCTCACATGACTTGAGGCTCCATCTCCCCGAGGAGCCCGTCCTCCTGTGCTGCGACGCCACGCGCGTGGAGCAGGTGTTGCACAACCTGGTGAGCAACGCGCTGAAGTACTCGCAGGGCGGCAGCAGGGTGGACGTCATCGTCGGCTACGAGAGCGAGGAGGCGGTGTTGAGCGTGGTGGACCGGGGCATCGGCATCTCCAGCGAGGAGCTGCGCATGCTCTTCGCTCCGTTCCGGCGCACGGGGCGGGCCCGGGAGAAGGCACCGGGCGTGGGACTTGGACTGTCGGTGGCCCGGCGCATCGTGGAGGCTCATGGCGGCCGCATCGAGGTGGAGAGCCGCCCTGGCGTGGGCTCCACCTTCCGCGTCCGGCTGCCCCGCGCTCGCTCCGCGGCGCAACCGGCCGTTGCTTCGAGCCCGGCTGAGACCGTGCACTGAGCCAGGTCCCTCTCCCTCCACCCCAACCCTCTCCCTCCACCTGCTCCCTCTCCCTCCGGGAGAGGGTTGGGGTGAGGGTGGCTGGGCCCGTTCTTCAATCCGTGGACCACGGTGTGGATACAGGGTT
>NZ_JPMI01000262.1 GCF_000733295.1 Archangium violaceum Cb vi76 | reverse complement strand
CAATCCGTGGACCACGGTGTGGATACAGGGTTCAACCCGGGATGCGTGGCACCCTCACCCCGTCCCTCTCCCGGGGGGAGAGGGGAGTTACCTCAGCGAGCCTGCGTCACCTTGTTGTTGCTCCCGGTGCGCGTCACCTTGGGCTTCTTGCCCCCTACCTCCCGCTTCCACGTCACCTGGTTGTCCGAGCCCATCACCTCGATGGCCCCCGCCGCCTCCACCTTCACCTTGTTGGTGGAGCCGCTCACGCTCACCTTCTTGCACTCCCCCGTCAGAGTGATCTCGTTGTCGCTCCCCAGGATGTTCACCTCCGTCTTCGGCGAGCAGCGGTGCGACTCCTGACTTCCCGAGCCGGAAATCTCCAGCTCCGCGCCCGCCTGCTGCTTCACGCTCGCGCCCTCGTCATCCACCTCCACGTCGGCACCGCCCAGCTCCTCGGCTCCCTCCGCCTGCGCGTTCACCGTGGCGTTGCCCCCCCTCACCTGCACGCTGCCGTCCTTGCCCACCTTCACGGAGCCGCCCTGCGCCACCCCCACCGCCGGCGCCAGCAACAGTCCCGCCACCACGCCAGACAGCATCGTTCCACGAATGAAGCTCGACATTGTGTTGTCTCCTCACGGATGCCGAAGGGCTCCCGTTGGGCGGCGCAATCAACACACCCCTCACTGGGAGTGCAATGCTTTCCAGCGCCGTACCCGCTTCGACATCTCCAGCACTGTCACCGGAAGGAATCCCAGCGCGAACGCCAGCCCCAATTCCCACGGGCGCATCGCTCCCAGTCCGAACAGCTCCCGCGCCGACGGCAATAGATAGAGCACTCCTTGCAGCACCAACAAGGCGACGACGATTCCCAGCAACAGCCGGTTGGTGAGCGGCCCCACCTCCCAGTAGAGCCGCGTGGTGCTGCGCGCCGCGAAGGCTCGCAGCAACTCGGCGAACACCAGCGTGCAGAAGGCCAGCGCCCTCGCCCGCTCCAGGTCCCTCGCCGGGTCCGCCCAGATGAACACTCCCAATACCAGCAGCGCCTCCATCATCCCCACCATCAGGATGTACCGCCACTGCGCCCGGCCCAACATCGGCTCGTCCGGCTTCCGCGGCGGCCGCGCCAGCAGCTCCGCTCGCGCCGGATCCATCACCAGCGCCAAGGCCGGCAGGCTGTCCGTCACCAGGTTGATCCACAACAACTGCAAGGGCACCAGCGGCAGCGGCAGCCCCACCAGCGAGGCCGCGAGCATCAGCGTCAGCTCGCCCACGTTGCCCACCAGCAGGTACACCAGCGTCTTGCGGATGTTCTCGTAGATGGCACGGCCCTCGCGGATGGCCGTGACGATGGTGGCGAAGTTGTCGTCCGTGAGCACCAGGTCCGCCGCCTCGCGCGTCACCTCCGTGCCCGTGCGTCCCATGGCGATGCCGATGTGCGCCTCTCTCAGCGCCGGCGCGTCGTTCACCCCGTCCCCCGTCATCGCCACCACCTCGCCCCGCTCCTTCCAGCTCCGGACGATGCGCAGCTTGTCCGCCGCCGTCGCCCGCGCGTGGATGCGCTCCTCTACGTCCTCCCCCGGCTGGAGGATTCCCAGCTCGCGCCCGATGGCCTGCGCCGTCTCCGCGCTGTCCCCCGTAATCATCACCGTGCGCACCCCCGCCGCGCGCGCCGCCGCCACCGCTTCCACCGCCTCGGGCCTCGGCGGGTCCGCCATGCCCACCAGCCCCAGCAACTCCAGGTTCTCCTCCTCGGGCCCCTCGCCCCGCGCCACCGCCAGCACGCGCAGGCCCCGGCTCGCCAGCTCATGGGCCGCCCGGGACGCGCTCACCGTGGCCGAGCGGCAGCGCGGCAGCAACACCTCCAGCGCCCCCTTCACGTAGAGCACGCCATCCGCGCGCAGGATGGACATGCGCTTCGTCTCCGAATCGAAGGGCCGCACCGCCACGCGCGGCCGCTCCCGTTCGAGCTCCTCCCGGCGGATGCCCCGCGTCAGCGCCGCGCGCAGCAACGCCAGCTCCGTGGGGTCTCCCGTGCCCTCCTTCCCGTCCGGCCCCAGCGAGGCGTCACAGCACGCCGCCGACGCGAAGAGGATGGCGTGCGAGTTGTCGCCCCACACCTCGCGCACCTCCATGGTGCCCGTGGTGAGCGTGCCCGTCTTGTCCGTGCACACCACCGTCGTCGAGCCCAGCGTCTCCACCGCTTGCAGCCGGCGCACCAGCGCGTGTCTCGCCGCCATGCGCCGCACCCCCAGCGCCAGGGCGATCGTCACCACCGCCGGCAGACCCTCGGGCACCGCCGCCACCGCCAGCGAGATGGAGGAGAGCAGCACCGTCAGCCACCCGTGGCCGCGCCACAGGCCCAGCGCCGCCACCAGCACCACGATGGCCAGGCACGCCACCAGCAACGTCCGCGTCACCTTCGCCAGCCGCTGCTCCAGCGGCGTCTCCGTGTCGCTCGTCGAGGCCAGCAGGTGGGCGATCTTCCCCAGCTCCGTGCCCATGCCGGTGGCCGTCACCTCGGCCATCCCCGTGCCGCGCGTCACCGCCGTGCCCAGGAACACCGTGTCCGAGCGCTGCGCCAACGGTGCGTCCGCGGCCACCGCCCGCGCCGCCTTGTCCACCGGCACGCTCTCGCCCGTCAGCGCCGCCTCGTTGGTGGCCAGCGCGTGCGCCTCCAGCAGGCGCGCGTCCGCGGCCACCACGTCCCCCGCCTCCAGCAGCAGCACGTCCCCGGGCACCACCTCCGCCGAGGGCAGTTGCACCGCGTACCCGTCCCGCATCACCCGCGCCCGTGGCGCCGTCATCGAGCGCAGCGCCAGCAGCGCCTGCTCGGCCTTGTACTCCTGCAGGAAGCCGATGAGCGCGTTGAGCACCACGATGGCGCCGATGGCCACGGCGTCCGCGTACTCCGCCAGCAGCGCCGACACCCCGCCCGCCCCGAGCAGCAGGGCGATCATCGGCGAGCGGAACTGTCCCAGCAGCACCCCCCACGGCGAGCGCGTCTGTTCGCGTTGGATTTCGTTGCGACCGTGCTCGGCCAGACGCCGCGCGGCCTCGGCCCGGCTCAGGCCCGGGACGAGGGTGTTCGCCGGCTGGGGTGGGGCAGGGGGGGCTCGAAAGGACTCCTCCCGGGGCGTGGAGGTGGAGGGACCGCTCATCCCGGGACTCCGTTCGGCTTCAGGGGAGCGGGTCCGGGACGGGCGTCCAGCGCCGCGCCCTCCTGGCCGAGGTGCACCTTGCGGCCCGTCTCGGGCACCACCATCACCGGCTTGGGGCAGGTGCGCAGCAGCTCGTCCGCCATGCTCCCCAGCAGCGTGCGCGCGAGCGTCCCGCGCGTCCGCGTCCCCACGATGACCAGGTCCACGTCCTCCGCCCCGGCCGCCTCGCAGATGGCCCTCGCGGGCTCTCCGTGCAGCACCGCGATCCGCGGGAGCGGTCCGCCGTGGCCGGTGTGCAGGCGCAGCTCCTCCAGCAGCCCCCGCGCGTAGTCCTCGCACGCCCGCTCGAAGGCGGCGAAGTCCGCCGTCTCGCCCTCGGCCACCGACGCCGGCAGCACGTGCACCAGCATCACCTGGGCTCCCACCCGCTCGCCCAGCTCCAGCGCCACGCGCGCCGCCTCGCGTGCCACCTCGGTGCTGTCCACCGCCACCAGTATCCGACGCATCGCACTTCCTCCGGACTCGTTCATCGCACCACCACCACCGGCTTCGTGGCCGTGTGCACCACCTGGGTGGCCACGCTGCCCAGCAGCAGCCGCGCCACCGCTCCCTGCCCCCGGCTCCCCATCACCACCATCTGGATGTCCGCCGCCTCCGCCCGCCCGGCGATGACGGCCGCCGCGTCCCCCACGCCCAGCTCCGTCTCCACCTCCACGCCGTGCGGCCCGGCCTTGTCCGCCAGGGCCGCGAGCAACCGCTTCCCCTCGGCCTCCTGGGTGTGCAGCAGCTCGGCCAGCGATGCCGGCGTCATCCCCCCCAGCGGGAGCATCCCCCGCGGCATCGCGTGCAGCAGGAGGACTCCCACCCCCAGCTTCGCGGCCAGGGACGCGCCGTACTCCAGGGCGCGCAGGGACGGAGGTGAGCCATCGACGGCGATGAGGAGGCGGGCCATGCTCCTCTCCATTCCATGTCCCGTGCCAATCCCCTTCCGAGGGACGGGCCCGGCCGGAAGTGGGGCGCGCGCAAGGGCTGCGTGGTACGCGCGCAATCCTTGCGCGTCCGCACGCCCCTCCCTGTCACAGGTGCAGCCCGTTTGCACACGTCATGCCCGGCCTCGCGGGCCGCGGGCTCCCGGGTGCTTCTCTCTCGGAATCTGGGAACGCGGGTAGTCCGGGACCCGTTTGCGCCGCGAGCTTCCTCTGAGAGAGTGCGCGGCCTCAGTCCCCCCCTTCAGGAGCAGAGAGAGACATGAAGCACGAAGGTATGCCGCGTTCGCGTTGGCTCGCGATGGCCCTGGTGTCGCTGGTGGCGTGTGGTCCCGAGGAGGAGCCCGAGCCCGAGCCCCAGCAGCCCGCCGCCTGCACGCAGGAGAGCTACGACGCCGCCGTCCGCGACGCCATCGAGGCCACCCCGGAGGAGGTCACCGACAGCCTGTGGGCGATCACCCCGTCCAACACGCGCCTGTCGTGGAACGCGGACCAGAGCGCGGTGCGCATGGTGGCGTGGACCACCTTCACCGGCTACGCCATCGGTGACAACACCCTGTCCCGCGAAATCTGGGTCACCGCGGTGCCGCAGCTCAAGGAGCTGTGCAAGACGGTGCCGGAGGACACCGCGCGCATCGCCCGCGTCAACCAGTTCCTCGGCCTGCCCCCGGCTACCGCGGCGGACAACAACCGGCAGTTCGTCGAGATGTGGGTGAAGCCGGGCGACATGTTCCGCCCCTGCCCGGACTCGGAGATCACCGACTCCACGTGCGGCCTGGCCTTCCCCACCGGCGTGTCCAGCGAGCACCGGACGTGGATCTCCAACAACTACGCCTCCAGCTACGGCTTCTGGCAGTCCACCCACTACCCGTGGACGGGCCTGGGCTACACCTATGACTGGTGCAGCCAGGACGACAAGCACGTGGGCGCCAGCGAGTTCGTCGTGCGGCCCGGCTCCATCGTCAGCGTGGTGGCCATCATCGACCGCAACACCTACTGCGCCCAGTAGGCGCGGGGCCCTCCGGACCTGTCTCCCGCGTGGGCAGGTCCGCGAGGGCGTCCACTCCCAGCCGGGTGACCGCTCGGGTCAGGCGGGTGTTGATTACTGTAGAAGTAGGGGAGGGGCCATGCTACCTGTTGAGCAATGGAGCCCTGCCTGTCCCATGTGCATGCTTCCCCGGGCTGGGGGAGGCGTGGTCTTCTCCTGGCCGAACCCATGACGGTCACGGTCAAGAAACCCGCGACGTACCAGGACCTCTGTGCCCTGCCGGAGACGGTGGTGGGCGAGCTCGTCGCGGGCGAGCTCGTCGCCTCGCCCCGGCCCGCCAATCGGCATGCCGGAGCCACCACGACCCTCGTCGGGGAGCTCTCGGGCCCCTTCCAGTGGGGGCGGGGCGGGCCTGGCGGGTGGTGGATCTTCCACGAGCCGGAGTTGCATCTGGGCTCCGACATCCTCGTTCCCGACCTCGCGGGGTGGCGGCGTACGCGGATGCCGGTCTATCCGGACGAGCCCTTCTTCACCCTGGCTCCGGACTGGGTCTGCGAGGCGCTCTCGCCTTCCACCGCGAGCTTCGACCGGGTGAAGAAGATGCCGGTCTACATGCGCGAGCAGGTGGGCCACGTCTGGCTCATCGAGCCCGTGAACCGGACGCTCGAGGTCTTCCGGCGCGAGCATGACCGTTGGGTGCTCGCGGGCAACTACGCCGGGGATCAGCTCATCCGCGCGGAGCCTTTCGAGGCGATGGAGTTGTCGCTCGAAATGCTTTGGTACCCAAGCAGGCTCCCCGCCAGGTGAGAGGACCTCCCAGGTAGGAAGGAGGGGGGCCGCGGCCCGAAAGCCGGGAAATGCCCGCCCGGTGGGGTGCCGGGCCCGAGCACTGTGGGGTGGGGGCGGTGTAGAGTTCTTCTGGCGTTGACGCCCCGAACCGGTCCCATGCAGAAGAAGCTCTCCGACGACCTCTCGACGACCGCCGTGCACTCACGTGGCAGGGAGGCAGAGGCCCCGCACATCGTGCCGGCCCTGACCATCGTTTCCCATCCCCAGCCCCAGCGGATTGGCGAGCGGCGGCTGCTGAGCGAAATGGTCGCCGCGTCGGGCCGGACGGCCTCGCTGTCGCGCAATGCCCCGGACTTCTCCCGTCCCGGCAGTGTCCTGGCCCTGCCGCTGGGAGACCCCTTCATCAGCCGCAAGCCGGTGCAGTTCGAGCCCGGAGCGCGCGGTGGGGTGCGGGTGCTGGTGCCAGAGGATGGCACGGGAGTCCGGGTAGCGGGGCAGCCGTTGGTGGGCTGCCGCGAGTTCTCTTCCGAGGAGCTGGCCGCGGGCGTGCCGTTGGAGCTCGCCGAGCGCGTGGTGCTGCTGCTGCACCAGGCCTCCTCCTCGCCGGAGAGCGGCCCGGGAGAGCTGGGCATGGTGGGCCAGGGCGAGGGCGTGCGCCGGGTGCGCGAGGACGTGGTGCGCGTGGCGGATCTGGACGTGCCGGTGCTCATCCGCGGGGAGACGGGCTCGGGCAAGGAGCTGGTGGCGCGCGCCATCCACCAGAACAGCAAGCGCCGCGACGGGCCCTTCATCAGCGTCAACCTGGGGGCGCTCTCCAAGGAGCTGGTGTCCGCCGAGCTCTTCGGCGCGCGCAAGGGCGCGTACACGGGGGCCGCCGGAGACCGTGAGGGCTTCTTCCGCGCCGCCCATGGGGGCACGCTCTTCCTCGACGAGGTGGGCGAGGCCCCTCCCGAGGTGCAGGTGGCGCTCCTGCGCGTGCTGGAGACGGGCGAGGTGTTCCCCGTGGGCGGCAGTACCCCGGTGCGCGTGGACGTGCGGCTCGTCACCGCCACGGACGCCAACCTGGAGGAGCGCATCCGCGAGGGCGTCTTCAAGGCGCCGCTGCTGCACCGGCTGGCGGGCTTCGAGATCCAGGTGCCGCCCCTGCGCGAGCGCCGCGAGGACATCGGCCCGCTCTTCATGCACTTCGCCCGCCAGGAGCTGGAGACCACGGGCGAGGTGCAGCGGCTGTCGTCCCCGGACCCGCGCGCCGAGCCGTGGCTGCCCGCGCCGCTGGCCGTCCGCCTGGTGCGCTACACGTGGCCCGGCAACATCCGCCAGCTGCGCAACGTGGCCCGGCAGCTCGTCATCGGCAGCCGCGGCCTGCCCTCGCTGCGCGTGGATGCGCGGCTCGAGCAGGAGCTGGACTCCGCCGCCGCCGCCGTCCCCGGACAGACGGTGGCCACCCGGGGGGCCCCCTCCGCCTCCTCCCTTGCTTCCGAGGAGCCCGACTCCGCCGACGACAAGGCCGCCCGGCGCAAGCCCTCGGACGTGGGCGAGCAGGAGCTGCTGGAGGCCCTGCGCGCCAGCTCGTGGGACCTCAAGGCCACCGCGGACCGGTTGGGCATTCCCCGCTCCTCCGTCTACGTGCTCATCGACAAGAGCTCCCTCATCCGCACCGCGAGGGACTTGAGCCCGGAGGAGATCACCCGCTGCTTCCAGGAATGCCAGGGGGACCTGGACGAGATGGTGCGGCGGCTCGAGGTCTCCAAGCGCGCCCTCCAGCGCCGCGTGCGCGAGCTGGGCCTCGGCGCGGACTGACACGTCAGCCCCCGGACCTGACGTGTCCGGTGCGGTGGGGGGAGGGCCCTGGCGTGGGCCGGGGGCGCGGGCTCCCGGGGGAGCGAGCATGTCAGTCTCGCTGGTACGGTGCCTGCAACTTCCCGAGGAGAGCGTTCTTCCAACGTCCCCCGCGCGGGATTCACCGCTGGAGTCCGAGTCCATGACCAAAACCTACGTTCCCATCGTGCCCGTCACCATCCAGAGCGATTCCAACGGACAGCTCCAGAACATGCCCTCCGTGTACCCCGTCACACACGGCCAGTCCGTGGATTTCGTGGTCGAGGATCCCATCCAGGTGGTGGTGAGCTTCGATCAGTCGAGTTGCCTGACCAAGACCGGCCCCTTCTACCTCGACGGCAGCGATCCCACGAAGGCGGCCACCGGCCCCCTCGAGGTCCTCCCCGATGCCGCGGGCCGGTACCCGTTCACCGTGGCGCCCGACACGTCGAGCCCCGCGTCCGGGGCGTACAAGAAGCCCGGGGACTTCGAGGCGAAGCAGGGTGAGCTGGAGGTGTCGCCGGATCCCGAGGAGGACGAGGAGAAGGGGAAGGGGAAGGGGAAGCGGGACTAGGGCGTGGGTGGACCGGCCACGAGCCTCCTCGGGGCCGTGAGCCGGTGGCGCCACTCGGGCTCGAGGTGGGGGTTGTGGGCCAGCGCCTGCTCCAGCTCCTCCCGGGCCTCGTGGCTCCACGCCTGTTGCCGCGCGGTGACGGCGGGCCCGGCCATCGCCAGGAGCACGCTGGCGCGCACAGTGCGGGCCCGGGCCCACCGGGGCCGGCTGGCCAGGGGTTGTCCGGCCAGCTCGAGGGCCCGCTCCAGCTCCGGGGCGCCGTCGAGGCCCCGTTGCTGCTTCCACCCGGCCCAATCGCGATAGAAGCCGCTGGCGGCGAGCTGGTACTCCGGGCGCCGTGGCTCCAGCTCCAGCGCCTGGTGCCAGGCCTTCGCCGCCTGCTCGAAGTCCTCGTCCCGGGCCTTGTCCTGACGGGCCCGCCAGCGGGCTCGCACCCCGAGCGCCTCGCCGAGGTAGCGCCACGCGTTGCCCAGCCGGGGGTGGAGCTCGCGCGCCTTCGTCAGCGACTTCTCGGCCTCGCCGAGCTCCGGCCTCGGATCTCCCCCTTGCTCCAGCGTCCAGGTGGCCAGCAGCACGTGCGCGCGGGCCTGGTTGGCCCAGAGGTCCGCATCGCCCGGCAGCAGCGCGAGCGCCTGGCGATAGGACTCCAGGGCGGCGCGCAGGCCCGGGCCCGGGTCCTCCCGCCGCGCGAGCTGGAAGAGGGCCCGCGTCACCCGCACCTCGCCGAGGTTGTGGTGCGCGTAGGCCTGCTGGGGCGCCACGTCCCGGGACTGCTCGAAGGCCTTCCAGGCCTCGGCGAGCAGGGGCTCGGGGTCACCCCCGTCGTCCCAGACCTGCTCGGCCTGCCACAGCAGCGCCGCGCCCAGGCCGTCGTGGAGCTGGGGCAGCTTGGGGTTGATGGCCAGCCCCCTCCGGTAGAGCGCCAGCGCCTTCTCCTGGTGCGGCCCGTACTCCTCGCCGCGGTCGCGGTGGTGGCGGGCGAGCAGCGCGGAGGCATAGGCTCCCTGGTAGCAGGCCACGGCATTGGCGGGGTTGAGCTTCAGCGCCCGCTCCATCGCGTCCCGGGCCCGCGCCAGGTCCCCCGCCTTGTCCGGGGCGCCCTGGGTGGTGGCCCGCTTGCGGTACACGCCGCCGAGGTTGATCCACGCGTCCGCCTGCTTCTCGTCCAGGTGGATGGCCGCGAGGTACGCGTCGATGGCCTTGCCCTGCGCGACGAGCGGCTCTCCCCCGTGCTCGCTCTCGTAATCGGCCCACACCCGCCAGGTCATCCCGAGGATGATGAAGAAGGGGGAGTCGCGGCCCTGGGGACGGACGCGCTCGAAGGACTCGAGGGCCAGGCGGAGCTGCTCCCGTGGATCCTTCCCCCGCTGCTGCCGGTAGCGGGCCCACAGCCTGTAGATGACGGCCATGCTCAGGGTGGCGCGGTCCGAGGGCGCGAGCTCCTGGGCGGTGCGCGCGGCGGCGAGGGACTTCTCCAGCAGGGGCTCCACGCCGTCGCCGCCCTTCTGGAGGCGGTGCTCGGCGAGCCGGCGGTGCAGGCGTGCCACGGCCAGGTGGGAGGGGGCGTGGTCGGGCGCGGCGGTGAGCGCGCGGGAGAGCACCTCCAGGCCACGCTCGTAATGAGGCAGGACGTTGCCCTGGCCATACAGCTCCATGACGAGCGCGGAGGCCTCCAGCATCGCCAGGGAGGAGTGCACGGTGGGCGAGCTCTCGGCGGTGGCGATGGCGGAGGCATACGCCTGGCGGCCGGCGTCGAGGTCCTTCTGGGCGGCGGCGGGCTCTCCCTGGCTCCAGCGTTGGTTGGCCCGGGCCAGGAAGATGTCGCCCCGGAGCAGCGGCCCCTCGTGGAACCAGGGCTGCGTGGTGCCCATGGCGTCCAGGTGTGCCAGCGCCTCCTCGTGACGGTCCTCGAAGAAGGCGAGCAGGGCCTTCACATATAAAGGAGGGGCGGGGACGTCGGGGCCCTCGGCCTGGCGGAGGTACGCGAGGGCCGGGTCCCGGTAGCGCTGTTGGACTTCGCGGCGGCGGGCCTCTCGCTGCTCGGGGCTGCGGCGCTCCACCTCCTGCAGCAACTGCTCCTGGTAGAGGTGACCGAGCACCAGCGCGAGCGCCCAGGCCACGCGGGGCTCGCGGTAGCCGTGCGCCCAGGCGGACTCGAGCCGCTCGCGCGCCCCTTCCTTGTCATCCAGGGCGAGCAGCGCGCGGCCCAGGGCGTACTGTCCCGGGCCCACGGCGTGCTCTCCAGCCTGTTGCACCTCGGCCTCCAGCGCGGCCATCTCCGCGCGCAGCGCCTCGCGGTCCTCGCGCGTGTCGTGCAGCCGGGAGAGGGCGGAGTAGCGCGCCGCGGCCTCCATGCGCTCCACGCGCTCGGTGAAGCTGCGGGAGAGGCGCTCGCGCTCGGCCACCTCGCGGCGGGCGAGCACCGCCTGCCCGAGGGCCAGCATCACCACCAGCAGCGCGGCGGAGCCCAGGGACAGCAGCACCCGGTGCTTGCGCGCCTTCTTGCGCAGCCGGTAGCCGAGGCCCTGGCGCGCCAGCACCGGCTCGCCGGAGAGGAAGCGGTCCAGGTCCTCGACGAGCGCGCGCGCCGAGTCGTAGCGGGCCGGGCGCTCCTTCTCCAGGCACTTGAGGACGATGGCCTCGAGGTCCGCGGGGATGTCCTTGTCCAGTGCGCGCGGGGGCCTGGGCTCCTCGGACTGGAGGCGGTTGATGACCTCGAGGGCATTGGCGCCGGTGAAGGGGGGCTGGCCGGTGAGGAGCGCGTAGAGCGAGGCACCCAGGGCGTAGACGTCCACGCGGCGGTCGAGCTGGGAGGCCTCGCCGCGGGCCTGCTCGGGGGCCATGTAGTGCGGCGTGCCGAGCACCTCGCCCGAGGCGGTGCCCTCCTCCTTCCAGTCGCGCGCCAGACCGAAGTCCATGACGAAGGGGGAGAGGCTCCCGTCCTGCGTGCGCTCGACGACGATGTTGGCGGGCTTGATGTCGCGGTGGACGAGCCCGGCGCGGTGGGCGGCGTGTACGCCCTCGGCGGCCTGGCGCAGCAGCAGCACCTTCTGCTCCAGGGTGAGCGAGCCCGCGAGCTGGCCCAGCGGTTGTCCATCCACGTACCGCATGGCGATGAAGCCGCGGCCGTGCACCTCGCCGACCTCGTACACCTCGCACACGCGCTCGTGGCGGACGCGAGCCTGGGCGCGGGCCTCGGCGAGGAAGCGGCGGGCGAGCTCGGGGTCCTCGCCGCGCACGAACTTGAGCGCCACGTTGCGGCGCAGCAGCGGATCATACGCGAGGAAGACGAGCCCCATGCCGCCCTGGCCGAGGAAGCGCACGGGCTGGTAGCGATCCCAACCCGGGACGGGGAAGGCGGGCTCGCGGGGCGCGCTGGAGGCGGGGCCGCCGCTGGAGGGAGACGGCGAGCCCGAGGGCGTGGGGGCCGGGCTGGCGGCGCCGGGGGCGAGGGTGGCGGCCTCCTCGGGCTGGGCGCCACCGGTGTCCGGGTTGTCGCGACGGCCCGTGTCCTGGTGCCGGCCCGTGTCCTCACCGGAGAGCTCCTCGCGGAGCATGAGCAGCGTGTCCTCGGAGAGTTTGCCCCGTTCCCTCAGCAACTCGAGTGGGCCGCGCTCCAGGCGCAGGGCCTCCTCGCGCAGGGCTTCCGCTTCCTCGTGGGAGAGCAGTCCTTCGTCCAACGCGAGGAGCAACTCCTCCTCGTACGCCTCACGTTTCGCCCCTGTGGAACTCACGCGGAGAGCATACCGGGAGAGGCCATGGGCGCGGAATGGCACCTCGGGCGCTCACTCCTTGAGGCGGCGGCGGAGTGCCTGGGCTTCCTCTTGTGCCCGGGCCGCGCCGACCTGGTCGCCGAGGCGTTTTCGTATGTACGCGACGTTCTCAAGGGAGATGGAGAGATCGTCGAGGGCCTGCGGGATGTCTCCCATGAGTTCATGAATCTGGCGTGCGAGGGAGAGGGACTCCTCAAAGGCGGCGCTGGCGGCTGGGAGGTTGCCAAGGCTCTGCTGCACGTCGCCCACCCTGTGGAGGGAAACGGAGAGGTCACGAAGGGCCTCGGGGGTGTCGCCCCAGGCGGCGCGCAGCTGGCGTGTGAGGGAGAGGGACTCCTCAAAGGCGGCGCTGGCGGCTGGGAGGTTGCCGAGGCTCATCTGCACGTCGCCCACCCTGATGAGGGAACCGGAGAGGACACGAAGGGTCTCGGGGGTGTCGCCCAAGGCAGCGCGCAGCTGGCGTGCGAGGGAGAGGGACTCCTCAGAGGCGGCGCTGGCGGCTGGGAGGTTGCCGAGGCGCTCCTGCAAAGCGCCCACGTTGTCGAGGGAAATGGAGAGGTCACGAAGAGCCTCGGGGGTGTCGCCCGAGGCGGCGCGCAGCTGGCGTGCGAGGGAGAGGGACCCCTCGAACGAGGCCAAAGCCGGCACGAATTCACTCCGCGAGAGAGCAAGATTCGCCAACTCGTTCAGCAGCAGCGCACGATACCGGTTATCGCGACTACCAAGGACCTTGACCGACTGTTCCAGATGCTCGGCAGCCGCAGCTGGATCTCCATGTGCCTTCTCGGCCAGTGCGAGCTTGTGGAGTGCCATTGCTTGTAGCTGTGGATTTCGCAGTGGGTTCTTGAAGATGAGCTCTCGTGCTCGCCGAGCTGTTTCGACTGCTTCGCCCGTTCGTCCGGATGAAAGCAGAGCATCCAATCGCCCAAGAAGAACCTCTATCTGCCTCGGCTCATCACCGGCTGTCTTCGCCAGAAGCCGTTCCGATTCAGCGAGAGCGAACTGCGATAGTTCCTCTGCCTCGGGGCTCTTTCTGCTCACAGCCCGGTCCGAAAAAGATTCCAAATCCAGTCTGGGCTCTCGTGGCGAACTTTCGGCTATCGGGGCGAGTTCGATCACCAATGCGCGAATGGACCAGAGGTCCGATGCCGCCTCCCGCATGAGGTGCTTCAGCTCCGGAGGGGCGACGAGCACGAGGCCACCGCGCAGGTGCCGGCGCAGGGCATCGCGCCGCTCGTTCATGCGAGAGACCAGCCATAGCCAGGCTTCCCTCCAGGGTTGCTCCGTTCCATCGCCAGGGTCGAGGTGCAGGGCTTCCACCCACGTACATCCAGCGGTCGCGGCTTCGTGAGTAAACAGCGCGGGAATCAACTCCCTCAGCGCCGAGGGGCTCTCGGGATGGATGAACTCCAGCCGGCGTGTCTGGCCTCGAAGCAGGCGCTCGGTGCGACGGCGGAGCACTCCCGCGCTCAGGGGGGACGGCGAGAAGATGAACCCCAGCCAGAATCCTTCGGCCAGTTCCAGCTGACGCCGCAGCCTCAGCCACTCCGCTTCGCCCTTCGGGCCAATGTCCGCTTCGGTGACAGGTCTCATGGCACCGCTTCCCGCCTCCCTGTCACGGCTCCTTCGCCGTGCGCTTGCTGGCCTCCTCCACCTGCGCCTTCACGACATCGCGCACGAGCGGATGCACGTCGTACCACTCGTTCCCGTTCCGGTAGTAGAGCGCGAGGTGCGTATCGAGGTAGCGCGCGAGATCATGCAGTTGCTTGATCTCCGGCAGCGCCACCCCATGCGTGGTGGCGATCAGATGAAGCCACTTCGCGTCCGCGTCCGCGATGGGAAGGAACTCGGTGCGGACTTGCGCGATGGCGGCATCGACGGTCTCCCCGGGCACTGGCAGCCGATCGGCCCGGCGGATGATCTCCGAGAACAGCCGCAGGAAGTCACGCAGGTGTCCGCCGGACAAGAGGCTCAAGCGATCGAGCGTCGCACGCTCGGGGCCGAGCAATCCCTGCCAATGGCCTCGCGCGGAGATGAGCCGCTCCAGCAGGTCGAGGCCTGGCTGGAAGACCTGTCCGGAGCTGTCTCGCACCTTCAGGGCCGGCAGCACCTGGACGCCCCCCGGGGAGTAGAGCGTTCCGAGGTTCGGGTACAACACCTTCAAGTACGGGGGAATCGTGTAGACGACGTGCAGGTGCTCGAAGTGGAGCTTGTCGCTGTGACTCGTGAACAGGTTCACCACCGAGTCCTGCACGACCGTCGCGTTGGCCGAGGTCCCCCGGATGTGCTCCATCGAATCCAGCAGGAGCACGACCTCCGTATCGGAGCCGTGCCGCTCCTTGACCTTCTTCACGCAGCCCGTGACGTAGGCGCGCACGTCCTCCACCAGCGCTCCGAGGTGTCCGGACATGCGCTTCTGGAGCGTCTCCCGGAAGGAGGGATCGCTCTTGAGCGCGACCTTGATTCCCACCGTGGAGAGGTCCGAGAGGTTGAGATGGGTGCGCTTCAGGAATGTGTCGAAGCGTGCCCAGTAGCCTTCCTTCGTGGGGTCGTTGGGGAGGAATCCTTCCTGCTGGAGCGCATCCCCGAAGGCGCCGGCTACCGCCAGCAGGAAGTCAACGATGTCGACGGGCTGCGACAGGTTGATGTAATCCTCGAGATCGCAGAGCACGACCTTGTAGTCACCTTGTCCGCTCAGGTGCTTGCGCAGGCGGTGCAACTCGGTGCTCTTGCCGCTCCCCCGGAAACCGGAGAAGAGCTGCACGCTCGACCCAAGGGCGAACTGGATGGGACGCGCCAGGAGCTTGACCGGGTCATGCGGTGCCAGCTCCGGGGTGTCGTACAGCGGCACGTAGCGGTCCTTGTCGTTCCCCTTGAACTCGATGGGCTGGTCCGTGACCGCTCGGAAGAAGTTGCGGAGGAACGCCAGGTCTTCGGTCTTCATGCGCGTTGTTCCAACCTCTGGGGACACTCGGATACCAGGACGCGCGGGTCCGGCCCCAACCGCACCGGCGCCCGCGACCCTGCGCTCCTAACAGATGCACCCGAGGCTGGCGAGATGCTGGAGCGCCTGACTGCTCGGTGGCTGGCCCTGGAGGCGCGTGGGCTGAAGGGCAACGTGCTCGTGCAGGCACCGGAGCAATGCCGGTACGGCTCGACTGCCTGGCGCTCTGACGGCGATTCGCCCCGTGCTACGCGCCGCGCGCGCGCATCCGGTTGTTCTTGGGCTGGTGCTCGACCTCGGCGAGCCCGAGCGCCTCGAGGACGGGCGGCACATACACGCCGAACCGTCCACGGAGGCCCTTCTTGAGGCCGTACCAGCCGCCCACGGGGTTCTTCGGTGACCGCCCCCACGCCTCGACGCTGCCTTCGGGAGCGGGCTTCTGTTCATCCGCGCCACCGAGGGGCATCCAGTCCCCGTGGGCAACGAGCAGGGCGTGCAGGTCGTCGATGCAGCGCAGGTGGTAGCGCAGCTCGGTCTTGCCCACGCGCACGACGAGCGCGGGCGGGTCGAGCGTGTCGTCTCGGAAGGCCTCGAACTCCGAGGTCCCGGGCGGAGTCTTGAGCGTCCAGGGCCGCTCCCGTGTTCCGGCGCTGCTGGAGCCCGTGGCCTGTTTCTTCGCCGGAGCCTTCTTGGCGGCGGGCTGCTTCGCCGGAGCCTTCTTGGCGGCGGGCTGCTTCGCCGGAGCCTTCTTGGCGGCGACCTTCTTCGTCGCGGCCTTCTTCGCCGTGGTCTTCTTCGTTGCGGTCTTCTTCTTGGCGGCCATGTTGTCCCCCCTCAGGTGGAGTTCCGTCGCGTCGGATGCGGAGCGCGGCTCGGGAGTGGCGACTCTACTTCGGTGGAGCAGAGGATGAGCCACCTGAAGGGGTACTCCTGCGGGAATGCACGGGGCGCCTTCCGGTCGCGCGGCGTGCCAACTGGTCCAACAGTTGGACCAGTTGCTCCCCAACGCGGCCGGAGCCTCTCCCCCTGACAGGGGTTACTCCTCCTGGCTTGGGCACAGGCGGTGCCGCGGCCCTTATTTTCGAGGGAGCGAGCCCGGCTTCCGTGCCTGCGCCGCGTACGCGTCCGTCAGCCCTTTGTATTCGTGGAACTCGGGCAGCTTCGCGAAGCTGTGGACCGCGGGTGTGGTCGCCCAGGGGAGCTTTTCGCTCGTCCACGTTTCCATGAATGGAGTGAACCAGCTCGGGTCATCGAGCATCGTCGCGCGCAGGTTGACGAAGGTGTCGATGCCGTGGGGCCGGGTGAACATCCAGCTCATGCAGTACGGGCAGAAGAAATGACGGTGCTCGCCGTGGAGGCCACCGATCACGGGCTCGCCTTGCGTCACCTCGAAGCCCTCGGTGGGGATGGCGGCGCTCAAGGAGAAGGCGCTGGCGCTCATCCGCTGGCAGCCCGTGCAGTGACAGGCCATGGTGAGCAGGGGCGGGGCGCTGATCTTCAGCCTCACCCGTCCACAGCGGCATCCACCTTCCCACGGCAGCTTCCAGTCGTTCATGCGCGGTTCCCTTCCCGTTTGGGGAGCTTCTTCTCACGCGTGAGGGCACGGTGCACATGTTCTTCTCGCGCTACCGTGCCGCCGGAAACACCAGCGGGGGACTGGCACTCGAGGTGGGCGGGGAGCAGTTGCTTGATGTCTCTTGCCGCACCACCCGATACTTCGTGGGATTCGAGAAACGAATGCGATTCCATTTCCACTGCGGCGCTCGGGTGGCTCTCTCGTGGATGTGCCTGCTGTACCTGCAGGGCTGTTGGATGCGCATGGAGCCCTGTGGAACCAACGCGGCATGGCAACGGTGCGCGGCGCCTGTCCGCAGGGACAAGCCAATGGTGTTCTGTGTGGATGGTTGGGAGCGCTTCTGTGCCATCCCGGCGAGCCCGGCCGATGGTGGTGAGCAGGAGTGCCTCGAGTACGACTGTCGGCCCGTAGTGGATGCAGGCGGTCAGGACGTTCCTGATGGAGGAGCGCCATGACTCGCTTCACGGTCCCCGAGTTGATGGAGGTCTGCCGCCAGTACTACCCGGCGGGCCGGACGCTCGATGACCACGAGCACGGAGCCAGCCCCGAGTGGCACCGGTTTCATGCGCGGTGGCACGAGGCGATGGCCGACCGGAGCCGATGGCTCACCCTGCGTGGCGCACTCGAGGAGGCCTTCCCAGGAATTTCAGTGGGGGATGCCACGGCCTACACCCACGATGGTGGCTATCGGTGCTGTGTCTATTCCATCGAGCCCCAGGACAAAGCGGATGGCGTTTCGTGGGAGGTGGTGGGCTGTGTCAGCCTGCTCGCGCCTCTGTACTTCGTCTATGGCACCCAGCACCGTTATCGCGCGGGCAGGCGCGAGAGCCCGGCGGCTGCTCTCTTCCTCGAGTCGCTGCCCGAGGTGCTCACTTCCTCCGCATCGAAGGTGGCCCGGGCCATCGAGTCGGTGTTCGCGTATCAGCCGTTTCCTGTCCAGTGGGTCCCGGTACCGATTCCTGGCCTGTGTCTCGACCACTTCGAGCCCGACCGGGCCACTCTGTTCAGGGCGTTGTTCACGCTGGAGCCGGGCTTACTTCCGTGAGCCTCGGAGCGAGTTGGAGTAGACCCTCACCCCAGCCCTCTCCCAGAGGGAGAGGGGGCATCCACCGTCACTTCCCAAGGGACTCCGCTCATGCCCGCTCCGCTCCGCCGTGCCCTCTCCGCCGCCACGCTGGCGGCCCTGCTGCTGCCCCTCGGATGCTCCACGTCCCTGACCACCCGACGAGAAGATGAGAAGCGCATGAGCTCCTCCGACGACGTCTCCAAACCCGCCCCGCGCTGGGGCATCGTCATCCACGGCGGCGCGGGCGTCATCAAGCGCGAGTCCCTCACCCCAGAGCGCGAGGCCGCCGTCCGCGCCGTCCTCGCCGAGTCCCTCCAGGCCGGCCACGCCATCCTCGCCAAGGGCGGCTCCAGCCTGGATGCCGTCACCGCCGCCGTGCGCGTCATGGAGGACTCGCCCCTCTTCAACGCGGGCAAGGGCGCCGTCTTCACCCATGACGGCAAGAACGAGCTCGACGCCGCCATCATGAACGGGCGCACCCGCGAGGCCGGCTCCGTGGCGGGCCTGCACCACGTGAAGAACCCCATCGTGCTCGCGCGGGCCGTGATGGAGAAGTCTCCGCACGTGATGATGATTGGCGCGGGCGCCGAGGCGTTCGCGAGGCAGCAGGGCGTGGAGCTCGTCGACCCGGGCTACTTCCACACCGAGGAGCGCTGGCAGTCCCTGCAGCGCGCGCTGGAGGCCGAGAAGCAGCAGCAGCGGACGCCGCCCGAGCAGGGCCAGCCCCAGGGTCCCCAGACCTTCTGGGAGCACCCCGCCGGCCAGGAACACAAGTTCGGCACCGTGGGCGCGGTGGCGCTCGACCAGGCGGGCAACCTCGCCGCGGGCACTTCCACGGGCGGGATGACCAACAAACGCTTCGGGCGCGTGGGAGACGTCCCCGTCATCGGCGCGGGCACCTATGCCAACGAGCGCTGCGCCGTCTCGGCCACCGGCCATGGCGAGTACTTCATCCGCTACACCGTCGCTCGCGACATCTGCTCCCGCATGGAGTACCTGGACCTACCGCTGCTCGAGTCCGCCAACCAGGTGGTGCTGGACGTGCTGGTGAAGGCCGGGGGGGAGGGCGGGGTGATCGCCATGGATGCTCAGGGTAACTTCGCCATGCCGTTCAACTCGTCGGGCATGTACCGCGGCTACATGGGGCCGGACGGTGTGGCCGCTGTCGCCATCTTCAAGGAGTGACAGATGAAGCAGCTGGAAGGAAAGGTCGCGCTGGTGACGGGCGCGAGCTCGGGAATCGGCCGCGCCACGGCCATCGCCATGGCCCGGGCCGGTGCGAGGCTCGTCATCGCCAGCCGCGGCCAGGAGGGCAACGCGGAGACGGTGGAGCTCATCCGCCAGCAGGGGGGCGAGGCCATCGCCATCCGCACGGACGTGACGAAGGCCTCGGACATCGAGTCGCTCGTGCGCGGCACCGTCGAGCACTACGGCCGGTTGGATGTGGCCTTCAACAACGCGGGCACCACCGTCGCGCCCAAGGCCCTCCACGAGTATGACGAGGCGGAGTGGGACACCGTCCTGGACACCAACCTCCGCTCCGTCTGGCTGTGCATGAAGTACCAGGTGCGGCAGATGCTCGCTCAGGGAGGTGGCGCCATCGTCAACATGTCCTCGATGGCGGGGCTGATTGGAACCAAGGGGCTCGGCGCGTACACGGCGAGCAAGCATGGAGTGCTCGGACTCACGAAGACGGCGGCGCTCGAGTACGCGCAGCAGAACATCCGCGTGAACGCCGTGTGCCCGGCGGTCATCCGCGGCACCGTGCTGGTGGAGAACCTCTTCCGCGACCATCCCGAGGTGGGCAGGGCGCTCGAGGCCACGCACCCCATTGGCCGCGTGGGCCAGCCCCAGGAAGTCGCCGAGGCCGTGGTGTGGCTGTGCTCCGACGCGGCGTCCTTCGTCACGGGCCACGCGCTCAACGTCGACGGCGGCACCTTCGCCGGACGCTGAGGGGAGGGCGGCTCAGGGGGACGGCGAGGCTCCGAGGTGGTGTGCCCGCATGAGCAGGGCGAGCACCTCCTCGTCGTCCACCTGGTGGAAGTCCTCGTACCAGACGCCCACGGAGCCCAACATGGGAGGCTCCTGTAGCACCACCACCTCGTCCACCTCCTCGCCGCGCAGGGCCTTCACCGTCCTCCCCGCCGCCACTGGAACCGCCAGCACCAGCCGCCGGGGGCCCAGCACGCGCACCGCTCGCGCCGCCGCCCGCGCAGTGCCTCCCGTCGCCAGGCCGTCATCCACCAGCAGCACCGTGCGCCCCTTCACGTCCGGCAGGGGCCGCTCTCCCCGGTACAGCCGCACCCGCCGCCCCAGCTCACGCGATTCCCGCCGCGCCACCTCGAGCGCGTCCTCGTTCGTCAGGTCGGCGTAGGCCAGCACCTCGGTATTCAGATACAGCGCGCCACCTTCCGCGATGGCCCCCATTCCCAGCTCCGGCCGCCAGGGCACGCCC
This sequence comes from Archangium violaceum Cb vi76, assembly GCF_000733295.1. Lineage (GTDB taxonomy): Bacteria > Myxococcota > Myxococcia > Myxococcales > Myxococcaceae > Archangium > Archangium violaceum. Next base: position 14,534 of record NZ_JPMI01000262.1, on the reverse strand, counting down.
AGCTTGCGCACCACCAGCACCTCCAGCGGGGCTCCCAGCGCCGTCGCGACTTCGTAGCCCACCGGCACCCCGCCGCGCGGCAGCGCCAGCACCACCGGAGTCTCGTCCAACACCTCTCCCAACCGCTCGGCCAGTTGCCGTCCCGCCTCGTTCCGGTCCCGGAATCGCATCCGCATCGTCACTCCTCCCTGGCCCCCTGGTTTCCTGCTCGCGCCCCCATCCCCTCGCCCTCCGGGAGAGGGACGGGGTGAGGGTGCCACGGACCCCGGGTTGCTACACCGAGGCCCACGGTCCTCCGCCCTGGGCCGACGAAAGGGCCCAGCGTTCCAGCTCGGGTCGCGGCATGAGGCCACTGCGGCGGGACACTTCCCGGCCACCCGAGAAGACGATGAACGTGGGAATGCCCCGCACGCCGAGCTGGCTGGCGGCCTGGGGCTGCTCCTCGGTGTTCAGCTTGAGGACGAGCAGGCGGCCGGCATGGGCGCGGCCCACGGCGTCGAGGATGGGAGCGGCGGCGCGGCAAGGCCCGCACCAGGGGGCCCACAAGTCCAACAGGACGGGCACGGGCGAGGCCTCCACGGCACGCCACAGCGCCTCCCCATCCACCTCCTGGGGCCTGCCCGACAGGTCGAGCGGGCGCTGACATCGGCCGCAGGTGGGCTGGCCGGGGGGACGGGGCTCCCGGACACGGTTGAAGGCACCACAGGACGCGCAGCGGAACATGGAGATCTCCAGGGCCCCTCCAGGGCCTCTTGGGTGAAGGTAGCGATGCGGGACGTGCGAGCCGGGGGCCAGGGACGTCCGCCCGTGCGTTCCGAGGGCGGGCACGCAGGCTTTGCGGTGGATTCCACGGGGTGCGCAGCATTTACAGGGCCCGGGGACGCGAATTGTCCCGCTCCCGAGCGGTGTGGGTGGCTAGAGTGCCCGGCACGGGACGTGAATCGATTCATTGAAACCCGGGCCGAGGGGCCCGTGCGGGAGCTGCCATGACGATCCTTTGTGCCACCCACTTCTCGGATGCCGCGCAGCGAGCGGCCACGGCCGCGGCGGAGCTCGCGCGGAAGCTGGACGAGCCCCTCTTCCTGGTGCACGTGCTGCCGGGCGACCTGGCGAGGGCCTTCGGGCAGACGCTGCGGGACACGGCGGCGTCGGCGCTGCAGGACGAGGTGCGGCGGTTGGAGAAGCTGGGGGCGCGGGTGAGCCACCAGTTGCTGACGGGGGAGCCGGCCGAGGAGCTGGCGCGCTTCGCCCAGGAGAAGGGGGCGGGGCTGGTGGTGACGGCGGGGCCGACGAGCGCCTCGCCCTTCCTGGGGGTGGGCGGCACGGTGGACCGGCTGGCCACGGCGTTGCCGGTGCCGCTGCTGGTGGTGCGCGAGGCGGAGCCCTTCGAGGCGTGGGTGAAGGGGACGCGTCCGCTGAAGGTGATGTTGGGGGTGGATCGCTCGCTGCCCTTCGAGGCGGCGCGGGACTGGCTGCAGGGGCTGCGGAAGTACGGCGCGGTGGAGGTGGTGGCCGGGCGCATCTACTGGCCGCACGAGGAGTACCAGCGGATGGGGCTGGCGCAGCCGCCGGCCTTCCAGGACGTGACGCCGGAGCTGCAGCGTGCGCTGGAGCAGGAGGTGCGCTCGCTGGTGTCGCCGCTGGAGACGATGGGGCAGCCGCCGGCGAAGCTGAAGCTGGCGCCGGGGGTGGGGCGCATCGCGGACCACCTGGTGGCGCTGGCGGCGGAGGAGCAGGTGGACCTGCTGGTGGTGGGCTCGCACCAGCGGCGCGCGCTGGGCAAGCTGTGGAGCGTGTCGCACCACGCGCTGCGGCTGGCGAAGATGTCGGTGACGAGCGTGCCGGTGGAGGTCTCGGCGAAGGGCTCGGCGGCGCCGATTCCGGGGCTGAGCACGGTGCTGGTGGCCACGGACTTCTCGGACGCGGCGAACCGGGCCATTCCGTACGCCTTCTCGCTGTTGCCCAACGGGGGCACGGTGCACGTGGTGACGGTGGCGGACAATCCGCGGCAGGCCATCGAGCAGGAGCGGGACTTGAGGCAGCGGCTGCATCAACTGCTGCCCCGGGACGCGGATGCGAAGGGGCGCAAGGTGCTGGTGGAGGTGCTGTCGGGCCAGGACGTGGCGACGGTGCTGCTCAAGGCCGCCGAGCGCCTGAGCGTGGACGTGCTGTGCGTGGGGACGCACGGACGTGGGGGGCTGAAGAAGACGCTGATGGGCTCGGTGGCCAAGGAAATCATGGCGCGCGCCGACCGGCCCGTGCTGGTGGTCCGTCCGCCCGAGGGGTGACGGTGCCGCATTCTCACTCCCTTCAAGACTTCTTCGGCTCTCCAGCGTCCAGCTCCGCTTCGATGGCCGCCAGTTCGGCTTCCGCCGCCGCGACGCGGGCATCGTGGGCGGCGGCGGCTTCTGGAACCATCAGACGCCAGTAGGGAACGCTCCACTGCCAGGCGGATTGGACCTGTGCCCGAACTGGGCCCTGAAGGAGTTGCTGGACTCGCATGGCATGTGGAAGGACGTGCCCGAGCACGGTGTGAGCGGGGCCTCGCGCGTCCAGAGCGTGTTGGATGGCCAGGTGGGCCTCGGAGAGGTGGGCGATGGCTCCCTCCAGGTGCTGTGCGAGTTTGGAACTCGCCAGGGAGAGGGAGTCACAGGCGAGGACGTCCGTGGGGAGCGTGAAATCGCATCGTTGGGCCGCGGCCGCGTCTCCCCATTCGGGCACCGCCTCGGGGGGCAGGGTGAGCAGACTCTGGGCGAGTTGCACGGCGCGTGGCGCATGGGCTTCCGCGTCGTGGTCCTCGAGGATGTAGAGCTCGTACAGCTCACTCCAGAGTTGGGTCGCCTTCTCCTCGAGTCCCAGGTGGGTCTTCTGCTGCTGAAGGCGCGAGAGGAGCTCGTGCAGGTCGGCATCCAGTTCCCGGAGCTGGAACTTCAGCTCATACCAGGGCTCGTCGTTGGGCAGCTCGGGAAGCAGGGATTCGACGGGACGCCGCGTGGACATATCCATTCCTAGCCGCAGGGCAGCAACTCGCCGAGCTGCTCTCCCATCTTCCTGGCTGCTTCAGCGAGGCGGGCTTCGATATCGGCGATCTGCTCGGGAGTACGAGCCGGGTGGTTCCTGGCTCTACCGAGAGACGCCATGAGCTGACTCCGGCTGCGGCAATTCTTCAGCTTCTGGTGGATGTTCCTCACGGCCGTCTTGATTTCACGCCACCAATGCCCATGCGTCTGCTTGTTGGGAGGCTCTCCTGGTGGAATGCCGCCCACTTGCTCCAATTCGAGGATGAGCGCCAGGTGGCGTGCGATGTGCACCAATTGGCTGTTGACGGACTCTCCATCGATGGCCGCGGCCAGTGTGGCGGAGTCCATTGCGGAGTCGATGGTCCGGGCGGCTCTGACGGCATCGTTCCCGGGGCCGCAGGATTCCAGGGAGGGATACTTCCGGATGCAGCACTCGTAGGTGTTGCCACACTCGAGCAGCGGTTGCTGAGCGGCAGCCGACACGCTCCACACGAGCGCGGTCAGCAGGACGACGTGCAGGTGCATGGGACTCCCCCGGCGAAAAGAGAAGCGACCGGGGAGCAGCATACAGGCCGTGTCCCGGTGTGAGCGAGGCAGGGCCCTGCCGCTCACGGAGGCCCGTCGAGGTCCATGTACACGCGCTTCGCCTTCACGGAGTAGAAGCGGCCCTCGGGCAGCACGTAGGCGGTGAGCTCGTGGCCGTACACGCAGCCCGAGTCCAGGCCAATGGCATACGGGTGGCGCTGCACGCCTCGCAGCGCGTCGTGGCCGAAGATGACGAGCTCCGGCCCCTTCCACAGGCTCGCCCACGGGACGCCCGCGTCCATCTTCTTCGAGGGCTCTCCCTCCGGTGTGATGCTGCGCAGGTTGAGCATCAGCTCCGGCTTCTGCTCCTCCAGAGGCACGCCGGGCACCAGTCCCCCGTGCACCACGCGCACGTTCAGCTCGGGGAAGTGGCGGTGCACGGGTAGCGACTCGAGGTACTTCCAGTCCTCGTCCTCCAGCGTGTTCAGCACCTGCTTGTGCTCGCGCTTGAGCTTCTTGCCCTGGGGCATCTTCCCCGTGTGCCAGCGCAGCACGTGCTCGTCGTGGTTACCGCGCACCGCGAGAAACCCGTGCTCCCTCGCCCGGCGCACCACGCCCGCCGAGTCCGGACCCTTCGCCACCAGGTCTCCCACCAGCACCACCCGCTCGCCCCGGCGGTAGCCGCACGCGTGCAGCAGCGCGTCGAGCTCCTCCGCGCAGCCGTGCACGTCTCCGATGAAGAGGGTCCGCGTCATCGTCCTCGTGGATTCAACCCTGGGGGGCTGACGGGGCTTCCGCGGGCGGCTGCACCTTCCAGCGCCGGTGCAGCCACAGCCACTGGTCCGGGTAGCGCCGCACGTACTTCTCCAGCACCGCCGTCACCGCCGCCGTGTGCGCCGTGATGGCGTCCTGCTCGCCCAGTCCCTCGGGCACGGTGATGGGCCCCTCCACCTCCAGCCGCAGCTTCCGCCCGCTCTCGTCGCGAATTCCCATCACCACGAACACCGGCGCGCCCGTGCGCTGGGCCACCACCGCCATGGCCGGCGTGGTGGATGCGGGCCGGCCGAAGAAGGGCACGAACACCGCCGCCTTCGCCGGCAGCGACTGGTCCAACAGCATCAGCACCGTCTCGCCCAGCTTCACCGCCTCCTGGGCCTCGGCGATGGCGCCCTTGGGGTAGATGAGCCCCGCGCCCGCGCCGATGCGGTTGTCCACGATGCGCATGTTGAGCGCGCCCTTCAGCGGGCGCACCAGGGCGTTGAGCGGAATACCGCGCCGCAGCAGCATCTTCCCCGCGCGCTCCCAGTTGCCGAAGTGCGCCGTCACCAGCAGCGCGCCCTGGCCCTTCGCGATGTTCGCCTTGAGCGCCTCCCACGCCTCGCCCTTCACCTCGGGAATCTCCCAGTGGGTGTCCACGTGGTCCTTCTCGTCGATGGACTCGAGCACCACGCGCGCCATGGTGACGTAGGCCCCGTGGGCAATGCGGCGCCGCTCCGCGTCACTCATGTCGGGGTAGGCGTGCGTGAGGTTCTCCAGGGCCACGCGGAGGCGGATGCCGAGGGTGAACGCCAGCCACCCCACGAAGCGGGCGAGCCCATCCTTCCAGGAGGCGGGCAGCGCGCACACCGCGTCCATCACCCGGTTGGCGAGCCACCCCACCACGGGAGACGGGCGCTCTCCGAGCACCTGGACGAGCCGGGCGGGCGGGAGCGGAAGGGGAAGGGGCGGGGACTCGGGGGCTGGAGCGGGGGAGGACACGGCGGCGCACTCCACCCGGAAGTGGGGTGGCAGGCAAGGGGGCTCCCACCGCCCGTCGCTACCCTGCCTGCCCGTCCTGGGTTAGACCCTGCGCCATGCCCAGAATGCCCCGACGCGCGTCGTTCGCCCTCCTGGCCGCCCTGACGGCTTGTGGTGCCCGCCAGCCCGTTCCCACTCCAGAGGCCCGTCCTCCCGCCGCGGCGAGTTCCCCGGCGGAAGTGGTGGCCACGACCCGGCCCGCTCCCGTCTCGCCCGCCTTGCGGCTGCCCGCCCAGGTGCGCCCCACCGGTTACACGGTGGAGCTCACCGTGGACCCCTCCGTCCCCGTCTTCCAGGGCGTGGTGGCCATGGAGCTGGAGGTGAAGGAGGCCACGGAGGCCCTCTGGCTCCACGGCCGTCACCTCACCGTGCGCGAGGCGACGCTCACCGTGGACGGTGCGTCCGAGGTCCTCACGTGGGTGAAGGGCAAGGAGGACTTCCTCGGCTTCGTCCCGTCGCGTCCGCTGAAGCCCGGCGCCGCGCACCTGCGCATCGTCTACGAGGGCCAGCTCTCCGAGCGTGAGACGTCGGGTGCCTTCCGCGCGAAGGACGAGGGGGCCTGGTACACCTATACCCAGTTCGAGCCCGTGGGGGCGCGGCGTGTCTTCCCGTGCTTCGACGAGCCGGGCTTCAAGGTGCCCTGGCAGCTCACCTTCCACGTGCCCGCGGGCAACGTGGCCGTCACCAACACCCCGCTGGTGAACGAGGAGCCGCGCGCCGCGGGGGGCACCACCTTCCGCTTCGCCCGGACGCAGCCGCTGCCCAGCTACCTCATCGCCTTTGGCGTGGGCCCGTTCGACTTCCTCGAGGCGGCGCCCTCGGGGCAGAAGGCGGTGCGCACCCGCATCGTCACGCCGAAGGGCCGGAGCGTGGAGGGCACCTATGCCGCGAAGGTGACGCCGGAAATCCTGGCCCACCTGGAGGGCTACTTCGGCATGCCCTTCCCGTACGAGAAGCTGGACGTGCTGGCGGTGCCGCTGTTCGGCGGCGCCATGGAGCACCCGGGCCTGGTGACGTTCAACTCGGGGTTGATTCTGGCGAAGCCCGCCGAGGACTCCGTGAGCCGGCAGCGCGGCTTCTACGACACGCAGATGCACGAGCTGGCGCACCAGTGGTTCGGCGACCTGGTGACGATGGCGTGGTGGGACGACCTGTGGCTCAACGAGTCCTTCGCCACCTGGGCGGAGCCGCGCATGCTCGAGTCCGCCCAGCCCACGTGGGACGCTCCCATCGAGCGGGTGCGCGGCCGCTCCTTCGCGCTGAGCACGGACAGCCTGGTGACGGCGCGCCGCATCCGCCAGCCCATCCAGCGGCCGGATGACATCCTCGGCGCCTTCGATGGCATCACCTACGGCAAGGGCGCGGCGGTGCTGACCATGGTGGAGGGCTGGCTGGGCCGGGACGTCTTCCAGCGCGGGGTGCGGCGTCACCTGCGCGCCCACGCCCACGGCAACGCCACCGCGAAGGACTTCCTCGACTCGCTCTCGGCCGAGGCGGGCCAGGACGTGTCCGGGGTGCTGGGCTCCTTCCTGGACCAGGGCGGTGCGCCGCTCGTCACCACGCGGCTGGATTGCACCGGCAAGGTGCCGGTGTTGAGACTGTCGCAGAGCCGCTTCCTGCCGCTGGGCTCCGCGGGCGACGCGAAGCAGGAGTGGAAGGTGCCCCTGTGCGTGCGCTACGGCTCGGGCAAGGTGTCCGGCCGCGCCTGCACGGTGCTCCAGGGCGAGTCCGCCGAGCTGCCCCTGCCCGAGGCGAAGACGTGCCCCACCTGGGTGATGCCCAACGCGGACGGCGCCGGTTACTACCGCTCCGCCCTGGACACGCAGATGCTGGGCCGGCTGCTGTCCACCGAGAGCCGCCACCTCTCGCGCGCCGAGCGCGTGGCCCTCATCGGTGACGTGCAGGCGCTGGTGAGCGCCGGGGCGATGCCGGCCTCGGACGCGCTCGGCCTGTTGCCGGGGCTGGCCGGGGAGCGGGACCGTCAGGTGTTCCAGGCGTCGTTGGATCTGCTGGGCATTCTCAGGCCCTCGCTGTTGTCGGACGCGCGCCAGGCGGACCGGGCCCGCTTCCTGCGGGACACGTATGGGGCGCGGGCCCGGGCGCTCGGCTTCACCCATCGCGCCAACGACGACGAGGACACGCGGCTCTTGCGGCCCGTGCTGCTGGAGCTCGCCGGCAGGCAGGGGGGAGACCCGCGGCTGGTGGCCGAGGCGAAGCAGATGACCCAGCAGTGGCTGGCGGACGGCAAGACGGCTTCTCCGGAGCTGCTGCGCACCGCGCTGGGCATCGCCTCGGCGCATGGGGACGCCGCGCTGCATGGCCAGGTGCTGACGGCCATGCGCTCGGAGAAGGATCGCCGCAAGCGCGAGCACCTGGTGGGCGCGCTGGCGGGCTTCCGGGACCCCGCGCTGGTGGGCGAGAACCTGAAGCTGCTGTTGGACCCGTCGGTGGACATGCGCGAGGTGGCGTGGCTGCTCTTCGCCGCGGGCCAGGACGTGCGCTCGCGGGACGTGGCCTCCGCCTTCGTGAAGGAGAACTACGACGCGCTCGCCGCGCGGATGCCGGAGGAGCGGCTGGGGGCGCTGGTGTGGGCGTTCTCCGCGTACTGCGATCCGGTGCACCGCCAGGAGGCCGCCGCCTTCCTCACCGAGCGCATGGAGCGCGCCCCGGGTGGAACCCGCTCGCTGGCGCAGGCGTTGGAGAGGATGGACCTGTGCATCGCCTTCAAGGCGGCGCAGGGCTCCAGCGTCGAGTCCTTCCTCGCCTCGCCGAAGAAGGTGCCGGCGCGCCCCGGACGCTGAGTCCTGTCATCCCCAGGACACTCAGGGCTTTCCGGGCTTTGGATGGAAAACAGATTCTCCAGCCAGAGCCCGGCTGCCTTGACGCTCCAGGAGGGGGTGCCTAGCCTCTTCACCCGGAGTCACGGTACCGGAGTGTGGAGGTTCCCCCCCTTGGAGGCGACGATGTCGCACGCGACGGACGACGGCCTGTCTCCCCTCGTGGTTCCCCAGTCATCCCCCTCGGAGGAGACGACGTCGGGGGAGGGTCAGCCGCGACCCAGCCTCCCGAGGACTCCACCGCGAGTGTGGCCGCCGGTGTCGCCGGCGGACATGGGGCGGGTGGTGCGGAGGCTGAAGCTGACGGCCGAGCGGCTGCGGGGTGAGGCGCCGCTGCTGGAGGGGGCGGCGTAGGCCCCCCGGGCGTCGGCTACTTCTTCTTGGACAGGAAGGCGTTGAAGGCCTCGCGGGCCTCGGCGGAGCCGAGCCGTTGGACGAAGAGCGCGCCCTCGCGGGAGAGGGCGTCGTCCACGGTGGCGCGCAGGGGCTCGCGCAGCAGGCGCTTGGTGAGGCGCAGGGACTCGACGGGTTTGGCGGCGAGCGCGGCGGCGCGCTTCCGCACGGTTTCGGCGAGGCTGGCCTCGGGTACCACCTGATTGATGATGCCGGCGCGCAGGGCGGTGGGCGCGTCGAAGGGCTCGCCGAACATGAGCAGCTCGGAGGCGAGCGCCAGGCCGGCGACGCGGGGCAGCAGCACGCTGGAGGCGCCCTCGGGGCTGAGGCCGAGGTTGACGAAGGGCATGCTGAAGGCGGCGCGCTCGGTGGCGGCGACGTAGTCACAGTGGAGCAGCAGGGTGGTGCCGATGCCCACGGCGACGCCGTCCACGCCGGCCACGATGGGGCGCGAGAAGTGGGCGAGCGCGCGCAGGAAGCGGAAGACGGGGCTGTCCTCTCCGGTGGGGGGGTGCTCGAGGAAGTCCTTCAAGTCGTTGCCGGCGGTGAAGGCGCCGCCCGAGCCGGTGAGCACCACCACGCGTACGGCGTCATTGGAATCGGCCTCGACGAGGGCGCGGGCGGCGGCCTCGTACATCTCGCGGGTGAAGGCGTTCTTCTTCTGGGGCCGGTTGAAGGTGAGGGAGAGGATTCCGGCTTCGAGGTGGGTGAGCAGCGTATCGGACATGGTGGGGGAGATTAACCGGAGGCCGGGGGAATGGCCCGGGGCTTGCTCTGTCTCCCGGGTGGATGCCTTCCAGCCCCGCCCATGTGACGAGCTGTCTCCGAGTGGCCACGGTTGCCGTGCCTTCGTGTCAGCCGGGGGCGCGAGGGGCTGGACCTGCCCGTGGCCTCGGGGCCACACCCCGGTGAATCCCATGACGACGTCCCGCTCCCGAGTGCTGTCCCTCCTGCGCCATCACGGATTGCCGCCAGTGCTGCTGAGCAGCGGGGTGGCGGTGGTGATGCTCCACCTGAGGTTGGAGTGGAGTGGGAGGAGGAGCTTCATCTTCCTGGTGTGGAACCTGTTCCTGGCGTGGGTGCCGTACGGGATTGCCCTGGTGGCGAGGCTGCTGCAGGCGCGTGGCCAGGCGAGGGGGTGGAACCTGCTGCCGTTGGGAGGGGCGTGGCTGCTGGCGTTTCCGAACGCGCCGTACCTGCTGACGGACTTCATCCACCTGAAGCCGAGGCCGGGAGTGCCGCTGTGGTTCGACGCGGCGATGCTGGCGAGCTTCGCGGCGACGGGGTGGCTGTTGGGGCTGTTGTCGCTGGAGGTGTGGAAGCGGCTGTTGGAGGAGCGGTGGGGGCGGGTGGTGGCGTGGGGAGGGGTGCTGACGGCGTCGGTGTTGTGCGGCTACGGCATCTACCTGGGGCGCTTCGAGCGGTGGAACAGCTGGAATGTGCTGAACCGGCCCGGCTCGCTGATGGAGGCGGTGCTGGGGCACATGAGCGAGCCGTTGGAGTACCGGTGGCTGGTGGGGACGACGGTGGTGTTCGCGGCGCTGGTGCTGCTGTCGTATCTCGTCTTCGAGACACTGGTGCAGCGGCGCCGGACGGAGCGGGCCCGGGCTTGAGCTCGTCTGAGAGCTGGCTGTTGGCGTCAAAGGGCCAGTTAAGAGCGCTCGCTAGGCCGGCTACTTCCTCGATGTCCCGAGAATATTCGGTTACTTTGAGGGGTTTTTCCGAGAGTAGCGGGTGATTCTTCGGGAGAATTGACTCGTCGAAGAGTCATAGTTATTCTCATGTTTGAGTGGAAATCGCGATGATGCGACCACGGGGAGAACAGCCATGAGTCGACTAGAGGCGAGTGTCCCAGACGTGCGTATGTCGCAGATGAAGCACTTCGAGGAAGAGCTCGGGCTGAGCAAGAGCCAGATCGTAGATGAGGCTCTGAGCTTGTTCTTCAAGACGGTCATTGAGTTGAAGCAGGGTTGGCGGATCGCGTTCGTCGACGCCGATGCTCCTCAGCGCGTACGCGAGTTCACAAGTCCCGCACTGACTCAAGTGGAATGGGCTACCCAGCGTGAGCGAATCGTTCTCTCGAACGCGGATTTTGACCGCGTACAGAAGATGCTTGAAAACCCACCTGGGCCAACGCCTCAGTTGAAGGCAGCAGTAGCTCGGCGAAGTAAGCGTAGGCAAGAAGAGTCAAGCCAACGTAAGCAAGAGGAGCCAAGCCATCGCTGATTTCGAGACTGAGCCGTTTGCAAGTGAGGACGGAGCCAGCGGGTTTGAGTGCGGTTCGGAAGCGCTGGAGCTCTTTTTTCGGACCCAGGCAGGGCAAAATCAGCGTCGCGATGTGAGCCGCACGTGGGTATTGCGGCGTCCTGCGGACAAGCCGGACCTTCCGCGTGTTCTCGGCTTCTACACAATGACTCTGGGGAGTCTGGAGCGGGAGTTGCTCCCCAAAGCTATGTCCAAGGGACTGCCGAAGTATCCTGTTCCGATTGTCATAATCGGACGATTAGCTAGGCACCTGCACGTGCGCGGTCAGGGATACGGAGAGCGCTTGTTGCTCGATGCCCATGACCGCGCTGTGGAGATCAGTAGTCACGGTGGTGCGGTAGCGGTTGTCGTGGACGCCAAGGATGCGGCTGCAGCGGCGTTTTACGAGGGGTTCGGGTATCAGTACGTTGAGTCCGGTCAAAAGGGGGTCTGGCCTCGGAGAATGTTCCTGTCTCTGGAGGACATTCGTAATTCGAATGAAGCCACTGGCGAATGAGTCAGTGAGGCAGGCAGACACAGGGCGCCGCCATTAGTGCGGGCGCACGTGGGCCGTGACGCGGCAGATGGCGTCGGCGAGCAGCGGGGCGAGGCTCACCACCTCGTGCTGGAAGGGCAGCCCCTTGGGGGGCACCACGCTGTCGGTGGAGATGAGGCGGCGGATGGGCACCTTGCTCAGCCGCTCCACCGCGGGGCCCACCAGCAGCGCGTGCGTGGCCACCACGGTGATGTCGTCGGTGCAGCCTTCCTCGAGAATCGTCTCCGCAGTCGCCGCGATGGTGCCCGCGGTGGAGATGAGGTCATCCACGATGATGGGCCGCAGTCCGCGCACCTCGCCCACCAGGCCTTGCACGTTCACCTCGGAGCCGCTCACCCGGCTCTTGTGGACGATGGCCAACGGCAGCCCGAGCTGCCGCGCATACCGCTCGGCCAGCTTCACCGCGCCCAGGTCCGGGGACACCACCACCGCGTCCGGACCCGCGTAGGGCCGCGCGGCCTCGGCCAGCATCGTGCCCGCGCTCAGGTGCTCCAGCGGCACGGTGAAGCACCCTTCCAGCGAGGGCGTGTGGAGGTTCACCGCCATCAGCCGGTCGAAGTGCCCGCGCACCAGCAGGTCCGCCACCAGCTTGCCGCCGAGCGCCTCGCTGGGGCTCGCGCGCCGGTCCTGCCGCGCGTAACCGAAGTAGGGCAGCACCGCCATGAGCCGCGCCGCGCCCGCGCGCCAGCACGCGTCCGCCATCAGCAGCAACTCCAGCAGGTTCTCCCCCACGGGCGGCACGGTGGACTGGATGATGCACACGTTGCGCCCGCGCACGTCCTCGCCGAGCTCCACGTGCAGCTCGCCATCCGGGAAGCGCTCGAGCTTGCAGTCACCGAGGGGACTTCCGAGCGCCCAGGCGAGTGCCTCGCCCAGGGGGCGGTTGGCGGTGCCGCTGAAGACGGTCAGCTCCATGGTCCCCTCCGAAGCCCGCGGGGCCGGGCTGGCCCGGGCGGGTCGTGGCCATCATCCCTCATTCCAGGTGGGCATGGTCGCGGGATTCGCGCACCCGTGCCGAGAGGGCGGCCCGGCCCTCGGTGGCGCGTCGGGAGCCAATGGCGTGCGCCGTGCTTCTCCTAGAGGGAGAACCTCGCCCCCAGGAGGACCCATGCGCTTTCGAGACAGGACGGATGCGGGCCGGCAGTTGGCGGACCTGCTGACGGAGTATGGGGGCCAATCTCCCCGGGTGCTCGGCCTGCCGCGAGGCGGAATTCCGGTGGCGTACGAGGTGGCCCGGAAGCTGGGGGCGCCGTTGGACGTGTGGGTGGTGCGCAAGGTGGGCGCGCCGGGGCAGCCGGAGCTGGGACTGGGAGCGGTGGCCGAGGGAGGGGCGCTCTTCCTGGACCGGGAGATGATGCGCTCGCTGGGCGTCTCCGAGACGGAGGTGATGCAGACGGCCGAGCGGGAGTCACAAGAGGTGATGGCCCGCATCGCCCGGTTCCGGGGAGGGCATCCCGCGCCGGACATCGCGGGCCGCACGGTCATCCTGGTGGATGACGGCGTGGCCACGGGCGGGACGGTGCGGGCGGCCATCCGGGCGCTGAGGACGCGGCGGCCGCGCGCGATCGTGCTCGCGGTGCCGGTGGGGGCGGTGGAGTCGCTGGACTCGCTGCGCCCCGAGGTGGACGACCTGGTGTGCGTGCACCCGGCCGGGTTCATGAGCTCGGTGGGCGAGTACTACGACGACTTCCGGCAGACCTCCGACGAGGAGGTGCAGGCGGTGCTGGCGCGGATGCGGAAGCAGCAGGGCCCCGAGGCGGCGATGAACGCCGGGGATGCGTGGTGGGTCTGAGCGGCGGAGGAGGAGCGACATGGCGGTGGAACGGGAAGTCGAGGTGCGGGCGGGAGGAGTGGTGCTCGGCGGGACGCTCGCGGTGCCGGAGGGGGCACGGGGACTGGTCATCTTCGCGCACGGCAGCGGGAGCAGCCGGCACAGTCCGCGCAACCGGTACGTGGCGTACACGTTGAGGACGGCGGGGCTGGGGACGCTGCTGTTCGATCTGCTGACGGAGGACGAGGAGGCGGAGGACGACGTGACGGCGGCGCTGCGCTTCGACATCGACTTCCTGGCGAGGCGGCTGGGGCAGGTGACGGACTGGGTGTTCGCGAATCCGGAGCTGAGCCGGCTGAGGGTGGGCTACTTCGGTTCGAGCACGGGGGCGGCGGCGGCGCTGGTGGCGGCGGCGGAGAAGCCGGAGGAGATCGGCGCGGTGGTGTCGAGGGGAGGGAGGGCGGACCTGGCGGGGGGCGCGCTGCGGCGGGTGAGGGCGCCGACGCTGCTCATCGTGGGAGGGTCGGATGACATCGTGCTGGACCTGAACGAGCGGGCGCTGGAGCGGATGATGGCGCCGAAGGCGCTGGAGGTGATTCCGGGGGCGACGCACCTGTTCGAGGAGCGGGGAGCACTGGAGCGGGTGGCGGCGCTGGCGGCGGGTTGGTTCACGCGCTTCCTCGGCTCGGCCCTGGAACTCGAGGCGAGGCCCTGACGAGCAAGACTCCACTCCGGCCAATACCCCTCTCCCACCGGGAGAGGGACGGGGTGAGGGTATCCGTCCCCGTTCTGGAATCCGCGGGTTAGACTGCGCCTCCCATGCCCGCACCGAACTTGAACCCGTGTTTCGTCTGGCTCGATCTGGAGATGACCGGACTGGACCCCGACGAATCGGCCATCATCGAGATTGGCGTCATCATCACGGGGCCGGACCTGGTGCCGAAGGCGGAGATGGAGCGGGTCATCTGGCAGCCGGACGAGGTGCTGGGGCGGATGGAGCCGGTGGTGAAGGAGATGCACACGCGCAACGGGCTGCTGAAGAAGGTGCGCGAGTCCTCGACGTCGCTGCGGGTGGCCGAGCGGGAAATCACCGGGCTGGTGATGCAGCACTGTGGGCTGAACGAGGGCATCCTCTGTGGCAACTCCATCCACACGGACCGGCGCTTCCTGGTGAAGTACATGCCGATGCTGGACCGCTACCTGCACTACCGGCAGGTGGACGTGACGAGCATCAAGGTGCTGGGCAACGCGTGGTTCCCGGACATGGTGCCGCTGAGGAAGACGTCGTCGGGGCACACGGCGCTGGCGGACCTGCGCGCGAGCATCGCCGAGCTGACGCACTACCGCACGCACCTGTTCCGCGCGGCCACGGGTCAGGGATAGGCAGACCC
>NZ_JPMI01000261.1 GCF_000733295.1 Archangium violaceum Cb vi76 | reverse complement strand
TCAGGGATAGGCAGACCCTCACCCCAGCCCTCTCCCAGAGGGAGAGGGTGCATGCCTCAGTGTCCCTTGTTCAGCTCGGCGGCCACGGTGTCCAGCAGGTCATCGAGCTCGAAGGGCTTGGCGAGGAAGCGGCTGCCCTGCAGCTCCGACTTGGAGACGCGCCCGGCGCTCATCACCACCACGGGGGTGTGGCGCAGCTCCGGGTCCTCCTTGAGCCGGCGCAGCATCTCCTGCCCGTCCATCACCGGCATCATCAAATCCAGCAGGATGAGGTCCGGGCGGTCCTTGCGCACATGGTCGAGTCCCTCGGCCCCGTTGGCGGCGGTGAACACCTCGTACCCCTCCACGGAGAGGATGTCCGTGAGGGCCTCCAGGATGGCCACCTCGTCGTCCACGATGAGGAGCTTGCTCATGAGCGGCTCCGCTTCCGGGAGGGCAGGCGCCGTACCGCCTTCTTGGGGCGGGTGCGCTTGGTCTTCACATTCAGCGGCCGGGCCAGTCCGGTGAGGATGGCCTCGGCGCTCTCGAAGGTCTCGGCCACGTCGATGCCCCGAGTCGAGATGGAGAATTCGCGCAGAGCGGGTTGGTAGTCACTCTCGCGCATCTTGAGGATGGACAGCATCCGGTACAGCTGGGAGCGGAACTCCACATACCGGAGGAACACGATGTTGTCGACGATGCCTTCCACGCCCTCCAGCTTCGCCTCCAGCCGGGGCCCGAAGAGCACCCGGGTCTGCTGGCTCATCAGCGTGGTGACCCCCCGGGAGCGCAGCACGTTGAGCAGCGCGGTGAGGAAGTCCGGGGCCCGGCCAGGCTCCAGCGGCTCCTGCAGGAGTGGCTCCAGGCCGTCGAGGAAGAGCCGTTGGATGCGGTGGCGCTCCACCAGGCCCAGCAGCTCGTGCACCAGCGCGTCCGGGAGGGTCTCCACCGCCGCCCGCGTCTCCAGCACCACCCGGCCCGAGTCCACCGCCGGCCGCAGGGGCAGGCCCACGCCGTCGGCCTTCGCCAGCAGCCGGGGGGCTGTCTCCATGAAGCCGAAATAGAGGCCGGGCTCGCCCTGGCGCGCGCCGCACTCCAGGAAGTGCAGCCCCAGCAGCGTCTTGCCACTGCCCGGCGAGCCGAGCAGCAGCGTGGACGAGTGGGGACGCACCCCGCCCTGCATCATCTCGTCCAGCCGCGCCAGGCCGAAGCCCTGCCGCCGCTCCAGGTCCAGCTTCTCCTGGGGCGGGTGGCGGTGGAGGCTCTCCAGGCGCGGGTAGACGCTCAGCCCCCGCTCGTTGATGTCGAAGGTGTGCCGGCCGAGCAGCTGGGCCTCGCCGCGCAGCTTCGTCACCTCCACGGTGCGCACCGCCCGGAGTCCCCGCTGCTGCAGCTCGAGCACCACCACCCCATCCACCATGGCGAACTGCGGGTCCGCCGCGTTCTCCTGCCGGTTGGTGAGCACCAGGGTGGTGCAGCCGGCCAGCGCGTTGTGCACGCCCAGGCCATGGAGGAACTCGCGGAAGGCCAGCACCGAGCCAGCGCTCTCCTGCGCCGCCAGCAGCCCGTCCACCACCAGCACCGAGGCCTCGTGCTCGCGCACCGAGCGGTAGAGCAGCTTCGCCAGCCCCTCGAGCCCCTCGGCCTTCAGCGTGGCGTAGCCGCTCACGTAGTGCAGCGACTGGCCGATGACGTCCCGCTGGAAGAAGCGCATGCGGCGCAGGTGCTCCGTCATCCGCCCGTGGGACTCGGACAGCATGGTGACGAACACGGCCCGCCCGCCGTTGGCCACGTGCGAGAAGCAGAGCTGGTTGCCCAGGATGGTCTTCCCCGTCCCCGGCGCCCCGGTGACCATATAGGTGCCACCATGGAGCCACCCGCCCCTGAGCAGGGTGTCCAGGCCGGTGGACCCGGTCGGCACCCGGCGCGTGGACTCCTCGGGCTGCTCTGCTTCGTTCACGCTCCCCGTCTCCTCTCTCGCCGAGTGGACACTACTGGCACCGCTTACGTCCCGAGGAGAATTCCGCTGCGAGTGTCCGCATGTGTCCGAACGCTCACGGCTCTGTTGGTTTCTGAACGCTCGAGGGGGCGGCGGGTGTCTGGAGGTGCTCGCGCAGCAGGTGCTTCTGCACCTTGCCGAGCGCGTTGCGGGGCAGGGCGTCCACGAGCTCGACGCGGCGGGGCTTCTTGAAGCTGGCGAGCCGGTCCTTGCAGAAGTCGGCCAGCGCCTGGGCGGAGGGCGGGGGCGAGCGCGGGACGACGACGGCCACCACCTGCTCGCCGAAGTCCGGGTCCGGCAGGCCGAGCACCGCCACCTCGGCGACGCCCGGGTGGGTGGCGAGCACCTCCTCCACCTCGCGCGGGTACACGTTGAAGCCGCCGCTGATGATGAGCTCGCGCGCGCGGCCGGTGATATGGAAGTAGCCGTCCCCGTCCCGCAGGCCGAGGTCTCCGGTGCGGAACCAGCCCTCGGCGTCGAAGGACTCGGCGGTGGCGTCCGGGCGCTGCCAGTAGCCGGCGAAGACGTGGGGGCCGCGGACCTCGATTTCCCCCGTCTCGCCGTCCGGCAGCGGCTGGCGGGTGCGCACGTCCACCACGCGCGCCTCCTGGCCGGGGTAGGGCATGCCCACGGTGCCGGGACGGCGCTCGCCCTCGTAGGGGTTGGTGGTGTTCATGAGGGTCTCCGTCATCCCGTAGCGCTCGAGGATGCGCTGGCCGAACGTCTCCGCCACGTCGTGGAAGAGCTGGGGGCTGAGCGGGGCCGAGCCGGAGACGAGCAGCCGGAGGGGACGGGGACGCAGCCCGGTGCGGCGGGCCTCCTCGACGAGCCGGCCGTACATGGTGGGCACGCCGAAGAACATCGTGAGGGAGGCGTCCTCCTGGAGGGCGGAGAGGACCTCGGGGGCGGCGAAGCGGCGGCGCAGGTCCACGCTGCCACCGGAGGAGAGGGTGCCGTGCAGGCCCACCATGAGGCCGTGGGTGTGGAAGAGCGGGAGGGTGAGCAGGAGCCTGTCGTTCTCCGTCCAGCGCCAGGCCTCGGTGACGGCGCGCACGTTGGCGAGCAGGTTGCGGTGCAGCAGCATGGCGCCCTTGGAGCGGCCGGTGGTGCCGGAGGTGTAGCCGAGCACGGCGAGCTGCTCGCCCCGGGGCATGGGGAGGGCGGCGTGGGCGTCTCCCTCGGCGAGGAGCGTGTCGAAGCCCACGTCGGGCCATGGCAGGGGCCCGTCCGGTGACTCCACGGTGACGAGCCACTCCAGCGCGGACAGTGGGGCCTTCAGCGGGGCGAGCTCCTCGGCCCCGGCGGCCCCGGTGACACAGACGCGTGCGCCGGCATCGGAGAGGATGTGGCCGAGCTCCACCTGCCGGTACTGGGTGTTGACGAGGACGACGACGCCCCCGGCGTACTGCGTGCCCAGGTAGGCGATGACGAAGGCGGGGCTGTTCTCCAGGAAGAGGGCCACGCGCTCGCCGGACTTCAGCCCGCGGCGCTGGAGGGCGCTGGCGAAGGCGGTGACGTGTCCGGCGAGCTGTCCGGCGGTGAAGCGCTGCTGCTCGAAGTCCAGGACGGGCCGTTCGGGAGCCTGACGGGCGCGGGTGAGGAAGAGCTCGAGGAGGGAGGTCGCCATGGGCGCGGAAGCTACCCCCGAGGGCCCCGTTCCGCACTAACCTGCGTGGCTCAACACTTTCGAGGGGAAACGCCGTGGGGATCGCCCGAATCCTGGGATTCATGCTCGTCGTCGCCGGCACCGTCTTCCTGGTGACCGCGTACCGCGCCACCGGCTCGCTGTCGGAGCGCGCCATGGAGACGTTCACCGGTAGATACTCCGAGCGCACGCAGCGGGACCTGGTGCTCGGCGCCGCGGGCGTGGTGGGCGGCGTGCTGCTCATCGCCTTCGGAGGTGGAGGCGGCAAGCGCCGCCGCTAGCGCACCTCCGTCCCCACTTCCGCTCCTTCCCTCCCGCGGGGATCCAATCGGTCCCCTTGAATTCAATTCCCTCTGGACACCCATCCCGAGGGGGCTGGAGGGAACGGACATGCGAGCGGAGAAATACGCGTTGCTCACGCGTGCCCTGGAGGAGCTGCGGACGGGCCAGTCGGCCGCGGCCCGGTGCTCACTCGGGGCACTCACCCGGCGGCTGGACGTGGATGCGGTGCCCGAGGACATGCAGTACTTCCTCTTCGCCGCGGCGCTCGCCCGGCGCGTGGGCGTGGGCGAGGCGCGGCAGATGAACCTCTACCTGCGGCGCTTCGAGTTGCCTCAAATCTCCCTCTTCAACCTGGTGGCCGAGCGGCTCCCCATGGTGGGCATGGCGGGACGGATCGCCAATGACTTGCTGTGTGGGCTGCTCGAGGGCCACGAGGACGCCACGCTCATCGACGTGGGCCTGGGCACGGGGCGGCAGGAGGTGGCGCTGCTGCGCCGGCTG
The DNA here is from genome assembly GCF_000733295.1 of Archangium violaceum Cb vi76. Lineage (GTDB taxonomy): Bacteria > Myxococcota > Myxococcia > Myxococcales > Myxococcaceae > Archangium > Archangium violaceum. Next base: position 5,617 of record NZ_JPMI01000261.1, on the reverse strand, counting down.
GCGGAGCGCGGCACCACATTGCGGCGGCTCACCGTGGTGGGCGTGGAGCCGGACCCGCGGAGCCTGCGTCAGGCGGAGACGTCCCTCATGGCGCTCGCCGGGGAGATGGGGATGGCCCTGCGCTTCCTGGGCATCCCCAAGGTGCTCGAGGCGCTCGACGAGGAGGACTGGGCCCTGCTGCGCGACACGCCCGGGCCGCGGCTGGTGCACGCGGCCTTCGCCATGCACCACATGGCCGCGGGGGTGGACCGGCAGGAGATCTTCCACCGGTTGCGCACCGTGGAGCCCGCCGCCGTGGTGCTGGTCGAGCCGAACTCGGACCATGCCACCGATTCGCTGTCCGAGCGCTTCCACAACGCGTGGCACCACTTCTCGCACCACTTCGAGCTGGTGGACGCGCTGGGCCTGCCCGAGCGCGAGCGCAACGGCATCAAGCTGTTCTTCGGCCGGGAGTTCGAGGACATCCTCGGCGCGGTGGACGACTCGCAGCGGTACGAGCGGCACGAGCGGGTGGAGACGTGGGGCCACCGGTTGAGGACGGCGGGCTTCCGTCCAGCACCGGCCAGCCTGCTCGAGGGAGGCTGGTCCTTCCCGCACCCGGCGGTGCACATCCGTGCGGAGCCGGGGTATGTGGGCGTGGGCTACAAGGAGGAGACGTTGGTGACGGTCCTGTGTGCCACCCCGGAAGCGAGCTGCTGAGCCATGGAGGAGCCCTCGTTGGAGGAGCGGGCCCGGCGGGTGCTGGAGGCCTGCCGGCGCGCGGGTGAGCGGCTGGCGCTGGCGGAGGCCAGTACGGGAGGACTCGTGTCGGCGAGCCTCACGGACATCGCCGGGGCGTCGGCGGTGGTGGAGCGCGGCTTCGTCCCGTACTCGAACGAGGCGAAGACGGAGCAGCTCGGCGTGCCGGTGGAGTTGATGGTGGCCCACGGCGCGGTCAGCGAGCAGGTGGCGCTGGCGCTCGCACGGGGGGCGCTGGCCCGCTCGCACGCCACGTTGGCGTTCGCCGAGACGGGGATCGCTGGACCTTCGGGGGGCGTCGGAGGCGAAGCCGGTGGGGCTCGTGTACCTCGCGGTGACGCGGCGGGATGGGACGCACGTGGGTGAGCGCCACGTCTTCACGGGGGACCGGAAGACGATCCGCCGTGCGGCGGCGGCGCGAGGGTTGGAGCTGTTGCTCTCCCTCCTGGAGAGAAGCTGACTACCCGACATGGTGGGAGGGGGGACCGCTCCTGCCAGGGGAGGAATGTTAGGCTCGACGCCTCTTCAGCTCTCACGAAGGAGAGCGGCCGTGTATCGGATCGACATCGACAAACAGCACTGCATCATCGAGCTCGTCCTGGATGGGTTCATCCGCCCGGAGGAGATGACGAGGTTCGTCGAGGAGCTGAGGGCCGCCACGCTGTCGCTGGCCGGGCGGGACATTGGCATCAAGGCGGACATGCGCACCTTCCGTCCCTCCGCGCCGCCGGTGGCGGAGATGCTGCGGGACGTGCAGCAGTTCGGCATCCAGAATGGCGTGAAGCGGGTGGCGGAGATGGTGGAGAGCCAGATGGCCGCGTTGCAGCTCAACCGGGTGGCGCGCGAGAGCGGGACGGACAAGATCCTCCGCCGTTTCACGGACGACCAGTCGGCACGGCGCTGGCTCATCCACGGAGAAGAGGAAGCCCTCTCCGCGTAGGTCCGCGGCCCGCGCGGGTTGCCTCGGATTGGCATGGGGGTAACGGGGACCGCAGGCGTTCCCGAGTCGGACCGGCTTTGACATCACCCGCGAGAACGGCTCGGGTAGCTGTTAGAAATCGGGTTCGGTCGAAGCGCTTCCTCCAATACCCATGCCCCCTCGCGCATATACCCGCGTTGCCGTCGTCCAGCTCGCCTGTCAGCCAGCCATCGCGCTCCCAGGACGGGCGCCCTTCGAGGATCCTCTCTTCGACCTGGCTCACGCGGACGCCCTGCGCCCGGAGGGCGAGCCCCCACCCGAGCTGGACACCCGCTTCAGCGAGCTGCGCGAGCGCATCGCCCGCCTCCACCGCGAGCAGCTCCTGCTCAAGGTCCAGGCGATTCTCGGCCAGTGTCAGCAGTGGGGTGTCCGGCTCATTGTCTTCCCCGAGTACAGCCTGCCCTGGCAGGTGCTCGAGCAGGTGGCTCGTGCCGGTGGGGATCTGGTCATCGTGGCGGGGACCCACTCCGTCACCCGGCCCGCGCGGCAATCCGGCGTCTACGAGCGGCTCGGCGGACAACTCCCGGCGCTCGGCCAGGCTATTTGCCCGGTGCTCCACCGCGGACGCCTGCTCGGGCTTCAGCCCAAGCTCTCCCTCACCGAGATGGAGCAGGAACTGCGGCCGGGTCAGGTGTGGCGCCCCATCCCGCTCGAAGGGCTTCCCGGGCCCATGGGCGTTCTCATCTGCCTCGATTTCCTCCACCGTGGAGGAGAGGCCCACCTCAAGCTCGTGGCCGAGGCCCTGGAGCAGAGCCACTTCCTGGCGGTGCCGAGCTACACGCCCTTCCACACCATCCCGGAGTTTCACGCCAAGGCGCAGGAAGAGGCTCAGCGCTACGGGCGGCCCGTGCTCTGGGCGGACGTCGCCGTCTTCTCGGGGAAGAAGGCCGCGGGCGGCAGCTCCATCTTCGTGGACGAGGGCCACGCCGGAGATCTGCGCCGCTTCCCCGAGCACGCCGGCTACCTGGAGCCGGGCGACGAGGGCGTCATCGTCGCGGATGTGGATCTCGGCTTCGCACGCGTGGGACCGTCCACACGCTACGACCAGAAGCGCCCCATCGTCCCCTTCGCCGCGGCGGGGCTCGTCTACCCGGTGCACCCAGCGGGTGAGCGCTACGCACAGTGGCTCGCGCGGGTGGGGCCCCTGCTGGAGCGCGAGGATGACGAGGCGGTGGAGTTCCTGGCGCAGCAGGTCGCCGAGGCACGCCCCCTGCTCCTGGATGCGGGTGCCAGCAACAAGGCTCGCGAGGCGCGTCTCCGCCGGCTCTCGAGGGAACTGGACAGCCTCGTCTCGGTGGAGCAGTTCCGCCGCTATACCCGGGAGATCGTCCTGCCGCCCCAGGCGCTGCCGCTGCCCGCCCTGCGGGCGGTGCTGGCCGGTGGCGCGGCGGACGCGATCTTCGAGTGGCAGAAGGACTGGCGCGGTTTCGGACTGGGCGCGCTGGTGCAGCGGCTCCATGATGCGGCGCGCCCGGTGAGTCCGCCTGATCCCGGCGAGTGGACGGAGGCCGGGAGTACGGCGCTGGAGTTCGTGCGTCGGGTGGTGCACCAGAGCCCCGAGCCCTCCGAGCCCGAGCCCGAGCCCAAGGCGGAGGTGCGCTGGGCCATCCCCGCTGGGATCGATCCGGCGGCGCTGGGCGAGCTGCGGCGCGGGGGCTTCGTCTTCCGCTTTCGGCCACGACCCGAGGACTTCCGGGCCACGACGCGCGAAGGGCGTGCGCTCCACGCAGCGACAGCTCCTGCCTATGATGATGGAGAGGGGTTCAGTGCGGGCGTACTCCTCGCCGCGCAAGAGCTCTTCCTGCTGACCGTGGCGGAAGCGCCCGGCCCCACCGCGGCCATGGCCGTGGCGGTGGAGGGGCAGGCCGTGGGCGCGATCCTCCCCATCAGTCACGTGGGGGAGCACTGGGCGATCCAGTTCTGGGAGGTTGACGGTTGGTGGAGAGGGCACACCCCACAGGTTCAGCGCGCCCTGGAAGAGGAACTTCGGCAAGTGGAGATGCAGTGCGTCTCCACCGAGTCTGGCAAGAAGCGGCTTGAAGCCCTGTGCTCCCGTTTCGAAAAGGGACGAGAGCGGGTGGAGGTGCTCCGAGCCGAGCGCCTGGCCACCGTGAATGGCTCTTTCGTCCAACCCACTGTCCGGGTGGGGGAGGTGTCACTGCCCGCACTGGACGCGCTGGACCAGTGGCTTGAATCAGGGGACCAGACGGCCTTGGTCCTGGGTGAATACGGCGCTGGCAAGTCCACCACCCTGGCGGTGTGGTGCTCTCGGCTGTGGAGCCAGGACGAGGCACCGCGTCCCCTGCTGAGCAGCCTCGCCTCCGCTGCCACCGGCCGCGACGCCCACGGACTGCTGCTGGACGCCGCAGGCGCTGAGGATACCCCCGCCAACCGCGCGGCGCTGCGTCTGCTCATCAGAACCCGGCGGGTGCTGCCCGTCTTTGATGGTTTCGATGAGATGGCCACGCGGCTCGGATCGAGCGGGTTGGCCGGGCGGCTGTCGGAACTGCTTGGTGTCGCGGAGGAGACCGGCCGCGTGGTGGTGTCCTCGCGTGAGCACTACTTCGAGTCAGAGACCACGCTCCACTCCACCGCTGCTGAGGCGCTGCGCCAGGCGCTGGGGACCTCCTCGGGTCTCACGCGTATTACCTTCCAGCCTTTTGATTTCGGCCAGATCAAGGAGTTGATGGAGAAGAGCCTGCCTTCGCCGCAGAAGGTGGATGAGGCGCTCAAGAGGCTCCAGGACACCTACGATCTGATGGACCTGGTGACACGGCCGCTGCTGCTCGGCATGGTGCTGGCGTCCCTGGAGCGCATCGCGCCCACGGCACGGGTGGCGCCAGCGGACATCTACGAAGCCTACCTGCGGCATTGGCTCTCGCAGACCTCGGAGGATGGCGAATCGCTCTCCCACACCCAGAAGCAGGAGTTCGCCGAGGCGCTCGCGGAGGAACTGTGGCGCTCGGGCAGGACGTCCTGTTCGTGGCGGGAACTGCGAAGGACCGTGCGTGAGCGCATGGGTCGGCAGCTCCCCGATCACTTGACGCCCTCCGCCGTCTTTCGGGATATCGAGGGAGGTGCCTTCTTCGTGCGTGAGGGCGAGGAACACTACCGGTTCGCGCATAAGTCCTTCCTCGAGTACTTCCTCGCCCGGGCACTGGTGGAGACCCTGGAGGTCCAGCCGGAGCAGGCGCTGGACACCCGCCCGTTCACTCGCGAGGTGGCGGCGTTTCTCGGAGAGGTGCTCCGGCGCAGGACGGGAGATGCCCTGCAGTCCCGCGCCGTGCTCGCTCTGCAGGCGCTGCTGCGAGCGAGGGGAACGGAGAGTGGTAGGGCGGGCCCGGCGGTGACCAATGCATTCCGGCTTCTGCATGGGTTGGCGGTCTGGGCGCAGGACGGGAGGCAGTGGCTCCCCGAGCGGGCCGACCTGCGAGGGGTGGAGCTGACGGGTGAGGATCTGCGCGGTGCCCGTCTGGGAGCGGCCCTGCTGCACGGAGCCCGGCTCGCGGGAGCGGATCTGTCTGGCGCGGACCTCGCGGGGGCGGATCTCTCCCATGCGGTGTTGGTGGGAGTGCGGCTGGAGGGGACCTCGCTGCGGGGTGCCAATGCAACGGGGGCGGACTTCACCCAGGCCGAGGCGACGCGGTGCGATGCGGTGGGCGCGAACCTCTCCCGAGCGACGCTGAGCCAGTCCGTGTGGTGGGAGAGCCGCTGGGAAGGTGCCGAGCTGAGTGGGGCCGAGGTGACCGCGGCGCTCATGATACCCGCGCCCCCTCACGCGACGCCGCGGCTCGCCCCCCGCTCGCTTCAACCGCGCATCGCGACCGGCCACGCAGGAGGTGTCAGGTCCGTGTCCTGGAGCGGGGACGGACGGAGGCTGGCCTCCTCGGGGGAGGACGG
>NZ_JPMI01000260.1 GCF_000733295.1 Archangium violaceum Cb vi76 | reverse complement strand
TGCGCTCCCTCTCGGGTCACGCAGGCATTGTCTTGTCCGTGTCCTGGAGCGGGGACGGACGGAGGCTGGCCTCCTCGGGGTCTGACGGCCTGTGCATCTGGGATACCAAGAAAGGCCAGCTCCTGGTGAAGTGGAGGGTAGCGGGCCCGAGCAGCCTGGCGTCCACACCGAGCGGCTATTGTCTCTTCAACGGAGATCCTTCGCGCCACTGGTTGTCCGTGGCTCGACCCGAGCGGCCTGAGACGCTCCTCTACCTCCCCCTCCCTCGAATGCTGCGCTCCATTCTTTACCGGCCTGACAAGGTGAGGGCGGCGCTGGAAGGCAGGCCAGGAGACAGCAACGAGCTGGCAAAAGAGCTGGCCGCACGAGGCTGGTCAGGCGGCGAGCCCTGGGATGGCGAGTGTCACCACGTTCCTGAATCGGCTCCCAAGGCTTCGTCTCCTTCCCCCTCCGCTGAAGCGCTCCCCTCCTCCCCATTCCGGCCTGGCTCCGCGCTCGAAGACGACGGGCACCTCGTGGGCCGGGAGACCACCGTCCACGAGTTGCTCGCGCTGGTGACAGGACGCAGCCCGGCCATCCTCCTGGGCCCCCGCAGGGCGGGAAAGACATGGCTGCTGGAGCACATGTCTCACCGTCTCTCCGAGGCTGGGTACACAGTCCGCTACGAGTCACTCCAGGGACGCCCGCCCCGCTCCGCCGACGAGCTGGCGCTGCTGCTGGAGCCAGCGCTGGCGACCTCCACCCCGCGCGGCTCCTCACCTGGCGACAAGCTGCTCCGGGAGCTGGGCAGGCGCTCCCGGGCCAAGGCTCTCCGCCACGTCTACCTCCTGGACGAGGTGGGCGCGCTCGAGCGGGGCGACGAGACGCTCTTCCCGTGGCTGCGCGAGTTGGGCCAGCGCCATGCCGCCCTCGTGCTCGCGGGCTCGCACTGGGACTGGGTACGGATCATCCGCCGCGCCAACGAGGTCTGCCCCGGTTCCTCCTTTGGCAACGACTTCACTCCGGTCGTGCTCGAGCCCATCCCCCAAGAGGAGGCGCGCCGCTTCCTCACGGAGGCGGTCCCAGGTTTGGTCCCGGATCGCGTGGCGGACTGGCTCCTGGAACTGTGTGGCGAGTGGCCCTTCTACTTGCAGGCCATGGGCCACGCGCTGTACTTCGCGCGTGAGGCTGGCAACCTCAAGCCCTTCAACGACAAGGCCGCGCTCGCCGAGCTGTACGATCAGCGCCTGCTGGTCGGGCGCTCCGCGGTGTTTGAGGATCGCCTCCGAGAGTTCCCCGAGTCCGTGAGGAAGCTTCTCTTCACCCACCGCGAGCGGCGGCCGGAGTTCCACGCGCTGCCGCCCGAGGAGCGGACGCTGCTGGTGGACACCGGGCTGTGCACTGAGTCGGGCCGCTGGTTGACGGATCGACCGTTCTTTGACTGGCTCCGTCGCCGCGCGGAGGCCCTGGACCCGTGAGGAGCTGACACATGGCCACCTATGACGCCCGCCGCGGCTACGATGCGAACCTGACGGCCCGCGATTACACGGAGCTGTTGCAGAAGGTGCGGACGCCTCCCCCAGAAGGGGCGCTCTGGCTGGTGCTTGCGCCTCGCCGCTACGGCAAGACGTGGACGCTCCGGGAGCTGGAGCATCGGTTGGGCGCTTCAGCGTGCTACCTGGAACTGCGCCTGCCCAGCGACAAGAAGACCTGGTCCTCCAGCAAGAAGGTGAAGCCCGAAGGCTTCTGGCTCCTGGACGAGATCTCCGGCCTGATCGAAACCGGCGACGAGGCCACGTCGCTCAATGCCGCCCAGGCATTCCTCTCTCGGTGCGAGAAGCTACGGAGCGCCAGGACAAGCGTGATCCTCGCGCTGACGCCCCGGGAGTTGCACCATCTCCAGCGCGCGGATGGAGGCAACGGGCGCATCTCCTTCAAATCCATCCTGCGGCTCGACCCCCTCGCTCCCCCAGAGGCCGCGAAGCTGGCGCGGACTTCCGAAGCTCACGAGGTGCTGGCACAGGTGCCACCAGACTGGAGGCGAACCCCGTTCCTGCTCGAGCTGCTCTTCGAGGTGGACGAGCGGGCTCGGAAACAAGGCGTGCCCCTGGCGCGTAAGCTCCTCAAGACGGTGCTGGATGCCTCCGAGACCACACAGCATCGGTACTTCCACCATGTCTTCTGGGATGCCCTCACAGAGGGCCACCAGGGACTGCTCCACGCCATCGTGAGGAGCGAGGCGGTGGATTCCCGCTCCTGCGAGCCGCTGGTGGACGCAGGGCTCGTGGAGGAGGATGCCGCCACGGGGCGTCTTCGGATCGCCGACCCGGTGTTGGCCGCTCGCCTCTCTCCGTTGCGCATCCACCACCTCTCGGACATCCATGTCGGTCCGAAGTCCGCGCAGAGCATCGACGCCAAGGAGGCCGGATTGCTGGCCGAAGCGCTCGATCCTGGCCTCGTCCGCGAAAGCTACCTGTCCCACCTGGAGGGGCTGCGCAGGAGCGGCAAGGCACCGCACGTGATCATCATCTCGGGAGATCTGACGGAGTGGGCGACGAAGGAGCAGTGCCAGGAGGCGCGGAACTGGCTGGACCGGCTCCCGCCGTTGCTGGAGCCGCATGTCCTGCTCGGCGAAGATGCCCAACGGATCCTCCTGGTGGGTGGCAACCATGATGTCGACTGGAGCCAGACTCGCGGGGGGCTCCAGCCCGCTCGGCACCAGAACTTCGCCGACTTCTTCCACGGCTACGCGCACCCGCACCTTGAGGTGCCACCCGCCGACCGGAAGCTCGAGCCGATCGAGTGGCCGGATCTCGGCATCACGGTCCTCCTCCTGGGGACGAGTGAGCTCGGAGGGCAGATCGAGGAAGAGCGGGAGCACTACAATCTCCTCCAGGAACTGGCGAAGCTCCCGAAGGTGCCAACGAAAGAGCAGCGGGAGAAGGCCGATAAGCTCGCGACGGACGCGGCCCGCATCGATCCCGGGCTGGTGGAGGACAGGGACTTGCGCCGCGTCAGCACGCATCACTGGAAGGACAGCCTCCCAGTGCGGATCTCCGTCATGCACCACCCGCCCTCGCCGCTCCCCTCCACGGAGGTGGCGCGCTATTCGGGGCTGCTCAACGCGGGGGCCGTCAAGCAGGTGCTGATGGAGAAGGGCTTCTGCCTGGTGCTCTGCGGTCATGTCCACACCGGCTGGTTCGCCGAGGAACGATGGCTGAACCACTCCGGGGGACGCACGCTCCGCATCGCCGCTGCGCCCTCGCTGGGCAGCCGTGAGATTTCGGCGAACAACGGCTTCAACCTCGTGGAGGTGTTCCGTGATCGGGACCGGAATGGACTCCCCAAGTACCAGGTTCGGATCCGGCGCTACGTTCGCCAGGGGGATCTCGGATGGGAAGTGCACGCGGACCAGCTGGGTCCCTTCCTCCTGGGCGCGTGACCTTCCCAAGCGTATCTGGCTCGTCGCTGCTCGGAGCCCATCAGACCGCCTCGAACTTCACGCCCGTAACGCCCACGCGCTCCAGGGCCTCCTTGATATCGCTGGAGATGAGGAGGGGGCCTGGCCATCCGTGTGCGCGGAACACCTTGGCGTCGCCTGCCTTCGACGGGTCGATGCGCAGGTCACGCACGGAGGCGTACTGCCCGACCTTGTGGGGCAGTCCATCCTCGTGAGTCCAGAGTCGTATCCGGGACGCTTGCTCGTCGATACAGCGGATGAGCCGAGTGGCTACCAGGATGAGGTACGAGTCCGGCTGGCCCTCGATGTCCACGGGGATGAGCTGTACATCGCCGGGAGCCAGTTCCGTGAAGAGGGATGCGACCCTGACGTGGACGACCGGGACGCTCAGGCCCGCGAGGGTGAAGTCGAGCGCTCTCCCCGCGTGCTCGATGGGAATCTTCAACCTTCCCGCGATGCGCACGGGTTCCCCTGCTCTGAATACCCAAGGGTCGTCCAGCTCGCGCTCCTGGCTGTCCGTGGGATTGTCCAGGTGCCAGCGTCCAGGCACATGGACATCGTCGGACAGCTTGAAGAAGCGTTGGGGCATGAAGGACATCTAGCGCGGCGCTCCTCGAGTGACGAGTTGGTTGAGCTCCGTGCCGGGCGTGGCGATCTCCCTGGCCAGCCAGTCGAGTGCCCTCGTCAGCGCAGCCCGGCACTCCGCGAGACCGCGGCAACCTTGCATGGCTCCGTCCAGTTCTTCGAAGACGAGCTGATGGTATCGCTCGGGATGCGGCCCTTTATGGCCTTCGATAGGAACCGTGTTCTCCGCATCCTTCATTCTCATCCCGGCCCTGGCGAAGAGCTTCTGGAACTTCGGTGTCCACGGGCCTCCGCGTAACGTGGACTTGCTGTTCTCGATGGTGGCGATGTGATGGACATCCACGCGGCTGCCAGGTTTCGTTCCCTGGGCGGCCATGGCCGTCGCCCCCGGTGCCAGGGAGAGGGTGAGGGTCTCCGTGGTGATGGCCACGGTTCGCACCTCCGCGACCGCTGGTAGCCAGTAGCCTCCCTGCTCCGCGGCCCTCACTGCCGCGGGTGCCGAGCCAGGCAACGTCGGCACCTTCGTCGCCAGCCCCACTGCCGTGTTGCCAAGGGCCGCGGTGGCCAGCATGGCGAACGCTCGTGCCGCGTTGCGTCCCATGACCTTGCCGTACCGCTCGCCTGTCTCGCGCAACTCGTTGAACGTGGTGGCCCGGTCCGCCTCGTCCATCAGCCGCTTGAAGCCCACGATGAGGCCCCAGAAGGTGTCGATGCCCACATAGGAGATGAGCGTGGCGGTCATGACGGCCGCGAGACCCTTGGAGACCGTCACGTCGGGAATGGAGAGGAGGACCATGTACGTGGTCCAGGTCCAGAGCACCGCTGCCACCATGGCGTGGGGGTCGGCCATGTCCTTGAACGCCTCCAGCATCTCATCCAGGACGGCGCCCTTGGCGAGGGCCAGGGCCAGGGCGAATCGGCCATCGCCGTTGACGAGGGGGCTCTCCGTCAGCAGGCATAGACAGTCTCCGGTCCTGCCGGTGCGTCCACACCAGCGCAGGTAGGCGCGCGTCAATTCCACTTCCGCGGCGGGTGGCTCTTCCTCGAGGTGCTCGCCCGGTCCGAGCGGAATGATGCGGCGGTTGTGGTGCTCGTATGTGTACGAAGCGCTGCGCGCGTCCACCTCGAAGAGCCGCCGGGCGGCCTCCTGTGGCCGGACAGGAATCCGTGAGCTTCTAGCCAGCTCCACCACGGCTCCCTGGAACTCGTCTTCGTTGAGTTCCACCGGCTCGACATCCGCGAGCGGGACATGGACGAGGAGCCTGCCTTCTCCCGTGTCCAGGCGCACGGTGCGAGCAGTGGTGGTACACCCGATGAGAGGCATCCATAGCAGGGCCGCCAGCAGGAGCCCTCCCATCCGCGAACAAGCGCGTGCACCTTGGGGACGCGCATCAACAAGACTGCTGGACATACCTTTCCTCCGTCAGCGGGCCACTCGCCCACCGCCCGCGCGCTCCACTCTTGGAACCTGAAACGACAACGGAGCCCCGGTGCTCCGGGACTCCGTTCTCACCTCACCGTCCGCCTGGCGTGTCTACTGCCCGAGCAGCTGGGGAATGGCCTGGCGCAGGTTGGGCATGGGGCCGATCTGCTTCGTGCTGGAGGCCTGCGGCGTGCCGGTGGCGCGCAGCAGCGCACGCAGGGCGCGTGGCTCCAGCGGACCCTTGCCGGTGGCGTTCGCGATGCCCTGCAGGTTGGCCACCGCGCCCACCACGATCGGCGCCGCGCTGGACGTCCCGCTGAAGTTGCCCGTGTACGACTGGTTCTCGCCCGCGCTGGACAGGTCTCCGTAACCCAGCGTCACGACCTTCTCGCCCCAGGCGTGCACATCCACGCGGCTGCCGTGGTTGGTCCAGCACATGGGCGCATGCGTGTCCGCCGTGCCCGCCGCCACCAGGATGGCACCCGAGTCCCGCACCGAGCGATCGAACGCACCCCGGTACGCCGGCGAATCCAGGTTCACGCTGCCATTGCCGGCCGCCTCCACCACGTGCACGCCACTGGCCGTGGCCTGCGCGATGGCGTCGAAGTTGGCCCGCCAGTACTCCAGCGGCACCTCATCGCACTGGCTCGTGTTGCACGTGCAGTCCTGCGTGCTGCGCGGCCCCTTCGCCTGCAACTGCAGCAGCACCACGCCCCCCTTGCCCACCGCCAACGCCGCGCGTGTGATGGCGCTCGCGATGCTCTGCCCGGCGATGCCCTCGTGGCCCACCTGCGCCCCGTGCGAGATGCCCGTGACGCCGTAGCCGTTGTTCTGCCCCACCATCACCCCCATCACCGCCGTGCCGTGGTTGCGCCAGCCGATGTCGTTGTATTGCACGCCCCCCACGTGGAAGAAGCTCGGGAGATCCTCGTGCGCGCCGTTCCAGGCGCCCTCCACGTCGACGATCTTCACGCCCGTGCCCGTGCCCCCCGGCACCGTCCAGGCGTAGCGCGCGTCAATGCCTCCCGGAGCCGCGTCCAGGTAGCCCTGCAGGCCCTCGTAGCCCACGCTCAGGGTCCCGGCCTGGCCGGACACCCCGAGGCCGAACCACGCCGGCTCCGTCGTCGCCTCGGCGTAGGCGATCTCCACGCTGTCGAGCGCGTTGAGCCGCGTCAGCAGCCCGTTCACGTCCGCGGCGATCGTCCCCGGCTTCAGCGGCACCTCGAAGTACAGGTCCAGGTCCGCCATCTCCTTGCCGCTGCGCTCCTCGGCCAGACGCTTGCGCTCGGCCAGCGTGAGCTCGTCCTGACGGAAGAGGCGTCCGGGCGGGCCCATGCGCGGCACGTCCACGAGCACCCGCAGCGTGGCCAGCAGGTCCACGTACAGCTTGAGCTCGGAGAGCCCGTGGCGCGACATGCGCCCCCGCTCGTCCGGGTTGCGCTCACCGGACAGCACCTGCATCGCGCCACCACGCACGCGCACCCGGGTGCCCTCGTGGAACTTCACCACCAGCCGCTGCACCGGCGTCTCCGGCTCCAACTCGGGACTGGTGGGCTTCACGGTGGGCAACCGCGGATCCAGCACCCGGATGCTGCTGGCCTGGGCGGCGGGCGCCGCCAGCAGGCACAAGCCCATCATCCACGTACGGGTTACGCGATTCTTGAGAAACGAGACCTTCATCTTCCGTCCTTCCAGGGGTGAAGGGGAGATACGGCCATGACGGTGCGCTACGGGTGGGGGGCCCGTAACCTCCCCGTCACCGTCACGTCGCTAGCCTGCCATGCTCGTTTGACGCACAGTGGCAGGCTACCGGGTTCCTAGAATTTTTCGTTGAATGCAGTATTAGCAGATATTCTCTGGAACGGAAACAGGACGGTGAAGTCGCGGTTTACTTTTCTGGTCGGGTAAGCGGCTCCTTCACCCGCCCAGAAGCAGGCCTTCTGAATCCGGAGCCGTCGGGGGCGGCGGTGGCTACAACGCGAATCCGAGGGCCACGGCGATCAGCCCGCCCAGTCCCGCGTACAGGGGAATGTTGCAGGCCAGGGTGATGCGGTTGATGCGGCGGAAGCGGGCCTGCTCCTCGTCGGCGAACCAGATGCCCTCCTCACCGGTGGTGTGTCCCGCGACGGCGTGGAAGAAGAGCGTGGCGTACAGCACCTCGACGATGAGGCTCACCAGCACGAGGGCGATGAGGGACAGGGCCCACACGTCCAGGGGCGAGGGCGGGCCGTCGCGGCGGAGCTGGTACCCGGAGAGGCCGCCGAGCAGCAGGGCGATGCACAGCACGTCATGGCCGATGCCGTATGGGGGCCGCCAGTTGTGCGAGACGTAGAGCATGTAGAGCTCGGCCACGCCGCGCAGCCACATGAAGGCGCCGAAGCCGCCGAGCACCAGGCGCAGGTCCGGGTGCACGGCGGAGTCGAGCGCCACGAGGGGACAGAGGAGGAACCAGAGGAAGATGGCGTAGAAGAGCCAGGCGAGCTTGGGCGGGGAGATGCGGCCACCGCGAGCGGCCTGGACGTTCTGCCTGCGCCAGAAGACGAAGCCGAGCAGGACGGACAGCCCCAGCAGGGCGAGGATGAGGACGCGGGTGAGGGGGGCGAGCATCAGGGCCGGCGCGGGGGGGGATAGAGGTCAGGGTAACGCAGGAGGTACCAGTCCCGAAGGCGGGGCAGGTGGTGCAGGGACACCTGGGGATGCAGGTGGTGCACCACGTGGCAGCCCACGTGGAGTGGCGCGGTGAGCAGCCGGCCCATCCATCCGAGTCCATGATCCGAGGTGCAGGTGAGCACGTCACGCAGGGTGCGCCCCCGCACCGTACGGGGCGTGTGCTCGGCGAGCAGACGCCACGCGCACAGGCCCGAGGCCAGCAGGAAGGGCAGCCCGTAGCCGAGCCCTATCGCCGAGGGCCAGCGCAGGGCGGCGGCGAGCACCGCGAGGTGGAAGAGGACCTGGGCGGACTCGGCGCGGGCGCAGCCGAGCACCTCGGCGTCCCGGGTGAGCGCCTCGCCGGAGCGATCCTGGAGGAAGAGCCGCGCGTAGGGCGTGCGCAGCGTGGGGATGAGCCAGGCGAGCAACCCGAAGGGACCGCGCAGCACCCAGAAGGGGAGGATGGGGCAGACGCGCAGCCACACGACGAGCTGGCGCCAGGGGCTCGCGGGAGGACGCCGGTATGGGTCCGAGGGCAGGCCCGCGTCGCGGTGATGGCGCAGGTGGTGGTAGCGCATGGCCTCCATCGTGGTGGCGACGGGGAGGCCGGCGAGCAGCTCCAGCAGCCGGAGGGCGGGGCCCTTGTGGCGCCAGGGCAGGTGGATGGCGTCATGGAGCACGACGCCGAGCGCATGCAGCCGGCCGGCGATGAGCAGCGCGAAGAGGGGAGTCAGGGCGGGCACCCGCGCCAGGCCCACCCAGCACAGGGAGATCCACACCCACTGGGTGACGGCGAGCCGCAGGAGCCCCAGCGGGGTGGCGCGGCCGAGCAGTTCCGGAGGGACGGGAGCGCGAAGCGGGATGTGTCCGGAGTTCGCGGTGGGGGACGCGCACGAGGAGGGAAGCATGAGGAGCGACATGATGGTGGGCAGGCTCCAGGGGGGTCATGCAAGCCCCCCGCCTGTCCTGGACAGAGGGACGGGGGCGTTGCACTCTCGGCGCGCGCTCGGAGGCGCGTCCCAATGAGAGCTGAGCAGGCAATGGCACATCCGGCGCCGGTGGGCACCGGGTTGCGAACGGCCCCGCGCGTCGAGCGCTGGGGCTGGGTGTGGCCCCGGTGGAACGACCCGCGTATTCCCTTCGCGGCCATCCTCACGCTGTACGGCGTGCTGGGCTTCTCCTTCTTCGGCTTCAACCGCAACCCGTGGCAGATGCTGGCCATCGTCACGGCCGGCAGCGCGCTGGACGCGGGCCTGGGCTGGCTGCTGCGCCGCGAGAAGGTGGTGCCCCTGAGTGGCTACATCTCGTGCTGCTCGCTGGCGCTGCTGCTCAACTACTCGCACTCGAGCTGGCTGTTGTTGCTGCCAGTGTGGCTCACCATCGGTTCCAAGTACGTGCTCACGTTCGAGGGCCGCCACGTCTTCAACCCGTCGATGTTCGGCGTGGCCACCTCGCTGCTCTTCACGCGCGAGCTCATCACCGCGGCGCCGGCCTACCAGTGGGCCAATGGCGAGGTGGCGCTCTCGGCCTTCATCGTCATGGCCGCGCTGGTGCTCTTCTTCTTCCGCGTGGGCCGCACCTGGCTGGTGCTGAGCTTCCTCTTCTTCTACGCGCTGCAGACGGCCCTGCGCGCGTACATCCTGCGTCACCACCTGCCGCCCGAGGTGCTCTTCCTCGGCACGCTGGGGGCGCCGGCCTTCTTCATCTTCACCTTCTATATGATCACCGATCCGGGCACGTCGCCGAAGACGCCCCGGGCGCAGGTGCTCCTGGCGCTCGCCCTCACGTTGGTGGACCTGGTGCTCCACCTCAAGGAGAGCGTCTTCACCTTCTTCTACGCGGCCCTCACGTGTGCCACGGCGCGCTTCCTCTTCCTGCACGGACGCGCCCTGTGGCGGCGCGGGCCTCGCGCGTACTTCGCGGGAGTCTTCTCTCCGGGGCCCTTGAAGCGCCTGGCGGCGGTGGGGGGACTCGGCGCGGCGATGGCCGCGGGGTACTTCCTCGTGGTGGCGCCCTCGGTGCGATCACGGCCGCTGCCCTTCCACATGGAGCGGCTGGAGGCCTCGCACACGGGGCTCGGCTCGACGATGGGGGACGTGCTGTTGAAGGTGGACCCGCGCGTGCTGCACGTGGCCAAGTGGGTGCTGAGCGTGGGCGATGCCGTGGCCACCGGGGACTTCGACGGAGATGGGAAGCTGGATCTCTTCCTCACCCATCCGCTCAAGTCGGACGAGCACCGCGCCGCGCTCTACCGCAACGTGGGGGACCTGCGCTTCGAGCGCGTGAAGGTGCCCGTGTTGGAGCACATCGCCGCGAGCTACACCACCGAGGGCGCGGCCGCCGGTGGAACCTTCGTGGACTACGACGGGGACGGTGACCAGGACCTGGCGGTGGCGGTGGCCTTCGGGCCCTCGAAGCTGCTGCGCAACCTGCTGCGCGAGACGGGCACCGCGACTTTCGAGGATGTCACCACGCGGGCCGGTGTGGGGGACCACTCGGTGAGCATGGCCGTCACGCTGCTCGACTTCGACCGGGATGGGCACCTGGACCTCTTCGTGGCCAACGCGCTCACCACGCACCTGCCGGACTACGCCACGCCCACCCCGTTCAACTTCTTCGAGCTGCCACCGCCCGAGTATCCCGGGGACCGGCGCATGCTGCGCTTCTTCCACAACGGTTGGCACAACGCCGACAACGGTGGCCTCAACGTGCTCTACCGCGCCCGGGGCGATGGCACCTTCGAGAAGCTCGACTCCGTGAAGCTGGGGCTGGACGAGACGCGCTGGTCGCTCGCCGTGAGCACGGTGGACCTGAACCAGGACGGGTGGACGGACCTGTACATCGCCAACGACTTCGGCCCGGATGAGCTCTACCTCAACGAGCAGGGCAAGCGTTTCCGCCGGGTGGTGGGGAAGCTGTTCGGGGAGATCGGCAAGGACACGTACAAGGGGATGAACTCCAGCGTGGCGGACTTCGACCGCAACGGGTGGCTGGATGTGTACGTGTCCAACGTGCACCACTCGCTCCAGGCCGAGGGCAGCCTGCTGTGGATGACGTACCCGGGGAAGGAGCCTTTCGTCCCCAAGCTCGAGGACGAGGCGACGTTCCGCGGTGCGCTCAACGAGCGGCGTTTCGGCTGGGGCGCGGCGGCGGGGGACCTGGACAACGACGGGTGGCCCGACATCGTTCAGGCCAACGGGCACATCGATGACCGGTTGGATCATCTCTACGACTCGGGGCGCAAGGACTACTGGTACGTCAATCACAAGCTGATGCAGTCCGGCCCCGAGGTGCACACGTACGCGGACAAGTGGGGCGACATCCGTGGGCGCACCATCTATCCGAACGAGCCTCGCCGCGCGTACCTGAACCTCGGCGACGAGAATCCCGGCCACTTCGTGGACGTGGCGAAGGAGCTGGGGCTGGATGACCCGGACAACTCGCGCGGCGTGCTGCTCGCGGACCTGGACGACGACGGGGACCTGGATGCCGTCATCTCCAACCAGCATGGGCCCGCGTCCGTGTACCGCAACACGCTGCGCGAGGGCGCGAGCAGGGACGCGGCGCACTTCGTGGGCCTGTCACTCGTGGGGGATGGACGGCGCACGGCCCGGAGCGCGGTGGGAACGCGGGTCGTCGTGTCCTACGAGGAGGGTGGAAAGCGCGTGGAGCAGGTGCGGGAGGTGGGGCTGATGGGGGGCCTGAGTGCCTCGGCGGATCCCCGCCTGCACTTCGGGCTCGGGAGGCATGCGGGCCCCGTGACGGCCTCGGTCCACTGGTATGGCGGCGAGGTGCAGACCGTGCAGCTCGAGGCCGATCGCTACCACGTCCTCTCGCAGCCCGCCGTGACCGCGAGCCTGCGCGGCGGCCAATAGGGAGTCCGATGCTCTCCGCCTTGAAGGGAGCCACCGTTTCGCGCGAGTCGCTCACCGAGAACCAGCGTGCGCAGATGCTCGCGTTGATGCAGGTGTGCTACGCGGGCGTCAGCGCCGAGCGCTTCGCGCGGGACCTGGCCGACAAGCAGTATGTGATCCTCCTGTCCGCGAGACGCTCGGGCGAGCTGGTGGGCTTCAGCACGCTGCGCGTCTCGGAGGAGCAGGTGGAGGGACGGGCGGTGGAGGTCGTCTTCTCGGGAGACACCGTCATCCACCCGGACTATTGGGGACAGAAGGAGCTGCAGGTGCGCTTCGGGCGCTTCATGCTCGCGCGCAAGCTGCGCCACCCGATGCGGCCGCTGCTGTGGCTGCTGTTGAGCGCGGGCTACAAGACATACCTGCTGGCGGTGAACCACTTCCCGCGAACGGTGCCACGGCACGACTGGGAAGCGCCGCCGGAGCGGGTGTCCTTCCTGCGAGCACTGGCCGGGCGCTGGTTCGGCGAGCAATACGACGAGAGGAAGGGGACGGTGCGTTTCGAAGGAGCGCACTACCGGGTGAGGGATGGGGTGTCGCCGATAGACAGGGAGGCCGCGGCGCATCCGCACATTGGGTACTTCGCGAGGAACAACCCGGCGCACGTGGAGGGGGAGGAACTGGTGTGCCTGGCGGAGATCCGGGCGAGGGATCTGCTGTGGGCGCTGACGGAGCTATCGATGAAGCAGGTGCGGTTGTGGACGCGTCGAGGCCTGAAGCTGATGGGAGTGAGGGCATGATTTCCCCTCTCCCCTCGGGAGAGGGACGGGGTGAGGGTGCCTCGCCTCACAGGTTGAACCCGTGTGAATCCCCTCTCCCTTTGGGAGAGGGTTAGGGTGAGGGTCTAGGGATGTCCGTGTTGCTGTCCTCGCGGAGGATGCTCTCGGGGCTGATGGCGGCCCAAGGACCGGCCGCGTTCCTGTTCCACCGAGCGCTCCAGCGTCCCGAGGAAACCCAATCCGAGAACCTCGCGCGGATCCTCCGGGCCACGAGGGACACGACCCAATCCAAGAGGGTCCCCGGCTTCTCGAATATCCGCACCGCCCGCGAGTTCCAGGAGGCGGTTCCCATCTCCACGCCGGACTCGGTGCTGCCGGATATCGAGGCGCTCAAATCAGGGACGCCCTACGTCCTCACCCGGGAACCCGTGATCCGCTTCGAGCCGTCGGGAGGCTCCTCGGGGGCGTCCAAGTACGTGCCCATGACGCGGGGGCTGCTCGACGAGTTCCATCGGGCGCTCGCGCCGATGCTGTTCGATCTGCTGCGCTCGCACCCCACCGTCCGCGAGGGCCCGAGCTACTGGTCCATCTCGCCGATCGGGCGCAAGCAGGGGAGGACGGCCGGGGGAATTCCGGTGGGGAGCGTGGAGGACTCGGCGTACTTCCCGCGCTTCCTGCAACCGGTGCTCTCGCGCGTGTTCGCGGTGCCTGGCGCGGTGGCCCGGCTGCCCGATGTCGAGTCGTGCCGGTATGTGACGCTGTGGTTCCTCGTGGCCTGTGAGGAGCTGGCGCTCCTGAGCGTGTGGAATCCGAGCTTCCTCACGTTGCTCATGGATGCACTGGAGCGGCATGGGGATCGGCTGGCGGAGGATCTGGAGCGCGGGGTGTGCAGGCCACCCGTAGACCCTCACCCCGACCCTCTCCCAGAGGGAGAGGGAGGAGTGGGCACCGTGCTGGCTGGGATGCGGTTTTCTCCCCGGCCCGAGCGCGCTCGCGTGCTTCGCGAGGCCCTCCGTTCCGGGCTCCAGGGACGCATGCTCTGGCCCCGGCTCGCGCTGCTCAGCATGTGGACCGATGCCCAGGCCGCGCACTCCGTCGCCCCCGCCCGCCGCCGTTTCCACGGTGTCGAAGTCCAGGGGAAGGGGCTGCTCGCCACCGAGGGCGTCGTCACGCTGCCCCTCTTCGACGCCCCCGCCCCCGTGCTCGCTGTCCGCAGCCACTTCTTCGAGTTCCTCGACCCCGAGCACCCCGAGGCCCGTCCCCGGCTCGCTCATGAGCTCGAAGCCGGCCGCACCTACTCCGTCCTCCTCTCCACCTCCGGCGGCCTGCTGCGCTACCGCATCGGAGACCTCGTCCGTGTCGAGGGCTTCCACCACGCCACGCCCTGTCTGCGCTTCCTGGGCCGGGCCGATGCCGTGAGCGATCTCGTGGGAGAGAAGCTCGCCGCCACGCGCGTCTCCACCGTGCTCGAATCGCTGCTGCCCACGGTGCTCGGTGGTCCGCGTCCGCCGTTCGCCATGGTGGCTCCCGAGTGGGAACCCCACGCGCCACCGGCCTACCGGCTCTTCCTCGAGACCGACGTGCCCGAGGAGCGCCTGCACGAGGCCGCCCAGGCTCTGGAGCGCGCCCTGTGCGAGGGCTACCACTACCGCTATGCCCGCGAGCTCGGCCAGCTCGGCCCCGTGAGCGCGCTCCGTGTCTCCGAGGGCACCCGCCACTACGAGGCCCGCTGCATCACGCTCGGCCAGCGCGCTGGCGACATCAAACCCACGGATCTCCATCGCCAGGCAGGCTGGACCGCCTGGTTCTCCCAGCAAGGACCGAAGCACCCATGAGGAACCCACTCGAAGCCCCGAGCCTCGCGCTCGTCACGACGCCCGCCGTGGACCTCGAGGCCGAGGCCGACCTCACCCGCTGTGGCGCCCTCAAGGACTTCTGGTACGTGGCCTGTCTCTCCACCGAGCTTCCCAAGGGCAAGCCGCTGGCGCGCACCCTCCTCGGGACGAACCTCGTGCTCTTCCGCGACGAGCACGGCCGGCCCGCGGCGCTGCGCGACCGCTGCCTGCACCGCAATGCGCGCCTGTCCGCGGGCGACGTCTTCCACGGCCGCATCGGCTGCCCGTACCACGGCTGGACGTATGACGCCTCGGGCGCGGTGGTGGAGGTGCCCTCGCTCGGGCCGAGCCAGTGTGGCGAGGCGCTCGATGCGCAGGGCCATGCGCGCGCGGGCCTCCAGGTGCGACCGTGCGACCTCGGGAAGCTCCAGCGCTTCGACACACTGGAGCAGGACGGGCTCGTCTACGTCTTCATGGGCGGAGACGCGAAGCGTGTCCGCCGCCCGGCCTTCCGAGTGCCGTACTGGGGCCAGCCCGAGTGGACCGTGTACTTCATGGTCACGCGCTTCCCCAACGGGGTGACGAACCTGGTGGAGAACTTCATGGACGTGCCGCACACCGTCTTCGTGCACCGGGGGTGGTTCCGGGACCCGGCGCGCAAGCGGGTGCCTGCCCGGGTGAAGCGCGCGGAGGGGAGCGTGCTCGTCACCTACCAGCAGGAGCAGGACACGGTGACGGGGCTGGGCCGCATCTTCAACCCGAGTGGCCTGCCCATGGTCCACACGGATCATTACTTCATCCCGAACATCACCCGCGTGGATTACATGTGGGGCGATCGCAGCGGCTTCGCCATCAACTCGCAGGTGACGCCGATCGGCCCCACGGACAGCCTCGTCTACACGGCCATCAGCTACCGGCTGCCGTATGATCTGCCGCGCTCGCTGGTGGCGCGGGCCCTCATGCCGCTGGTGCGCTGGTACACCACGCAGGTCATCCGCCAGGACGTGGACATCATGAAGGTGCAGCGCGAGGGCCTGATCAACGGTCCCGGAGGAGGCGTCTTCGCCGGCACCGAGGCGGACCTGCTCCACGCGGACATCGAGGCCTACCGCCGCTGGCTGCTCGAGGGGGGACACGGCGAGGGCCCCACGGACGAGGAGCGCGGCATCGTCTTCTGGATCTGAGCCCTGATACCGTAGGCGGCATCATGAACTGCCCACGCTGTGACAAGGTGATGACCCCCGTGCGCCCGGAGGAGGTGGAGGCGCAGCAGTGCCCGCAGTGCGAAGGTCACTGGCTCGAAGGGGAGGACCTGCGGCGGTTGGAGTCCACCGTGAACGTGCGGTTCATCGAGTGGCGCAAGTTGCCGGCCGAAGAGGTCCAGACGCGCGAGCTGGCCTGTCCCCGGTGCGAGCCCCGCCAGGCCATGAAGAAGGTCCGCAGCGAGCGTGACCGTCACGTCCTGCTCGACGTGTGCGAGCGGTGCCACGGCGTATGGCTCGACGGCGGGGAGCTGCGGGCCATCCAGGAGATGGGCTTCGTGAGCGCGCTCGCCGACGTGTTCCGTTTCGTCACGAAGGACTGAGGGCCGAGATGTCCCTGGAACCCTCCGGCCTCGCGTCCCCGTCCGCCGAGTACTTGTCCACCGCCGAGCCGGGCGTGCGCCAGCGCCTGCTCTCCATCTTCGGCGGCTCGGTGGGCAACCTCATCGAGTGGTACGACTTCTACATCTACTCGGCGTTCTCGCTGTACTTCGCGAAGTCGTTCTTCCCCCACGACAACCCCGTGGTGGAGCAGCTCAACACGGCTGGAGTCTTCGCGCTCGGCTTCCTCATCCGCCCGGTGGGCGGTTGGTTGATGGGCCTCTACGCGGACCTGCGCGGGCGCCGTGCCGCCCTGTCCCTCTCCGTCACGCTCATGTGCCTGGGCTCCTTCATCATCGCCCTGTGCCCCACGTATGAGCGCATCGGCATCCTGGCCCCCATCATCCTGATCCTCGCCCGGCTGCTCCAGGGGCTCTCGCTCGGCGGCGAGTACGGCACCAGCGCCACCTACCTCAGCGAGGTCGCCACGTCCCGCCATCGTGGCTTCTACAGCTCCTTCCAGTACGTCACCCTCATCATGGGCCAGTTGCTCGCCACGGTGACGCTGCTGGTGTTGCAGCGGCTGGTGCTCACCGGCCCTCAACTGGAGGCCTGGGGCTGGCGCATCCCGTTCCTCTGTGGCGCCGCGCTCGCCGTCTTCGGCTTCTACATGCGCCGCAACATGGTGGAGACCGAGGCCTTCCAGGCCGAAGCGGCGAAGAAGACGGGGCACCACCCCATGCGCGAGCTGCTGCGCCACCCGAGGGAGATCGCCCTCGTCGTCGGGCTCACCATGGGTGGCACGCTCGCCTTCTACACGTACACCGTCTACATGCAGAAGTTCCTGGTCAACTCGGTGGGCCTCACCCGGGACCAGTCCACGCTCATCTCCGTCTCCTCCCTCTTCTTCTACATGTTGGTGCAGCCGGTGTTCGGCCTGCTCTCGGACAAGATCGGCCGCAGGCCCGTGCTCCTGTGGTTCGGCGTGATGGGGACGCTCTGCACCGTGCCGCTGCTCACGGCGCTCACGCGCACGCGCGATGCCTTCACCGCCTTCCTGTTGGTGCTGGCGGCGCTCGTCATCATCTCCGGCTACACCTCCATCAACGCCGTGGTGAAGGCAGAGCTCTTCCCCGCTCGCATCCGGGCCCTGGGGGTGGGGCTGCCCTACGCGCTCACCGTCTCCATCTTCGGCGGCACCGCCGAGTACGTGGGCACCTGGCTCAAGCTGGCCGGCCATGAGACGTGGTTCTTCTGGTACGTCACCGGCTGCATCCTCTGCTCGCTGCTCGTGTACGCCTTCATGCGTGACACGCGGCAACACCACCGCTTCGACTGAATCCGGAACAGTGGCGTTGGCGGACTTCAATCCGGCTACTTCGTCCGTGTTGAAGGACACACCCGCCAGGTGTTGGGTTTTCCACAGTTCTGATTTCAGGCACTGCCGCATCCCGGGAGGGAGTGCAGATCAAGACGGCATGCTTCCTACCGGTCTCTTGTACGAAGAGAAGCGTCTGCAGGCTCTTCGTCGGTACGACATCCTCGATACGCTCCCCGAGTCCGAATACGACGACATCGTCCAACTGGCGGCGCAGCTGTGCGGTGTGCCCATCGCGCTCGTCAGCCTGGTGGACCGGGACAGGCAGTGGTTCAAGGCGAACGTGGGCCTCCCCGGTGTGCGCGAGACGGAGCGCTGCGTGTCGTTCTGCACCTTCGCCATCGAGCGCGAGCACGTGCTCATCGTCGAGGACGCTTCCCAGGATCCGCGCTTCGCCGCCAATCCGCTGGTGGCCGGTGCCCCCTACATCCGCTTCTACGCCGGGGCTCCCATCCTGTCCGACGATGGTTTCACCCTCGGCACCCTGTGCGTCATCGATCGCCAGCCGCGCGTGCTCGACGAGCAGCAGCGCCGCAACCTGCTCGCGCTCAAACGGCAGGTGGAGCTCCTCCTGAAGCTGCGCCTCCAGGTGAAGCAGACCGAGGCCCGCAACCGCCAGCTGCTCGAGTCCTCCGGAGATGCCGTCTTCCTGCTCGACGAGGCGGGGCGGATCATCGAGGTCAACCCCGTGGCCGAGCGGCTGCTGGGGCGCGCCGCCCCCTCGCTGTTCCACACCTCCTTCGAGGCGCTCGCGCCGGAGCACGAGCGCGAGCCGCTGCGCCAGTCGCTCGAGGCGCTGCTCTCGCGGGGCACCCTGCGTCTGGAGAACCTGGGGCTGTGCTCTCCGCGGGGTGATCGTTTCGCGCTGGACGTCGTGGCCTCGCTCCAGGAGGTCGGCTCCTCCCGGCGCCTGCTGCTCGTGGGGCATGATCTCACCGAGAAGCGGCGGCTGGAGCAGCAGGGCATCCAGAACGAGCGGCTCGCGTCGGTGGGGGCGCTGGCGGCGGGCATCGCCCATGAAATCAACAACCCCATGGCCTACGTGCTCTCCAACCTCGGCTACCTGCAGGGCTGGAGTGAGGACCTGGAGCGGCAGTTGAAGGGAACGCCCGGCTTCCCGGCCCCTCTGGCCGACCTCTTCACCGAGGCGAAGGAGGTCATCGCCGAGTCGCTCGAGGGCTGCAATCGCATCCGGGACATCGTGCGTGACATGAGCTTCTTCTCGCGCGCGCCGGACAACGCGCTGGCGCCGGTGAACGTCAACGGGAGCCTCGACTTCGTGCTGCGCATGGCCCACTCCGAGCTCAAGCGCACGGCGACGCTGGTGAAGGAGTACGCCAGCGAGCTGCCGCCCGTGTTCGCCTGCGAGAGCCGGCTCAGCCAGGTGTTCCTCAATCTGATCATCAACGCCATCCAGGCCATGCAGCCCGGCGCGCCGCAGCGCCACACCCTGCGGGTGCGCACCACGCGTGAAGGCGGCTTCGTGCGCGTGGACGTGTCGGACTCCGGCCACGGGATTCCTCCCGAGGTGCTGCCGCGCATCTTCGATCCCTTCTTCACCACCAAGCCGGCGGGCTCGGGCACCGGGCTGGGGCTGTCCATCAGCCACTCGCTGGTGCAGAAGATGGGCGGGCAGCTGCGGGTGCGCAGTGAGCAGGGCGTGGGGACGACCTTCAGCCTCCTGCTTCCCCTGGGCGAGCCCGCTGCCGAGCCCCGGGGCGTGCTCGCTTCCTGAGCAGGGGAGGAGGTCTCTGTTTCCGGGGCGGGTTGCGGCATAGTCGCGGCCAGCTACCCGGAGAGGACGATGCTGAGCGAGGACACCGGGGGGGGTGGAGACAGCAGGGGTGTGGTCCAGCGCGGGTGGACGGAGCGGTTCGCCGCGTTCTGGGCCCGGCTCGTGAAACGGCTGGATGTGTTCATCCCAGCGCCCCTCCGTCATGGCTCTTCCCTGGAACTGAGCCGGGCCCGCATGGTGGTCGCGCTGTCCCTGTGCAGCTTCGGGGGCTCCATGGTGTTCACCGGGCTCCTGCAGTTCACCCCGTACGCCTGGCGTCTGGGCGTGCCGAGCGCGCTGTCCGGGGTGTTCTTCCTGGCGGTGCTGGTGCTGTTGCGGTGGCGTGCCTCACCCCGCATCCCGGGGCTGTGGCTGTGCCTCTTCCTGTGGGCGTCGATCCTCATGACGGCCCTGTCCCTGGACATGCTGGCCATGTCCACGCATGCCGCGAGCGTGCTCGTCCCGGTCATGGCGGTCTACCTGCTGGGGTGGCGGCTCGGGCTGGTCATGTCCGTGCTGTGTGCCCTGACGCCGCTCGTCTTCTTCCCGCTGGCCACCGCGCAACCGGAATTGAGCCCCATGGAGTGGTCCATGGGCATCTTCACGGCCATCTTCATCTTGTTCGGCTGGGCGGTGTCGTCCTTGTTCCTCACCTTCCGCACCGAGGCGCACGCGACGCTCGAGCAGGCCCGCAGGACGTTGCACGAGAACGAGGGCGAGCTGTCCAGCCTCATCGAGAGCACCGATGACGTCGTGTGCTCCCTGGATCTGGAGGGGCGGCTGCTCACCGCCAACCAGTCCGCGAAGCAGTACTTCCAGCGCATCTTCGGCGGAGACATTCCCCCCGGCGCGTTCATCTTCCGCGACCTGCCCCCCGAGCGGCAGGAGCGCTGGAGGGAGCGGCTGGAGCGCGCCCGGGAAGGCCATCGGCTGAAGGAGGACGTGAGCCTGCCGGCGCTGGGGGATCGCGGGCAGATGATCGACCTGGAGCTGACCGTCAGCCCCGTGTGGGGTGAGGTTGGCGAGGTGCTGAAGCTCACCGTTTTCGGCAGGGACGTGACGGAGCGCAAGGCGGCCGAGGCGCGGCTGAGCGAGCTGCACCGGGGCCTGGTGGACGCCTCGCGCCAGGCGGGCATGGCCGAGGTGGCCACGGGCGTGCTGCACAACGTGGGGAATACGCTGAACAGCGTGAATGTGTCGGCCGGCATCGTGTCCGAGCGGATTCGCGGCCTGCGGGTGTCCAGCCTGGAGAAGGCCGTGCAGTTGCTGCGCGAGAACGAGGCGCGGTTGGGCTCGTTCCTCACCGAGGATCCTCGGGGCAGGCAGCTCCCGGCCTACCTCGAGGCGCTCACCACCCAGCTCACCCAGGACAAGGAGGCCGTGCTCGCGGAGCTGCAGGCGCTGTGCGACGGGGTGGATCACATCCGCGTCGTGGTGGGCATGCAGCAGCAGTACGCGCGCTTCTCCGGCGTGGTGGAGGAGGTGTCCCTGCCCGAGCTCATCGACGGCGCGGTGCGCCTGCAATCGGCCTCCTTCGGCAAGGCGGGAATCGAATTGCGGCGCGAGTACGCCGCCGTGCCTCCCGTCTGGGTGGACCGGCACAAGCTGCTCCAAATCCTGCTCAACCTGCTGAGCAACGCGCGCCACGCGGTGAAGGAGAGTGGCCGCCCGGACGGCTGTTTGACCATCCGCGTGGTGTCGGCCACCCCGGGCCGGATGTGCATCATCGTCGCCGACAACGGCGTGGGGATTGCCCCGGAGCACGTTCCGCTCCTCTTCACCCACGGCTTCACCACGAAGAAGGACGGGCACGGGTTCGGTCTGCACACCAGCGCGCTGGCCGCCGAGGAGCTGGGCGGAGCGCTCTCCTGTGAGAGCGCCGGCCGCGGTCAGGGCGCGACGTTCACCCTCGAGCTGCCCGTGCGGAAGGAAGAGGTCCGCCAGGAGGGCTCGGCCGCACGGTGAGGTCCGCGCGGAGGGAACCCGGGGCGCGTGGCACCCTCACCCCGTCCCTCTCCCGGAGGGCGAGGGAGCATAGTGGACGAACAGTTCTTCCGCGAGGGGCCAGGCGGCGCATTCCGTGCTCCGGGTTGGACGCGGCGGGAAGCATGGGGGATGAATCCGCGGTTCAGTTCCCTCCCGGCTTCGTGGTGGACATGGGTTTCAGCGCGCCCTTCAGGATGGAGACGACCATCTCCCGCGTCTCGTCGTAGGACGGCTCGCCGTTGAAGAAACCATAGGTGTCGTGCGCGCCGTCCGGATGGTAGCCGTCCAGGTGGAACAGGCGCGGGCCCTCCGGGTCCTTCTCGCGCGCGAACACGTTGGCGTAGGCGTACGAGCCCAGCGAGATGACGAGCGCGGGCCGCTCCTGGTCCGGTGCGAACACCTGGAACTCGTAGCGTTTGGCCCAGTCGCCCTCCAGCTCGAAGTTCTCCACCGCCATGACGGTGCGGCCCGCTTCCTGGAACTGCTCGCGGACGAAGTACTCCTTGTCCACCTTGCCCGCCTGCCGCAGCAGCAGCACCTCCTCGCGCTCCGCGTCCCGCTTCTCCTTGTTGCCCAGCGCCTGGTGCAGCTGCACCAGCTTGGTCCGCGTCCTCCAGTCCCCGGGCTCCAGCTCCGCCGCCTTCTGGAAGCGCTCCAGCGCCGCGGCCTGCTCGCCCCGCAGCTGCATCAACTGCCCGGCGTTGTAGTGCGCCATCGCGAGCTCCGGCTCGTACTCGCGCGCCTTCTCGTACGCCGCCAGCGCCTCGTCCGGCCTGCCCTCGTCCATGGCCAGCAGCCCCAGCACGAAGAGCGCCTGGGCGTTCCTCGGCTCCAGCGAGAGCGTCTTCTCGAGCGCCTCGCGCGCCTCCACCGGCTTGTCGAGCTGGAGGTACAGCGTTCCCAACAGTTGCCAGTAGCGGCCCTGCTTCGGCTCCAGCTCCGTGGCCCGCGTGGCGTGGGCGAGCGCCTCCCCGGCCTTGTCCTGGCCGCCGAGCAGGAAGGCCTGGATGTAGTGGGACTCGGCCTGGTCCGGCTCGAGCGCGAGTGCCCGCCCGGCCTCCGTGAATGCCTTCTCCTCCCGCTGCAGGTAGAAGGCCGTGCGCGCCAGCAGCCCGTGGAGCCGCGCATCCTCGGGGCGCTCCTTCAGGTGTGCCTCCAACTCGCGCTCGAGCTTCTCCATGTCCGTGAGCACGGCCTCGTGGTCCGGCCCTCGCAGCGCGAGCCGGGCCCGCTCCAGGCGCGCCTCGATGCCGTCGCTCCCGGAAGGTGTGGAATGGACCCGGCCCGCCGTACACCCGGCGCCAGCGAGGAGCAGGGCGAGCACGCATCCCAGGAGTTGAAGTCTTGGCATCCCTCAAGCATGAGATGCCGGACGTATGTCTCGCAAGCGTGCTCGACCCTCCCGGGGGCTTGCGAGCAGACTCGCGGTGGGAGACTCCATGCCAGCTCATCCAGTGCAAGACCCTCGCATGCTCGCGCGGCGCATCGAGAACGCCCAGGCGGAGCAGATCGATCGCACCCCCATCACCTCGCGGCAGGGAGTCCCCGCGCTGCGAGTCGCGGGAGGGCGCGCCTTGTTCCTCGGGCCCCGTTCGTCCTTCTCCGCGGCCATCGGCGTGGGGCTCGATGGGATGGTGGGGTTGTCGGACCTCGATCGCATCGAGGACTTGTTGGGGCAGGGCGGGGGCGCTGTCCGCATCGAGCTCAATCCCTTCTGTGAGCCCTCGCTCTCCGGGAAGCTGGGGGCACGTGGCTACCGCGTGGAGCGCTTCCTCCAGGTCTGGTACCGGCAGCCCACGCCCGTGCCGCCGCCCGTGCCGGGGGTCGAGGTGCGGCCGGTGCGTCCGGGCGAGGAGCTGCGCTGGGCCGAGCTCTTCTTCCTCGCCTACCTGGGCCGGCCCGCCGTGTCCGAGCAGGAGCTGTCCGGTGGGGTGGGCATCGTCCGCACGCAGGGCAATACCTGCTTCCTGGCGCTCCAGAATGGCGAGCCCCGTGGCGTGGGCGTGGTGTCCGTGACGGACGGCGTGGCGCTGCTGTCCGCGGACGGCGTGGTGCCGCTGTACCGGGGCAAGGGCCTGCAGCTCGCGCTCATCCAGGCGCGCATGGCCTGGGCCGCCGAGCACGGTGCGGACCTGGTGACCGCCTCCACCGAGCCGGCCACGGCCTCGCAGCGCAACTACGAGAAGTCGGGGTTCCGCTGCGCGTACCCGAAGCTCGTCATGGTGCGGCCGCCCTTCTCGTCGTACTGAGCGGACAGGGCTTCAGGCCAGCGCCATCTCGAAGCCGGTGCGCCCCACCGGGAAGTGCTCGCGCGCCACGCTGGCCGGCGTCACCGCGTAGAGGTGGAAGTCCAGCCTGCGCTGGAAGAAGCCCGCCAGCGCGGGAGCGAGGGGATCGTCCTCGCCCAGGTACAGCGAGAAGAAGTGGTAGCCCCGGCCATGGTGGTCCGCGTACACCCGCTCCACCAGCGCGCGCAGGATGGCCGGGTCCTCTCCCACCACGCTCGTGTTGCACAGGTAGAAGTAGCGGAAGTCGTTGCCGGGCTCGGGCAGCCTCGGCGCGCGCAGCACCGTGGCCATCGCGTCGTAGCCCCACTTCACCCACCGCATCGAGCCCCGGTACGCCATCACCCGGTAGCGCTTCACCGCCTCGGGGTCCCATGCCGAGGTGCACCCCACCAGCTTCCCGCCCCCGTCGAAGGCCACATAGCTGCCTTCCACGCTCATCCCCGGCCAGCGCTCCAGCCGGTGCTGGAGTTCTCCCAGGTCGTACCGGTAACCGAACGGCCTCGCGCGGTGGTCCGCGTCCAGCAGTGCCTCCATCGCCGGCACGTCCCCGGGTGTGGCTCGCCGCACGTGGTAGCGGCCCTGCTTGGGTTCCCGGCGGCGGGTGAAGTGCACCGAGACCGCGGAGAAGCGGCGCAGGAGCGCGTAGTGCGGTTGGGCCTCGCGGCGCTTCTTGCGCTTCACCAGGGCCTGGAGCGCCGCCGCGTTGCTCGCCATCACCGATGTGAGGAACGCCTCCACGCCCAGCCGCTTCGCCGTCTCCTCCAGCACCGGACCGTAGAAACGCGCCAGGCCCCGGCTCCGCCTCGCCGAGAAGCGCGTGCGCAGGTCTCCCAGGTAGCCCACCCGGCACGGTCTTCCTTCCAGCCAGCCGTCCCTCACGAGGATGGCTCCCATCCCGTCCAGCCCGTCCTCGACTTCGTTGACCCAGAGCTCCGTGTCCCCCCGCTGCATGTCGTAGAGCCGGAAGAAGTCCGGCGCCCGCTGCGTCGCCAGCACCAGCTCACCCTGCATCGGCACCGCTCCGAACAGCTCCAACAACCGGGGATTGTCTTCTCGCTTCGCTCGGCGCAGGAGGCTCATGGGCGGAGTTCAGCGTACGCGAGCCGGGTCCACGGTGGGGACATGGGCTCACCGTGGGCCTCGGTTGCTCGGGGAGCGGGCTGGGCCCCATGGGGGCAACCCTGGAGCCGGATACCCTCACCCCGGCCCTCTCCCGGGGGGCGAGGGAGTCAGGGCTTCAGCAGGCCATCGTGGATGGCGGTGTTGCGCGCGTCGTGCACCACTCCCTGGATGCGGCCCGAGTCCGGGAAGACCTTCTCCGCCAGCTCGCTCAGCTCCAGCGCCTTCTTCAGTGACTCCTTCGTCCGCTCGTGCACCCAGGCGCGCATCAGCCCCGCCCACGCGTCCTCCAGCGTCTCCAGCGTCTTCCTCGCGCCTTCCTCGTACAGCGGCGTGGCCTTCTCGGAAGAGTTTCGGATGGTGTCCAGGAAGTAGCCCAGCTCCACCACCGGCGCCGCCGCTCTCCCCGAGACCTCGACGGCCTGCTCCAGCAACCGCTGGATCTCCACGAACGCTTTCTCGGTCTCCACCCCGGGCTCGTCCGTCAGTTGCAGCAACCGCCCCAACTCCAACAGCGCCGGGGTGAACGTGGGGCTCTCCGCCACCAGCTCGCGATAACGCCTCACCTGCTCCAGCCGGAGCGACTCCACACCCCGGCCCTCCCGGGCCTCGCGCAGCTTCTCGAGCAGCTCCTCGACCGTGGGATGCAAGGGCGTCTTCGTCATTGCACCTTCTCCATCAACCGCTCCTGCTGCTCGATGAGCTTCTCGGCCAGCTTCAGTTGCGCCTGCGTCGCCAGGGTGAAGTCCTTGTTCTCCAGCATCTGTTTGATCTGGAATAGGGAGTGCTCGCGCAACTGAGAGGGGAAGTCCTTCACCCGCTGTAGCGTCGCCGGCACCTGTCCCAGCCGCGTGGTGAGCAGCGTGATGCGCTCTCCCATCCGCGCCGCTGTCTGCTGGGTGATGAGCCCCGCCGCCGCCGACTCGGCGATCAGCACCTGCGCCTCCGCGAACTGACCCTGCGCGATGAGCGCCCAGATGCGCGCGGAGACCGTCCCTCCCTTGCTCCGCGTCTCCTCCCGGGACTCCTCCGCTCCGCACGCTCCCTCGTCGCCCCGGGCACACTCCACCCTCAGCCCGGCTTCCGGCTCCTCCCGTCGCACGGCCTCCGCATGCCCGCACCCGGTGGCGCTCAACAGCGCCGATATGGCGAGCAGGGCCTTCCAGGTACGCACACTCCACCTCCATTGAGGTCAAATACGATTATTCACGATTTGACCACAAGCGAATGTCGGGTGTCAACTTGTAACCCGACACGTCGGCTGACGCCCCAGGTGATTCTGCCCCACCCGCCCTCCGCCGTCACCTCAGAAGGCGTAGCCGATGGAGAAGGAGAGCACCGGCAGGTGCACGTAGCGCTCGAAAATCCTGTCCAGCTGGCCCTCCGCCAGGCGCGAGAAGGCGGTGACGAGCAACGGCTGGCTCGGCTGGAACCGCGGCTCCACCCGGGAGTTGGAGTCCAGCGTGAAGGCCGCTCCCAGCGCCGTGCGCGCCGTCGGACACGCTGGCGGTTCGGTGGCACGGCGGACGGGCAGGCTTATGGGGGCACGGGCTCAACCCGGGGCCCGTGGCACCCTCACCCTGTCCCTCTCCCGGAGGGCGAGGGGTGATGGGGCTCGAGTGGGGGAGTGGCCTCCCTGGCTTCTACGGCGTCTGCTTTTCCACGTGGCCCTTCAGGCCCCCGCTCCCCATCAGCGTGCGCCAGCCCTCTCGCAGTCTCGGGCTCGTGTTCTCGTCCACCCGCCCGAACACCGCGTCCTCCACGCGCACCACCGTCTCCCCTCCCTGCTCCTTCAACGTCAGCCGCGCCGTCGTCGTCGCCGGCCCGCCGAACGCCGGCGTCAGGTGCCCCGCCAGCTCCAACACCGCCGGTGGCTCCACCACCAGCACCGTGTACCAGAGCGCCCCCGCATCCCCGCCCCAGTCCTCGAACACCCGCCCTCCCGGGCGCGCCTCGATGACGAAGCCCTTCGGCTCCCGGCCCACGTAGAAGTCCTTCGGCCACCACTGGTTCGCTTCCTCCACCAGCGCCCGCCACACCCGCTCCCGCGGCGCGGAGATCGTCACCTCCACCTCCACCCGCGCCACTCCCATTCCGATCGAGGCCTGCGTCATGTCTCTCCCTCCTGGACTCGCGGTCTACCATCCCTCGGGGCCGGGGTGCTCACCCGCCGGCTCTCCCGGCGTCAGTGCATGGCGCGGCAGTCGCAGGGTGAACGTCGTTCCACTCCGCTCATCCGACGTCACCGTGATGGTCCCATCGTGCGCGTGGACGATCTCCTGCACGATGTAGAGGCCCAGCCCCAGCCCTCCCGTCAGCGCGTCGTTGGTGCCCTCGCCGCGGCCCCTCCGGAAGGGATCGAACAGGTGCGGCAACAGCTCCGGTGGAATGGGCGTGCCGTGGTTCTGGATGCTCAGCACCACCGTCTCCCCCCCTCCCTCCATCGTCATCCGCAGGGGCGTGCCCTTCTCCCCATGCTTCAAGGCATTGGACACCAGGTTCTGCACCACCTGCGTGAGCCGATCCTTGTCCCACTCGCCCCGCCCATCCCCCGTGGCCTGGGTGGAGATGCGGCTGTGCAGCGTGTTCATCCGCATCTCCTCCAGCACCTCGTAGGTGAGGGTGAAGAGGTCTCCCGGCTCGCGCTCCACCGGGATGCCGCCTCCCAGCCGCCCCCGGGTGAAGTCCAGCAGATCGGCGATCATCCGCGTCATGCGCTCGGCGCCCTGGAGGATGCGCGCCGTGGCCGTCTGCACCATCTCCAGATGCACCCGGCGCGCCAGCAACTGCGACTGCAGCGAGATGGCCTGCAGGGGGCTGCGCAGGTCGTGGCTGACGATGCCCAGCAGGCGCTCGCGGAACTCGTTGGCCCGCTTGCGCTCCGTGGTGTCGCGCATCACCACGGCGTAGCCGCGCAGCTCGCCTCCCTCCCCGCGCAGGGCGCTCACGGTGATGTCCGCCCAGAAGCGGCTTCCATCCTTGTGCAGCCGCCAGCCCTCGCCCGTGTACGCGCCCCGCTGCTCCACCTCCCCCACCATCCGCTCGAGCTGCTCGCCCCGCTGCTCCTCGGGTATCAGCAGCGAGGAGATGGGCTGTCCCATCACCTCCGCCTCGCTGTAGCCGGTGATGGCCTGCGCGCCCGCGTTCCAACTGACGATGCGCCGCTGTGGGTCCACCAGGTAGATGGCGTGCCCATACACCCCCTCGACCACGAGGCGCAGCATCTCGCTCGACTCGCGCAGCGCCTGGCGCTGGCGGGCCCGCTCCAGGGCGAAGCGCACCGTGCGCGGCAGCCGGGCGTACGAGTCCGGCGTCTTGGGCAGGTACTCCTCCAACCCCTCCTGGACGGCCTCCAGCGCCTGGTGCTCCTCGGCGGTGCCGGTGAGCATGATGACGGGGACGCCCGGCCAGCGCTGCTGGAGGGTGTGCAGCAGCTCCAGTCCCGTGGCCCAGTGCAGCTGGTAGTCGACGATGACGGCGTCGAACCGGGGCTGCTCGAGCACCTGGCGCCACTCCTCCGCTTCCCCCACCTGCTCCACCTGGAGTCCGTGGAAGGCCCGGGTGAGGGCGCGCACGGCCATGAGCCGGTCGGACGCGCTGTCGTCCACCACGAGCACCCGCTGGGGGCCGCGTGTCCCCTGGGACTCAGGCATCATGGCGGGGACCTCCGCCAGCCTCCTCGGGACACGAGCACGGCAGCTCGACGGTGAAGGTGGAGCCCCGCCCCGGAGCGCTCTCCACGTGGATGCGCCCGCCCAGGGCCTTCAGCACCTCGTGGGTGATGAAGAGGCCCAGGCCCAGTCCTCCGTAGTGCCGCTCCGACACGCCTCGCTCGAAGCGGCCGAAGATGCGCGCGCGCACCTCCTCGTCCATGCCGATGCCCTCGTCGCGCACCGTCAGCCGGGCCCACCCCGCGTGCTCCTCCAGCCGCACCTGCACGGGAGCGCCGGCGCCGAACTTGAGCGCGTTGGACAGCAGGTTGGCCACCACCTGCTCCAGCCGCAACACGTCCCACTGGCCCAGCACCCGGGCGGGCGTCTCTATCCCCATGGCGCAGTCCGCGCGCACCGCCTGCGTCTCGAAGCCGGCCGCCACGTCGCGCACGATGGCCGCCAGGTTGACGTCCCGCTCGAGGCGCAGGGCGAGCCGGCCGCTGGTGATGCGCGTGGCGTCCAGCAGGCTGTCCACCAGCGACGCCATCCGCCGCACCTGCCCGTTCGCCACCTCCACGTGCCCGCGCAACCGCTCCACGTCCGGCGGCCCCTGCCCCAGCCCGTGCTTCATCAACTGCAGGCGCAGCGCCAGCGGCGTCAGCGGCGTCTTCAGCTCATGGCTGGCCACGGAGAGGAACTCGTCGCGCAAGCGCACCGCCTCGCGCAGCTCCACCACCAGCCGCTCGCGCTCCGCCTCGGCCCGCAGGCGCCGCGCCTCCAGCACCTCCCGCTCCTGCTCCCTCAGCTGCGTCTGCTGGCGCCGCAGCTCCTCGCGCTCGCGGTGCAACTCCACGAAGACGCGCACCTTGGCCCGCAGAATCTCCGGCTGCACCGGCTTGCGCAGCCAGTCCACCGCCCCGCTCTCGTACGCCAGCGCGTGCTCCTCGGGTGGCGCCCCCGTGAGGAAGATGAGGGGCACCGGATGCGTCTCGTTCTCGCGCAGCAGCCGTGCCGTCTCGAAGCCATCCAACCCCGGCATCCGCACGTCCATGAGCACGAGCGCGAAGTCCTCGTCCTCCAGGCAGTGCAGGGCCTCCTCTCCCGAGCAGGCCTTCACCAGGTGCAGCGCGAAGGGGGCCAGGTGGCGCTCCAGGGCCACCAGGTCCGCGGGTTGATCATCCACCAACAAGATGCTGGTACGCGGCGCGTCCCCTGCTTGCACGGCTCCTCCCAGAATCCCGGGTATGCCGCCGTATCACGAACGGGCGTGAGACAGCAGGGAGAGATGTAATGCACCACGCCTGACCGCGGGCGCTGGAAAATATACGGCCTTCCTTCCGCCCGTGGACTGGACCGCCGTCCAGTTGTCTGGCCGCCGAGCAGGCGAGCGCCGTCAATGGAGCCCGGCCTGGGGAGGCGGGGGTTCCAGGCCCCTCTCGGGGCCGGCCAGCGGCAGCACCAGGTGGAAGGTGGCGCCCGCCCCCGGGGTGCTCTCCACGTTCACGCCTCCTCCCATCGCCTCGACGAGCTGCCGGACGATGTACAGCCCCAGTCCAAACCCACCGTACTGGCGTACCGACACGGCGCGCTCGAACTTGCCGAAGATGCGCTCCAGGTTCTCCGGCGCGATGCCGATGCCGTGGTCCGTCACCTCCAGCAGCGCGAGGGCCCCGCTGGAGTGCACCCGCACCTCCACCGGTGCTCCCGCCCCGTACTTCAGCGCGTTGGTCATCAGGTTGGTCACCACCTGCTCCAGCTTCGTCCGGTCCCAGCGCCCCACCACCGGCCCCTCGGCCCGCAGCTCCAGGCGCGAGCCGGTGCGCAAGGCTTCCTCCTGGAAGCGCTCCATCACCTCGCGCACCAGCTGCTCCAGGTCCACGTCGCACAGCTCCAGCCGCAGCCGCCCCTCCGCCAGGCGGGACACGTCCAGCAACTCGTCCATCATCCGCGCCAGCTTGTGGAGCTGCCGCTGCGCCTTCTCCAGCCGCTGCGCCAGCTCGGCGTCCCCGGGCCGGGTGCGCGCCCGCTTCAGCAGCGTGTGCAACTGCAGGCTCAGCGAGGTGAGGGGCGTCTTCAGCTCGTGCGAGGCGACGCTGAGGAACTCGTCGCGCAGCCGCACCATCCGCTCCGCCTCCGCGCGGGCCTCCTGGGCCTCGGAGAAGAGCCGGGCCCTCCAGCGCGCCTCGTGCTCCCGCTGGGTGACGTCCACCGCCAGCCCGAGCGTGCCCGCCAGCCGCCCCTCGGGGTCGCGCAGCGGCACCCAGTGCGTCTCGTACAGCATCCCGTTGCTCAGCGTCTCCATCGAGAGGAACTCCTCCCCGGCGAGCGCCCGCCGCGCATGGGTGAGCACGGAGGGCTCGGCGCGGTAGAGGTCGAACACGGACATGCCCACCACCTGGCCGGGTTTGAAGCCCATCGTCTCCAGGCCGTGGCCCTCGGAGAGGGTGACGATGCCGTCCCGGTCCAGGGAGAAGAGCACCACGGGCGCGTGGGCGATGAGCGAGTGGAGCCGGGCATCCACCTCCTGCTCGGGGGAGGCCTCCGCCGGCTTCCAGTCCGACAGGTCCAGCGCGAACGTCACCACCCGCCCCTCGCCCAGGCCCGTGGAGCCCAGCAGCACCGGCATGCCGCCGCCGTTCTCGCGCAACAGCGTGCCCTCGAAGGAGTGGAAGCTGCCGTCGGCGCGCAGCCGCCGCAGGGCGCTCTCCGTCACGGCGCGCTCGCGGGGGGGCGTCAGGGTGGACCAGGTGAGGCGCTCCTCGCGCACGTCCCTCCGGGAGTAGCCCAGCATCCGCAGCAGGGTGGGGTTGGCGTCGAGGAGCCGGCCCTGGGCGTCGCTGGTGAAGAGCCCCAGCAGGTCCGAGTCCCACAGCGAGCGCGGGGCCTCGACGCGCGCGTGCTCCAAATCCAGTTGCAGCATCCGGTCCAGGATGCGGCCGAAGTAGAGGCCCACCCCGTTGCCCAGGGTCTCGTCCGCCTCCCGGTCTTCCCGGGGGGCGCGGCTGAGCAGCTCCAACACGCCATGCACCCGGTTGCCACCCGGCACCGGGACGATCAGCCCTCCTCGCAGCCCCGCCTGGGCCGACACGTCCCCACGCGGGAAGCGCACGTCCCGCGCCACGTCCTGGCTCCAGACGCTCTCCCGTTGACCCGGTGGCCTCTCGGGGAGCGCGAAGGTGCGTTGCAGCGTGTCATGCACGAAGCCGCCCAGGGCCTCGTCCGCCGTCCAGAGGGTGACGGGCACCAGCACGGAGTCCCCCCGCTCCAGCCGCCAGTACGTGCCCAGCGTCCAGCCCTCCAGCTCCCCGCAGGCGCGCAGGACGGCGTAGGCGGCCTCCTCCTCGTCCGAGGCGGACGAGAACACCTGGGTCAGCGCGGCATCCAGCACCTGCACCCGTTGGCTCAGCCGCAGCTGCCGCTCGAGCTCCACCTGGGCGTCCAGCGAGCGCAGGGAGACGATGAGCAGTCCCTCGTTCCCTCCCCCGGGCCAGGGTGACAGCCGCGCCTCCACCTCCCGGAGGTGGCCATCGTGTGCCAGGACCCCCACCCGCTGGGGCGGGGCGGACATGGGACGGGGGGCTGGCTCTTCCCGGGGCCACCCGGGCAGCCCTCCGGGAAACACGGTGGTGATGGGCCGGCCCAGCAGCTCCAGCCGGGACCAGCCCAGCAATTCCTTCAGCCCCGCGTTGGCATGGACGATGCGCGCCGAGCGATCCAGGGCGAGCAGGGGGTCTCCCAGGGAGTCCAGGACGCGCCGCACGTCGATGTCCATGGCCGAGTGCCTCCGGGTGGCCGGCCGGCCCGGGCCCCCCACTCGGGGGCGAGGCGGGACATTCCGCCCCTCCGGGTCCCGATTCACCGGAAAAAGATAAGAACGTTCCGCTCCCCCGCCGGACCGCCGCTTTCTTCTTGTATAAGGGCGCCGGCATGGGTGGCGGTCGCCGCCCTGGTTGGAAAGGAAGGACACATGAGGAAGTTTCTGGTGGTGGCGTTGATGCTCGCCGTGGCGGGTTGTCAGCAGCAGAGCGGTGGCGGCGGCGGCGGTGGTGCCGCGGCGACTCCGCAGACGGATGATCAGAAGACGTTCTACGCGCTCGGCCTCACGCTGGGCCGGCAGATCCAGGTCTTCGACATGACGCCCGAGGAGCTGGAGTTCGTGAAGGCGGGCCTGACGGCGTCGGTGACGAACAAGGAGCCCGCGGTGGACATCCAGACCTTCGGGCCGAAGCTGCCGGAGCTGGCGCGCACCCGCTCCACCGCCCGCGCGGAGAAGGAGAAGGAGAAGGCCAAGGGCTTCCTGGAGCAGGCGGCCAAGGAGGAGGGCGCGGTGCGCACCGAGTCCGGCCTCATCTACAAGTCGCTGACGGAGGGCACCGGGGCGCAGCCGGGTCCGACGGACATCGTGAAGGTGAACTACCGGGGCACCCTGCCGGACGGCAAGGAGTTCGACAGCTCGTACAAGCGCAACGAGCCGGCGCAGTTCCCGCTCAACGGCGTCATCAAGTGCTGGACCGAGGGCGTTGGGAAGATGAAGGTGGGCGGCAAGGCCAAGCTGGTGTGCCCGTCCGACCTGGCCTACGGTGACCGTGGCACGCCGGGCATCCCCGGTGGCTCGGCGCTGGTGTTCGAGGTGGAGCTGCTCGACGTGCAGAAGAACGAGCCGCCCCCGTCGATGCCGGCGATGCCGGGCCAGCCCACGGCGCCGGGTCAGCCGGCGGCTCCGGGCGGTCAGCCGGCCAAGAAGTAGTCCTCCAGGGCTACGGGATTCTCGCGGGCCATCGGGTCGCCTCCCTCCGCGGAGGCACCGATGGCCCGTCGTCTTTCTTGCACCCCGCTGTTGGAGGGCTCACGGAGCGCTTGGCGGGGGCCGTGGGAGCGCGTTACGCCGGAGGGCGCTCCAGGGCCTGGCGAACGAGAGCGGCCCGGAGGAGGGGATTCGGATGAACCTGCGGACGATGCTGGGGTGTGCGGCAGTGGTGTGGCTGTCGTTGAGTGGCTGTGCGGCGAAGCAGGGGGTGGAGAAGGGGAGCCCGGAAGCGCGGCGCGAGGAGCTGGGCGGCCTGACGGAGAAGGAGTTCCAGGCGCTGCACGAGCTGAAGGCGGAGGCGGCGCCGCCTCGCAAGGGGCAGATGGTGGAGCTCTCCGGGGCGAGGGCCTACCTGAGCCTGCCGGAGAACGCGCGGAAGCCGGTGCCGGGGGTGCTGGTCATCCACGAGTGGTGGGGGCTGAACGAGCACATCATGCACTGGGCGGATCGGCTGGCGGCGCAGGGGTACGCGGCGCTGGCGGTGGACCTGTACGGCGGCAAGGTGGCGGCCACGCCCGAGGAGGCGATGGCGGCCATGAAGACGGTGGAGCCAGCGCGCTCGCGGGAAATTCTCAAGGCGGCGCACCAGTATCTGATGACGTCCTCGCGGGTGCAGTCGACGCGCACGGGAGTGGTGGGCTGGTGCTTCGGTGGCGCGTGGTCGCTGCGCGCGGGCATGGCGATTCCGGAGCTGAACGCGGTGGTGATGTACTACGGGCGGCCGGTGCTGAACGTGGACGAGCTGAAGAGCATCAAGGCGCCGGTGCTGGGCGTCTTCGGGTCGAAGGACGAGTCGATTCCCAACGACGTGGTGGAGGAGTTCGACGAGGCGCTGTCGGACGCGGGAGTGGCGCACCGCATCCTGAAGTACGACGCGCCGCA
Organism: Archangium violaceum Cb vi76; assembly: GCF_000733295.1. Lineage (GTDB taxonomy): Bacteria > Myxococcota > Myxococcia > Myxococcales > Myxococcaceae > Archangium > Archangium violaceum. Next base: position 4,023 of record NZ_JPMI01000260.1, on the reverse strand, counting down.
TGCCTTCGCGAACCCGTCTGCCCCGGGGCGCTACAACGCGGAGGCCGCGGAGGCCGCGTGGGAGCAGGTGAAGGGCTTCCTGGCCGAGAACCTGAAGCAGTAGGGCCCGGCGGACGCCGAGGAGCCTCAGTATGGCTTCTGGCCCACGAAGTTGCCCGGCGGCGTGTAGTTGCACACCCAGAGCTGCCACGTGGGGAACCGCGCGCCGAACGGTGAGTTCTTCGTGCAGATGGCCGTCGCGCAGCCCACGTGCGTCGTGTTGCGCCACACCACCTGCGTGTAGTGGCCGCACACCTTGCCCGGCGCGCACTTGTTCGTCGCGGACGAGTAATCGGCCGCCTCGGACATCCAGTCCTCCACCACCTGCGCGTTCGTCTTCGAGCCCGGGGGCGCCGCGGCGGCGAGGTTCTCCCCGAACTTCTTGTCCCGGCTCCGGTTGTGCTCGAACTTGCACTGCTGGGCATACGCCTGCGCCACCTTCGCCGCTTCCGGGGACCAGGTGAGCGGGGGCAGTGCCGGCGCCGGCGTGGGCTTCGCCTTCGAGCGGGCCTGGTTGTGCGCGGCCAGCATCTCCGCCGCCAGGGACGAGCTGGCGCCGGGCGCCGTCTTGGTTTTCGCGGCCGCGCCCACCGTCAGGAGGCTCAGCGAGAGGGCGAGCAGGCGGAATGTCGAGGGCTTCATGGGGGCTCCCTTCCGTTGCGACACTTCGATGTGGGCTCGATTCATGGCAAGGATGCGGCCCGAGGACCGAGACACCCCCACCCTACACGGAGCCGACCTTGGATACTCCGCACGACCCGCTCGCTGGCTTGCGCCCGGCCGCTGATTCCCGCGACCCCCGCGCTTCCGCCCTCCTGCGCTCCTTCTCGCCCGGCATGCCGCTCCAGGACCGGCCCGTCCTGCTCGGCCTGCCCTATGACGGTGGCATTCCCTCCCGGCCCGGTGCCCGCTTCGGCCCCAAGGCCCTGCGCGAGGCCCTCGGCGCCCATGGCACCTTCGACGGCCAGCGCGAGCTCGGCGAGGTGGTGGACATGGGAGACCTCACGCTCGCCTCCATGAACGGGGCCAGGACCCACGCCCGCATCGAGGAGGCCTCCCGCAACCTCTTCGCCGCGGGCGCGCGTCCCATCTTCATCGGTGGAGACCACGGCCTCACCGGCTCGCTGATTCGCGGGCTCGCCGCCGCGCGTCCCTCGCTGCGCCTGGCGCTGGTGACCATCGATGCCCACCTGGACGTGCGCGAGTACGACAACGAGTCCTCGCTCTCCAGTGGCACGCCCTTCCGCCGCGCCCTGGAGACGCCCATCCTCTCCGGCGCGCGCACCGCGATGCTGGGCATCCGCTACCTCGCCAACTCCCGCTACTACCTCTCGTGGGCCCGCGAGCAGGGCATCCACCTCTACACCGTGGAGGACATCGCCGAGCGCGGGGCCGTGGCCGTCACCCGCGAGGCCCTCTCCCGCGTCATGAAGGACGCGGATGCGCTCTACCTCAGCGTGGACATCGACGCGGCGGATGCCGCCGTGGCCCCGGGTGTCAGCGCGGTGAGCGTGGGCGGCCTCTCCTCGCGGGAGATGATCGACGTGGTGCGCACCGTCTCGGCCGAGCCGCGGCTGCTCGGCGCCGACCTCATGGAGCTCTCTCCGCCTCACGACGAGAACGCGCGCACCGCGAGGCTCACCGCACGGCTGCTTCTGGAGATCCTCTCTGCCCGGGGATAGAGCGGTTAGGCCGCTATCCTTGTAAAACTTGTTTCTCCACGTAATTCATGTATAAGCGTACTTCTACACCTCGCCGTAGAGGGGGGAAGTACATGTTCCAAGATCTGTTGCGCTCGTCTCTCCGCGTCGTACTGGGCGGACTGTTGTTGGCCGCCTGCGGTGCTCCACCTGAAACGCCGTTGTCGGGGGAGGAGCCCCTGGGCACCGCGGAGGCCTCACTGTGCGCGGACCTGACCGTCACCAGCCTCACCATGGACGGCGCCAGCTCCTATGAGAACCTGCTGGCCGGAGGTGGAAGCTGGGCTGTTTCCACCTCGGCCAACGGGGTCCGGCTGGAGTACCGCCTCGATGGCAACCTCCTCTCCACCGAGGAGCGCACCAACACGGAGGACTCCTGGTACCTGAGCCAGTCGGGCATCACCTGTGGCCTGCACGTGCTGGAGGTGAAGGCCTGGCCCATGGTCATGGACAGCGCGGGCAACCGTACCATCTGCCTGTCCAACGCGAAGTCGGTCTACAAGCACGTGCGGCAGGTGTGCCCCATGGTGGCCGCGGGCAGCGGCCACACGGCGGCGCTGAAGGCGGACGGCACCGTGCAGACGTGGGGTTACAACTACTACGGCCAGCTCGGTGACAGGACGGTCTCCGAGCGCAACTCGCCGGTCTTCGTGCCCGGCCTGGGCAACGTGGTCGATGTCGCCGCGGGTGCCTACCACACGGTGGCGCTCAAGGAGGACGGCACCGTCTGGACGTGGGGCTACAACTACTATGGCCAGCTCGGGGATGGGACGACCACCAATCGCCTCTCGCCGCGCAAGGTGAGCGGGCTCGTCAATGTCGTGGCCATCGGCGCGGGGGCCTATCACACGGCGGTGTTGAAGGCGGATGGCACCGTGTGGGCATGGGGTTACAACTACAACGGCGAGCTGGGGAACGGGACGACGACCAACCGCTCCACGCCGGGGCAGGTGCCCGGCCTCGGCGCCGTGCTCGACCTGGCCGTGGGCAACTACCACACGGTGGCCGCCAGGCAGGATGGCACCGTCCGGGCCTGGGGCTACAACTACAGCGGCCAGCTCGGCGATGGGACGACCACCAGTCGCTCTTCCCCGGTGCCCGTGCCGGTCAACTCCATCAGCCGGGTCTTCGCGGGCGGCTCCCATACGCTGGTGCTGAAGCAGGGCGGCATCGTCCAGGCCTGGGGTTCCAACGCCTATGGCCAGTTGGGAGATGGGACCACCACCCAGCGCACCCTTCCGGTGCAGGTGCTGATCGGCAACGTCTCCACGCTCGCGGCGGGAGGCAACCACTCGGCGGCGCTGATGCCGGACGGCACGGTGCAGACGTGGGGTTACAACTACTACGGCCAGCTCGGCAACGGGAGCACCACCAACGCCACCGTTCCGGTGCAGGTGTCCAACCTCACCAACGTCACCACGATTGGCGCGGGCTCCAGTCATACGGTGGCCACCCGGGAGGGCGGCTCCATCCGGGCCTGGGGCTACAACGCCTACGGCCAGCTCGGCGATGCGACGACGACCCATCGCTCCGCTCCCGTGCAGTCGCTGGCCAGCAACATCGTCGACATCGACTCGGGCGCCTACCACATGCTCGCGCTGAAGTGGGACGGCACCGTCCGGGCCTGGGGCTACAACGTCTACGGCCAGCTCGGCGATGGGACGACGACCTCCCAGGATCTGCCGGTGGTGGTGTCTGGCCTCGGCGGCGTCATCGCCGTCTCCACGGGCATCCATCACTCGGTGGCGCTGAAGGCGGATGGCACCGTGTGGGCCTGGGGCTACAACGCCTACGGCCAGCTCGGCGATGGGACGACCACCTCCCGCACCTCCCCCGTGCAGGTGGTGGGTCTCACCGACGTCATCGCCATCGAGGCGGGTGGCTATCACACGCTGGCGTTGAAGGCGGATGGCACCGTCTGGACGTGGGGCTACAACTACTATGGCCAGCTCGGGAGCGGGACGACCACCAACCGCTCCACGCCGGCGGCCATCCCGGGCCTCAGCGGCGTCACCGACCTCTCCGGCGGCACCAGCCACTCGGTGGTGGTGAAGCAGGACGGCACCGTCTGGGCTTGGGGGTACAACTCCTATGGCCAGCTCGGGGATGGGACGACGCTCCAGCGCAATTCCCCGGTGCTGGTGCCGGGCATGACGGACGCGCTCCTCGTCAGCGCGGGTGCCTACTCCACGATGCTGGTGAAGCAGAACCGCGGCCTGTGGAGCTGGGGCTACAACGCCTACGGCCAGCTCGGGATGGGACGACCACCTCCCGCTCCTCCCCG
>NZ_JPMI01000259.1 GCF_000733295.1 Archangium violaceum Cb vi76 | reverse complement strand
TCTGGGAGAGGGTCAGGGTGAGGGTCTTCCCGCTGCGGACCAGGTGACGACCCTCACCCCCCGCCCTCTCCCAGAGGGAGAGGGAGTCACGACGCCGCGGCCAGCAGTGACTGCACCAGCCCGCGCAGCTCCTGGGTGGAGAAGGGCTTCTCCACGCGGTGGTTGGGCACCTGGTTCAGGAAGTCGCGGGCATTGGCCGTGAAGGCACCTCCGGTGAGGAACACCATCCTCCCGGCCAGCCCGGGCGAGTGGCTCGCGACCGCCTGGTGCAGCTCCATCCCAGTCATCTCCGGCATCATCAGGTCGCACAGGATGAGGTCGAAGCGCTCCCCACTGGTGAGCCGCGCCTGGGCCTCCCGCGCGCTCGTCAGCGCGATGACCTCGTGCTCCCGCTGCAGCGTCCGGCGGATGGCCATGCCGATCATCGGCTCGTCGTCCACCACCAGGATGCGGCCACGCCGGGACGCCACCGGCACCACGGCCTCCTTCGGCATCTCGCTCGGGCGCACGACGTTGGCTGCACGGAGGATGACGCGGAAGGTGCTCCCCTTGCCGACCTCGCTCTCCACCTCCATCCGTCCACCGAAGCTGGTGACGATGTCCTGACAGATGGGCAGGCCGAGCCCCGTTCCCACGCCCACGGGCTTGGTCGTGAAGAACGGCTCGAACAACCGCTCCAGGTTCTCCGGGGAGATTCCCGAGCCCGTATCCCTCACCTCGATGGCCAGGCCCTCGGAATGGGTCCGCGTGAGGACGCGGATCTCATTGAGCTCCGCGTTCCCCTCGGGGATGGCCTGGGCCGCGTTGACGAGCAGGTTCACCATCACCTGCCCGAGCCGGCCCTCGTGCGCCACGGCCACGAGCTGGTCCGTGAAGTCCCGCACCAGCCGGGCGCGGTGCTTGATTTCATTGGAGGCCATGCTGATGGCGCTCTCGAGCACGCGGTTCACCTCCACGGGCTCGGGCCGGACCTGCTCGTCCGCGCGCGAGAACATCTTCAACTGCCGGACGATGTCCCGCACCCGGGTGGCGCCGAGCTGCGCGTCGGAGACCAGCTTGCGCATCTCCTCCTGCTCGCCCGTGGGCAGCTTCAGCCGGGGGAGCATGTCCGACTCCAGGTGGCTGAGGTTGGCCACCGTGAAGGCGAGCGGGTTGTTGATCTCATGGGCGATGCCCGCGGCGAGCGTCCCGAGCGAGGCCATGCGGTCGGCGCGCACCAGGCGGGCCTCCATCTGCCTGCGATCCGTCAAATCCCTCACGAGCCAGACGATGCACGGATGGCCGTCGAACACGCTGGGCGCATGGGCGAGCTCCACGAAGACCGGAGTCCCATTCTTGCGCACCATGCGGATCTCCATGGGAGGCGGGGGCCCCTTCGTCTCCATCCCCGCCTGGTCATCCCGGGGGAGCAACGCACGCGACTCGGCGTGGATGAACAGCCCCTCCAGCTCGGCCCGGGAGCCGCCCAGCAGCTCATCCGCGGACGACATGCCAATCAGGGAGACGAGCGCGGGGTTCGCGTAGACGAGCCGCTCGTCCTGCGTCACGCCGATGCCATCGGGCAGCCGCTCGATGAGGGCGCGGAAGCTCGCCTGGGAGCGGCGCAGCGCCTCCAGCGTGCGCGCGTTCTGCAGCGCATAGCGGATGGAGCGCGCCAGGAGCGTGGGCGACAGCTGCGACTTGTCGAGGAAATCGGCGGCACCGGCCTTCAGCGCCTGCTCGTCGAGGGCCTCGTCACTCATCCCCGTCAGCAGAATGACCGGACCGAGCCACCCCTGCTGCCGCATCTTCGCGAGCAACTCCAGTCCCGTGCTGGCATCCAGCCGGTAGTCGAGCAGGCACACGTCATGGCGTCCGGTCTGGAGCTCCGCGAGCGCCTGCGCGCCGTTGTCCACCCACTCGAGCACCATGCGCCCCTGGCTGATGGTGCGCAGGGCATCGCGGGTCAGGACGAAATCATCCTCGTCATCCTCGACCAGCAGGATGCGGATGAAGGGCTGTTCTGCATCAGGTTTCATGGGGACCAGCGGGGCGTGGCAGTTCGACGATCTGGAACCAGTGCTTGTCGAGAACCTTTACGACCTCGACCAGCCCATCGAACGTCACGGGTTTGGAAATGAAACAATTGGCCCCGAGATCATAGCTGCGGAGGATGTCCTCCTCGGCCTTGGATGTAGTCAAGACAACCACGGGGATCTGCCGGAGCGTGGGGTCGGATTTGATCTCCCGCAGCGCCTCGCGGCCGTCCTTGCGGGGCATGTTCAGGTCCAGGAGGATCAACCCCGGCCGGGGAGCATTCTTGGGGTCCGAATAGGCGCCGCGCCGGTAGAGGTAGTCGAGCAGCTCCTCCCCATCTTCGACGAACCGCAGCTCGTTCATGAGCCGGCTCTCCTGCATGGCCGTGCGGGCGAACTCGCGATCGTCCATGTCGTCATCCGCCATCAGGATCGTGACGAGCTTTCGGTGTGGCATGGGTCCTCTCTACCTGGGTTGAGGGGGCTTGAGTGGCAGGGTGACGAGGAAGGTGGCCCCCTGGCCGGGAGTGCTCCGCGCGCCAATGCAGCCGCCGTGTCTCTCGACGATCTTCCGGCAGATGGCCAGACCAATCCCCGTTCCCTCGTACTTGCCCCGCCCGTGGAGCCGCTGGAAGACATTGAAGATGCGATCGAGATACTTCTCGTCGAAGCCGATGCCGTTGTCCGCCACCCGGAGCTCGCACTGCCCCGCGTCCGCATCCACCGTGGCCGAGATGGAGATGGACGGCGCCAGGCCTTCCTGGCGGAACTTGAGGGCGTTGCTCACGAGGTTCTGGAGGAGCTGGCGCATCTGCATCGGCTCGGCCTCGAGCGTGGGCAGCTCGCCGATGGTGACGGACGCCCCCGACTGCTCGATGGCCGTCTCGAGATCCCCCGACACCTCCCGGGCCACGCGCCCGAGGTCCACGCGGACGAAGGTGGGGGCCCTGGAGGAGATGCGCGAGAAGGAGAGCAGATCATCGATCAGCCTGCGCATGCGGCCCGCGGCGTTGCTCATCCGCTCGAGGTAGTCGCGCCCCTCGGGGCTCAGGGCCGCGCCGCACGTCGTCTTCAGGCGCTCGCCGAAGGTCTGGATCTTCCGCAGCGGCTCCTGCAGATCGTGCGAGGCCACGGACGCGAAGCTCTCCAGCTCCCGGTTGGACTGCTCCAGGCGGAACTGGGTCCGCTTGAGCTCCGAGATGTCCGTGAGGCTCATGGTGAAGCCGACGACCTCGCCCCCCGACCGGATGGGCCCCACATGCACGCCGAACCACTCGGGGCCGAAGCCGATGTTGGGCCGGTGCTCATAGAAGACGGGCTCACCCGTCGTGAGCACGTGCCGGACGTGACCCCGCACCATCTCGACGTCTTCCGGTGGGGTGAACTCACTGTTCTTCCTGCCCACCACTTCGGAGAGCGTCAGGCCCGGGAAGGTGTAGTTCATGTACCGGATGCGCTCGTCGGCGTCGCACGCCATCATCGCGACCGGCGACTGCGAGACCAGCACCTCCGGGCCGAACGTCTCATCCGACCGGATGCGGCGTGAATCGAGCTCACCGGACAGGGTGTTGAGCGCCGTGGCCAGCGGCGCCAGCGGCCCCTCTCCCACCCGGCACCGGACATTGGGCTCGTTCGCCGCCATCCGGGCGATCACCTCGAGCAACTCCTCGACCGTCGTCTCACTACGACGCGTTTCCAAGCAGGTGCCCCCTGATGGCACTTCGTGTCGACCGCACGAGGCCCCCACCGGGCCCCGCGGCTTCATTTTGATGGCAAAAAAGCGGCTGAATCAAACGAGCCCCCCGAGGAGGGCTCACGTGCGGAAGTAGAGGCCGGCGGACTCCCGGACCCTCCCCTCGCCCTGGAGTTTCAGCAGCACCGCGAGTGCGCTCCGCTCCGCCACCGGGTGTAGGAACGGGGGTGTGTCCGAGTACGCCCGCTCGACCACCTGCTCGAGCGAGACACCTTCGGCGGGCACGGCCTCCACGATGCGGGCCTCGCGCGCCGCGCGGTGGTCCAGGTACTCCTGGAGCTTGCCCGGCCCATCGGGAACGGCCGAGCCGTGCGAGGGGTGCAACGTCGTCACCGGCCAGTCCCGCAGGCGGGCGAGCTGCTTCAGGTACTCGGCCATGTCCCCCTCGGGCGGGTCGATGACGATGGAGCCCACGCTGGCCACCATGTCGCCCACCACGGCCGCGTGCGTCCGCTCGTCCACCAGGCACAGGTGGCCCCGGGCGTGCCCCGGCGTGTACAGCACGCGCCAGCGCTGGGGCGGGCTGCCCGCGAGCTCCAACACCTCGCCGTCCTCCAGCAGGCGGGCCGCCGGGACGTCCACCCGGTCCGCCGTCCGCGCGTGACACCACAGCGGCACCTTCAACCGCTCCGTCACCGCGCGCACGCCGCCCACGTGGTCCCCATGGTGGTGCGTGAGGACCACCGCCTGGACGCGGTGCCCCTCCGCCACCAGCGCGTCCACCAGCTTCAACAGCCGCTCCACCTCGGCCTCGTCGTCCGCGCCCGGGTCCACGATGAGCAGCTCGCCATTGCCCAGCACGTACGCGTTGGTGTGCGTGGCGGGAGGAAGCGTGGCCGTGCGCAGCGGGAACACCCGCACGCCCTGGTGGAACTCGATGCGCTGGGCGATGAACTCCGGGCAGTCCGGCTGAGCTCTCAGGCGCGCCAGGGCCCGCTCCGGCGTGTCGAAGTCCGCCATCACCCGCAGCACGTGCAGGGCGGGCGGATGCAGCAGCGCGGTGCCCTGCTCCCAGCGCGCCAGGGCCTCGGCCGGCTTCACCCACGCGGCCTCCGACAGCTCCCCGGGCCAGCATTCCGCCTGGGCGTACTCCGGCGCCTCCACCAGGTAGAAGAAGGTGTCGAAGCGCACCGGGGCGAACTCCGGCGTCACCCACCGCCCCGCGTCCGGGAAGTCCTCCGCCCGGAGCACCAGACCGTACCGCTGGAGCAACTCCGACCACGTGCTCCGCTTCTCCAACAGCGCGCGGCGGGCCTCCCGCACCTCTTCCGCGCTCAGCCGCCGGGCGCCCTCGGCCACGAGCACCCCGGCCTCCTCGAGCAGCTCGCGCGCCGCCGCCACCCGCAGCGCCGCGTCCTGCCCCGAGGCCCCGCGCACCGGCACCAGCGCGTCCGTCTTGTCCACCTTGCCGCCCGGGAAGGCGTAGAAGCCCCCGGCGAAGGCGAGCGCCTTCTCGCGCCGCACCCAGAAGACCTCCACGCCCTCCGGAGTCCCGCGGTAGGGCACCACCACCGACGCGGGCCTCGTCGCCGCCACGGGGGGCGGCGGCGGCATCCCGGGAAACGCCTCGCTCATGATTGGACCGCCTGTCCCAACAACCGCGCCATCATGTTGCGCGCGTCCTCGATTTGATCCGGCCGCACGTACAGCCGCGACAGCCGCACCGCGCCGCTGTAGCGCTGGTAGAGAGGCGTGTAGCGGGCCACCTCCGTCAGCCGGCCGGTGGACATGTCCGCGATGAAGAGGCTCGGGCCCGAGCCCTCCGAGAAGTACTTGGAGAGGACGCCCTTGGACTCCACCGTGAAGTGCTCGAAGCCGCCCGTCACCAGGGCGCTGCGCAGCACCTCGAGATCGTACCCCACGTCCCGCTCGGTGAACTGCGCCAGCAGCTTGAAGCCCCGGCGCGTGGAGATGCGCTCGGCCCACCGGTTCTTCGAGCGCCGCAGCGTGTACCAGAGCGCCACGTCGTCGCAGGCGAGGAAGGCCTCCGGGTCCGAGGGAATCTCGAACTCGCCGGGCGCCTCCTCGTAATAGCGCCGCAGCATGTAGTCGAAGTTCACCGAGGTGTGGTGGTAGTAGACGGAGACGAACATGTGGTAGCGGCTGAGGAGGAAGTCCTCGAAGGCGAACGCCGCCGCCCGGCTCAGCGCCAGGTAGACGCGCCCATCCTTCACCGCCGGATTCAGGTTCGAAATGAGCCAGTCCATGTCGTACCGGCCATAGTTGACTCCCGTATAGAAGGAGTCGCGCACCAGGTAGTCCATGCGGTCCGCGTCCAGCTCGCCGGACACGATGGCGCGCAGCAGCGGCGTCCAGTCAACGCCCGCGTGCGAGAAGCCTGGATCCTGCGGTGCCCGGGCCCCGGTGATGAGGCCCACCGCCGCCGCGGGGGTGATGCCCAGCGCCGCGTAACGCTGCTCGATGATGGGGGTGAGCGAGCTGTCGAGCAGCAGTTTGGCGGTGAAGTCCTCGTGGGTGGCCTGCTCGCCCTCCGCCACGGCATCCAACCAGGGAGGCAGCCGCAGGGTGGCCCGCGCCGGGGCGATGCGCTCCGAGGCGTGGGAGAGCGGCATGTGGCCCAGGTCGTGACAGAGCACGGCCAGACGCACCGCGGCACTGAAGCGGGCCCGGACGTCCGCGGGGAGACTGGAGCGGGCGGTGACGGCCTGGAAGACTCGGGAGGCGACGTGCATCGCGCCCAGCGAGTGGGCGTGCCGGGTGTGGGTGGCGCCCGGGAAGGCCAGGTCGCCGAAGCCCAACTGCCGGACGTGACGCAGCCGCTGGTAGTAACGGCTGTCGATGACGGCCTTCTCCTCGTCACTCACGTCGATGGTGCCGTGGATGGGGTCGCGAATCCGCATGGTTCTCCTCTCATACTTCCGGGACCAGCTCGGCGGCCAGCCAAACGGGCCATCTGTGAACTGTCATCCCCCGGGGGGACGTGCTAACCCTGGCCGCCGCACACGCACCACGCATGCATATCGCCATCCTGTACAACCGAGACCATGAGCTGTTGGAGGACGACCCGGGTCGGGAGGCGCGAGAAGACGTGACCCGCGTGGCCTCCTCCCTGGCGGACGCCCTCTCCCGCGGGGACACCCACGCCGAGCCGCTCGCCGTCGAGGGTGCCGGGCTGGAGTTCGTGGACGTGCTCGCCCGGACGCAGCCAGACCTGGTCATCAACCTCTGCGAGTCCGTGGCCGCGGACGCCCGGGGCGAGATGGTCATCCCCTGCCTGCTGGACATGCTGGGGCTGCCCTACACCGGCTCGCCGGCGCTCTCGCTGGGCCTGGCGCTGCACAAGGACAAGGCCAAGGAGCTGCTCAAGGCGCGCGGCGTGTCCACGCCGGGGTTCGCCCGGGTGGACCGGCTCGAGGACGTGGCCGCGGTGCAGCTGCCCTTCCCGCTGATCGTCAAGCCCGCGCGCGAGGACGCCAGCGTGGGGATTACCAGCGACTCGGTGGTGCACGACCGGGCCGCGCTGGGCCGCGCCGTGGAGGCCGTGCTGCGCACCTTCCAACAGCCCGCCCTCGTGGAGCAGTTCATCCCCGGGCGCGAAATCTACGTGCCGCTGCTGGGCAACCACCCGCGCCGGGCGCTGCCGCTGACGGAGATCCGCTTCGGCAAGCTCTTCGAGGACCGGCCCAACATCGTCACCTACGCGGCCAAGTGGGAGTCCGAGTCGCCCGAGTACCAGCACACGCCCACCGCGCCCTGCCTGCTGGAGGACGCCGCGCTGGAGGCCCGCCTGGTGCAGACGGCGCTGGATGCCTTCGCCGCCCTCGAGTGCCAGGACTACGGCCGCGTGGACCTCCGGGTGACTCCGGAGGGTGTGCCCTACGTCATCGACATCAACCCCAACTGCGACCTCCACCCCGAGGCGGGATTCGCCAAGGCCGCTCGCGCGGCCGGCATCGACTACCCCGCCCTGGCCACCCGGCTGGTCGAGATCGCGCTAGAGAGAGCCCATGCCCATGGACATCCGACCGCTCGAAGGAAAGGACCGGGAGCCGCTCGCCTCCCTGATCCGTCGAATCGAAACGTTCTCGCAGGAAGAGGTGGGAGTCGCGATCGAGCTCGTCGATCTCGCGCTTGAGCCGAACAACCCCGACTACAAGATTCTCGTCGCGGACCGCGACGGCACGCTGGTGGGGTACATCTGCTACGGCCCCACGCCGATGACGGAGGGGACGTATGACCTGTACTGGATCGCCTCGGACCCGGCGGTGCGGGGACAGGGCGTGGGCGCCTCGTTGATCTCCGGCATGGAAGCGGACCTGCGCCGCATCCAGGCCCGCATCATCCGCGTGGAGACGAGCGCCACCGAGGCCTATGGCCCCACCCGCGGCTTCTACGCCTCCATGAAGTACACGGAGGAGGCGCGCATCCGCGACTTCTACAAGGTTGGCGACGACCTCATCATCCTCACCAAGCGGGTCTGACGATCCAGGCCCACCCCGCGCCGGAGCACAGCGAGCGATGCGTCTTCCCAGAAGAGTCCTCCTTCCCGTGGGCGCCGCGCTGCTGAGCCTGGCGCTCGTGCAGTGCAAGAAGCAGGAGTCCCCGCCCCAGGCGGCCCCGGTCCAGGCCCGGACCCAGCCGGCTCAGGAGCAGCAGGCTCAGCAGGCGCAGGCTCCGGCCACGGTGTCCGACGTGCTCAAGGCTCCCCGTCCCCAGGGCGGCGAGTACCTGGGGCTGTACCTGGTGGACAAGAAGGTGGGCTACGTCTTCAACGACCTGGCCCCCGTCCCAGGCCGGAGCGACCGGGTGCGCAGCATCAACGAGCTGCACTTCAAGGCGCAGGTGGGCGCCCGGCTCTCCGAGCGCATCCACCGGGAGGAGCGCATCTACGAGTCGCGTCCCGGCGGCAAGCTGGTGGCCTTCACCATCGAGCAGCGGGGAGATGGCGGCAACCAGACGCTGGTGGGCACGGTGACGCCCGGCGGAATGAGCGTGGTGCGCAAGCGCCCGGGCATGCCGGACGAGACGGTGAACCTGCCGCCCACCCCGGAGGTGGTGGAGGACGCCGATCAAGTGCGCGTGGCGATCCTTCGCCAGGCGAACGTGAGCGGCAACGCGCTGGATGGGACGGACCTTGGCACCCACCCGGTGAGCACCACGGTGCACCCGGCGGAGGAGCGGCTCATCAGCGGCGTCAAGGTGAAGGTGGGCAAGGCCGTCAGCGTGTCGGAGAAGGAGAAGGTGCCCGTCACGGCGTATGTGGCCGAGGACGGCCGGCTGCTGGAGCTGGAGTACGGCCAGACGATGAAGGCCCGCGCCGAGCCCGAGGAGGTGGCGAAGCGGCTGGACATGGTGGAGGTGTTCGGCCTCACGCGCGTCGTGCTGCCCAGGCCGCTGCCTCCCGAGGCCCAGGCCATCCCCGGACAGGTGAAGCTGGTGATGGAGAACCTGCCGGAGAAGTTCCAGCGCGACACCTACCGGCAGAAGTACCAGGCGCAGCCGGACGGGCGCGTGCTGGTGACGATGTCGGCACGGCCGCCTGAGCCGAAGAAGCTCGCCCCGAGGCCGCTCGAGGACCCCGACGGCGGCGACAACCTCAAGAGCTCCATCATCGTCGAGAGCGACAGCGCGCAGATCCGCGAGCTGGCCTCGCAACTGGTGGCGGATGAGAAGGACGCCTACACGGCGGCGAAGAAGATCGTCGGCTGGGTGGCCACCCACCTGAAGAAGGACTACGGGTCGAGCGCGGACCGGGCCACTGACGTGCTGCGTCAACGCAAGGGGGACTGCACCGAGCACTCGCTGCTGACGGTGTCCCTGCTGCGCGCCTCGGGCATTCCCTCCCGGCGCGTGGACGGCGTCATCTACATGGTGAACCAGGACGGAGTCCCGGCCCTCTACTGGCACGAGTGGGTGGAGGCCTTCGTGGGCGAGTGGACCCAGATGGACCCCACCTTCAACCAGATGGTCGCGGATGCCACCCACTTCGGGGTGGGCCAGGAAGGAAACGCGGAAATCACCCCGCTCATTGGGACGCTCAAGGTCGTCGAGGTGAGATAGGGGTGGATCAGGCCCCCCCCCCTCTTGGCAACACGTTGGTGAGTCGACTATGCAGCCCCTGCCTTTGTGGCAATCAAGACGGGGGTTTCATGTACAAGTTGACGCAGAAGTTCCTGGCGGTCTCGCTTCTCGCCCTCGCGGGCTGTGAGTACGAGGCCAACAGTGGCCGGCTCGTGGGATTCATCGTGGACGGCCAGACCGGTCAGCGGTTGAACTTCTTCAAGGAGAACGGCGCCAAGGGCAACCTGGGCGACGACGGCGACAGCACGAGCCAGGTGTACGCGATCATCGACGGCGAGTTCCGTCGGGCCAAGCCGTGCGGCCGTGGTGATCTGAACGACAAGAACGCCATCGAGGCGGACGGTTGCTTCCAGATCGACAACATCCCGGAGGGGATGACGATCCCCATCTTCGCGCAGGCCCCGGGCTACGAGCGCTTCGTGGGTGAGTACACCTACGCGCTGCTCGACCTGGATCAGGAGCACGCGCAGAAGGTGGGCAACATCCGGCTGTTCCCCAAGGGCTTCTCGGTGGACTACCGGTTCAACGTGAGCTTCAACAACAACCCGGTGCCCAACGCCCAGGTCTTCTGCCAGTACACGCCGACGACCGACAACTCGCTGCAGGTGTCGGGCAACTTCCTGGCTCCGGTCACCACCGGGACCACCACCGTCACCGCCACGACCAACGCGGACGGCGTGGCGTCCATCCCGGGCTCGTCGCTCGTCAATGGCGCGAGCTACCGCTGCGAGGCGGTGATGGCGCAGTCCATGGACGGGTTGACCCTGTCGGGACAGGGCAACTTCGTGGCCGGCGTGAGCCAGGCCGAGCAGCGCATGGCGATGGGCGCCATCGGCTCGACCGACACCCTGCTCTACGCGGTGCGCTCCAACGTGGACGACGGCACCAAGTTGCTGGGCGCGGACGGCAAGCTGATCATCACCTTCAACCGTCCGATGGAGATCGTCCCGGGCACGGCGGATTGCCAGACCGCCACGGCGGGCATCGCCTATCCGGACAGCGACGGTGTCACGGGCGCCATTTATCCGACGCCTGCGGGCTCCCTCAGCAACGGTGTGTCGGAGTCCGTCACCGCGGAGGTCTCCTCCGACGGGCTCACGCTGACGCTGGGGTTCAAGGCGGAGCGGCCGTTCGATCCGGATGATCGTGGCACCTCGGTCACCTTCAACGGCATCATCGTGCACCCGCGCGGCGGCACCGCGTCCACCGAGGTTCGCGCTATCGGAGGCGTGGGCGCTTGCCCGGCCGGCGCCAGCTACCTCGGCGCGGCTGAGGTGAGCAGCCTACGCACGGGCGGCTTCACCCAGAACAACCGCATCCAGCTCTTCTAAGCCACGGATGTCGAGCCCGGAGCGAGCGGAAACAGCCGCTCGTTCCGGGTAGGAGCGGACGTTCATGGTCACACAAGACCATGGGCTCCGCCCGTGAGGTCCCCTGGAATCAGGCTCCCGCCGGAACCAGGGTCAGTTGTCTCGCGAACTCGCCCGGCTCCTTCATGGGTGGCTCGCAAGCGAAGTGGCGGCAGAGGTAAGCGGCGCCCTGGCCGCCCACCGGCTCGCGGCCCTCGAAGGTCTCCCGCATCGACGGTGGTACCGGCGCTCCCGGCTCCTTCCACGCGAAGGCGAAGGTCGGAGCGTAGGCCGCCCGGGTCACCGACAGCAGCGGCTCCACCAGCTCCCGGCTCCCGGAGAAGGTGACACTCGGCGCTCCCTCCGCCAGCGCGTCCGCGGCCAGCCCCAGGTGCCCGTACCCCATCGGGTTCTGCCGCAATTGGTCCCGCATGCGCGAGACGTAGCGCTCGGCCAGCTCCAGGTACTGCTTGTTCCCCGTCAGCGCCGCCAGCGCCACCTGCGCCTCCGTCAGCGTCGAGGCCCCCGAGGGGAACGCGTTGTCGAACGTCGCATAGGTCGCCACCACCAGGTCCTGCTGGTCCTTCGGCGCCGTCAGGTACGCCCGCTTCTCCGCATCCCAGAAGCGCGCTTCCGCTGCCTTCACCAGCGCCTCCGCCGCCTCCAGGTACTTCGGCTCGAAGGTCGCCTGGTACAGCGCCGTCAGTCCCGAGGCCAGGTCACCGTAATCCTCGAGGAACCCCGGGATGCGCGCCTGTCCCTCCTGGTACGAGCGCAGCAAGCGCTGCCCGTCCCACAGCTCCCCCAGCAGGAAGTCCGCCGACCGCCGCGCCAGGCCCACCCAGTCCGCCCGCCCGAAGACACGTCCCGCGAAGGCCAGGCCCCGGATCATCAGCCCGTTCCACCCCGCGAGGATCTTGTCGTCGCGCCCCGGCTTCACCCGCTGCTCCCGCGCCTCGAAGAGCTTCCGCCGGGCCTCTCCGAGCCGCGCTTCCACCTCCTCCACCGGAAGCTGGAAGTCCGTGGCCAGCGTCGCCACGGGCACCACCGCCTCCAGCACCGTGGCCCCGTGCTCGAAGTTGCCGCCCGGGGTGAGGCGGAAGTGGCGCAGCGCCAGCTCGGCCAGCTCCGGCGCCAGCACCTCCCTCACCTGCTCGGGCTTCCAGACGAAGAACTTCCCTTCCTCGCCCTCGCTGTCCGCGTCCTGCGTGGCGTAGAAGCCGCCGCGCGCGTCCGTCATCTCGCGCCGCACGTACTCCGCCGTCTCCTCCACCACCTTGCGCCACAGCGGCCTCGGCTCCACCTGGTACGCCTCCGTGTACAGGTGCAGCAGCTGCGCGTTGTCGTACAGCATCTTCTCGAAGTGCGGCACCGTCCACCGCTCGTCCACCGAGTAGCGGTGGAACCCGCCCCCCAACTGGTCGTAGATGCCGCCCAGCGCCATCCGCTCCAGCGTCAGCAGCACCGCCTTCTTCAGCGCCTCGTTGCCACTGTCGCGCCGCCAGGCCCGGAGCAGCAGCGCCACGTTCATCGGGTTGGGGAACTTGGGCGCTCCACCGAAGCCTCCGTTCACTCCGTCCACCCGGCGCAGCATGGACTCGCCCATGGCCACGATGTCCTCCCCCTTCAGCGCCCCCGCCACCGCGTCCAGACCGTAGCCGGCCAGCTCGCCCAGGCCCTCGCGGAACTCCTCCGACTGCCGCAGCACTTCCTCGCGCTTCGCCGTCCACGCGTCGTGCAGCGCCTCCAGCACCCTCGGGAAGCCCGGCCTCCCGTACTTGTCCCCCGGCGGGAAGTACGTCCCCCCGTAGAAGGGCAGCAGGTCCGGCGTCAGGAACACCGTCAGCGGCCACCCACCGCCCTGCCCCATCAGTTGCACCACGCCCTGGTAGATCTGATCCACGTCCGGCCGCTCCTCGCGGTCCACCTTCACGTTGATGAACCACTCGTTCATCAACCCGGCGATGGTGGGGTCCTCGAAGGACTCGTGCGCCATGACGTGGCACCAGTGGCAGGCCGAGTAGCCCACCGACAGCAGGATGGGCTTGTTCTCCGCCCGGGCCCGCGCGAAGGCCTCGTCCCCCCACGGGTACCAATCCACCGGATTCGACGCATGCTGGCGCAGGTAGGGCGATGGCTCTCGCGCGAGGCGGTTGTTCGCACCGGAAGGCGGAGTCTGGGCCACGGAATGCTCCTGACGAAGGGGAAGGGCGCACTTTGATAAGGGGCACACCCGGCGCGGGCAAGCTCCTCGGAGCGTGCGTGTTCCCCGGCACCCTTCCGAGTGTTCAGGGACGGGTGGAAAAGGGGCTGGGCAAATGCCCCGGGTTGCGCTTTGTCCTGGGTCGTGGCCGAGCCCCTCCCCACCCGCGCCCCCTCCCCCGTGACGCTCAGCCTCGTGGTGCTGGCGGTGAGCGCCGGGGTGCGGCTCGCGCTCGCCCTCGGCACGGACATCTACTTCGACGAGGCCTACTACTGGCAGTGGGCCCAGCACCTCGACTGGGGCTACTACGATCACCCGCCCCTGGTGGCCTGGCTCATCGCCGCGCTCGGCATCCGGCTCACGGCCCTGCTGTGCGGCGCGGGCACGGTGGCCGCCGTGTGGGGGCTCGCCCGGGACGTGTACGGAAACCGGGAGGCCGCCTGGCGCGCGGCCGCGCTGTGGAGCGTGGTGCCCGCAGGCATGCTCGCCGGAGTCTGGAGCACCCCCGACACGCCCCTGCTGCTCTGCTGGGTGCTCGCGCTGTGGGCGCTGTACCGCGAGCGGTGGGTACTGGCGGGGCTCGCCTGTGGGCTGGCCCTGCTGTCCAAGTACCCGGGCGTCCTGCTCGCCGCGGCCTTCGTCGCCGCCTGCGTGCGCGCGCGCCGTCTGCCCGCCGGAGCGTGGCTCACCGCGCTCCTCGGGGTGCTGCTCTTCCTGCCCGTCGTGCTGTGGAACGCGCGGCATGAATGGGTGGGCTTCGCCTTCCAGCTCAAGCACGGCCTCGGTGGCACCGGAGGCTGGCGCACCTTCGGAGAGTTCCTCGCCGGCCAGCTCGCGCTCGGCGGCCCCGTGCTGTTCCCGTTGACGGTGGTGTACGTCCTCCGCGGCCCGAGGGAGCAGTTCCTCCTGCGCGCGGCGGCGGCCGCTCCCCTGCTCCTCTTCGGCTACGCGTCCATCCGCACCCGGGGCGAGGCGAACTGGCCCGCCGCCGCGTACCTCTCCGCGTGCGTGGGGCTCGCCGGCATGCGCCCCGGGTGGTTCCGCGCCGCGGCCCTCGTCAACGTCGCCGGGGTGCTCGCGGTGGGCTCGCACCTGCTCTTCCCCCTGCTGCGCTTCGAGCGCGACGTTCCCCTGGCCCGCACCCACGGCTGGTCCGTGCTGTCCCAGCTCGCCGAGCCCTCGCGGCTCTTCCCCGGGCTCGAGCGCGAGGACGTGGCCGGCGTGTACTCCCCCAGCTATCAGCTCGCCTCCGAGGTGGCCTGGTACACCCGGCTTCCCACGAGCACCGCGGGAGGTGCCCGCTACAGCCAGTATGACCTCTGGCCCAGGCCCGTGGTGGCGCCCGGCCAGGACGCGCTGTGGCTCACCGAGGACAAACCGCCCCCCGAGGAGCTGACCGCGCGCTTCACCTCGGTGGAGGGCCCGGTGGAGCTGCCCGCCGACTTCCAGGGGCGCCGCGTGCACACCTTCTCCGTCTGGCGGCTGCGCGACGCGAAGCCCTGAGCGGCGCCGAGGCCCGGACGGCCGCTCCACCGCATCCGCTATGCTGCGCGCTCCTTCCCCGCCGTTCCGTGGAGCTCGCAATGCAGCGCATCCGTCTCGCCGTCCTGCTGTTTCTCCCGTTGGCCTTCGCCACCGGATGTCCGGACCCCCAGTGCAAGGGCACCTCTTGTGACGGCAGTGATGCCGGGCTGGACGCTGGAACGGATGCTGGAACAGACGCCGGAACGGACGCCGGAACCGACGCGGGCGTCGTCGACACGGGGGACTTCGAGGACAACGGCCCCTACGCCAACTGCCACTTCATCCAGGGCTCCACGGGCACGCAGTGCGGGGCGCTCCCCAGCTTCGACCTGTCCGGGTGTCCGCGCACCACGCTCGGCGGCGCCGGCCAGGAAGGCACCTTCACCACCCACCTCCGCGCCGATCTGAGCGACGGTGGCGTGCGCTACTCCGTCCAGAGCCACTCGCTGCGCAATGACGGCGGCGTCCAGACCTTCAACAGCTGGGCCACGCTCAGCCCCACCATGAGCCTCACCAAGCAGTTCACGAATGACACCTGGTTCGTGTCGCGGTTCACCACGAGCAGGCTCGCGGACGGCGGCACGAGCAGCTTCACGTGGAGCTATGCCGGCTGCTCGGCGCAGGATGCCAACCACGTCACCGGGTGCTACGTCACGTGCCGCGACGGGCAGGCCCTGGAGGTGGGCACCTTCAAGACCGCCCGCATCGTGCCCGCGCGCGGCGAGAGCGAGGCCAACGGGCTCACGCTCGTCTCCGAGTCGCCCGTCGTCTACCCGTATGACCCGGACTACACGTTCGGCATGCCGGTGGACGTCTACGTGACGAAGAGCCACGCGTATGTCGTGTCCCTCGAGAACGCCTACCTGGGCTGGGGCGGCCTGACGGTCTTCGACGTGAGCGACCCCGCGAACCCGCGGATCGTCAATCAGATCTCCGCCGAGAACGGTTACTGGAACGGCGTCTGGGCCAAGGGAGACGCCCTGTACGTGGCCAGCGGCAAGCATGGCGTCATCACCTTCGACATCTCCAACCCCGCCAACCCCGTCCTCACCCCCGTGCAGGTCCAGGAGGACGAGGACGCCCACACCGTCTTCGTCGAGGGCAACCACCTCTACGCCATGGGCGCTCCGACGCGCATCTATGACATCTCCGACCCGCGCGCGCCCCGGCTGCTCGGCCGCTACGTGCCGCCCGGCTCCGAGTCCTACCCGTACGCCTACGTGCACGATGCCTTCGTCTACCAGGGCCGGATGTACAGCTACTACTGGTCCTACGGCATGCAGATCAGCGACGTCTCCGTGCTGAGTGAGGAGCAGGGGCCCGTGCCACTCGGCGCCTACCGCTATGGCATCAACCCCGATGGCACCCCGATGCAGAGCTACGCCCGCAGCCACGCGGGCGCCGTGGGCACCTACGTGGATCGGCTCATCGCCTTCGAGGGCGGGGAGACCTGGGGCGCCCACCTGCGCGTGCTCGATGTGACCGACCCCACCCAGGTGAAGCTGCTCTCCCGCTACCGGCTGCGCGAGGAGGCCTCCATCCACAACATGATCCTCGATGAGGCCCGCAAGCGGCTCTACATCGCCTACTACCACGAGGGTGTCCGCGTCCTCGATGTCGCCAACCCCACCCAGCCTCGGGAGATCGCCTACTACAACAACTTCCGCTCCGAGGACCGGCTGCGCGGCCTGGGCTTCTACGAAGGCGCCATCGGCATCCGCGTCCCCAAGGTGCCGGACGTCACCCCCGTCAACGCGGGGCTGCTCTACGTCGTCGATACCTCCCGCGGCCTGCTCATCCTGCGCGAGACGAAGTGAGGCACCGGGGACCGGGGTGGGCGGCCGAACAGACCCTCACCCCGGTCCTCTCCCAGAGGGAGAGGGAGCGTTGAAGGGTTCCGTCCCCGCGGGCTTCCTCCTAGAGTGAATCCGCTCCCATGAACCTGCTCCTCGTCGCCGTCGGATTGTCCAAGGTGGTCTTCGGTGGGCTGGTCGCCGCGCTCGGCATCTGGCTCGCCTTCCGCGGCCTCAACCGGCTGCTCGGCACGGATCCCACCGTGGACCTGAGCCAGGGCAATGCCGCCGCCGGAATCGTCCACGCCGCCAGCCTGCTCGCCCTCGGGGTGTTGGTGCACAACGCCGTCAGCGCCACCTTCGACGCCGTGGACCTCACCTTCCGCGGCTCCTCCGTCGAGCCCTCGGCCCTGGGACGGCTCCTCTTCTTCGCCCTCACGCACGTGGGCGTCGCCCTCCTGGTGGGCACCGGCGTGCTCGCCCTCGGCGTGCTCCTCTTCGACAGAATCACCCCCGGCGTCGACGAGCTCGCCGAGGTGCGCCGCGGCAACGTGGCGCTCGCGCTCGTCCTGGCCGCCATCCTCCTCGTGCTCGCCTGGCTCACCGCGCCGGGCCTCCAGGCCACCCTCAACGGCCTCATCCCCTTCCCCGACCTTCCCCCCTCCACCTTCCAGTCTCCCTCCTGACCCTCCGTGGCCGACCCGCCGTCCAGCCCGTGGAAGACGCTCCTCCAGCTCTTCCTCCTCCTCCTGCTCACCTCGAGCTGCAGCTTCCTCGGGCTGCGCTGGTTCTTCATGCGCGGAGTCGGCTCCCACTCCCCCGCCCCGGGCACGGCCGAGCCTCCCGAGCTTCCCGGTACCCGGGGCACCCACCTCGGCATGGCGCTCGTGCCCGACTCCACCCCGCTGAGCCAGGCCCGCACCTATGAGTGGCGCGCCGAATCGCTCCTCCCGCCTGAGTACCGGTTGGGCTACGGCCTCGGGGAGTCGCTCGCGAGCTCGCTGGAGAATCAACACCGGGCCTACGGACGCAAGCTGCGCTTCCGCCCGCTGAGCCGCGCCCGCTTCACCTACCAGGCCCCGCCCGGGTGCCACCAGGACATGCGCTGCATCTACGCCGAGCTCATGCGCAGCAACGCCGAGCCCGTGCACGCGCTGGGCACCCGCTTCGTCGAGCACATCCGCGCGCGGCGGTTGAATGCGCTGGAGGCCGCCGAGCTCATCATCAGCTTCGTCCAGCGCATCCACTACACGGAGCCCCAGGGCGAGCCCTTCGGCATCCTGCCACCCGCGCTCGTCGCCGCGCGGGACGAGGGCGACTGTGACTCCAAGGCCGTGCTCGCGGTGATGCTGTTGAGGCAAGCGGGCATCGACGCGGCCATCCTCTACTCGGACCCGCTCGCCCACGCCGCCGTGGGCGTGGCCCTGCCCGTGCGCGGCCCTCCCATCCGCCTCGGCGACCGGGTGTACCGCTACGCGGAGCTCACCACCGAGGGATGGCCTCTCGGAATGATTCCGCCCCAGCACGACAAGCCACACTTGTGGAAGGTTTTGCCCCTGCCGGAACTGCCCGGAGAGACGGGCTCGACTGTGGATGGGGTGGACACTCCCGTGTCCGGAGACGTGGAGTAGTCGAAGCGGCATCTGGCCTGGAGGGTGGGTTCCCCGAACACGTTGGGGGACGAAGCTTCACTGCCCAACCCCGAGGCGCCCCCCTCGCCGAGCCCTTCTTCAACCGCCGTACTTCTTCACTCGCATTGGCTCCCTCCCGTGCATCCCGTTCGACACTCGGGCCGCACCGGAGTGCGTGGTGGGCACCCCTTACCGGAGGTCGCCATGCCGTCCCGCTCTCGCTGGCTCATCCTGTCACTGCTCGGCCTGTGGACCCTGCCCGCCTGCCTCGCGCTGCCTCCCGAGCAGGACGGAGAAGCCACCCTCGAGGCGCCCGCTCCCGAGCCGCTGCATGCGGCCCAGGCCACGAGCTGCCTCGCCAGGCCCCTGCTCACCGCCCTTGGCAAGAGCCGCGTGCTCGTCGGGGGGAAGATGAGCGATGACATCGCCGCGCAGGCGCCGTTCGACGTCCGCTACATCTACCTCGCCGGAGGGCTGTTCGACTCGGCGGAGCCCTGCGGCTCGTGTCTGAGTTGCAGCGCCCAGGCACGCTCCTGCTCCAACGCGAGCGGCGGTTGCGCCTGGTGGGGCTGCTGGCAGTGGGATCAGCAGGCCCCGGGACAGTACCTGCGTGACTTCCTCCAGGCCGCCGCCGTCCGCAGGCAGATTCCGATGATCACCTATTACGAGCTCCTCCACACCAGCGGTGTCGTGGATGGAACCGCCGAGGTGCTGCGGGTGGTGGATGTCTCCCTCATGCGGCGCTACTTCAATGACTGGCGTTTCGTGCTGCAACAGATTGGAAGCTCCACCGCCCTGCTCCACCTCGAGCCGGATTTCTGGGCCTATGCGCAGTTCCTCGCCCTGGATCCCCGCCTGCTGCCCGCGGCCGTCGCCTCGGCCAATCCCACCGACTGCGGACATCTGCCGAACTCGGTGGCCGGCATGGGGCGCTGCCTCATCTCCATGGCTCGCAAGTACGCGCCCAACGCCAAGGTGGGCCTGCATGCCTCGGCGTGGGCCACGAAGCTCGATGCCCACCTCAACACCAATCCGCTGCTCGATGTGACAGTGGAGGCCCGGAAGGTGGCCGACTTCCTGAGCCTGTGCGGCGCCGCCGAGGGGGACTTCATCGCCGTGGAGGCCAGCGACCGCGATGCCCAGTGGTACGAGGTGACCACCGGCACCCTCCGCTGGTGGGACCCGAGCAACTTCAACTACCCCAGCTTCCGCCAGGCCTTCACGTGGTCCAAGGCCCTCTCCGAGCGGCTCGGAAAGCCCCACCTGTGGTGGCAGCTCCCCGTGGGCAACATGTCCCTGCCCGGAACCTGGGAGCGGTGGCGCGACAACCGGCTGGATTACTTCTTCGACCACCCGGACCAGGTCGCCGCCGCGCATGGGTTCGGCATGGTCTTCGGCGCCGGAGTGGAGGGACAGACCAATACCTCCACCGATGGCGGCCACTTCGTGCGGCGCTCGAATGCCTATTTCTCCAGTGGAGGGCAGCCCGCTTGCCCCTCCGGGCTGAGTGAGGCGCGGTAGGGGGTGTCAGGCGACAGGAATTTTTGACCCCCTTACGTCACTAAAACCGACCCCCTCCCCGGGCCCGTTTTCCTACGTCGAAATGCTACGTCGTTCTGCGCCCTGCGTCCGCCTTCGCCTGCCCTCGCTGCTTCTCAAGCGAGGGCGGGCGAAGGCGACTTCCGAGGCTCATCGCTCGGATTCAACACCTGCGTCGGTGGTCTGCAGCGTGCCTCGGCCCATCAGCCCAGCCTTACTCTTCTGCCTCCACCGGTAGCTGTCGCCCCGGATGAGCAGCGTGTGGCTGTGGTGCAGCAGCCGGTCGAGAATTGCCGCGGCCAGCACGTCATCTCCGAAGATACCGCCTCACTGGCCCACCATCTGATTGGTGGTCACTAGCATGCTTCCCTTCTCATAGTGACGCGCCACCAACTGGAAGAAGAGGCGGGCGCTGCGCTTCTCGAAGGGCAGGTAGCCCAGCCCATCCACCACCAGCAACTTCGGCCTGGCGAAGTAGTTGAGCTTGTCCTTGAGCGCCCCTTCGCTCTCGGCCTTGGCCAGTTCCCGCACCAGCTTCTGGTCCACTGCGGGCTGTGCCTTGAAGTCGAAGTCCTCCAGCGTCTTCACCGTGGGGAAGTGCGCGATGGTGATTCCCATGCTCACCCGCTTGCGGTGCCTGGCCCCCACCTCCTCGCGCAGCAGCGCGTCGAGGAGGTCCAGGTACGTGGGCTCTCCTCGCGCCGCCTCCGCCAGCATCGCGTCCAGCAGCTCGGCCAGGTGTCCCAGGCGCAGCCGCTCCAGGTGCTCGAGCACGCGCGCGTGTACCAACTTTTGCTGTCGCTCTACACGCCATGAACGGCGAGCCCCGGGAGTTGTCAGCCCCATTGGGTATCCCCTTGGATTGGCTACCCATCGGGGGCCATCACCACGGGGATTCCCATGAAGCTGGCCGGAGCAGTGGTGCTGTTGGTGTTCCTCACCGGATGCGCGACAACCCAGAGAACGGACGGCCCCGGAACGGGAGGCTCTGGTCCTTCACCCTCACCGGGGGCCAAGCCCGCCGTGAAGAAGGAACTGCCCTGGTTGAACGTGCTGGGCGGACGGATGAAGACGACCCTCTTCTATGGCCCCTGGCAGTGCCGCCGGGAGTTCATGAACCAGTGCCAGACGGAGTGCGGCTCGGGCTACAAGCTCAAGGGCTGCATGTGGCTGGCCGACTTCAAGTTCGATTGGGAGGGAAGCCTCGTCATCCTCCCCGTTCCCGTCAAGGCCGGGAGCCGCTACGGCATCTACCACTGCTGCTGCAACTACACCGAACTGTCGAAGGAGGACACACGCGCCGCTCGCAAGAAGTGGGAGGGGAAGAGGGAGTCCTTCCGGCGGGGTTGGAGCGAGAAGTTCGGAACGTGGCCGGAGAAAGGTGACGTGTCCTGGCCAGGGCACCACGTCCGGGATCTCAAGCACGGGGGGGATCCGGTTGACCCCAACAACGTCATCCCCGCCGAGCCTGATGTTCACGAGGTATTCAACGAGCAATACCCCGCTTGCTACGACGGAAAATCCCCCTGGAATACAGTGGGCCCCGACCTGCCCTACACGGACAACTGACGATGGCAACGCCCCTGAGCAGCTTGCTCGAAGATATCTCCCGTGCGCACTTCCCCCATCCCCCCGCCACACCCGAGGAGATCGAAGAGTTCGAGCAGCGGATGGGCTGGCGGCTGGACCCTGACCTCCGGGCCTTCTACCTGCACTGCAACGGGGCGGAGTTGTTCAAGCGGCTGCCGGATGCCCCCTACCGCATCCTCCCCCTGTCGAAGATCGTCCGGGCGCGGGTCGCCATCTTCGGGAAGAAGAACGATGACGACGCTCACGGCCCTGCTTCGATGTGGGCCATCTGCGACGTGCAGGATGGCAACTACCTGTTGGTGGATGTGGCCCGGCAGGAGAATGGCCGCTATCCCGTCATCGACGGCTGGCACGAGGCGTGGCCGGACCCGAAGTATTGTGACCAGATCGCCACCTCCTTCTCGGATTTCTTGGAACGGGCCCTGCGTGATGGCCAGGCCTACTGGCTGAACGAATGAGACGATGCCCTCGCCCATGAGCCTCCTGCTCGAAGAGGTCTCCCGCGACCACTGAGCCTGCCCCGGTCTCCAGGACTACGGGGCCGTCACCGCGGGCCGCACGGGCCCTGGCGTCCTTCCAGCGCGTCTGGAGGAACGCGAGCAGCGCTTCCTGGGACCGCCTCGACCCCAGGCTCACGCGCGGCGCGCGATGAGGAAGTGACACGAGGCATCGAATCGCACCGGCCGGTCTGTCCCTCCCGCGAGTTCCTCGAAGGCCGACAGCACCGACCGCTCGATGACGGCAATCTCCTCGTCGGAGCACGCCGCCAACAGCGAGTTCGAGACGGGGTTTTCACGCATCATGCCCCACATGGCGTGGGGCGTTGGTGCCGTCAGGACCGCGTTGAACACCGAGACCTCCGGGGCCACGAACCCCGCGGCGCGGACCTCCTTCTCGAGCCCCTCCGCCGAGGCAATGTCGAGCCAGCCCGGGCGCGGAAGAGCGGAGCGCACCCGCTCCGGCAAGGCCGACATCACCGGCGCCATCTGGAGGCGCGCCAGGGCGTTATCTTCCGGTCCTCGCCACACCGCCGTCGCCAACAGCCCACCCGGACGCAGCACGCGCGCCGCTTCGCGCCAGCCCGCGTGTCGATCCGGGAAGAGGAAGATGCCGAACGCCGAGAATACGGCGTCGAAACTCGCCGAATCGAACCCGAGCGCCTGCCCGTCCTGGACCTCGGCTCGAGCGATGTCGGGGGCGTCCAGGGCATCGAGGGTCTTCTTCGCGAGCGCCACCATCCCAGGCGAGAAGTCAGTGGCCACGACGCCGCCACACCTGCCCGTCGTGCGCCGCTCCTCGAGACAGTGCAGGAGCGCGGCGCGCGCGAGCTCGCCCGTCCCACATGCGATCTCCAGGATGCGCGCTTCGCGCGGCAGCCGCCCCGCGACCGAGAGGAACAGCGACTGCGCGATGTATCCAGTGAACGGGGCAGCGAACCGGGCGTACTTCGCGGCGTGCCGCCCCCAAACGTCGGGTTGCTCGTGGGTCATGAGGGTCATTCTCTCCTTCTCATCGTCCTCCGCGAGCCCGGCCACGGTCAGGAGGCGGTGCTCGAGGCCCGCGCGCGGCGCGCCCGGGCGCTCCGGGGCCGTACGCCTTCAACTCCCGGCGCTGTCCGAGGCCGTCACGTCGAGCCAGGCCGGGAAGGGATCTCGCAGGCGGCTCCATGCCTTGGGGCCCCTGGCGAACTCCTGGTCCGTCAGGAGCGCGGCATCCAGCCTGGCGCGCAGGGCCTTCTCGTCCAGCCCGGCGCCGATGAAGACCAGCTCCTGGCGGCGGTCACCATAGGGCTCCTGCCACTCGCGCTCCACCTGCGCCTTCGTGTCTGGATCCGAGGCCCAGTCCTCACGGGGCAGCGCCGCGTACCAGGGGCCGGCATACTCGCAGCTCGCCGAGCTGCCCGCGTGGGACCACAGCCCGGTGTCGTCCATGCGCGTGGCGAGCCAGAAGAAGCCCTTGGAGCGCAGCACGCTGTCCCAGGCGGCCCCGTCCTTGTAGAGCAGGTTCCAGAACCGGCCCGGATGGAAGGGCCGCCGGGCGCGGTACACGAAGCTGCTGATGCCATACTCCTGGGTCTCGGGGACGTGCTCGCCTCTCAGCTCCTTGAGCCACCCTGGCGCCAGCGCCGCCTTCTCCATGTCGAAGAGGTGCGTATCGAGGATGGTCTCGAGCGGCAGCTGGCCCCGCCGGGCGCGGACGATCCGGGCCTCCGGGTTGAGGTGGCGCAGCAGCGCCTCCAGCCGGACCGCCTCCGCCTCGGAGATGAGGTCGGTCTTCGACACCACCAGCACATTGGCGAACTCCACCTGCTCGACCAGCAGGTCCGCCACCGTCCGCTCGTCCTCCTCGCCCAGCCCCATCTGGCGGGCCCGCAGATCCTCCTCGCTCTGCCAGTCCGCCAGGAAGCTCCTGGCGTCCACCACCGTCACCATCGTGTCCAGGCGCGCCACCTGGGACAGGCTCTTGCCCCCCTCCTCCTCGAAGGTGAACGTCTCGGCCACGGGCATGGGCTCGGAGATGCCCGTGGACTCGATGAGCAGATAGTCGAAGCGTTTCTGCCGGGCGAGCCTGGCCACCTCCAGCAGCAGATCCTCTCGCAGGGTGCAGCAGATGCACCCGTTCTGCATCTCCACCAGCCGCTCGTCCACGCGCGAGAGCGCCGCGCCTCCGCCCTTCACCAGGCGGGCATCGATATTCACCTCGCTCATGTCATTGACGATGACGGCCACCTTCCTCCCCTCCCGGTTGGAGAGCACGTGGTTGAGCAGGGTCGTCTTTCCCGCCCCCAAGAAGCCGGAGAGGACGGTGACGGGCAGCCGGGAATCTGTCTTGGGAGTCCTTGTTCTCATGTCCCATCCCATGCAACTCGGTTGCGGATGAATTAAACGCCACACCGATGTATTTGCAACATGATTGCACAAACGACGAGACCAGGGTACTGGGAGGAGCGAATGGGAACGGGCTTGGACGAGGTCCTGCTGGACGCAGTAGCGGAGCTGTGCGAAGCGGCGCGAGCCGGAGATGCCTCCCGGAGCGATGCGGCCAGCCGACGCCTGCTGGCCCGCTTGCGCCGGGTGGATCCCCCGCTGTCCCGGCGGCTCGAGGCGAAGCTGCCCTGGGTCCGGGGGAAGAAGGCGCCGGCCCCAGCAGTGCCCTCCTCGCTGGCGAGCAGGGGACTGCTCAAGGACCTGAGTGGAGTGCCCGAGGCACGGCGCCCCGTGCTCAACCCCCGTCAGGAGGCCCTGCTGGAGGCCTTCGTCGCCGAGCACCAGCAGCCCGAGGCGCTCGCGCGCATGGGGTTGCGGCCCAGGAACACGCTGTTCCTCGCGGGCCCTCCCGGGGTGGGAAAGACCATGACGGCGGCCTGGCTGGCCCGGCGGCTGGGCGTTCCCCTCCTCCAGATGGAGCTCTCCCCGCTCATCTCGGCCTACCTGGGCAAGACCGGGCAGAACCTGCATGAGGTATTCGAGTTCGCCCGGAGGAGCCGGGCCATCGTGCTGCTCGACGAGTTCGACGCGATCGCCAAGCGCCGCGATGACCCGGGGGACATGGGGGAGCCCCGGCGGATCGTCAGCGTGCTGCTCAAGGAGATAGAGGAGTGGCCAGGACCGAGCCTGCTCGTGGCGGCCACCAACCACCTGGAGTTGATCGATCCCGCGGTGTTGCGCCGGTTCCAGCTGACCCTCACGGTGGAGCCTCCGGGGCCCCGGCAGGTGCGGGAGATCCTGGACGTCCACCTCGAGCCCCTCCAACCCTCACCGGAGATCAGGGAGCTCGCGGCCCAGCTGCTGTCCGGCTCGAGTGGCAGTGACATCCGGCATGTGGCGCTCGAGAGCCGCCGCACGGTGGCGCTGGCGCCGCGGCTTCACGCGGACCATGCCCTGCTCAAGGCGCTCAGTGGCAGGGCCCGGACTTCCCCGGCACGCAGGCGCGTGGCCCGGCTCGTCCATGCACGCTTCAAGGGACAGGTGAGCCTCGGCGAGCTGGCGGACTGGCTGGACCTCCCCCCCGCCACGGTGGCGCGGTATCTCAAACCCGCTCCCTAGCGGCGGCACGGCGTCGCCCCCTGATGGTGATGCACGAGCGGTCCGCCGCCCCGACAAATGCAACACAGTTGCGATAACCACGGACTCGCGCTATCTCCCCGGGCCCATGGCGAAGACAAGCAAGATAGAGAAGAACGAGCGGAGGAAGGCCCTGGTACGCAAGTACGCGGAGCGGAGGAAGGCCCTCAAGGAGGCCATCCGCACGGCGGCCACGTCCGAGGAGCGGATGAGGGCCCAGACGGCGCTCGGCAAGCTGCCGCGCGACTCCAATCCCAACCGTGTCACCAACCGGTGCGCGCTCACGGGCCGGCCGCGCGGCTACCTGCGGCGCTTCGGCATGTCGCGCATCGCCTTCCGCGAGAAGGCCCTGGCCGGCCACATCACCGGCGTCACCAAGTCCAGCTGGTAGGAGTCACGCACATGTCCAAGGTCTGTCAGGTCACCGGAAAACGGCCGCTGGTGGGCAACACCGTCAGCCACGCCAACAACAAGACGAAGACGCGCTCGCTGCCCAACCTGCAATACCACCGCTACTGGGTGGAGAGCCTGAAGCGCTTCGTGCGCCTGCGGGTGAGCGCCCACGGCATCCGCATCATCAACAAGCGCGGCATCGAGCGGGTGCTCGAGGAGATGCGCGAGCGGGGCGAGAAGTTCTGAAGCACGCAAGGGCGGGGCCTCTCGGGCCCCGCCCTTCACTCAGGCGCCGGACTCGGATGCGCGCTCGCCTCCGGGGCTCACCAGGCACAAGGCGCGCGGGGGCGCCTCGGCGGTGTCCTCCTCGCCGGTGTCCTCCGGCTCGGCTTCCACGGCGATGAGCTCGGGCGGGGCGTACTCACGCCCCCGCTCCCGGCGCCGGGCCGCGTCGTACCGTGGCCCGCCGGGGATGCGCCGCTGCCTGCGCATCAGGGTTTGCCCTCGACGAACAGCACGTGCTTGCGCACGCGCGGGTCGTACTTCTTGAGCTGGAGCTTGTCCTGCGACTTCCGCTTGTTCTTCGTCGTCGTGTAGACGTAGCCAGTGCCGGCCGTCGACACGAGGTGGATGATGGTGCGATTGCCTTTGGGCATGGGACCTCGGGGGTTGGGGGAAGGGTGGGGGCTCAGGTGCCCGCGGCGAGGTAGGGCAGCAGGCCGAGCAGACGCGCGCGCTTGACGGCCCGGGCCACCTGCCGCTGCTGCTGTGCCGTCACGCCGGTGATGCGGCGGGGGATGAGCCGCCCGCGCTCGGTGACGAAGAACTTGAGCAGGGTCACGTCCTTGAAATCCACCGTACGGGCCATGCCCAGGGGGTTGGGCTTGCGGCGGCCAGAACCACCTCGGCCCGGGCGGCGCTCGTCCTCGACTCCTCTGGAACGCGAGCCGCCCTCGGTGGATGACCGCTTCTGCGAAGTGCTCATGTCGGGTGCTCCTGGCGCGCCTCTTCACTTCAGCACGCGTGAGGTCCTCGGACATAGATAGCGGACACCCAAGAAAATGCAACACAGTTGCATCTACAAACTCCCCTCCCCCCGTCCCTCTCCCAGAGGGGCAGGGAGAGGAGGGGGCGACCGTGCGCTCAGGAAAAGGGGGCGTTCATCCGCTCCCGGACGTAGGCGTCGTACGCCTCCTTCATCGGGAGGGATTCGTCCACCTTCAGCCGCCGGCGCTTCGTACGCACCTTCCGGCCCGTGCGCGGGTCCTCTCCCTCCTTCTCGTACTGCTCCCAGTGGATGCCCGAGCCACGCCGCTGCCAGAGCGGCAGCTCGTTGAAGTTGATGCCTCTCTGGAAGAGGAGCTCGTTCTTGAAGCCCACCGACCTGCCGTGCAGCTCCTTCGAGGCCTGCGCCACGCTCCGCCCTTCCTTGCGCAGCGTCCAGTAGCACCAGCCGTGCAACGCGCAGCGCGTCGCGTCCGCCTGCCTCCAGCGGAAGTAGTCCACCACCGCGCTCTCGTTCACCCCCATCCACACCCGGCTGTCGAACACCGCCGGAACCCCCGCCACGTGCGTGAAGGTCGCGCTCGCCACGCCCGCGGAGATGGACACCAGCTTCTCCACCTCCCGGTCGAACAGCGACCAGTCCGGCCGGAAGAGCACGGAGATCTCATCGCTCTCCGTGTACGCGTAGACGCCCTGCAACTCCTCCAGCAGCGCCGAGGCCGTGCGCACCATCTGCTGGTGCAGCGTCGCGTCGAAGGGCTTCTCGTAGCGCGCCTCCGTGAAGCGCGAGAAGCCCCGCCCGTCCACCCGCAGCACGCACCACGCCCCGCTCAGCAGCCGCAGCGAGTGGAAGAACTCGCCCTCCCGCATCCGGGCCTCGAAATCATTCGGCTTCATGTCCCTCCCTCCATTCCCTCACGTCGAAGCCTCCCTCCGGGCGGACCCGTACGTGGAACAACGCATCGAATCCCTCGGTGGACGAGGGCCACCGCATCTTCCGGGACGTGATGTGGATGGCCTTGTCCGTCACCCGTGCCCGCCCCACCCGCCCCGCGTTGCGCGCCAGACACGCCTCCAGGTCCGACTCGAAGACGTAGCCCACCACCCGCGCACCGTGCGCACGGCCCAGCGCGATGAGCGGCTCCCGGTCCTCCACGAGCGGGTTGGTGTTGTCCACCACCACCGGCTCCCCTCGGGCCAGCGCCTCGGCGATGAGCCTCCGCTGCCGGGCCTCGCGTTTGCGCGCGTTGGGCCACAGGTCCTTGCTCACGTACACGTGCGTGCCCGCGAAGCGCTCCCGGTAGAAGCTGCTCTTTCCCGAGCCCTGCAAGCCGATGAAGAGGACCAGGTCCATGGCGCGTCCCTCCCCGGACGGTGTGCATGCCCGGGCCCTGACGCCGGGGACGGCCCCGCCCCCGGCCTCACGCCGAGGGAATCCTGCTCCGCAACCGGGCCGCTTCCTCCAGCTCTCCCGAGGACTCCAGGATGGCCGCGGCGCGCGCGTAGTTCGAAGCCGCTTCCGTGCGGCGCAGGTGCGACTCGTCCACCTGGGCCGCCGCGAGCAGGAAGGGGACCGCGCGCCGGGTCTCCCCTCCCTCCAACCAGTGCTGGGCAATGACAGCCGGGGCCGCCCGCCTCGACTCCAACCGCTGCGCCAGGCGCCGGTGCAACAGGCCCCCCATCGCCAGGGGAATGGAGCCCTTCACCGCCTCGAACACCAGGTCATGCGTGAAGTGCTCGCCCCCGAGGATCTGCGCCGCCTCCAGCTCGCGCAGCGGCTCGGCGAAGGACAGGGGACTGACCTCCAGCACCTCCCCGGCCAGCTCCAGGCCGAACTCCATGAGCGCCAGCGCCGCCACCTGCGCCAGCTGCAACGCCAGCGGGGACAGCCGCTCCAGGCGCTGCTGGATGAGCTGGCGCACCCGCCCCGGTGGAGGCAGCCGCTCCGGCCACCCCTGCTCCAGGCTCCCCGACTCCATCAGGTGCTTGAGGGTCTCGGTGATGAAGAGGGGATTTCCCCCCGTGTAGCGCATCATCTCCCGGGTGAGCGACTCCGCCCCGGGCAGCGCCAGACTCCCCAGCAGCTCCCCCACCGCATCCGGCGGGAGCGGCTCCAGCTGCATGAGCATCGCCAGCCCCGCGGCCTCCAACCGCTTCGTCATGGTGAGCATCTCGCCCCCGGAATCGCCGCTGCGGCAGCAGTCGATGATGAGCGGGAAGGTGCCGGCCGGGTGGAAGCGCGCATGGGCGTAGGCCCCCACCTGCAGGCTGGCGGTGTCGGCGAACTGGAGATCATCGGTGATGATGCTCTCCAGCCCCTCGGTGCAGCGGCGGAGCACCTCGCTGTAGGCATCCAGGCAGCGCACCCGCTCGCCTTCGTCACGCACGGGGGGAATGCGCTCCCCGGGCGCGGCGAGCTCGGGCATCACCCGCGCCAGCTCCCGGCGAATCCATGGCTCCAGGCCTGGCCGCAGCTCGGGGCGTTCGGCGAAGAGCTCCCGGATGTGCCGCACGAACAAGGAGTAGGGCACCTCCGCGTCACCGGGCCGGGCGGAGAACGCCAGGTAGCGCCCCTTGGAGGCCGCGAAGTCATGCGCCAGCCGCGTCTTGCCCACGCCCGGCTCGGCCAGCAGCAGCATGAGTTGCCTCGACTGCCACGCCGCATCCATCCGCGCCCACTCGCGCGCGCGGCCCACCAGCACCGGCGGACGCAGCACGGAGAGCGGCAGCGTCCGCTCCGGCTTCTTCCCCGCGGCACGAGGCATCACCTGTCCGCGCTCCATGTCCCGCGCCAGCGCCAGCGTGTCCGGGTGTGGCGCCGCGTCGTACTCCTCGAACAACATCTTGCGGCAGCGCTCGAAGAGGTTGAGCGCCGCCATCCGGTCTCCCAGCAGGTAGTGCAGCCGCATCAACCGCCGGTAGGCATCCTCCGAGAAGGGGGCCAACACCAGCAGCCGCTCGGCGAAGTGCAGCGCCCTGGCCAGGTCTCCCCGCTGCTCGTGGGCCTCCACCTCGGCGATGGCGGCACGGCACCGCAGGGCCTCGAGCTGCTCGCGGGCCTGGAGCATCCACGCCTCGAAGTCCGGGCAGTCATCGAAGTCCAGCGTGCCCAGCAGCGTGCCCGCCAGCGACAGCGCCTGCGCGTGGCGGCCGGCGAAGACATGGGCCTCCAATTCCACCGCGTCGGTGACCACCCGCTCGGAGAGGGAGACCACGTCCCCACCGAGCACCAGGTCCGTCCCGGTGGCCACCCGCAGCCGGCGCAGCAACTGGCGCATGTTGTTGCGCGCCGTGTCCTCGCCGGAGCCGGGCCACAGCATGCCCGCCAGCCTGTACTTGGGAGTGGGCCCCTCCAGCGCCAGCCACGCCAGCACCGCGGCCACGCGCCGCTGCAACTCCAGGGGCTCGGCCAGCCCCAGGAGCCGCGCTCCCCCGAGCACTTCCAACCGCCAGTCCGTCACGACTTCCCCCCCGCCACTCCATGGAGCGGCCGAACACTCCAGGCACTCTCGAGGGAGCGTCCTCAGGTCCAGAATCCCGTCGGCTGCCCGAGGAGGGAGGCCCCGGCCTGACCAAACCACCCCTCAGCGGCAGCCGCATGCTGCCTGAAGGTGTAGATGTCACGGAAGCGCCTCTGTAACGACGAGCCATCTTCGAGCGAGCTCGCGCCTCCCGCGCGGTAGCAGGTTTCCACTACACCCGAGGCATTCTCCGTCACCCACGCCAGGGTGGCCGACAGGCGCGGTGCCAGGAGCACGGCGGAAGCGGGATCGTTCACACACGCGGCCCAGAACTCCTCCACCGTGGAGTACAGGAGGGCCCGGGCGGCCCGCACGCTCGTGTCCACGCGGCCGAGCTCGAGCTGGAAGACGGGAGACTCGATGAGCGGGACGCGCGCGTACATGCGCCGCTTGCCCGTGGTGACCAGCTTCACCAGGTCATCCACCGCGCCCTGCGCGATGCCCAGGGACACCGCCGCCATGTGCACCACGAAGTGCAGCAGCGGCGCGACGAAGCCCGGCCCCGGCACCGAGGATGTGCCGGCGAAGATGTCGAAGGTGTTCTCCTCGGGGCAGAAGGCGGCCTCCAGCGCGAGGTCATGGCTGCCCGTGCCCCGCAGGCCGAGCGCGTTC
The DNA here is from genome assembly GCF_000733295.1 of Archangium violaceum Cb vi76. Taxonomy (GTDB): domain Bacteria; phylum Myxococcota; class Myxococcia; order Myxococcales; family Myxococcaceae; genus Archangium; species Archangium violaceum. The sequence goes on along the minus strand of NZ_JPMI01000259.1, from coordinate 7,489 downwards.
CAGGTGTCGATGATGCGCACCTCGCGGGCCGGGAAGAGCATGGCGCGCGTCTGGGGTACGCCGGGGACGGGGCCTGGACGGGGCTGGCCGTCCTGCACGATGACGCAGTTGGCGAACAGCCAGTCACAATGCTCGCAGCCGCTGGCGAAGCCCCACCGTCCGCTCACGCGGTAGCCGCCCTTCTCCACCACGGCCTGCCGCTGTGCGTTGAAGGCCCCGCCCACGATGACGTCCGGCCCGGCCGAGTAGATGGCGTCGAAGCGCTCGCGCGGCAGGAGCGCGAAGAGGTGCGGGCTCTCCATGCCAATCATCGTCGTCCAGCCGGCCGCCCCATCCGCGCGGGCGAGCGTCTCCAGCACCTCGCAGCCTGTCCGCGGGTCCACCTCGAGGCCGCCGTGGCTCCGGGGAACGAAGGCCCGGAAGAACCCCGCCTGTTTGAATCGAGCGAGCAGCTCCACCGGCAATCGCCGTCCCGACTCGATGTCCGCGGCCCGGGCGGCAATCACCGGAGCCAGGTCATGCGCGGCCCGCACCACCTCTGTCAGCTCAGCACTCCGCATGCGTCACTCCCAGTCACGGGCGCGGGAACTCTCCCGCGCCTGTTCTGATGTGGAGAACACTTACGGGCAGGGGCGTGACGGGAGCGTGACGGCATCCATCCCGAGCCCGTCACACATGGAGTCCTGACTGAGACTGTCAGTCATTGAAGTCTTCACAAAAGTTCTTCATTGCAGACAGGTCATCGCGCATGTCTAGGATGAAGAGACCGACGCCAAAGCCGAACGGCGGAGGGGGGGACGTTCCCATTCCAATGGAGAGAGCACGAATGAGAATCGTGGTTCGAGCAGCATTGCTGTGGGTGGCTTGTGCTGTCCTGGGCGGCTGCCAGCTGGATCCCTCGGTGCAGACGGGCACCGAGGTCATCAACATGAGGATTCCCCTGACGGGGGATGTCTGCGGAGTCGTCTCGGCGAGCGCCGCCGTGTCCGCCGTGGACATGACACCGATTGGACCCGTGTCGCTCACGGTGGCGGACGCGGCCATCACGGGCAGCATCACGTCGGTGCCCGCGGGCGCGGGCCGCAAGGTCCAGGTGAACGCATACAACAGTGCCGGCCTGGAGGTGTATGCCGGTAGCACGGAGGTCATCGTGGAGGCCGGCAAGACCGTGTCGGCCAACATCACGCTGTACCGCAACACGCGGAACTGCCCGCTCACCACGCCCACGGGCACCATCGACATCACGGGCACGCTGGACACGGGCAGCCCACCCACCGACGGTGGCACGCCCAGCGATGGCGGCGTCGTCGTCCTGGAGGGCACTGATTACGCCTTCACCTTCAATGACGTGGCCCTGAGCAGCAACGGAGTGGTCCACTTCCTCGACGGCACCAACGACAAGGTCCGCCGCCTCGACCTGACGACCCAGCGCTTCCTCCCGGCCTTCGCGGGCACGGGTGACGCGGTCTCCATGGCCGTCGCGCCGGACGGGTCGGCCACGTACCTGGGCTACACGGGTGGACGGATCGACGCCTTCAACCCGGTGGACGCGACCTCCAGGTTCTTCGGCGCCGCGCCGGAGACGGCGTCGAGCCTGCTGGTGACCGGGGACTACCTGTTCACCGTCGATGGCTCCGGCTCGTGGGACTCGCACTCGCTCTACCAGCGGTCGACGGGTGCGCGGGTCGCCACGGCGGACTGGCGGTACTCCTCGCGCGCCATGGTGTTCTCCCCGATCAACAAGCGCGTCTACCACCTCGACAGCGGCGTGTCCCCCACGGACGTGCGCATGGTCCAGGTGGACCACATCGCGGGCACGATGGGCACCGAGACGGACTCGCCCTACCACGGCAGCTACAGCCTGCCCAACCCGCTCCGGCTGCTGCCCGACGAGTCGGGGGTGATCGTGGGCAGCGGGCTGATCTTCAACACCCGGGATCTCACCTACCGCACCAGCATCGGCCTGACGTTCCAGGACATCGCCTTCCACGGTGACCGGCTCTACATCATCGACACCGTGGGCGAGACGACCCAGTTGCGCGTGCTGAGCAGCACGTTCGACATCCTCTCGGCCGCCTACTACCAGGGCACCGCCAAGAGGGTCTTCGCGTACAACGGCCAGCTCGTCCTCATCACCCAGAACAAGACGGGCGGCGGGCTGCGGGTGCACCTCATCCCGCTGTAGTCCGGCTTCGGGCGGCCACGCGTTGAACGTGGCCGCCCGGGCCCCACCTCCGCGGGCCTACTCCGCGCGGGCGCATGGGAGTCCTCAGGCCGCCTCCAACACCCGGGACACGGCCGCCACGTAGCGCTGCCACGCCTGCGTCTCGGCCCTCAGGTGCGCCCGGCCCGCCGAGGTGAGCCGGTAGAACCTGGCCCGCCGGTTGTTCTCCGACAGGCCCCACTCCGCCTCCAGCAGGCCCCGCTTCTCCAGCCGGTGCAGCGCCGGGTAGAGCGCCCCCTCCTCCACCTTCAGCTCCTCCCCGCTCCGCTCCTTCACCAGCTCCGCCACCGCGTACCCGTGCAACGGGCCCCACGACAGACTCTTGAGAATCAGCACGTCCAGCGTGCCCTGCATCAACTCCAGCGAGTTGCCCGCCATGTGGCCCTTCCCCTCGGTTGTCGAGGGAAGCGTCCCCAGGTTCCCCCAAGGCGTCAAGGGGAGCACCCGGACACGGCGCTCCTCAGTCGGTGTTCGAGGCCTCGCCCAGGGGCCCTCGCCACTCCACCCGGTGGAGCGCCAGCGGCTCCTGCCGTCCGTGCTCCGGGAGCGGCGGCAGGGGCGTGACGGGCCAGGCGCGCTCCCGCCAACGCTCGAGGGTGGTGCCCGTGAGGAGGATCTGCCCGGGCGGGGCGGCGGAGCACACCCGGCTGGCGACGTTGGTGGCATCTCCAATGGTGGCGTACTGCAGGTACTTCTCGGAGCCGATGTTCCCGGCCGCCACGCGGCCCGTGTTGAGGCCCACGTGGATGTTCAGCTCGCGCCGGCCCTCGGCCCGCCAGCGCGCGTTCAACCGCGCCAGCGCCCGCTGCATCTCCACCGCCGCGCGCACGGCCCGGTCCACGTCGTCCGGGTGTGCGACGGGCGCCCCCCACACCGCCATCAGCGCGTCGCCGATGTACTTCTCCAACGTCCCCTCGTGCCGGAAGACGATGTCCGCCATCACCGGGAAGTAGTCGTTGAGCAGATCCACCACCTGGCGGGGCTCCAGCGTGGAGGACAGCGCGGTGAAGTGGCTGATGTCCGAGAAGAGGATGGTCACCTCCGTCTCGATGACGCCCAGGTGGGCACTGCGCGCGAGCTGAAGCTTCTTGAGGGTGGCCGGGGGGAAGAAGCGCAGGTACGTGGTGCGCATCACGGCCTCTTCCTCGAGCTGCTGGCGGAGCAGGGAGTTGTCGAGCGCGATGGCCGCCTGGTTGGCGAAGGCGGTGAGGAACTCCAGATCCTCCTGCGTGAAGCCATGGGCCCGGGTGAGGTTGTCCAGGTAGAGCACCCCCATCACCGTGTCCCGGGGCTTGAGCGGCACGCACATGGACGCGCAGATGGACTGCTTCAACACCGAGTCGGCGGAGCCCAGCCGGGGATCCTTCCGCGCATCCGAGAAGAGCGCCGCCACGCTGTGCTTGCGCACGTAGTCGACGATGTGCTGGCTGTAGAAGGTCCCCGCGGGCAGCTCGCCCGACGCCCGGGCCACCCGCGGGCGCAGCTGCCCGCTGGTGGGCTCCACCAGCAGGATGGCCGCCCGGTCCACCTCCAATATCTGGAAGACGAGCTGCAGGACGCGATCCAACACCTCGTCGATGGAGCCGGGAGAGGAGAGCAGCTGGCTCACCTTGAGGAGGATCTGCAGCTTGTCGTGGGCCCGGCCGTCACCGCTCACGGGCTTCATCTTCAGGGCGGTGTGCGAATCGGGATCGGCATGGGGCCGCAGCAGCTCGCCCATGGTGGTGGGAGAGAAGCGCGTCTGCAGCGAACGCACCTGCGTCGGCATCGGCTCCTCGGAGCGCGAGGGGGAGGTGCTCGCGAGCCGGAACGACACCTGCCCGCACCGGAACGTCTCGCCCTCGCGCAGCTCGTGGCGCTGGACCTGGGCCGGGCCCACGTACGTCCCGTTCTTGCTGCCCAGGTCCACCAGGACCAGGCGCCCGCCCTCCCACTCGAGCCGCGCGTGCCGCCGGGACAGGCTCTTGTGGATGACGCAGACGGTGCACTCCGGCGTGCGCCCGATCGTGACGGGGCCCTCGGGAAGCACGAACGTCTGCTCATCCAGAGCGCCCGGGTTCATGATGAGCTGCATGGACCGGACCTTACCATTCCACTGGTGGACAGTCCGGGTTGTCAGCCTTCACGCCCCGTGGAAACCTGCTCACGGGAGCCAAGGGAGGTGTGGGCATGGACATCATCACCATCGACAAGCAGGGCGAGAAGGTCAGACTCGAGGGCATCTCCGCGGCGCCTCCGAAGAAGACGGACCGGGACGCGGCGAAGCGCGAGCTCGAGGCGCTGGGAGAGGAGCTCTTCGATCTGCAGGATCTCCTGTGGGGCGCGAAGATGAACTCGGTCCTCATCGTCCTGCAGGGCCGCGACACGGCCGGGAAGGATGGGACCATCAAGCACGTGGCGGGCTTCCTCAACCCGCGAGGCGTCAGCGTCACCTCCTTCGGCGTTCCTTCCGAGGAGGAGCGGGAGCACGACTTCCTCTGGCGCATCCACCGCCACACGCCGCGCAAGGGCGAGCTCTCCATCTTCAACCGCTCCCACTACGAGGACGTGCTCGTCGTGCGCGTGCACGGGCTCGCCCCCGAGTCCCTCTGGAAGGAGCGCTACGGGCACATCCGTGACTTCGAGGAGATGCTCGCCGAGCACGGAACCATCATCCTCAAGTACTTCCTCCACATCAGCCAGGAGGAGCAGGAGCAGCGCCTGCGGGACCGGGAGAAGGAGCCGCGCAAGGCCTGGAAGATCAACGCCGGAGACTGGGAGGACCGCGAGCACTGGGACGACTACACGCGGGCCTATGAGGAGGTCCTCTCGCGCACCTCGACGAAGAAGGCCCCGTGGACCATCGTCCCCGCGGACTCGAAGTGGTACCGCAACCTCGTGGTGGCGCACTCCCTCGTCGAGGCGCTCCGGCCCTATCGTCAGGCCTGGCAGGACAGGCTCGACGAGGTGGGCGCGCGCAAGAAGGCGGAGCTCGAGACCTGGCGCGAGAGCCGGTAGCCCATGCCCGTCCAAGAGCTGTGGATTGAAAACTACCGCTCGGTCCAGGCGCTGCGCTTCCCGCTCGCCCCCGTGACGGTGGTGGTGGGCCCCAACGGGAGCGGCAAGACGAACGTCTACCGCGCGTTGCAGTTGCTGCTCGCCGGTGCCGAGGGGACGTTGGCGCGCACCCTGGCCGAGGAAGGGGGAATGCCCTCCGTGCTGTGGGCGGGCCCACGCCCGAGGAGCGCGCCGAAGTCCGCCCCGCTGCGGCTCACCGTGGGCGTGCGGCTGGAGGACCTGGCCTACGAGCTGTCCTGCGGCGTGGTGCCTCCGCCCCAAGGGCCCTTCTCACTGGACCCGGACGTGAAGGAGGAGACGGTCTGGGTGCATGAGGGCAAGCGCCGGCACGTGGTGGCCGAGCGCAAATCCCAGAGCGTCTTCGCGCGCGACGCGGAGGGCCACCGCACCACCTTCGCGGCCCAACTGTGGAGCAGCGAGTCCGTGCTGGCCCAGCTCTCCGAGCCCCACCGCTTCCCGCTGCTGAGCGCATTGCGCGCGGAGCTGCTCCGCTGGCGCTTCTACCACCACTTCCGGACCGACCCGGACTCGCCCCTGCGCCACGCGCAGGTGGGCGTGCGGACTCCCGCGCTCGCGCATGACGGGAGGGACCTGGCGGCGGCGCTGATGACCATCGCCGACATCGGCGACGACCGCGCGCTGCACGCGGCCGTGGAGAGCGCCTTCCCCGGCTCACGGCTGGAGCTGGACAGCGAGGACGGGCGCTTCTCCTTCCGCATGCGCATGCCCGGGCTGACGCGTCCGCTGGAGGCCACGGAGCTGTCGGACGGAACGCTGCGCTACCTCTGCTTGCTGGCCGCGCTGTTGTCGCCCCGTCCCCCGCCCTTCCTCGCGCTCAACGAGCCGGAGACGAGCCTGCACCCTTCCCTGCTGGAGCCATTGGGGCGCCTCATCGCCACCGCGAGCCGGAAGGGCCAGGTCTTCGTCACCACGCACGCCCACGAGCTGGCCACCGCGCTGGAGAAGCACGCCGGAGCGTCCATCCTCCCGCTGCGCAAGGACTCGGGCGCCACGGAGCTCGTGGAGCCAGACGAAGCGGAGTGACGTGGAAAGAAATGGCAGGCCGCCAGGGAGTTGAACCCCGCACGCCCGGATTTGGAGTTCGGGCTGCTCCCGGAGCGCGGCCTGCATGAAGGTGAATCTGGACCGCCTCACACGGGGAGGCGGAGCATCAGAAGAGGCGGCGGGAGCGACGCCAGGGGGAGCGGATGTACGGGTGCTTCGCGTTCGTCGTCTTCATCGTCACCGCTCCTTTCATCCTGGAGAGACGCCGGAAGCCGGCGCTCCTGACTCGGTATTTTCCGGGTTCTGAGCCATCCCCCCCGCCCTGTCTCAATCCAGGACAGCCCTGTCCGAAACCAGAACACACCTGATTGAGTAGGCACAACCCCTTGGAATCAGGAACATCCTCTGGGGGTGTGTAAATCGGATTTACATCCGGAAGCCGCGAGAGCGTGACATACTTGCTCCATCAATTTTAAACCTGGGGTCGCAACCTTCGGACTTCCAAGCATTTACGGGGTTGGCGCGTTCCCTGCTTAAGCGAGAGCCGTCCGATGGCACCCCGCTATCGGTCAGGAGATGACTCGTGATCCGCACCCGGTTCCTTGCCGCCGCGCTGCTCGCCCTTCCCCTCGCCGCTTGCGAGGTCGACAACTCGCAGCTGCCCGAGGGCGCCCAGAAGTCCGACCTGGCCGCCGACTCGCTCGGTGACGTGCAGGCCGCGCTCGCCGCGCTGCCCTCCGCCGAGGTCCTCGGCTCCAACGAGGACGGCGTTCCCTTCATGCTCAAGGGCTCGCTGGACAACGTGAACGGCCTGCAGGGCATCGCCGCGGCCTTCCGCCTTGATACCTCCGACCTGGTGATGAAGCGCACCACCGTGGACGAGCAGGGCAACACCCACATCCGCTACGGCCAGACCAAGAACGGCCTGCCGGTCATCGGTGGCGAGCTCATCATCCACAAGGATGCGAGCGGCAAGATCTTCATGGCCAACGGCTCGGCCCGTGACGGTGAGATTGTCCCGGCCGCGGCGCGCATCTCCGGCGAGGCCGCCCGCGCCGCCGCCCTGGACAACACCGTGGGCCGCCACATCGCCTCCGAGGGCGAGGCCCGCCTGGTGTACATCCGCTCCGAGAAGGACAGCCGCCTGAAGCTGGTCTACGAGGTGGTGGTGACGGGCGAGGGCGCCGACCTCCCCATCCGTGA
>NZ_JPMI01000258.1 GCF_000733295.1 Archangium violaceum Cb vi76 | reverse complement strand
GTCCGTGACGGCGGCCTGGTCGGCGGTGGGCGTGGGTGTCGCGACGCCTCCCCCGGCGTCCACGGCGCTGACCAACAACGTGGCCATCACCGGCATCTCGGGCGCCTCGGGCTCGCTGAAGTACTACCACCTGGACGTGCCGGCCAGCCGCGCGGTGACCTTCACGCTGAGCGGCGGCTCGGGTGACGCGGACATGTACGTGAAGTTCGGCTCGGCGCCGAGCACCTCCTCGTACGACTGCCGCCCGTACAAGTCCGGCAACAGCGAGACGTGCTCCTTCGCCGCGAAGACCAGCGCTGGCCGCTACTACGTGATGCTGCGCGGCTACAGCTCGTACTCCAGCACCTCGCTCAAGGGCGCGTACTAGTCCCGAGCACGCTGAGCAGGACATGAGTTGAACGGCCCCTGGGAGGCATGCCTCCCGGGGGCCTTCTCTTTTCCGACGGCCCCTCAGTGCAACAGCCGGGGCCACCAGCGCCAGGCGCACGGGTCGTTGGCGGGGATGCCCAGCTCGACCGGGGCCGGCGGGGCCTCGGCCTCTCCACTTGGGAGGCGCCCCCGGGTGGCTCCGTGAGGACGTGGAAGCCCCGCGGCTGCGGCAGCAGGGCGAAGCATGGCGCTCGCGTGCCCTCCGTGGGCAGGACACTTCCCACGAGGGGACACGCGCGCCCCGGGTGGGTACACCCGATCCACGCCAAGGCTTCGCGGTGCAGCCAGGTAGCGGAGGAGATGATGAAACAACCGGAGTGGGCCCACGGCTTCGTCCCCCGAGCACCGCACCTGTGAAGCCGGAGACGTTCACCCCGTACCGGCGGGCGCTTGTGGCGCGAGACGGGCACCGCCACTCCTCGGTGGATGCCCTCTCGCATTTGGAGTCATGACGATGCGCATCCGCGAAACCGCCGCCGCCCTCACCCTGCTCTTCCTGAGTAGTGGCTGCGCCAACAGGTTCAAGCAGCTCTACCCCGGCATGACGAGGCAGCAGGTCGTCGAGCAGATGGAGCGGGCTCCCTCGCGCACGGAGCTCTTCGAGGACGGCTACTCCGCCTGGTACTACGGGGAGGATCAATGCCTGCTCTTCCAGCAGGACGTCGTCGTCGCCAAGCAGCGGACGGAGGTGACCACGAACGTGAAGACGCCCCTCGGCTCGTTGCGCGAGGAGCTCAAACCCCAATGCCTCCCACCGGGTGTCACGCGCCCGCGGCGGGTGGAGCGGGAGGTGGACGTACGCCTCCCCCAGGGGGTTGGAGTCCAGGGGCGGCAGGTCCAAGGGGAGGAGAAGCCCCGGGAGGAACCGGAGCGGAACTGAAGGCTCGAAGCGGGAGACGGGACGACTACCGAGGCGGAGCCCCCTGCTCCACGCAGAAGGAGCGCGGCGGCTCCCGCCCGTTGACGTCCACGACGACCTCGGCCGTGGGCCTGCACCCCCGGAGCTGTTGATCGCATTGATAGGGATGGAGGCGCCCACAGTCCTCCGTCACCGTACAGGCCTTGATCCAATAGGCCGTCGTGTCCGGCGCGGGGGCCCGGAGCAGCACCGAGCCCTTCTGGCGGCAACCGTCGGGCGGCGGCTCCGGAATGAGGCAGGCACCGCCGCCCCACGCCCCGACGAAGTTGAGGACACACACCCCGCCCCCGCAGTCCGCGTCCTTCTTGCACCCGTCTCCGAGCCGAACCCCACACTCTCCATCCGCCACGGGCTCATCGGGTCCAGGAGTGGGCTGGGGTCCGCCGGAGGGCGGACACTCGAGCGGGGTCGAGACGAGGTGCCACCCCGCGCTCAAGGGAGCCCCGGTGGGTGAATCACTGGCCGACAGCGCCTCGGGCGCGCGAATCAACGCGTTCTGGGAGTAGCCCTCGAGAGGCTCCGAGTCGTCCTTGCGCCCGTTGCCATTCGCATCCTGGAAGCCCCCGAGCCGCCCGATGGCATACCGCGCGCCGGAGGGCGTGGTGTAGAGGAACCCGGGTCCGGGCTCGTCGAACAGGTGCATCTCGAAGGAGCGGAAGAACGCCATGCGGCGGAGGGTGCCCGGCTGCGCCACCAGCTTGTCCGCCTTCGCCGCGCCGCCCGGGCTCCACAGCACCAGGAGGAAGACCTCGGCGTCCTCCTCATTGACGTAATCCGAGGGAGCCACCACCCGTCCCTTGAACGTGAACAGCGGCGTCCCCGAGTACGTCTCGTCGACGAGCGTCTCCCCGCAGGCGAGTGCCGCCCCCGCGAGCAGACAGACGAGCCCGCGAAGAAGGAAAGCGGCCCTGCCCTCGATGCTCACCAGCGCCATACGAGTCCTCCCGCGCCCCACCAGGTGAGGGGGGTCGCCAGCTCACGTGCACCCGTCTCCACCCCGTTCTTCATCACGGTCCGCTGGAAGAGGCCCGTCACCGGCCCGCCCTCGAGCCGCAGCGCGAGCCCCGCGCCCAGGTGCCGCTCCACCGACAGGATTCCGCCGAAGGCCGCGCCCAGCGCATGCCGGTCCGGAGACACCCGGTCCGTGTCGAAGCCCTGCCGGTGGTACACGCCCTCGATGAAGAGCCCGAACGCCAGGCTCACGGGCTGCAAATCCACGAAGCGCTGGAGCGTCAATCCCAGGCCGAGCTCGTCATGGGTGCGCGGCAGCAGCCCGTCCAGCCCGGAGCTCTGGCTCCTCATGCCCCGCAGCCGCACGCCCACGGAGCCCCAATCGAAGTCGAGCCCATAACCCACGCGAAGCTGCGGCGCGGTGCCGTCTCCCGCGAGCATCTCCCCCTGCGCCCCCCCGAGCAGGGAGACGTGATGGGTGTAGCGCTTCCCGCCCCCCCGGCGGCGCACGAGCCGGTCGTAGCGCACGGTCTCGAAGGGCAGCGAGGCCACGTCCGCCACGGCGCCCGCGGCCAGGGACACCTGATACTCCCGGTACTCCTCGGTGCTGCGCTGCTGCACGAAGTAGTGGCCCGCGGGCAGGGACAGCTCCCGGCGGTTGCCCTGTGGCGAGACCTCCGCCACCACGGGTCCCCCGCGCCGCCCCTCCAGGATGAGGTAGAGCGACGAGGAACCGAGCCGCAGCCGCCCCATCCTTCCCTGTGTCGTCTCCGGAGTCGACAGCACCAGCTCGCCACGCCCCTTCACCTCCCAGGAGTAGGTGGGGTGCTGCAGCGCCACCGTCTGGCCACTCGAGCGCAGCGTCTGGGTATAGGCATAACCATACGCCTCGGTCAGCGTGACCTTGCCGTCATCGTCATGGTCGGCCGCGCCGCGCAGCGCGTTCATCAGGTGGTGGGTGAAGAACGAGCCACGAAGCTCATCGGACTCCTGGCTCGACTCGCCCGCGGCGCTGGAGGTGAGGATGGCCAGGCCCTCGGTGGCGATGTTGTTGCGCAGGGAGATGTCGAAGCTCTCGGCGGCGTTGACGCCCTTCACCCGGGTGACCGCTCCGGAGCGGCAGGCATCGAGCACGAGCAGGCGCACGCCCGCGGGCGAGCCCGCCACCAGCGTCTTCAGCTCCTCGAGTGGCAGCTCCGTTCCACCGAGGTGGAGCGCGGTCGCGTCGGCATGGCCCGAGTAGAAGACCACGAGCGCGGTGGGATGCCCCGCCCCCGCCTGGGCGCGGATGGAGGCGTTCACATCCTGCAGGGCCCGCCGCACCGAGCCCGCGTCATCGCCGAGCAGCAGCATCGTCCGCCGCGACGAGACGCCCCCGTGCTGGCGCAGCACGTCGGAGAAGGCCCGGGCATCCTGTTCCGCGAAGAGCAGGCCCACCTCGTGGGGAGCCCCCTGATCATGGCCGATGGCCACCACCCAGGTGTGCTCGGGGAGCGCCCGGGCCGGTGTGGACACGAGCACCGCCAGCACGAGGCCTGGCAGGAAGAAGGCCCCCCGGCTCATCCGCCCTTCTCCATGATGAACGACGTCATCGCGCAGCCCTCGGGGCACACGGGCTTCCCCCCGGCGCCTCCCGAGGTGCACTCCGGCGGACCCACCTCGAGCGGGCAGTGCACCAGGTAGAGCATCTCGCGGCCCGGCTGCGCGTCGAGCGACACCGCGCCCGGGAGCTCGATGCCATCGCCCTCCTCGAAGCGCGTCTGGACACCGGGCTCCAGCGGCCACGCCGTATAGAGCGCCCCGGACGCCTCGACGCCGAGCACCGTCACGTGCCCCTCCGCCGGCACGTCCACGCGGAAGCGGAGCCGGTCGCCCGGCGCGAACGCCTCACCGCTCACCACCTCCTCGGAATGGTCGCCCGTGAGCCGGAACACATGCAGTCCGAGCGCCCCCTTCATCCGCGTCCCCTGTTGGCCGGGGACCACCACCATCAGCACGACGGCCGCGGTGGCCACCATCGCCAGCGGGGCGAGCAGACGGCGCGTCCAGCCGCTCAGCCGCTCGGGGAGCGAAGCCCGGGCGGGCTCATCGAGCCCCTTCCGGATGCGCCCCAGCATCACGCGCGGGTCCACGCCCTCGATGGCACCGAAGCCGGCCCGACGCTCGGCCATGCGAGCACCACAATCGGCACAGCCCGCTACATGGCGCTCGCTCCGTTGAGCCTCCTCCGGCGGGAGCTCTCCCGCGTGGAGCCGATCCAACGTGAAGTCGGAAGGGCACTCCGGCCCACCCGCGCGCAGATTGACGAAGTCAGGCGGCTTCATGAGCGCTTCCTTCCGAATCCCAGGAACCCCGAGCTCTTGCGTTCCGGTGGTGGTGCGGCCGGAGGAGGCGGCGTGCCATCCGTGCCTCCCGCCGTCCGCGCGTTCACCCACTCCTGGAACCGCTCCAGGAGGTTGCCCACCGTGCGCTTGGACACGCCGAGCACCGAGGCCGCTTCCTCGTGCGACATGCCGTCGAGGAAGACGTACACGGCGGCGGCGGCCTGGCGCTCGTCGGCTTCCGCGAGCAACCGGCGCAGCAGCACGAGATCATCGGGGCTCACCGACGCGGCCCGCGAGTCGCTGTCCGCCATGGGCGACACATGCTCCTCGTGCAGCTCGGTGCGGCGCGAGCGGTCACGGATGAGGTTCAGACAGTAGTGGGTGGTGATTTGATAGAGCCAGGTCGTCATCTGGCTCTGCTGCCGGAAGCTCCCGGCGGCACGGAAGGCGCGGATGAAGATCTCCTGCGTGGCCTCCTCCGCGTCGGCGGGATTGCCCAACAACCGCAACGCCCGGCGGTACACCCGGGGCCCGTGCTGGTTGAAGAGCAGGGAGATCTGCTGCGAGTCGTCTCGGCTCAATGCGTCAATCGGGAATGGGGAGGAGCGCACTCTACCAGACCCGAGCGCGTCCAGCCGGAGCCCCCCGCCGCTGGATTGTAGCTGCAATAGGATCGTCATCGACGCGGGCCTCCTGCTGGCACTCCAGAACCTTGGACCCGTGAGCCGGCGATCCGGGCAAGACCCCCGGCGGAATTTCCCGGGTTGGCGGCTCCCCCTCCGGATTGCTCGCCGCCTGTCTCCCGAGCGAGCCGGCACCCGCCGCCGCGCATGTCCGTTCCTGGACGCATCGCGCGCACGCCCCGCACCGCGTCACACCGTGGCCCTCGCGTGAAATCCGCGGGCCCGTGGCAGAGCCATGACGTGGCGCGGGTAGACGGACAGCATGTTCCTCCACGCGCTCGGACACTTCCACCCGGAGAACCTCATCACCAACGCGTTCCTCCAGGACATCGGCCTGGAGACGGACGACGCGTGGATCGTCGAGCGGGTGGGCATCCGCACCCGGCACACCGTGCTGCCGCTCGACTACATCCGCGAGACACGCAACCGGGACGTGCGCGGAGCACTCGAGGCCGCGCTGTACTCCAACGCGGAGACGGGCAAGCGCGCGGCGCTGATGGCCCTGCGGCGCGCGGGGCGCGACGTGAAGGACGTGGGGATGGTGGTGTCCGGTGGCTGCTCGCCCGACGAGTGCATTCCGGCGGAGGCCTGCCGCATCGCCGAGGCGCTGGGCATCGAGGCCCCGTCGCTGGACGTCAACGCAGCCTGCTCCTCCTTCTGCGCGCAACTGCACTTCCTCGCCGGGATGCGGCCGGAGCGCCTCCCGGACTTCATCCTCGTGGTGAATCCGGAGAACTCCACCCGCGTGGTGGACTACTCGGACCGCTCCAGCTGCGTGCTGTGGGGCGATGGCACCAGCGCCGCGCTGCTCAGCCCACGCATCCCCGGCCCCTGGCGCATCACGCGGACACTGCTCGGCGGGAGCCCCTCGGGCGCGGACAAGGTGAAGGTGCCCCGCGCCGGCCACTTCACCCAGCAGGGCGCCGCGGTGCAGACCTTCGCCATCAAGCGCGCGAGCGAGACCTTCCTCGCGCTGCGCGCGCACTACCTCGCGGCCTCTCCGGGACGCACACCGGACGGGCTGAGCCTCATCGGACACCAGGCCAACCTGCGCATGCTGGAGGCGGTGCAGCGGCGCACCGAGGTGTCCGACGCGCGCCACTTCCACAACGTGGGGTACCGCGGCAACTGTGGGGCCTCGGGTGCGCCCACCGTGCTCTCGGAGAACTGGGACAACCCCCAGGTGGGAGACGCGGTGGCGCTCGCCGTGGTGGGCAGCGGCCTCACCTGGGCCGGTGCCCTCCTGGAGCGCCGCGCTACGGCTGGAGCGTGAAGGTGTAGATGGGCCAGGAGCTCGGGTCGTAGGCGACGCAGCTCCCACGGTCCCAGTTCTTGAAGCGCATCTCGAGGGTGCGCGCCCCCACCGGTGCCGTGATGGTGGCCGGCGCCGGCTGCCGGATGTAGCCGCTCGTGGTGGTCACGTAGGCGCTCTGGAAGGTGCCGTAGTCGAAGCGGTACTCGACGGCGATGAGCCAGGTGTCCATGCCGCTGTACGTCGCACGGCAGGTCTTCAGCCGATCGAGCGCGTACTGGACGGTGAAGGGCTGGCCGGCGCGCAGGGTTCCGGTGACCGTATAGGGGCCGCTCGCCGGAAAGGCGATGACCGGGGTCTGCGCCGCGGCGGAGGTGGCGAGCAGCAGGGGAAGGACGAACGCACAGAGTCTGGACGACACGACAAGCTCCTGGTGGGGGGAAGGACAACGCGGGCATCCTCTGGGATCCAGCAGGGAATCTTCCAGGGATTTCCCACTTTGGAGTTTTTACAGCATTCCCCCTCCTGGTGTCCTGGTAGCCTGAGAAGCCGGCCAGCGTGACGACGGGAGAGGAGGACCGAGGTGGCCTGGAGCGGGTGGACAGGGCGGGTGTTGGGAGTGGCGTGGCTCGAAGGTCCCGAGGGCCAACGGGTGCGGCTGGAGCGGCGGGCAGCGGCGTTGTTGGCCTATCTGGGGCTGGAAGGGTCCTCGCCCAAACCGACCCTGACCGGCCTGCTGTGGCCCGACTCGCCCCCCACCACCGCACGCAACAACATGCGTCAGCTGCTGCGTCGGCTGCGTCTGGCGTGTGGCGGCCTCGAGGTGGTGAAGGCAGACACCGAGCGCCTGGAGCCCGGTCCCGGGCTGGCCGTGGACGTCGCGCGCCTGAAGTCCGCCGCCGCGGCCCACGCACACGCCCAGGTCCTCGAGGCCCTGAATACCGCGGGCGGTAGCGCGCTGCTGCCCGGCTTCGACTACGAGGACTGCCCGGAGCTGGCACGCTGGCTGGACGGTGCCCGTGCCGCCGTGGAAGGTTGGGTGCGCCAGGCGCGTGAGGCGGAGCTCGAACGCCACATGACCCAGGGCGACCGGACGACCGCCCTGACCCTGGCCCAGGCCTGGGTCCAACAGGAGCCCGAGTCCGAGCAGGCCGGCCGCTACCTCATCCGCCTGCACTACCTCCAGGGAGATCGCGGCGCCGCCCTCGCCGCCTTCGAGCGGCTGCGCTCCGTCCTCTCCCGCGAGCTGGACGTCACCCCCATGCCCGAGACCCTCGAGCTGGTGCGGCACATCGAGAAGGACACCCCGCTCCCCCGTCCTCCCGCCGCGCTCCCTCCGTCACTCCCCCTCTCCGTGCTGCGGCCTCCGGTGCTCGTGGGCCGGGAGTCCGCCTGGCGCCAGCTCGAGGAGGGATGGAACGCCGGTCAGGTCCTGTTCATCACCGGGGAGCCCGGGAGCGGCAAATCCCGGCTCGCCGAGGAGTTCGCGGCCTTCAAGGGCTCGTGGTTCCGGATTGAAGGGCGTCCAGGAGACCAGGAGGTCCCCTTCGCCTCGCAGGCCCGCGCCCTCCGGACCCACATGACCCGCCACCCCGACGTGAAGCTGCCAGATTGGGTGCGCGACGAGCTCTCACGCATCCTCCCCGAGCTGGGCGACCCACGCCGTCTCCCCCCACTGGCCTCCGAGGCCGACGAGCTGCGCTTCTACGATGCTCAAGCGGAGGCGCTCCGGCTGCTCAGCGAGGGCGGTGTCATCCACGTCGTGGACAACGTGCAGTACTGGGACAAGGCCAGCTCCAAGGTCTTCACCTACGCCGTCGCACGCCTGCTCGACGCCAACGGGGGGACAGCTCAAAAACCGCGCATCATCGATTGCTACCGCCGGGGAGAGCTCCCGCCCTACTCCGAGGCCAACATCCGGCAGTTGGTGGACGCGGAACTGGCGCGCGTCGTCGACCTCGGCCCCCTCTCCCCCGAGGAGGTGCGCCAGTTGTTGGCGAGCCTGCGGCTCCCCGGCGCCGAGGCCCATGCCGAGGCCATGGCCCGCTACACCGGTGGCAATCCCCTCTACATCACCGAGACCCTCAAGCACCTGCTCGAGACCGACTCCCTCCACAAGGACTGGCCCCACCGGCTGTTGCCTCCGGGGCGCGTCGGTCCGCTCATCCAGCACCGTCTGGAGCGGCTGTCCGCGTTGGCCCTCCAGTGTGCCCAGCTCGCCGCCCTGGCCGGCTCCCACTACCGGCCCGCGCTCGCCCTCGACGTCCTCGAGGTGAGCGCCACCGAGCTTCATGCCGCGCTCAGCGCGCTCGAGGCCGCGCAGATCCTGGTGGACGAGCGCTTCAGCCATGACCTGGTGCTGGAAGCCGTCCGGGCCAGCCTCGCCCCCGCCGCCGCCCGGGTCCTGCATGGCCGTCTCGCCACCGTGCTCGAGCGCGAGGGAGCCCCGGCCATCCTCCTGGCCCACCACTGGATGGAGGCGGGCTCGGTGGAGCGTGCCCTGCCCTTCCTGCTGGCCTCCGCGCACGCGGACGAGCAGGTGCTTCCCCCCGAGCAGGCCGCCGATCATTACGCTCGCGCGGCGGCCCTCATGGACGCGACGGGCCGACCCGAGGATGCCGCGCAGGCGCGCGCCGCCGAGGCGCGGTGCCGCACCCGGGCCCGTCACGCCACGCCCAGCAACGCGTCCAACCGCTCGCGGTAGCCGCGGCTGAGCTTCAGGCAGGTGCCATCGCCCAGGATGACCTGGTACTCGCCATGGAAGAGCGGGCGCATCTCCCGCACCCGGCGCGCGTTGACGATGGTGGAGCGGTGGATGCGCACGAACTGGCGGGGATCCAACTGTGCCTCCAGCTCGCGCAGGGGTTGACGGAGCAGGTGCGTCTGGCCTCCCGCGTGGGCCTGGACGTAGTAGTCCTCGGCTTCCAGCCAATCCACCTCGCTCACGGAGAGGAAGGCGACCCGGCCGACCTCCTTGAGCACCAGCCGCTCCAGATAGCGCGACGCGGGAGGCGGCGGCGGCGCCAGGTTCGCGGCGGACTGGGAGGTGCTCAGCAGGCCCATCAACTGGCGCGCCAGCGCCTGGATGCGCCCACCCCGCACGTGCTCCTTGGCGCGCGACAGCACCCGGGTGACGCGCTCCTCGTCGTAGGGTTTGAGGAGGTAGTCGAGCGCGTGCGCCTCGAAGGCCTTGAGGGCGTGGGAGTCGTCCGTATTGACGAAGATGGTGGCGCCCGTGTGCGCGGGACCTGCTTCCCGCAGCACCTGGAAGCCATCCATGCCCGGCAATTCCACTCCGAGGAAGACCACGTCGATGGGGTGTTGGCGCAGCATCCGCACCGCGACGGGCCCACTGTCACACTCGCCCACCACCTCCACCTCCGGGTCCGTGGCCAGCCATGAACTCAGGCTCTGGAGGGAAGGACGCTCAGAATCCACCAGCAGTACGCGGATGGGGGCACTCTCCGTCGACAGGCTCACGGCGCGTACTCCCCGAGCGTGTCACATGGTTCGTGGGAGGAGACGATCTCGATGAATCTTTTCAGTTCCATGACCAGGGGGCTCAGGCACAAGTCCATGAAGATGGGTTGCGAGCATCCCTACCGGCCTAGGGGTGACGAAGGCGTGACGGCTGAAGCATCCACCCGAGGGGGTGTCCGGCGGCGGCGTCACGCATCGCGCCGCCGCCGGAGGCAGGACTCAGTAGTAGCGCACCGTCAAGTCGTGAAGGATGGCCGAGCAGCCGGTCTTCGACCCGGCCTCCTTGCCATCCGTGTCACCCACGCAGGAGAGCATCCACACCAGCCGGGTGGCGGGAATGAGCTGCGGGAACCCGTAGCCGTTGATGCCGTGCCCCGTATCCGTGAAGCCAAACGAGAACGGCTGGGTCAGTCTGGCCGTCTGAGCGTCGCAATCCGCCGCGGTCAGGCAGACCTTCTCGATGGCGCTGCCCGTGGTGGAGAAGATGTGGTACCACTTCCAGCCCTCGGCCCTGGTGTCGCCCCCATCCGTCTCCTGGGCCCTGATGTACATCCCCACCCACAGCTCGGTGTCACCGTTGCGGAGCTCGAGCTGGACGTTGATGTCCATCTCGGGACCGTTCCCACCGAACTCGGTGTCACCCGCCACCTTCGGCGGCGGGAAGAAGTTCAGGTTGGTGTCATTGAGAACGACCGAGTAGAGCCCCTGCTCGGTGGTGGCCAACTGCTCGGTGCCCTGGACGGGCTCCTGCTCCATGGCGTCGACGCCGCAGCCAGCCAGGCCCAGCGCCACCGTGGGAAGTGCGAAGGAAATGAGTTTGCGGAACATGGTTTTCTCCATTTGGTGAGAATCTGGAATGAATGTGAACGGCCGAGACCACCCTCGCGGGTGGCGCCCCGGGCACACCGGTCTGCCCGGGTTGCAAAGCCAAACTACAGAGCCGTGCACACGCCGGCCGCAGTGGTTCCGTGAGGCGCTCCACCGGTGCTGTGAACCGGCCTGCCGCACCCGTGAAACGTCAGAGATTGCCTGACTGGACGAAACGAGGCGGCTTTTCCCATCCACCCACGCCGGAGAAGTCCCGCGCTACTGAAGAGTGACATCAAAGACCGTGGGATGCCTGCCACTCGAGGCGCTCATCGGCATCTCGCGCCAGCCGTTCGAGCACCTCGTCCAGCGAGAGGAACACCTCCCACGGAGCCAACCCGCACGCGGCGGCTACGCGGCGGCGGACCTCCTGCTCGAGCGGCTCGTCCCGCTTCCCCTTCCAGACCGTGTCGGCCAGCGTGACGAGGAGGTCCTCGAGCGCCAGGGCCTCGCGCTCGGACTGCGCATGCGTCCGGGCGAAGCGCGCGAGGTGAGCCGGAACGCCCCGTGAGAGAAGGAGCTGCTCCCCGAGGGCCTCGTGCCTGTCTCCTGGCTGGGAGAGCTCTTCCCGGACCACCGCCTTGCCGACATCGTGAAGCGCGGCGCCGAAGGCCACGGCCTCCGCGTCGAACGACAACCGGGGCCAGCGCTTGCGCAGCGCGGAGGTGAGCCTGCCGGCCACGTCGTGAACGAGCGTCAGGTGGGCCATCAGCCGCGGAGGCGCGCGCAGTTCCTCGAGGATGCGCGCGGCGGACTCGGGGAGCGCGTGGAGACGAAGGGACATGGGGCGTCCGTGAGCATACGCGGGTAGAGTCATCCTTGATGCCAATCCACGATGCAATCATCGAGGCCCAGAAGCTCATCGGAAGGCTTTGGAAGGAAGAGCAATCTCCTGAACGAGAAAGAATCCTGGAGTGTGCGGGCTGCATCCTCTCGTTCATCTCCGCGACCGGCCAGGACTACCGGTTCGAGGACTTCCGCCAGAGTCAGGACCCAGGCCGCCCGACCCGGGTTGAACCGAGTCATCTCGCCCCAACTGAACCAGGAGCCGCTGGCAGTGCGAACATCCGGGAGCTTCTGGCCAGAACCCGTGGATTCTTCGCTCAACTGCTGGCCGCGCCGGGTGCGACCAATGATCATGGATCGATTCGTCTCATCCTCGACGTGGTGGATTACATCATTTTGACCGGCGAGCTTGTCACTTTGGACGAGTATATGCGGAGGCTCGAAGCCGGTTCCCCACCACCCGTCATCGCCGCGTTCGACTCGCAGAGAGCGGCAGCGGACTGGCTGGAACGGGCTCCCGAGCCACCCAGCAGGGCTTTCGTATTGATTGGGGACCAGTACCACCAGGCCGTCTATCTTCGAGACATCAACCACCGCAAGGTCATGCCGTGGCCCGCCATGGAGTACTACCTCGCGGAACTCGTACAGGATGTAGCCCCCATCGCCGTGGCCTCATTCGTCAGCAGTGAGATGGCAGAGTCCTGGCTGAAAGAGCAAACCGAGCCGCCGAACCGCGCATGGGTGATGATCGCGGGCGAATTCCACCTCGCGGTCAACCACGCCAACGTCCAACGCCGTGCCCTGTATCCCCTGTCGATGGCCGATGGTTACACCATCAATGACGAGGTCGAACCCGAGCCATCACGGCCAGGCTGAGACGTGCGGATGGGCTCGCGGACACGCACCGCCAATGGAGAGTCCCCCCGGTGACCATCACGCGCCCGGCCGATTCGTCAAGTGACCTGCTCCAGGGTAACCGCTCCGGTTGAGCAGTCCTTGTCCGCGCAGGCGGGCTCCTCTACGGTGCGAGCCTCTCCCCGGAGGCCCCGTGCGCCCTCGCTCGTGGACAGCCCTGCTCTGGTTCCTTCTCGTCACTCCCCTCGCAGCGAAACCAGCACGGGCCACCGGGCTCGAATCGCGGCGCGGCACGGTGCTCGTCGCGGGACAGCCAGAAGTGCTCCCGGTGTTGTTCGTGGACTCGGGCACGGTCACCCGGGTCCGCTTCGTGGACCTCGTGGAGCCACGCGTATCGCCGGAGCCAGAGTGGCAGGGGCGTGTCGAGGTGGCCCCCTTTGGAGAGCGCTCCCTGGTGGTCTCCCCCGTGAAGAACCTGCCCGAGGGGGAACGCCTGCTGCTGCCCGTGACGGGACGCACGGAGGCCGGTGAGCCCGTCTCGTTGACGCTGGCGCTCGTCACCCGGAGGGAGGTGGTGGACGCGGAGGTGTGGATAACCCGCGCCCACGTGATTCCCGAGCCGGTGGCGGACGGAAACGAGGTGGACGCGGTCGCCCGCGAGTTGCTCGCGAGCCACGTACCAGGAGGCGGCCATCCCAGGCTGTCGCTCCGTGTTCCGGGCATGAAGGGAGCCTCCGTTCCGGCCAGCGGCCTCCGGGCCTGGGTCGAGTCTTCCCTCCAGTTGGAGGGATACCTCTTCGTCACGGTCACCCTTCAGGTCGACCGCCGCAACACCAGGCCCTGGCGGCTCGTCCGGGTCCGGCTGGAGGCCGGGTGCCCTCGAGGTGAGGGGCTCCCCGTGCGCATCACCTCGGGTACTTTCGGCCAATACCAGTTCCACACCTTCACCACGCCGATGCCAGAGGACGCTGGATGCGTGGAGCTGACCCTGGAGGAGGACGGCCCCCGGACGCTGCGCCTCGAAGGACTGAAGGTGAACCCATGAAGCGCCCGCTCCACCCGGACCAACTCCGCCCGGGCCACCGCGTGCGTCACTACCGGGTGGTCCGCCGTCTGGGCTCCGGCGGTTTCTCCACCGTCCTCCTCGTGGAACACGGAGGCCACTGCTTCTCGATGAAGATGGCGGCGCGGCCGCCGAGCGCCGAGGACGAGTCACACGTGGACGAGCGGGCAGTCCGCGAGGCGGTGGTGCTGGGGCACTTCCGGCATCCCCACCTGCCGAAGGTCTACGCGACGGGACGCTGGCCAGACGCGGACTCGGGCTACTTCTTCGTCGTCACCGAGTACATCCCCGGGTGCACCTTCAACCGGTGGCGTTGGAAGACACACTCCTCGCTGCGCCGGCAAATGGAGGAGGTGGCCGAGGTGGCACGGGTACTTGCGGAACTGCACGAGCGCGGCGTGGTGCACCGGGACCTCAAAGCAGACAACCTCCTCATCCGGGAGGGTGACGAGAAGCTCTTCCTCACCGACTTCGGCTCGGCCTTCCTGCCCGGGGCCTACACGCTGACAGAGGTGTTGCCGCCGACCACGTTCCACAACCTGCCTCCCGAGTGCGCCACCTTCCTCATCAACGGCGATTGGGAGCAGGGAGCGCGCCTTTCCGCCACTCCCGCCATGGACCTCTACGGCCTGGGGGCCCTGCTCTACGAGGCGCTCACCGACTGCCATCCCTTCAGTCCCCGGCTACCCCAGGCGCAGCTGCTGCTCGCCATCGAGTCGATCGTCCCGAAGGAGCCCCTCCTGCTCGACCCGCGCGTGCCACCAGGGCTCAATGAGCTGACGATGCGGCTGCTGGCGAAGCGGCCGGAGCAGCGCCCTCCGAATGCCCGGGCCGTCCACGAGGAACTGATGCGGATGCTGGAGGCGGAGGGAGACTCGGAGCCATGGAAGCGCCCGTATGTCTTCGCGGCACGGGAGGAGGAGGCCCCCACCCCTCCAGAGGAGAACGCGGCGCCGGAGACGTCCACTCCAGCGGGGCGGACGGCGGACGCACGGAAGGAGCCGAGGAAGCCGCGGCACCAGAGAGGGGCGCTCCTGGTGCTCGCCATCACCACGGGGGTACTCGGGTTAGGGTGGGGTCTGGTCCGCGAGGAGTGTGTCTCTGCCTTCGAGCTGGCGTGCTCCGGCGCGGGTTCCACCGAGAAAGGAAGCCACTCCTTGTTCCCCTCCCGCAGAGCCGACGACACCCTCTCGCAGCCCCCCCCCCCCAGA
>NZ_JPMI01000257.1 GCF_000733295.1 Archangium violaceum Cb vi76 | reverse complement strand
CCCAGAAGCCTGTGTACGTGGCTGGGTGCCTGTGCCGCCGCCGCGAACCTCCTGGGATGCGCGAGCGCGCCCGTCCGCCCCGAGATGGAGCCCCTCCTGGCGCAGTGCCCGCCCGAGTCCCGTCAAACGGCCAGCCGGCTGGGCCTCCGGTCCATCATGCAAGTCCAGTTGGTGAACGTGACGGAAGCGGGGCCAGACCACCACCGGGCCACGGTCAACATCAAGAGCGGGCCGGTGCAGGGCGAACTCATCGTGAACGACGAGGACTACTTCAAGGTGACGGGTGAGGCGAAGGTGTTCCCGGATCGGGTCTACATCTACTTCGACAAGCTCCATCCCACGCCCGAGGGCCCGCCCGTGCCCTTCTGCGGCGCGGCCCTGAACGACGACAGGAACCGCTTCGGGGTGGAGACGTGGGCGGTCATGCCGCAGAAGGGCGCCCTGGTGGATCCCGCCAGGGTGGACCGGAGCCCCGATGCCGCCATCCTCAACTTCCCCATCGTGTTCACCTACATCCAGGGCCCCGACAACAAGTTCCGGCCCCGCGTCATCATCGAGTAGGTGTCTCATCTCGACGTGTCACCCTCGGCTCTAGCGGGCAGGGGAGCGAGCTACGTCGTGCCTGTTGTGGCAAGCAATGGCAGCAGGTCGAGCACCATGCGGCAGGGGTACTCATCGGCCAGGCGTTTGAAGCCGAACCGCTCGTAGAAGCGAGCCGCCTGAGCGTCGATGGCATCCGTGACGAAGAGGCGGAACGCGACGGGGCCTGATTGTGCGAGTTGAAGGGTCAGGCCCAGTGCTTCCTCGAAAAGAAACCGCCCGAGTCCCTGGCCCTGGACCCGCTGATCCACTGCGAGCCGTGCGAGCAGCACTCCGGGAATGGGGAAGCGAGGGAGCCGCTCGAGCCCGGGCACATTCCCCGCTGCACTCCGCTCCACGCTCACCGTCGAGAGACTGAAGTAGCCGGCGAGACGAAGCCCTTCCTGGCCCTCATCGATGGCCACATAGGTTCTCGCCAACAGATCCTTCTCGAGGTGCCGAAGCGCATAGCGCTGCAGGTACTCGGCGAGGGAGACGTGCTGATTCTGGAAGCCCTTGAGCAGCGTGCGGTGCTGGCGCCCGAGCGGCTCGACGCGGAGGCCCATCGGTCACGCCGTCTTCTTCCAACGAAGCTTCGGTGGACGGCGCTTGCGGCTGGCGAGGTGCTGGAGCGCGGCGCGTAGCGCGGGCGTCGGCTCGAAGCCGCGGTCGAGGATGCGCGCCAACCGCTCCACTTCGGCGTTGGAGAGAGCGACGTATGAAACCGCCGACGTCTCGTGACGTGAGCGCAACCGCTCGATGACGGGATGGGAGAGGGTCTCGACCTCGGTGCCTCGCCGGGCCTCCACGCTGCGCCCCGCTTCCGCCTGCCGGACGACCCATGCGGCGAGCGAGGCCACTTCGCGCAGGAGGTCCGCCTTCTGGCTCGGAGCCAGTCCGAGCCGCTGCCGGAGTTCTTCGAGTTCCTGATCGAGGACGGCGTTGGTCTGGGCCTGGAAGCGGGACATGGCACACCTTCGTTCAAGTGAGTAGAAATCTACTCACTCCCTGGAGCCGTGGACAAGCGCCACTTCCGTCCGGTGGAGCACGGGCCTGCCCTCCTGACCGCCCGGTTTCATGGACTCCCCATGCAGGAGCCCCGCGCGTGGCATAAACCTCCCCCATGTCTCGCGACATCTCCTTCTTCGACTCCCTGGGCCGCCTCCTCTCCCTCGAGCGCGAGGCCGAGCGCGCCCGCATGGAAGCCCTCGCCGAGGGCATGTCCCTCCAACAGCGCGCAGAGCAGGGCCTCTCCTTCCTCGACCTGGAGAGCGTCGAGGAAGAAGTCGGCCTCGGCGGCCGCGTCCTCGTCACCCTCGCCCGCAAGGACAGGGCCCGCTTCCCCGCCCGCCTCGACAACGGGGACCAGGTCGCCGTCTTCCCCCGCCGCTCCGAAGTCAAGGAGCCCGCTCGCGCCCTCGTCTCCCGCGCCACCGCCACCCGCGTCCAACTCGCCTTCGACCGCGAGCCCCCTCCCTTCGTCCACGAAGGGCTCCTCCGCCTCGACCGCGTCCCCAACGACGTCACCTACGAGCGCGTCCGCGCCGGCCTCCAGCGCGTCAAGGCCCTCGACAAGGGCACCGCCCGCCGCAAGCGCGAGGTCCTCCTCGGCAACGAGCACCCCCGCTTCGACTCGCTGCGCGAATTCACCCCCTCCCGCCCCCTCAACCCCGAGCAGCACGACGCCGTCTCCCGCGCCCTCGCCGCCGAGGACTTCTTCCTCGTCCACGGCCCTCCCGGCACTGGCAAGAGCACCGTGCTCGCCGAGGTCGCCGCCCAGGCCGTCTCCCGCGGCCAGCGTCTGCTGTGCACCGCCGCCAGCAACGCCGCCGTGGACCACCTCACCGACCTGTGTCTCGACAAGGGCCTGCGCGCCATCCGCATCGGCCACCCCGCCCGCGTCACGCCCAGACTCCAGGAGCACACCCTGGACCTCGTGGTGGAGGAGCACCCCGACCGCGTCCTCTCCCGCGAGCTCTTCGACGAGGCCTTCTCCCTGCTCGGCTACGCCCGCCGCCAGCGCAACCAGGGCCGCAGCCGCGAGCGCTTCGCCAACGCCCGCGCCTCCACCTCCGAGGCCAAGAGCCTGCTCGACGAGGCCCGCGCCCTCGAGCGCAAGGCCCTGCGCGCCGTCCTCGAGCGCGCCCAGGTCGTCTGCGTCACCCTCGCCAGCCTCGAGTCCGGCGTCCTCTCCCACGAGGAGTTCGACCTCGCCCTGCTCGACGAGGCCACCCAGGCCACCGAGCCCCTCACCCTGCTCGGCTTCCTCCGCGCTCCCAAGGTCATCCTCGCTGGAGACCCGCAGCAGCTCCCTCCCACCGTCCTCTCCCAGGAGGCCGCGAAACAGGGGCTCGCCGTCAGCCTCTTCGAGCGTCTGCTCGCCGACCACGGCGAGGGCGTCAAGCGCATGCTCCGCGAGCAGTACCGGATGAACACCGCCATCATGTCCTTCCCCTCCCAGGAGATGTACGGCGACGAGCTACGAGCCCACCCCAGCGTGGCGGACCGCACCCTCGCCGACGTGCTGCCCTCCACGGCCAGCGTGGACGCTCCGCCCGTCCTCTTCCTCGACACCGCCGGCAAGGGCTTCGAGGAGGAGCAGGAGAAGGACACCGGCAGCCTCTTCAACCGCGGCGAGGCGGACCTCGTCATCGCCCGCGTGAAGGAGCTGCTCGCCGCCGGCCTGGAGCCTCGCGAGCTCGCCGTCATCACCCCCTACCGCGCCCAGGCCCATGCCCTGCGCGAGCGCGTGGAGCCCCTCTCCGCGGACATCGAGGTGGACACCGTCGACGCCTTCCAGGGCCGCGAGAAGGACGCCATCCTCGTCTCCCTCACCCGCTCCAACTCCGAGGGCCAGCTCGGCTTCCTCACCGACCTGCGCCGCATCAACGTCGCCCTCACCCGCGCCCGCAGGCACCTCTTCGTGGTGGGAGACTCGGCCACCCTCAGCGGCCACCCCTTCTACGCCCGCCTCATCGAGTCCACCCAGGCGGACGGTGGCTACCACTCCGCCTGGGAGTGGCCCGACCCCTCGGACCCACTCTGAGATTCGAGAAAATGTGAACCTTTGCGGTCACGCTGGAGCACTGTGCAAAAGGTGCAGACCTACACGCACGTTTTGTCGCTCCCCTCCGCAAAATTTGTCACTCCGGCAGAGGCAGGCAGGCGCTAAATCCCTGGATTCCTTGTGGACCGTCCAAACCCGGTCGTCGGCACGCCGCATGCTTGAGAGAGGAGCGGGGGAAGGCAGCCCTCAAAGGAGGCAGCCATGTCGCAGGTTCGTTCCATTGTGTCCAAGGAAGCTGATGTGTGGGTCCTCCGCCTGGAGAAGGCCAACGGGAAGGTGCAGGAGTACCGGTGCACCTCCGAGGGACAGGCGAAGCAGCTCGCCCTGATGCTCTCGGCGCCCGTGGAGCCCGTCCAACTCCAGGCCTGAGTCCCACGCGCCGTACCCAACGGCGGCCGGATGCGTCATGCGGCACCGGCCGGAGTAGTCTTCACCGGCCCGCAAGGAGCCGCCGTTGTCCTCTTCTTTCGAGTCGTTCACAGTCGATGCCCAGGGCCTCGCCCTCCACGTGCGCCAGCGCAATCCCGGGGGCGCTCCCGCCGTGGTGTTCCTCCACGGCTGGCTGGATCATTCCCATAGCTTCGACCTCGTCGCCGAGCACCTGCCGGACTCGTGGCGGCTGGTGCTGCTCGACTTCCGCGGCATGGGCCGCAGCGCGCACCTGCCGGGCCACGCCCACTACCAGTTCGCCGAGCACCTGGTGGACGTGGAGGCCGTGCTGCGCGCCACCGGGTTGAAGTCGGCGCACTTCGTCGGCCACTCGCTCGGCGGCATCGTCGCCACCGCCTACGCCGCCGCGCGCCCCGAGCGCGTCCTCAGCCTCGGCCTCATCGAGAGCCTCGGCCCCACCGGCGGCCCTCCCGAGAACGCGCTCGTGCGGCTGCGCGGCTTCCTCGACGACCTGGAGCGCCCGCCCAACCGCAAGCGCTACCCCACCGTGGAGGCCGCCGCCGCCCGTCTGCGGGAGAACACCCCCTCCCTGCCCGAGAGCGTCGCGCTCCACCTGGCCCGCCATGGCACCCTGCCCGTGGAGGGGGGCCTCGTCTTCACCTTCGATCCCGCCCACCGCCGCCGCTTCGCCTTCGGCTACGACGACGCGCAGTGGCTCGCCCTCTCCTCCGCCGTCACCTGCCCCGTGCGGTTGATCCTCGGCAGTGAGGGCTTCCGCTTCGACGAGGAGCGCCTCCAGGCGAGGATGGCGGCCCTGCGGATACCGCCCCCGCTCGTCATCCCCGGCGGGCACCACGTCCACCTGGAGCAGCCCGAGGCCGTGGCGCGCGCCCTGGTGGAGCTCATCCAACCGGCCCGCTAGTCCGCCCCGGGCCCTCTGGCAACCCGGGAAAATCCCTTCCACCCTTCAGGGTAAGCGGATTCCCTCCGTTCCCATCCCACATCCACGCCTTCGGCCAACCCCCTGGTTTCACTGGACTCCCCAGTCGACAGAGGGTTGGTCGCCCATTTGCATCGAGGCCCTGCCGGATGGGCGCGAGGCGAGATCAGGTGATGAGAACGGGGCTGAGCGGTGGACGGATCATCGGGCTGTCGCTGCTGGCGGTGCTACTGGCCGCGTGCCACGAGCCGGGGAACACCCGCTCGGTGGTGGCCACGGCGGCGGTGGAGCCGAGTGTACTCGACTTCGGCGAGGTGCAGGTCGGGCACCGGCGCGAGGAGAGCGTGCGTCTACGTAACGTGGGTTACGTGCCCTTCCGTGTGCTGGAGGCGCTGAAGCTCGAGGGCAACCCCTCGTACGAGGTCTTCTTCGAGGGCGAGGACCGGGTGATGCCGGGTGACGAGAAGGTGGTGCGCGTGCGCTTCCGTCCACTCGCCGAGGGCCCCGCGGAGGAGCGGGTCCACGTCACCACGGATGCCAACTCGGGCCGGGAGCACACGGTGCGGGTGACGGGTCAGGGCGTGCCCCTGCCCATCGACATCCAACCGCCCGTGCTGGACTTCGAGACGCTGGAGGTGGACAGCGAGCGCACGCTGCGCCTCACCATCACCAACCCGGTGGATCTGCCGCTCACCGTGACGGTGAAGGGCGCGGCGGCGGACGCGTTCCGCACGGACACCCTCACCGTGCCGCCGCATGCCACGCGCCAGGTGGAGACGCGCTACCTGCCCACGGAGCTCGGGGACATGCGCGCGCTGGTGGAGGTGAAGCCCTGCGCCACCTGCACTCCGTCCACGGCGGAGCTGTCGGGCCGCTCGGTGGCGAGCGCCTTCGTCTTCGAGCCCTCGCCCATCCCCTTCGATTTGATTCCCGTGCACGAGCGCACGCAGTCCTTCACGCGCGCGCGCAACATCACCTGGCGGCCGGTCACCCTCCAGGAGCTGACCACGGATGACCGGGCCTTCACGCCGCTGGCGGCCGTGCGCGCCACGGAGGTGAAGCCGGGCGAGGTGGTGAAGCTCCCCATGGAATTCGCGGCGCGCACCTCCGGGCCCACCCAGGCCACGCTGACGGTGGGCTACGAGTCGGACAAGCCGCGCCAGACGCAGGTGGCCCTGGACGCGAGCGGCGGCCGGCCCCGGCTGGCGGTGGCCCCGCTGGCGCTGGACTTCGGCGAGCTGCCCGTGGGCGGCAAGGTGGGCAAGACGATCCGCCTGACCAACGGCGGCACCATCGGCAACCTGTACTTCCAGGGTGTGCGGGGCACCGGCGCCGCGGAGCATTTCTCGGTGGACGTGCCCCTGCGCGGCAAGGCGCCCCAGCCCTGGAGGGCGGGCACCGCCTGGCCGGCGCTGGGCGCGGACAACATCCCCATCGCTCCGGGGGCGGACGCGCTGGACCTGACGGTGTACTTCGAGCCCCGCGGCGATGGGCCCTGGACGGCCACGCTGGTGCTCCTCTCGGACGATTTGATCAACCCCGAGCGGGAGATCATCCTCACCGGCCGCGCGAGGACCACGGGCCCCTGCGTCTTCGAGCTGCACCCGCAGCCGGCGCTGGACTTCGGCAACGTGGAGCCGGGCCGGGGCGCCGTGCTGGGCTTCTACTTCCGCAACCCGGGCCGCGAGGAGTGCGCGGTGAAGGACATCCACCTGTCCAATGACGCGGGTGGCGCCTTCTTCATGCCCGGTGGCAAGCTCGCGGGCGGCGTGGTGCCGTACGACTCGGCCTTCAGCGCGATGATCGCCTTCCGGCCCCAGGCCCCCGGCCAGTTCCAGGGCGAGCTGAAGCTGACGGTGAACAACCCGGCGACGCCCACGGTGACGCTGCCCCTCCGCGGCGTGTCGCAGGCGAGCTGCCTGGTGGCCGCGCCGACCTTCGTGGACTTCGGGCCCATCCGCTACGACTGCCCGGCCATGCCCCGGCGCACGCTCATCTCCAACCAGTGCGCCGCGCCCGTCGTCATGACGGACGCCTTGCTGGGCGCGGGCACCAGCTCCCAGTTCCACCAGGTGACGCCGATGGCCCTGCCGCGCATGCTGGCGCCCGGCGAGGGCGTGGAGGTGGAGTTCTCCTACGATCGCAACGTGCACGGCCAGCACTACACGCCCTTCTACGTGTCCGCCGAGAACGAGACGGCGCCGCTGCTCGTCCCGCTGCTGGCGGAGACGAACCACGAGGGACTGCAGCTGGACCGCTTCATCCAGGGCACGGACAGCCAGCTGGACGTCCTCTTCGTGGTGTCCAACACCACCACCATGGACACCTTCCAGGCGCGGCTGAAGGCGGCCCTGCCCGGGTGGATCGAGCGCGCGCGGACGGAGGGCGTGGATCTGCGCCTGGGCGTCACGAGCACGGGCCTGGGTGCCCGGGCTGGCGTGTGCGGCGGCCCGGCGGGCGGCGGTGAGGCCGGACGGCTCGCCCCGGTGGATGGCCGGCGCGCCCGGGCCATCTCCAGCACCGCGGCCACGGCGGCCGCGACGGTGCAGGCCAACATCGACGAGCTGGGGCTGTGCCACAACCTGGTGCAGGGCCTGGAGACGATGCGCCAGGCGCTCTCCTCTCCCCTGGCCACCAGCGCGGATGATCCGCGCACCCCGCTGCCCAACGACGGCAACCTGGGCTTCATCCGCTCCACGGCCCGGCTCGCGGTGGTGGTGGTGTCCGACGAGGACGACCACTCGGGCTTCGACCCGGAGAGCTACGTGCAGTTCCTCCAGGCCGTGAAGGGCACGGGCATGGCGCACCGCACCCAGCTCTACGCGCTGGTGCCCACCGACTCGCGCTGCAGCACCGCCGGTGGGCCCGGGCCTCGCTTCTCCAGCGTGGCGCAGCGCACGGGCGGCGCGGTGGACTCCATCTGCATCGGCAACTACGGCCCCTTCCTGGACAAGCTGCTCCAGCGTGCCGGCGAGCCCCAGGCGGACTTCTCCCTGAGCGCCACGCCCAACGGCACCGCGGAGATGTCCGTGCGCGTCCAGGGCCGGGGGCTGCCCGAGGACCAGTGGTTCTATGACCCGGCGCGTAACGCAGTCGTCTTCCAGCCCGCCGCGGTGCCCACCCTGGGCCAGCTCATCGAGGTCCGCTACCGCAGCGCCTGCGTGGTCACCCCCGTGAGCCCCCCCTGAGGGCTCCTCCGAGGGCTCCCCAAGGGGATTCCAGGGACCCCGTCAAGCGCGCGGGGTCCCTTCCGCTCGTGGCCCGGGGGGGGCTATGGTTGGGTCCTCCGTGGAAACCTTCGGCCGTTACGAGCTGCTCCGAAAACTGGCGACTGGCGGGATGGGCCAGGTCTTCCTGGCCCGGCAGAAAGGGCCCGTGGGCTTCCAGAAGCTGCTCGTCGTCAAGCGGCTGCTGCCCCACCTCTCCGAGGACACGGACTTCATCAAGATGTTCCTGGACGAGGCCCGCATCGCCGGCATCCTCAACCACCCGAACATCGCTCAAATCTACGAGCTGGGGGACGTGGACGGCGTGCTGTACATCGCCATGGAGTACGTCCAGGGCGAGGCCGTCAGTCAGGTGAACGCCCGCGCCAACCACCGCAAGGGCGGGCTGCCCCTGGGGCTCAAGTGCCGCATCATCGCGGACGCCGCCGCGGGGTTGGATCACGCGCACCAGGCGCGCTCGCCCTCGGGCCGCAAGCTGGGGCTGATCCACCGGGACGTGTCGCCGCAGAACGTGCTCGTGGGCTTCAACGGCAACGTGAAGCTGATCGACTTCGGCGTGGCCAAGGTGTCCGGGAAGCTGAGCCACACGGTGGTGGGCACCATCAAGGGCAAGCACGCGTACATGTCCCCGGAGCAGGCCCGCGACGAGGAGCTCGACGCGCGCTCGGACGTGTACGGCCTGGGCATCGTCTTCTACGAGCTGCTCACCAGCCAGCGGCTCTTCAAGCGCGAGTCGGACCTGGCCACCCTCAAGGCCGTGGTCGGCGCCAAGGTGATTCTGCCCTCCGAGGCCGTGCCCGGCATTCCGAAGTCGCTGGACGCCGTGGTGATGAAGGCGCTGGCCCGCAAGCGCGAGGAGCGCTTCCAGAGCGCCGGGGAGTTCCAGCTCGCGCTCGAGGACTTCCTGCTCGCCGAGCGGCTCCCGGGCACCCCGGCCCACCTCACCGCCTTCATGAAGGAGCTGTTCTCCACGGAGCTCGAGGAGGAGCGCTTCGCCAGCGAGCCCACCGTCATCCAGTACGATCCACGGCTGGCGCGGGAGATCAGCTCGCCGTCCTCGACCAAGGTGGCGCCCGCGCAGGCCCAGGCGGCCCCGGTGAAGCAGGCCCGTCCCGCTGGCGCCACGCCTCCGAAGGGCCGGGCGCAGGCCGCACAGGCTCCCGCCGCCCGGCGTCCCGCTCCGGTCCGCGCTCCTGGCGAGGACACCGAGGAGACGTAGGCCCTCCCGGGTGCTCTCGTGGGCAGGCGGACAGGCGGCTCGTGTGGAGCCCCATGGACATTCTGTTGGTCCGGAGGCAACTTCAGAGGGAAGATGGACCTGGGTGACGTGACACGTCAGACCGGAGTGTTAGACCGGCTCCATGGAAACGGAGACGGGCGTCGAGGGACCGAGGGAAGTCATGGGACGTGAACGAGCCACCTACGCGGACCTGGAGGCGCTCCCGGAGCATGTGGTGGGGGAGCTCATCGATGGGGAGCTGTACGCCAGTCCCCGGCCAGCAGTGCCTCACACAACGGCGTCCTCCGTACTGGGGGCGAGGTTGAACGTGGCATTTCATCGAGGGGGCCCCGGCGGATGGGTCCTCCTGGATGAACCAGAGCTGCACATGGGGGAGGACGTGCTGGTGCCGGACATTGCCGGCTGGCGCAGAGAGCGGATGCCGCGTGCACCGCGAACCGCGGCCATCACGCTCGCGCCGGACTGGGTGTGCGAAGTGCTCTCTCCCTCCACGGCCAGGCTGGACCGGAAGGCCAAGCTCCCCGTGTATGCCCGCGAAGGCATCCGGCACATGTGGTTCCTGGAGCCGGAAGCTCGCACGCTGGAGGTACTCCGGTTGGACGGGGCACACTACTCACCGCTGGCCACCCATACCGGCACGGCCCGGGTGCGCGCCGAACCCTTCGAAGCGCTGGAGCTGGAGCTCGCCGCCCTCTGGGACGAGGTGTAGTTGCACACCAGGAATAGGGGTGACAGACCCTGTCCGGAGGAGCACCCTTTCCCCATGGCGAACACCCGTCCCGGGACGAGCAGCTCCGACCACCCCATCGCCTACCTCACGGACGTGGAGGGCATCTGGGAAAAGCTGGACAGCTTCTGCCAGGACAACCCGCACGTGCACCTCGAGGCCGGGAAGCGGTTGGTGGTGCGTCCCGGCGCCACCTTCGTCTACGGGGGAGACGCCGTGGACCGTGGGCCGGATGGGCTCCGCGTCGTGCGTACGCTGCTGGAGGCCCGGCGGAGGCAGCCCTCCCAGGTGGTGCTGCTGGCGGGCAACCGGGACATCAACAAGCTGCGCCTGCTGCGCGAGCTGAACGGCCACCCCCTCCCGAAAACCCCCGCCGACATGCGGGCCGCCCCCCGGCCGGTGCTCCTGCGGTGGATCTTCGACAACACCATGGGCGCCAGTGGCGCCTTCGAGTTCCGCCGCGAAGAGCTGGAGCGCACCGGCACGCCCGTGAGCGAGGAGGACGTGGTGGACAGCTTCCTCGAGGACGTCCGCCCCGGGGGAGCCATGCGCGACTACCTGTCCGTCTGCCAGCTCGCCCACCGCGCCGGCAACACGCTCTTCGTCCACGGTGGGGTGCATGAGCGCAGCCTCGGGGCGGTGCCCACGGGCGAGCACGTGGAAGGCGTGGACGCCTGGGTGGAGGCCCTCAACCGCTGGTACCGCGAGCAGCTCTCGGCCTTCCGCGAGGAGCGCCTCGAGCCGGACGGCACTCCGGCCTGGGAGCCCCTCATCGCCTACCAGGCCCCCATTCCCGGCGAGCGCATCAACCTCGGCAGCGTGGTGTACGGACGCATGGCCGATATGAGCAACCACCCCGGGCTGCCCTCCCCCGCCCTCATCGAGGCCCTCGCCCGCTCGGGCATCCACCGGGTGGTGGTAGGCCACACGCCGAGCGGCGACTGTCCCTCGGTGTTGCGCGAGGACTCCTTCGAGCTCGTGCTCGCGGACAACTCCTACGGCCGCGTCGAGGGAGCCTCGCGCGTCTTCCTCCGCGACGACAGCATCCACGTGGAGGGCCATGTGAAGCTGGAGGACGGACGGCTGGAGCGGCTCCGCTACCAGCTCACGCTTGGTGACCCCTCGAGCCCCATCGGCCGGCAGTTGCTCGACACCGGGCAACTGGTGAAGGGGCCGCTCGAGAGCGGGGACTGGCTGCTGTTCCGCGCGCTGCCGCGGTACCGCGTCGAGCAGCTCCCGGTGGCCCCGAGCGCACTCGAGGGCCGGGCGCTGGGCCCCGCGCGGGCAGCGGCTCAGGGCGTGTAGAGCCCGGCGCTCAGTCGACGAGTGACTGGTAGACGAGCTGGCGCAACTGCGAGCGCAGCGGATAGGTGTTCGAGGGGAGCAGCTGGGTCATGAAGACGACGGTCATCTCCTCGGCCGGGTCCACCCAGAAGGAGGTGCTCGCCATGCCGCCCCAGTGGTACTCGCCCGCGGTGGACAGCGTGCGGTAGGCCACCGGATCCAGGACCACGGCGAAGCCGAGCCCGAAACCGACGCCGTCGTAGCGCGTCTCGGCGAACAGCGGCCGGCCGAATGCGGAGAGATCCGCGCCTCCGGGCAGGTGGTTCCGGGTCATGTAGCGGAGGGTCCTCGGGGAGAGCAGCCGTGTGCCCTCGAGCTCGCCGCCGTTCAGGAGCATCCACGTGAAGCGCGTGTAATCGCGCGTCGTCGACACCAGCCCGCCGCCGCCCGACAGCCACGGAGGCGGCTTCAGGATGCCCTTGCCGAGCACCTCGGAGCGGATCGTCCGGGTGCGCGAGGCGTCCGCCGAATACAGCGCGGCCAGCCGGTGCTGCCGGTCCTCGGGGCACCAGAACATCGTGTCCTTCATCCCGAGCGGGCCGAGGATGCGCTCATGGAAGAAGGCCTCGAGCGTCTGCCCGGACACGACCTCGACGAGCCGGCCGAGCACGTCCGTGGCCACCGAGTAGTTCCACTCGGCACCGGGCTGGAAGGCGAGCGGCAGCTCCGCCCAGCCTCGGACGCACGCGGCGAGGTCCGTGAAGTCCGAGGCACCGAGCTCGAAGCCACGGAGCCGGTACATCTCATCGGTGACGTGCACGCGGTGGAAGCCGTACGTGAGCCCGGCGGTGTGCGTGAGCAGGTGCCACACGCGGATGGGCTCGATGGCGGGCACGGTGATGGGCCGGACCGCGGAGCCTCCCACGTAGACGCGCGGCTGGGAGAACTCGGGCAACCACCGGCTGACGGGATCGGACAGCTCGAACGCCCCCTCCTCCCACAGCATCATCGCCGCGATGGAGGTGATGGGCTTCGTCATCGAGTAGATGCGCCAGAGGGTGTCCGTCTCGACGGGGCGGCCAGCCTCCTTGTCCGCGAGCCCGTACGAGGACAGGTGCGCGACCTTGCCCCGGCGGGACACCATCACCTGCCAGCCCGCGAGCCGTCCGTCGTCCACGTACCGCTGGAAATGCGTGTCGATGCGCCGCAGCCGCCGCGCATCCAGGCCGACCTCACCCGGGTCGACGTTGATGCCAAAGTCCGCCATCCGTTGATTCTCCCTCGGCGGGCCAGGAGCTCAGAGGCTCGCGAGTGCCACGCGGTAGAGGGCCCGGTAGCCCATCCGCGGCGCGGGCTCGAAGCGCTCCGCCGAGAAGAGCTCCTCCAGCAGGCGCTTGCCGTCCTCGGTCTCGTGCAGGCTCAGCAGCGCGCGCTCCAACTGGCCCGCCACTTCCGGCGCCACCCCCATGCCCACCGGCACCCCGTCATTGGGCGCTTCCTCGGTGTAGGCGATGAGCTCGAACGCCCCGCCCTTCCCCGGCAGCACCACCTCCACGCCGTCCGCGTACGTCAGCCCCGTGGACTCCGGCGGGCAGAAGATGCTCGCCACGTCCGCCTGTCCACCCTGCACGGCCTCCAGGGCCGCCTTGTACGAGCCCGCGAACTGCTGCGCGGCGAACGTCTTCACCGGCTCGCGGCCTCCGGCCTTCAGGTACGCCACCGGCAGCAGGTAGCCGCCCACCGAGTCCCGGTCCACCCACGCCACGCGCGTGCCCTGCAACGAGTCCAGCGTCAGCCCGGAGCCCGCCTTCGCCACCAGCGCCGAGCGGTACGACGAGCGCCCGCGCCGCACCCCGCGCGCCAGCACCCGCACGCCCATGGCCTCCACCCGCGCGCACACGAAGGGCGGCGCCCACACGGCATCCGCCCGGCCCGCCAGCAGATCCTTGGCGAGCGCCTCGTAGGTGGACGCCACGCTCACTTCCACCTTGCGGCCCAGGGCCTTCTCGATGAACGCGGTGAGCCGCTCGGCCCGCTCGCGCGCCAGCGCGTTGCCCAGCGAGGGCGGCAGACCGAAGCGGAAGGAGAATCGTGCCGGGTTGGGAGGAGGGGCGGACATGGTCGGGAGCCCGTGTCTACGCCTCGGCGTCCAGTCGCGCCACTTCGTCGTCCGCCAATCCGAACGTCGCCTGGAGCATGTGCAGAATCCGCTGCTCGGCGAGGCTCGGCTCCTGGCCTCCCGCGTGGGCGATCTTCGTCGCCAACCGGTAGGCCTTCAGCCGCTGCTGGTGCGTCGTCAGCCCGTGCGCCATCACCTGCAGCCGGGCCGGCAGCCCCTCGGCGGCCAGCGCCGACACCGCCTCGCTCACGAAGGCCTGCGCCCGCTCGGGGCTCACGTTGTGGAAGAGCGGATCCGACGCGAAGCTCTCCACCAGCGCCCGCGCCTCGGCCTCCTTCAGGTGCCCGTCCGCCGCGCTCACCAGCACCATCACCTCGGCGAACAGCCGCTCCAGCGGCTCACCCAGCGCCTCCGACAGGCTCCCTCCGCCCTCGATGACGTCGATGATTTGAGCCACCTCGTCCTCGGAGATGCCCAGCGCCGCCTGGAACGTCTTGAGCAGGCCCAGCTCCGTGCGCGTGGCCCGGTGGTCCGAGAACGCGATGGACGCCGCCAGCCCGAAGGCCAGCATCCGGTTCTTGTGGTTGGGCAGCCGCGCCCGCAGCGAGGCGAGAATCTCCTCCAGGTCGTGCGCCTTGGACAGCCGCTGGGCGCTCGCCTCCACCAGCGCGTTGAGCTCCTCGGGTTTGGTGCCCTCGAACTCGGGGCGCTCGATGACGCGCCGCAACAACATCTGCAGCTCCCGCTGAGACACCTGACCATCCGCCATGGCCGCCAGCAGCATCACCTCCACCAGCGCCTCGTTCCGCTCCCTGCGCGCCTTCACCGCTTCCTTAGGCATCCGCCAGCCCTCCCTGGATTCGTGCTGCGGTCGTCGTCTGCGCCTGCGCTTCCCCTGCTGGAGTACCCTCGGACGCGAGCGAGGAGAAGTCGAAAACGCTCTTGTCCAACAGGTGACTCGGCCGCACGTTGCTCATGGCGGAGAGCACGCTCTGCCGGACGTTGGGAATCTCCTTGCCCAGCTCCTCCATCAGCTTCTGCATGCGCTTGCGCTGGAGGTTCTCCTGCGTGCCGCACAAATCGCAGGGGATGATGGGGAACCGCCGGGCCTCGGCGTAGGCGGCGATCTCCTTCTCCGGCGCGTAGCACAGGGGGCGGATGACGGTGTTGCGCCCATCGTCGCTCTTGAGGATGGGCGGCATGGCCTTGAGCGAGCCGGCGAAGAAGAGGTTGAGCAGCAGGGTGTGGATGAGGTCGTCCCGGTGGTGGCCGAGGGCGATCTTGTTGCAGCCCAGCTCCACCGCCGCCGTATAGAGGATGCCGCGGCGCATGCGGGAGCAGACGGCGCATTGCGTCTTCCCGGGAGGCGTCTTCTCCAGGACGATGGAGTAGGTGTCCTCCTTGAGCATCTTGTAGGCGAAGCCCTCGGACTTGAACCAGCCCTCCAGCTTGTCGGCCGGGAAGCCGGGGTGGCCCTGGTCGAGGTTGACCGCCAGCAGGTCGAACTTCACGGGCGCGCGGCGCTGGAGCTCCCGGAGGAGGTACAGCATGGTGTACGAGTCCTTGCCACCGGACACACCCACCATGATGCGGTCCCCCTCGGAGATGAGGGAGTAGTCCGAAATGGCACGGCCCATGTGGCCGAGCAGGCTCTTCTCGAGGCGAAGGACGTCGGGGTTCATCGGGGTTGTCATCCTAGCGGCGGCTTGGGAAAAAACACGCTACACGTACACACCTGGTCCGCTAGCCTGCTTCTCGCCATGCAGAGCTTCCCACAAGGTGCGCAGGACATCATCGATTCAGAGGGGGCCCAGACGGCCGCCCGGAAGCTCGAAGGGGCCCGGGAGCTGGCCGTGGACGTGGAGGCGGATGCGATGCACGCCTTCCGCGCCCGCCTGTGCTTCCTCCAGGTGGCCACGGACGAGGAGGTGCTCCTCTTCGACACGCTCCAGCCCGGGGTGGAGGCCGCCCTGCTCGCCCCGGTGATGGGGGACCCGGACCGGACCAAGTTCTTCCATGCGGCCGGGGGGGACCTGCCCTACCTGGCCGAGGCGGGAGTGAGGGTGCGGGGGCTGTTCGACACGCACCGGGCGGCGACGCTGCTGGGCTGGCCCAAGGTGGGGCTGGCGGACCTGGCGCGCGAGCGGCTGGGCGTGGAGCTGCCGAAGGAGCACCAGCAGTCGGACTTCTCGCTGAGGCCGCTGCCGCCGGGGATGCGGGACTACATCGCCAACGACGTGCGCTACCTGGTGGAGCTGGGCCGGCAGGTGAGGGAGGAGACGCGCAAGGCGGGCATCCTCGAGGAGGTGCTGCTGGACTGCCAGCGCATGTGCGACGAGGCGGCGGCGAGGCCGGAGGTGGGGGCGGACTTCAAGCCGCGCCTGCCGAAGGCGGGGCTGACGCCGACGCAGATGGTGCTGGCCAACGCGATTGCCCAGGCGTTGCACCGCAAGCGGCTGGAGTGGGCCGAGGCGGAGAACGTGCCCATGGGGAGGATGCTCTCCAACATGGCCATCTCGGACATCGCGGTGAAGCCGCCGGGCAACCCGAGGGAGCTGGCGAAGGCGGCGGGAGTCCGGGGTGCCTTCGTGAGGGCGCATGGGGATGAAATCATCGCCCTGGTGCGCGAGCTGCTGGAGAAGTCCCGGCGGGGCGAGCTGAAGCCGGCGGAGGAGCAGAAGGGACCGAAGGACGCGAACCGGCGCAAGCGCGAGGAAGCGCTGAAGGCGTGGCGCGCGGAGAAGGCGACGGCGCGGAAGGTGATGCCGTCGGTGGTGCTGCCCAACCCGGTGTTCGACGTGCTCGTGTCACGGCCCCCGGCGGACCTGGACGAGCTGAGGGCGGTGCCGTACTTCGGGGAGAAGCGGGTGGAACTCTACGGAGAGGACCTGCTGACGCTGCTCGCCCAGCACCCCGTGCAGGGCTGAGCCCCCTCGAGCACACCAGCCCCGGGACACCGCTCCCGGGACAGGTGGAGACACGAGCCCTACTTGGAGGTGATCTTCACGTTTCCAATCAGGCGCGCGTCGCTGTCGAAGTTCTGGCCATCGACGATGATGCCGAACGGGTAGCCCGCGGTGAGCGGGAGCGAGGCGGTGCCGCTGACGTTCCAGCCATCCCCGTAGTTACGCGTGTAGAGGTTCACGAGGGTGCGGCCATTGGGCCCGTCCGCGAAAGCGGTCGCGTTGGCGTACACCATGAACCAGGCGTGGAAGCCGGAGTAGTTCCAGTCGAAGTTGAAGGTGGTGGACTGCGGCGCGACGGCCGAGAAGGTCCACTGCTGGGGGCTCCAGACACCGGAGCCATTGAGGTAGTAGTCGAAGGTCACCGCCTCCGCGGCGCCACTGTCCGGGGTGCTCGTCCGGGTGCCGGGGCCGGAGGCCGTCCAGGCCAGCGACTCGATGGGCAGGGCCTGCGAGCCATGCAGCCGGAAGGACATGTCATAGGGCGTGTCCGCGTAGTAGCCCAGCCAGTACTGGATGCCATTGGCGTAGACGTTGCCACACATGGAGAAGGCACCGGAGTACGTGGAGAGCCGCACCAGCCGGAAGGTGTAGGCATGGTTGGGCTGGAGGTTGAGGCCCAGGCCGGCGAAGGAGAAGCCATACCAGCCGGAGGGTGTTCCACCCGTCTGCGAGCCCAGCGTCAGCGTCGTCGAGGAGGTGGCCAGGCGCGTTCCACCCGTCCCCTCCCCGTCATAGACCTCCAGGCCATAGGAGGTGGTGTAGTACAGCTCGGGCTTGAGCCAGACCTCGATCGCCTGGAGATCGGTGGCCGCGTTCACGCGGAAGCTCTGGCCGATGGCGTTGTTGATGGCCACGTTGGTGTTGCAGCCCGCGGTGTCGACGTTGATCAACAGCTCGGCCCGGGCCTGGTCGGCCAGCAGGAGGGTGGCGCCACACGCCAGGATGCCGCAGAGGGAAGGGAACGACTTGGCGAACTTCATATGGGGACTGACTCCGAAGAGAAGGCGCCGCGCTCACGGCATCGTGAGCGTCGGGCGCGGTGAACGCTCCCCTGAGTGACGCTTCGTGAGGCGGCTCAGGGACGCGGAATCAGGCCATCGCAAGCTCCGTACCAGCCTCCTCCACCCACCGTTCAGAGGGAGACCCCCTCCAACGGGATGTCGGCGACATGTCGCCGACGCCTCCCGACATGTCGCGGGGGGTTCCCGTGCAATAGAACCGGCTCCTGGGCGTTCTCCCGCCACCTCATCGAGGGACATCATGCACCTCCGCCTCCGCCACGCCCCGTGGGCTTGACCAGCCCGGCGTGCCGCTCGTCCCCCTGGGCCCGCGGCAAGCTGTTCACCGCACTGGGCTCCTTCCGTGACCCCGGCGCCCGCCCGCGCCACCACCGCCCTGATGCTCTCCGAGGACTTCTTCACGCTCGAGGTCCTCATGGTCCTGGCCAGGTGAGTCCGCCTTCCGGGCGCGCTCTTCACGAACTTGTCCAACTGTTGGACAAGTCTGGCGAGACCGGACCCGGAGGGGTCCCTCCTGCTTTCGAGCCGAGGACAGACCCCTGTACGGACTTACTTCGGCCGGCTTAGCGCCGGGTCATCGTGAACTTCTGGTTGTCGTAGCCATTGCAGGTCCACTGGAGGATGTGGCCGCCGTCCTCCTGGCTGAAGGCGAAGACGTCCAGGCACTTGCCGCTGTGTTTGGCCTTGAGGCTGTAGTAGCCGTCGCCGTGGTTCACGAGCGAGAACTTCTGGTTGTCGTTGCCGTTCCACGACCACTGATAGACAGTGGCCCCATCCCCCGTGGAGCTGGCCTCGACGTCCAGGCACTTGCCGCTGTGCCTCGGCACGATGAAGTAGTAGCCGTCCGGGGTGGCACGCAGGGAGAACTTCTGGTTGTCACCGTTCCCCCAGCTCCACTGGTGCAGCCAGGCCTGGTCATTGGTGGCGGCGTTCAGGATGTCCATGGCCTTGCCGCTGTGCTTCGCCGTGAAGCTGTACAGCTTGTCCGACTGGTCCATCAGCACGGAGAGGTAGCCCGTGTTGTCGTTCACGTGATCGATGTGGAAGCTGACCACATCCTTGCTCCCATCGTTGTTGAAGTCGTGGACGGCCACGTCGGCCCCGTGCGTGGACTCGCCCAGCCGCGCATTGAGCGTGCGGGCGGTGGTCGCCGAGGAGCCCGAGCCACTCCAGCCCGATGACACCGCGCCCGTCGCCGCCGAGAGATCATAGCCCACCTGGTAGACGTGGACGTCATCACCCGAGGGCGCATCCACCCAGGAGATCACGAGGTCCGGCCGGCCGTTGCCATCCATGTCCGCGATATCGAGGCCCATGTCCGAGGTGGCGCTGCCCACCCAGCCGGACTTCGCGTGCGTGCCGCTGTACGAGCTGATGCCGCCACTCGTGCCGAGGTCCCACCCCACCGCGTAGTAGATGCTGTTCTCGCCACTCGCATCATCGACGGTGCCCACGACCAGGTCGGGCCGGCCGTTGCCATTGATGTCGTGCAAGGCGACATCGGCCCCTTGCGTGCGGCTGCCGTGGAATCCACCCGAGAAGCCGTAGGGGCCACTCCACGACGAGACGGTGCCGCTCGTCGTCAGGTCCCAGCCGATGCGGTAATGGGTGCTGTCCGCGCCGTCCGGATTGTCGACGTGGACGACGACCAGGTCGGGCCGGCCGTTGCCATTGATGTCCCCCACGGCGATGCCGGCGCCGCTCGTGTACTTGCCCCACCAGCCCCCGATGCTCATGACGCCACTCCAGCTCGTGGGCTGATACTTGCTGCCCGCTCCGTTGGAGTACGTGACCTGGCCGATGTTCCAGCCGATCCGGTAGTAGCCGTTGTTGCCGTCGCTCGGGTCATCCACGTGGAAGACGATCATGTCGGGCCGGGAGTCGCCGTCGAGCTGGGTGATGGCGACGCCGCCGCCCGCGTTGGCGGACCCCCACCAGCCGGAGACATTGGAGAACTCCGTCACGCCGTCGTAGAGGGTCCGGATCGTCTCGATGTCGGTCGAGCTCAGTCCATCGCGCTGGCCGATCGTCACGCCCGAGGTTCGCGGGGTGATCGTCTCCGCGCCGTTGATGCCGAACGCGGTGCGCCCGTAGTGCATGATGGACCCGTAGTCGTACGCCCCCACGTCCATGCCGTCGTACCCACTGGCCGTGTACGTCTGGAAGTTGTGCGAATAGCCGGACTGGATGTTGTTCCAGTTGATGGTGACGTAGTTGTCACGATCGCCGCGCATCTGCTCGTGCCACACGCCCAGGGCATGGCCAATCTCATGGATGGCGTTGCCGGTGGAGCAGCCGCTCTCCAGCGTGATGCTCTGCGCGCCGCCCGTCCTGCCCACGGACGAGCTGCACCCGGAGCCCGACACGAACTTCACGTAGGCCGTCTCGGTCGTGCGGGGAACGAACTTGATGTTCGTCTTCTCCGTCCAGTGCGCGATGGCGCTGGTGACGCGCGACGGGCTGCTCAGCCCCGAGTCGATCACATAGGGCACCACGCCATTGGGCCAACGCGTCGAGGCATGGGCGCGGGCCGTTCCACTGGCATGGCGCTCGCCCGGCTCGGAGAGGAGGTGCAGCGGCATCACGATGTCTCCGTCGATGACCGCGTTGCCGTCGATCTCCTCGTAGTCCACCTGGAGCTCGCCCCGCTCCGTGCGCAGCATGCCGGTGCGGGCCACGCCGGTGCGGCCCGGATAGGCGCGCTCGGCACCACCGAACGTGGAGGGCGTCTCTTCCGCCCGCGGCTCCTCGACGGCGCCGTCACATCCGGCCTGGGTGGTGACGGCGAGCATGCCGAGGCTCGCGGCGGTGAGGGTGGCGCGGAACGGGGACTTCTTCGGGGTCTTCATCTCGCGTGTCCTTTGTGGAAGCAGGCTTCACTTCCTTGGACACGTGGGTCTTGAAATCGGGCAACGCCGCTGGAACCCACGGCGTCTCCAGGGCTGGACCCATGCGGATCGTCATCTTCTGTCACGAGTGACGGGGCCGTCCCGTCAGGGGTGATGGCCCCGGCATCATCCATGCCAGGGGGAAGGCGGTGGATTGCTGGAGTTTCGCGAAGAGCGGGGCGGGAACTCCGGTGCGCTCCTGTGCGTCCTTCTCGATAGCACCAGGCACGAGGCTCAGTGTCATGGAGCCGATTGAACATGTGGCTCGGGGGGCGACGGATTCGGTTGCGGCTGGGGGGAACGTGCGTAGGTTTGAAGCCGCTGTGGAGGTGGCGTGGGCATGTCTGGAGTCCGACTGGGTGGCGCGACGGCCGACATCCATCACTGCATCGCCGCGAGCCTGAGTTGTCAGGCCTCGTGCGAAGCGGCGATGGAGCAATTGGCCTCCAATGGAATGCGCGCTGACAGCGAGCCGATGCGCCTGCTGCGGCAATGCGCGGAGTTGTGCGAACTGAACGCCCGT
Source organism: Archangium violaceum Cb vi76 (assembly GCF_000733295.1). Lineage (GTDB taxonomy): Bacteria > Myxococcota > Myxococcia > Myxococcales > Myxococcaceae > Archangium > Archangium violaceum. The sequence goes on along the minus strand of NZ_JPMI01000257.1, from coordinate 30,916 downwards.
GCCCTGCAAAAGGACAGCCGCCTGGCGCGGCGCACGGCGACGCTGTGCTTCGAGCTGAGCAACCAGGTGGCGCGTGCAGCGTGGCTGGACGGGAACCTGGCCTCCAACGTGCTGGCACGCGACGCGCTGCAACTGGCCCGGGCCTGCCGGCCGCTGCTCTTCACCTGACGGAGCAACCGCGCGTTCTTCCCCGTGGAAGTCCCCTCTCCCCCTGGGAGAGGGCTAGGGTGAGGGTCTTCTTCCTGAAGAGGACCCCCCATGCAGACCCCGTTCTTCCTGGGCCCGCGCCTGTACTTCCGTCCACTCGAGCGTGAGGACGCGCCGAGGCTGGTGGCTTTCATCAACCACCCCGACGTGCGCCGCAACCTGCTGGTGCACCGCCCGATGAACACGGCGCAGGAGGTGGCCTTCGTGGACACCCTCACCGCCAGTCCGAAGGATGTGATGTTCGCCATCGTGCTGCGGGATGGGGACCGGATGATCGGCACGAGTGGGCTGCACGACCTGGACTTCCGGAGCAGGCGAGCGACCTTCGGGATGCTGATCGGCGAGCCGTCCGAGTGGCGCAAGGGCTACGGCACGGAGGCCACGCGGATGACGCTGGAGTACGGCTTCGGCACGTTGAACCTGAACCGGGTGCAACTGGAAGTGCTGGAGCACAACACGGCGGGTATCCGGGCCTACGAGAAGGCGGGCTTCCAGCGAGAGGGCGTGCTGCGGCGGCACCACTACGTGGATGGCGCGTACGTGGACACGTGGGTGATGGGCATTCTGCGCTCGGAGTGGAAGCCGGCTCCGGCATAAGGTGCGGCGCACGAGGAGCGCATGACGGAGGGAGACACGCAGGACCTGCGGGACGTGGTGCGGCGGCTGGAGGAGACGGTCTCGCGGCTGGAGGCACGCATCGAGAAACTGGAGACGGCGGCCCCGGCGCGGCCACTGCCCTCCCCCGTTGCCAACCCCGCCGGTCCCGGCGAGCCCGTACCCGAGGCGGAGCAGAGAGACTTGGAGGCACACCTCGGCACGTACTGGCTGAGCCGGGCGGGCATCGTGGCGCTCATCATCGGCTTCGCCTTCCTCATCATCTACCACTTCGGTGAGCTGGGGGTGCTGGCACGGGTGGGCGCGGGCTACCTGCTGAGCGCGGGGCTGGCGGCGCTGGGCCTGTGGCTGTCACGGCGGCACGAGCTCTTCGGGCGCATCGTCTTCGGCGGAGGCCTGGCGCTCGCCTACTTCGTCACGTACGCGCTGCACTTCGTGCCGGCGGTGCGGGTCATCGAGAGCGAGCCCCTGGCGCTGGTGCTGCTGGCGCTCAACGTGGTGGGCATCGTGGTCATCGCCCAGCGGATGCAGTCGGAGACGGTGGCGGGCATCGCGCTCTTCCTCGGGTTGCGCACGGGGATGCTCAGCGACATCACCTCCTTCACGCTCATGTCCACCAGCATGCTGGCGGGTGGAGCGCTCTTCTTCCTGGTGAAGAACCGCTGGGTCTTCGTGCCGCTGTCGAGCCTGGTGGCCGTCTACGCGACGCACGTCGTCTGGGCGATGCGCACGGACGCCATCGCTCAGGGCCAGCCCGACGGCGAGCAGCTGACGCTGAGCCTGTCCTTCCTGGCGCTCTACTACGTCATCTTCTCGGTGGCGCTGCTGGTGCACCCGCGCGAGCTGTCGAGGCGCGCGGCGCTCTCCTTCGCGCTGCTCAACTGGGTGGGGATGCTCACCCTGGGAGCGGTGGAGGTGGGGCGCTGGGGCGAGCCGCACCTCTTCACCTTCTTCATCACGCTCGCGCTGGCGCAGGGCGTGGGCGCCGCGGTGGCCGGGTGGAGGAACGCGCACCCGGCGGTGCTCCAGGCCTTCCTGGCCACGAGCGGCCTCACGCTCGCGCTGGGTCTGCCCTGGCAGTACGAGGACTCGGCGCTGGTGCGGGCGTGGACGGCGGTGGGACTGGTGGCGGGAATCGCCGGGCGCGTCCTGGGCGCGGGCGCCCTGCAGGTGGTGGGCGTGGGCATCCTCTACGTGGCGCTCGGGGCCACGTGGCAGGTGCCGCCCACGGCGCGCGCGCTCCTGGACGCGGCCCTGCTGGTGGGCTTCGCGCTCGTCGAGCGGGCCGCGGTGGCGCGGACGGACCGGCTGCCTCCGCCTCTCGAGGGGCGCCGCCGCGGCGCGCTCCAGTTCTCCTGCGCGGCCGGAGCGGGGCTCGCGCTGCTGTGGCTCGTGGGCGAGCTGATGCCCTCGGACCTCACCACGCTGGGCTGGGGCATCGCGGCGTTTGGACTGTTCGCCCTGGGCTTCGCCGTGCACGAGCGCTGGTACCGGCTCGTGGGCATCGCGGTGCTGGCCTTCACCCTGGGACGCCTGCTCTTCGTGGACCTGTCCGGGCTGCCACCCAACCAGCGCATCCTCACCTTCATCCTGCTCGGGCTGATGCTGCTGGCGGTGTCGTACGTGTACACGCGGCTGCGAGGAAACCGGAGCTGAGCGGACCTACTCCATCACCGGCGGCTGGGGCGCGTTCGTCTTGCGCAACGGCAGCTCCGGAAGCGCCAGGGTGACGAGCAACGCCAGTATCGCGATGAGCAGGGTGATGCGGTAGATGTCGCGGATGGCCTCGGAGAAGGCCTCCTTGAAGGCCAGGGCCAGCTTGTCCACGGTGGCCTCGGCGGCCCGCTGGGCCTGGGCGAGTCCCTCGAGCCGGCCCTTCGCCGCGGGGTCTCCCGCCTGGGCCGCTGGGGCGAGCGCCTCGCGCTGCTTCTCGAAGCCCTCGGCGATGCGCGCCTTGATGGCCACCGCATCGAACGAGCGGCCGGTTGCCCCACCCTCCTCGCTCACCTGTCCGCCCCCGGCATTCCGGGGCATGAGCTGCTGACGGAGCGCCACGGGCACGTCCCGGGTGGCCTCGGTCATGTGCGTGGCCATGGACGAGGAGAGCGCCAGACCGAACACCGTGCCCATCAACGCCACGCCGATGGTGGAGCCCATCTGGCGGAAGAACGTGGCGCTGGACGTGGCCACGCCCACCTGATGCGGTGCCACGGCGTTCTGGATGGCCAGGGTGAACAGCGGGATGGAGGGGCCCAGCCCCAGGCCCACGAAGATCATCTTCAGCGTGAGCTCGCCCTGGGTGGAGGCGGGGCGGAGGGTGAAGGCCATGACCCCGAAGGCGGCCACCGCGATGACCTGCCCGGCGAGCATGAACACCTTGTAGCGGCCCAGCCGGGAGACGAGCTGCCCGGAGAGGACGTTGCCGGCGACGATGCCCAGGGTGAGCGGCATCATCGTGAAGCCCGAGTGGGTGGCCGACAGCCCCACCACGTTCACCATGAAGAGGGGCAGGAAGACGATGGCGCCCAGGAACACCGCGCCGCTGATGAAGGCGGCCACGTTGCCCACGGCGAACGTCTTGTTGCGGAAGAGCTTCAGGTCGAGCAGTGGCTCCTGCACGGTACGCTCGACCCAGATGAAGGCGACGAGCCCCAGCACCGAGAGCGCGAACATGCCGAGAATCTGGGGCGAGCCCCACGGGAACCCCGTCTCGCCCGGAGCCACGGTGCGGCGGCCCAGCGACAGCGCGAGCAGCAGCGGCACGGCGAACAGCGACAACGTGAGCGCGCCCAGGATGTCCACCGAGGCCTTACGGCCCTCGTGCCGCAGCGGCGGCATGCGGGTGAGGATGAAGCCGAGCGCCACCGCTCCCACGGGCAGGTTGACGAAGAACACCCAGTGCCAGCTCAGGTGGTCCGTGAGGAAGCCGCCCACCAGCGGGCCCACGACACTCGAGAGCCCGAACACGGCACCGAAGATGCCCTGGTACTTGCCGCGCTCGGAGGGCGGGAAGATGTCCGCGACGATGGCGAACGCGCTGGTGAAGAGCGACGCCGAGCCGACGCCTTGCAGGGCACGGGCGAGGATGAGCTGGAGCGTCGTCTGCGACAGGCCGCACAGCGCCGAGCCCAGCAGGAAGATGAGGATGCCGATGACGAGGATGCGCCGCCGTCCGAACGCATCCGACAGCTTCCCGTACACCGGCACGAGCACCGTGGAGGCCACCAGGTACGAGGTCGTGATCCACGCGTAGAGCGAGGCGGGGATGTGCAGATCTCGCTGGATGGCGGGACCGGCGGTGGACACGATGGTCTGGTCGAGCGCGGCCAGCAACATGCCCAGCAGGACGCCCAGCAGGGTGAGGATCTTCTGCGGGCGGGTCAGCTCGAAGGCCATATGTCGGCGGCTCCAATTCAAGGGACTTCCGACAGCTCGAGGACCCTCCATATCTCTAAGGAGAGAGGACTTCATGGGCAATGGAGGCCGGGTGATGAGCCCGTGACGTCCCAGGTCGACCGGGCAAGGCCGCTCGGCTACCGTGCCAGGAAGGAGGCACTGTGAGCTCGCTCGTCGATCCCCTCATGCGCATGGCGTACCGGGGCGCCTACACCCTGGCGCTCGGGTACTGGTTCGTGCGCCGCCCCGAGACACAGGGCACCCTCGTCGGCGTGTGGCACGGTCGCAAGGTGCTGCTGCTGCAGAACTCGTACAAGCGCGTCTTCAGCCTGCCCGGCGGTGGACAGAACCGGAACGAATCCCCGCGAGAGACGGGCGCACGCGAGCTGCGCGAGGAGGTGGGGTTGAGCGTCGCCCCGAGCGAACTGCGCCAGGTCTTCGAGGCCCGGGGTACCGCCGAATACAAGCGCGACCGGTGCTTCTTCGTCGAGCTCACGGTGGAGGAACCGCCCACGCTTGCCCTCGACAACCGCGAGGTGGTGTGGGCCTCGTTCATCGACGTGGACACGGCTCTCCAGCTCCCCCTCGCGGAGATGGTGCGCGCCTACCTCGAGGAGGCCGCGCGCCGGCGCGCATGAGGCCCCCTCCCATGTCCCGAGGGACTCAGAGCGTCACGCCATAGAGGGCGCCGTACTTGGACTTGAGGTAGGCGAGGAAGTCCACATCGGTGAGGCCCTGGCCCGTCACCCTGCGCACCAGCTCCTCGGCGGGCAGGCGGTAGCCCTCGGCATGGATGTGGGTGCGCAGCCACTCGCGCAGGGGCTTGAGCTCACCTCGGGCGAGCCCCTCCTCCAGCCCGGGCATGGCGCGCTGCGCGGCGCGGTAGAGGGACGCGGAGTAGAGGTTGCCCAGCGCGTACGTGGGGAAGTAGCCGAACTCGCCCCAGGACCAGTGGATGTCCTGCAACACGCCCTGCGTGTCGTCCGGCGGCGTGACGCCCAGGAAGCGCCGCATGCGCTCGTTCCACGCCGCGGGCAGCTCGTCCAACGGCAGCTCGTCACGGATGAGCATCAGCTCCAGCTCGTAGCGCAGGACGATGTGCAGGTTGTACGTCACCTCGTCCGCCTCCACGCGGATGAGCGAGCGCGAGACGCGGTTGACGGCCGTGTGGAAGGTGTCCAGGTCCACATCCGCGAGTGCCTGGGGGAAGGTCTCGCGCAGCACCGGGAAGTAGTGCGTCCAGAAGGACCGGCCACGCCCCACCTGGTTCTCCCACAGGCGTGACTGTGACTCGTGCAGGCCCGTGGAGGGCGCGTTCGCCAGCGGGGTGCGATGGTGGGCCGGGGAGAAGCCCTGCTCGTACAGGCCATGTCCTCCCTCGTGCAGCGTGCTGAAGAGGGCCGAGAGCGCGCCCTCCTCCAGGGCCGTGGTGAGGCGCACGTCCATGGGGTGCTGCCCGTTGGAGAAGGGGTGGATGCTCTTGTCCAACCGCCCCGCCTCCAGATCGAAGCCCATGTCCCCCAGCAGCCGCAGCGTGAGGCGCCACTGCGCCTCGGGGTCGAAGTTCCGGCCCACGAAGAGATCCTCCACCTTCCGCGGCGCGGACTGGAGGGCCTCCACCAGGGGGATGAGGTTGTCGCGGAGCGCGCTGAGCACCGGGCTCAGGCGTGCCACGCGCATGCCGGGCTCGTAGACCTCGAGCAGCGCGTCGTAGCGCTCTCCGCCATGGCCATAGGCATCCGCCTGCTCGCGGCGCAGGGCCAGCAGCCGCTCCAGGGCGGGCTTGAAGGCGGAGAAGCGGTTCTCCTTGCGAGCCTCTCGCCACGCCACGAGGCCCCGGCTCTGCGCCTCGGCGAGCGCCTGCACCAGCGCCTTGGGCACCTTCACCGCCCGGTCCCGCTCCTCGCCGAGCACGCGCGCCATGGCCCGCTGGTCATCCGTGAGGTCCGGGTTGCCCACCGCCCAGGCGAGCAGCTCGCCCAGCCGGGGGTCCACCAGGCGCTCGTGGTGGAGGCCCTGGACCGTGGAAAGCTGGAAGGCCCGCGACTCGGCGGCCTTGGGGGGCAGGTAGGTCTCCTGGTCCCACGTGGCCAGGGCGATGAGCCCACCGAGGTCCCGGAGCTCGTGCATCCGGGCGAGCAGCGCGTCGAAGGTCTTGTCCATGGCGGATTCTTTAGTCCGAATCGCCCCGGACTTCCGCAACGCGCGGCATTCGGTTAATTGCCCCACCATGGCCAGCCAGCTTCAGTTCTTCATGTCCCCCGACGACGAGGTCGCCTTCTTCCGCTTCCTCGAGCGCTTCGAGCTGGAGGTGTACCCCCGGCGCGTCCCGCCGGACTGGGAGACCTTCCGCGCCCGCGAGGAGAACGTCCCCCGGTTGCCCGAGGAAGACGTGTACCTGGTGGCCGTCAGCGTGGGGCCGGCCATCGTGGACAAGGTGAAACGCGGCCCGGACAAGGGCTTCTGGCGCATCGACGAGGTGCGCTCGCCCGTCATCTTCCTGGAGCGCTGCCGGATGAACGAGGAGGGCGAGCTGCTCAGCGGCCAGATGTGGGCCGAGATGGAGGTGACGCCCCAGACGGGCCGCAAGGACGCGGCCTCGGACCAGTTCCGGCGCATCTACCGGGAGATAGAGGAGTACCTCAAGAAGACGTTCCGCAAGGGCGACCCCAAGGCCTTCTTCGTGGGCCCCAAGGCCGCGCGCCTCTACAAGGAGACCCGCCTGGTGCTGCGCGACTCGGCCCACCGCGGCGGCACCGTGGTGCCGTACAAGTGAATTAGAATCCGTCTCCCCGGCACCTGTGTGCGGGTGGTTACCTGGAGACGCGACCTTGCGACGATTCCTTTCCCTGATTCTTCCCCTCTCGCTCGGCCTCGTCCTCGTGGCCACCTCCTGCGACCCGGACGGGCCCGATGGGGGCTCCAACGACGCGGGGAGCGAGACTCCAGCGGATGCGGGCGGTGACGCGGGCACTGACACCGACGCCGGAACGGACGCGGGGACGGATGCCGGGACGGACGCTGGAACGGACGCGGGCACCGACCCGGATCCCGAGGAGCCCGGAGACCCCTGCGCCCTCACCGATCCCCAGCCCTCCACCTGCGCCTATGGCTCGTACTGCGGCGCCATCAGCAGCACCTGCCAGCGCGTGCGCCCCCCGGCGTGCGCGAACTTCAACAAGTTCCCCGTCTCGTGGGACCCGGCCACCTCCACCGGCCCGGTCACCTATGCCGCCGAGCAGGTCTCCCTGGTGCCGGATGGCACGGACTGCCCCTCTGCCCTCCCCATGCGCTTCCAGGTCCGCGTCCGGGCCTATTCGCCCTCCGGCGCGCTCCCCACCACCGCTTCCGAGCTCTCGAAGGTGTTCAGCTACGTCAACCCGAATGGCTCGTACCTCTCGGAGGCCAGCCAGTTCAGCGACATCGTGACCAGCGGCGATCTGAAGAACACGGAGTTCGTGGTGAGCAACTGCATCGCCAATCAGCCCTCCGTCGACCTCGGCTTCTACTTCGAGGAGGGGAACGGGCTCTGCTTCACCGTCACGAAGTAGCGCTTGGGGACCCGGAGCAACCCGGGTCCCCCCGGCTCCGCCCCACGACTACGGGGGTTCACCCCACGTGGGTTAGACTCGGACCCGATGTCCACCGTGAATCTGAGTTCTCCCGCCCACCGGCTCCTCGGAGCTGCCCTCCTCGCAGTACTCTGGTGCACAGGGGCCGTGGTCCTGGCGCTCTCACGGCCCTGGATGGGCCTGACACTCGAGGGCGATCTCCAGACCGGCACGGTGACCGTCGTCCATGGGGAGGGCCCTGGCGCACGGCTTCCCGTCCCCGCGAGGCTCCTCGCCCTCGGTGCTCCAGGACATCCACGCGTCGGGCTCTCCGCGACGGCGCTCGCCGAGGATCCGGATCTCTTCCAGACCTACGAGCAGCTGGATGGCTTCTTCGCGGAGCAGAGCCGTCTGGCGCGGCTGCTGGCGGCGGACTCCGTGCGGCTGGAGCTCGTCGGACAGGACGGTGAGCCCCGCACGTTCACCCTCTCCCCGGAGCCGCGGCGGCCACTGCGGAACCTGCCCCCCGTCTTCTGGTTCCAGCTCTTCGCCGGGAGCGCGGCCTTCCTGATCGGCGCCTGGGTCTTCGTGCTCCGTTCGCGCGACCTGGCGGTCCGCATGTTCGGCGTGATGAGCATGATGTTCCCGCTCTTCTCGGTGACCGCCGCCGTCTACAGCACGCGGGAGCTGGCGCTCGATGGAGGGCTGTTCCGCACGCTCTCCGCGCTGAACCAGACGGGAGCCTCGCTCTTTGGTTGTGGCCTGGTTGCGCTGTTCCTCTCATACCCCCGGCAGCTCGTCCGGCCGCGCGCGCTCTGGGCGGTGCCGGCCGTCTTCGTCACGTGGCTGCTCGCCAGCCTCCTCCGGCTCACGCCGGATCCAGAGTGGGGCGCGCACCTCCCCATCCTCTCCGAGATGCTGCTCGCCCTCGGGTGCGCCGGGGTGCAGTGGCGGGTGACCCGGGGAGATCCGCGTGCACGGGCCTCGCTGCGGTGGTTCGGCCTCTCCATCCTGGTGGGGGCGAGCCTCTTCGTCTTCACCCGGGTAGGCGCCCCCCTGCTGGGCGGCATTCCTCCGCTCGCCCAGGGCTACTCCTTCGGCTTCTTCCTGCTGATGGATGTGGGCCTGGCGCTCGGCCTGCGCCGATTCCGCCTCTTCGAGCTCGACGAGTGGGCCTACCGCATCCTGTTCTGGGTGGGTGGAGCCCTCGCGCTGCTGCTGCTGGACGCCGCGCTCGCCTACCTGCTGCAGCTCGAGGCGGCCCCCTCGCTGGGGCTGGCGGTGCTGCTGTGCGGGCTCGGCTACCTTCCCCTGCGCAACTGGCTCTGGTCCCGCCTGGTGCCGCGCGGGCAGCTCGGAGAGCAGCAGCTCTTCCAGGCGCTGCTCGAGGTGGCCTTCGCACCGGCTGGAGCGCAGCGGGCGGAGCGGTGGAAGTCCCTGGTGGGGAGGCTCTTCGAGCCGCTCACCCTCGAGCCCGTGGACGGCGAGGTGCGTCAGGTCCAGCTCCAGCAGGATGGGCTCGAGCTGCTGCTGCCGCCGTCGGCGTCGGCGCCCGCGCTGCGCGCCGCCTATCCCTTCAAGGGCCGCACCCTCTTCGGCCCACAGCACTTGCGGTTGGGCGAGTACCTCGTCGAGCTGATGCAGCAAATCGAGGCCAGCCGCGACGCCTATGACCGCGGCGTCCGGGAGGAGCGGCGCCGGATCGCCAGGGATCTCCACGACGACGTGGGTGCGCGCCTGTTGACGGCCCTCCACCAGGATGCGCTCGACCGGACCCGGCAGTCCATCCGGCTGGCGATCGCCGACATCCGCTCCATCGTGAGCGCGCTGACCGGACGGCTCATCCCAGCCGCGGACGTGCTGGCGGACATCCGGCACGAGACCGCGCAACGGCTCGAGGCCGCGGGGATCGAGCTCGAATGGCCCCTCTCCCTGGCGGAGCCGGACGGCGCCGAGCTGAGCCACCACGTCTCCCGCCAGCTGGTGTCCATGACGCGGGAGGCCATCTCGAATGTGATCCGCCACGCCCGGGCCCGGAAGGTGGAGGTGAGCAGCCACCAGGGAAAGGAGGAGTTGCTCCTCACCATCCGGGATGACGGGGCGGGATTCGACGAGGGCGCCGGCAGCGGTGAAGGGCTGCGCAACCTGAGGCAGCGCGGTGAGGAGGCGGGGGGCGAGGTGCGGATCGAATCCGGGCCGTCGCGCACCCTGCTGGAGTTCCGCCTCCCCGTACAGGAGCGGCCGTATGCCAGCACGGCGAAGGGGCGCGCGTGACGGACGAGAAGCGTGTGCTCATCGTCGAGGATCAACCCGAGCTGCGAGCCAGCCTCCGGCAACGGCTGGAGAAGGCCTACCCCCACGCCGCCATCTTCGAAGCGGGGAGCATCGCCGAGGGGCGTGCGCTCATCCAGGAGAAGAGCGCCGTGTACCTGGCGCTGATCGATCTCGGGCTGCCGGATGGCTCGGGCGTCGAGCTCATCAGACAACTGGCGGAGACCCACGGCTCGGCGCTGATCGTCGTGGTCACCATCTACGCGGACGATGCGCACCTCTTCCCGGCGCTCTCCGCGGGAGCGCACGGGTACCTGCTGAAGGAGACCCCCGAGGAGGTCTGGCTGCGGCAGCTCCGGCAACTGGAAGCAGGCACGCCGGCCCTGTCCCCGCCGGTGGCCCGCCGCATCCTCGAGTTCTTCCGGGAACGCGCGCACGAGCCAGCCCGCCAGCAGGCGCCCGCTCCCCCCCCGCCCGCCCCTCCCGTGGTGCTCACGCCCCGGGAAACCGAGGTGCTCGGCTACATCGGCCGCGGCATGAGAATCGGCGAGGTCGCGGGAATGCTGGGGCTGGCCGAGAGCACGGTCGCCGGCTACGTGAAGGACATCTACCGGAAGCTCAACATCTGTTCCCGCGCCGAGGCCGCGCTGGAGGCGGCACGGCGCGGGCTGGTGTAGGGCGCCTATTTCTCCGTGTTGCCGGCGTTGAGGTACTGGTTGAGGTTCTGCTGCGGCTTGCAGACCAGGGAGTGGCCCTGCTGGTGCTCGCAGGTGATGACCTGGGCGGTCCAGGACTGCGCCAGGATGTTTCCGCTCACCTCGCTGGTGGCGACGTAGAACTCGTCCTGGCCGAACCAGGTCTGGGCCGTCACATACCGGGCCGTCCGGGTGCAGCCCCCGAGCAGCGCCACGCAGAGCAGGGCGGGAAGGAGGATCCGATTCATTTGGGTACTCCTCAATAGATGGACTGCGGGACCACGTTCGAGACGACCGTCGTGTCCTTGCAGGCGCTCGGCTCGTCCTTCGTATCGAGGTCACAGATCTGGACGATGAAGTCGTAGAGCTGCACCTCGTTCTTCCCGGCGCGCGCGGAGATCGGCGTGAGGATGTACTTCACCGACCGCTCCCCCATGGTGAAGTCGCTCACCAGGTAACGGGGCGTCGCACAGCCGCTCAGGGCGGCCAGCAGCAGCGCCCCGCTCATCCGCTTCAATGACGAGTGCATGTCGTGGCTCACCGGGTGGAGATCTGGTTGCTGTTGGAGGCCGCGGCCACACTGCCCGTCGGGCAGTCGAGCTGCCGCCCCTGGGCGTCACAGACCTTGCGGCACGTGAGCTGATCCGACTGCTGGGAACAACTCCAGAACTGGTGCTTCGAGACGGAGTAGAACCCGGGGACGTAGGTGAGGGTGTCCTGCGTCTGGATGAGCGTCAGGGGGCGGGTCGGATGCTCCGACACCGAGCGGATGGAGCGGCTGGTGAGGCAGCCGGTGGTGGCGAGGGCCAGCAGTACGGAGGCCGCGGGAAGCAACGCGCGCATCACTTGTCCTCCTTGTCGAGGAAGAGAATCTTCACCGGCTTGCAGTCCTCGAGCTGGCCAGACTGGCCCTTGCGGCAATCCACCAGCCCCTGCTCGCTGGTGTAGCTGAACGGCGGGACGGACTTGTTCTGGTACCAGATGAACCGGTACCGGTCGTCGCGCGTCCTGGACATGCTGCTGACCAGCCGGGGACCGGCGCATCCGGTGACGAGCACCGAGGCGAGCCCGACGGCGGCAGCGCACTTGAACGTACGCTTCACGGGTGTCCTTTCATGAATCGGGGAACGGCACGCGCATCGTTGCCTCGGAACGCCGCCGGGTTCATCCCCCTGTTCAGGGGGGTCCGCTACGGCTCGAGGAACGGCTCCCGGGAGGCGCACTTGCCCTGGGCCTGCTCACGGGTCATCGGGGCGTAGTACCAGTCGTTGACGTCGCTGCCGTCCCCCTGCTCGCCGATGAAACACCCGCCGACCACGCCCTCGCGCGGGCAGGGGCCATCCCCGGACACGGCGCCCAGGGACGCGCAGAGGCCCTTGAAGGACTCCACGCCCTGCTTGATGACCTCCACCCGCTCCTGACAGCGATTCTCCGGGCCATTCGGGCCACGCTCCCGGAAGTCACAGTGCGCGGACGCCGTCTCGACTCCGGCCAGATCCACCAGGGCCCCACACCCCGTGAGCCCCAACGCCACGACACACCACACGGCACACCAGACGAGCTTGTTCATGAGACCTCTTGCCAACATGCGAGAGATCCCGGGTAACACGCGGGCCGGGGGAGCTGAACCCCCGGTTCAGGGGGTCAGCTCCCCGTGGCGGCGAGCTGACGCAGGATCGGCGCCGCGGAGAGGAACTTCAGCTCCGGGTGCTTCTCCTCGGCGTGCTGCAGCGCCCAGTCGTCCCGGAAGAGCACCAGCGGCAGCCCGTCCCGGTCCTGCACCGTCTGCCGGTTGCCTTCCCAGTCGAACGTCTTCGGATCGAAGTTCTGCCCCACCACCCACCGCGCATGGCCGAAGGGCAGCCGGTCCAGAATGATGCGCGCGCCGTACTCGTGCTCCACCCGGTACTGGAGCACCTCGAACTGCAGCGCTCCCACCACGCCCACGATGGGATCCTTCATGCCCATTCCGAGCTGCTGGAAGATCTGCACCGTGCCCTCCTCGGAGAGCTGCTCCAGCCCCTTCTCCATCTGCTTGCGGCGCAACGGGTCCTTCGAGCGCACCACCGCGAAGTACTCCGGGCTGAAGCGCGGCACGCTGTCGAACAGCAGGTCCTCGCCCTCGCACAGCGTGTCGCCGATGCGGAACATGCCCGGGTCGAACAGGCCGATCACGTCCCCCGGCCACGCGTCCTCGATGGCCGTGCGCTCGGCCGCGAGGAACTGGCTCGGCTTGGCCAGACGCACTTCCTTGCCCAGCCGCGAGTGGAACGCGCTCATCCCCTTCGTGTACCGGCCCGACACCACGCGCATGAACGCGATGCGGTCGCGGTGCGACGGATCCATGTTCGCTTGAATCTTGAACACGAAGCCCGCGAACTTCGGGTGCGTGGGCTCGCGCGGCCCGTTCTTCGTCTGACGCGACGTGGGCGCCGGCGCCAGCTCCAGGAAGTGATCCAGGAACGGCCGCACGCCGAAGTTCGTCATGGCGCTGCCGAAGAACATCGGCGTGAGCTGCCCCTGCTCCACCTTCTCGCGGGTGAACTCGTCGCCGCCGATGTCCAGCAGCTCGATCTCCTCCTTGAGCGTGGCCAGCTCGCGCTCGCTCAGGACGGAGTGGATCTCCGGCGAGTCGATGGAGACGGAGCGCTCGGCCACCTCGGACTCGCCATGGCGGCCCTCGGCGGCGAAGACGTGCACCACCTTGGACTGCCGGTCATACACGCCCCGGAACTCGGGCCCCATGCCAATGGGCCAGTTCATCGGGTAGGCGCGGATGCCGAGCACCTGCTCCAGCTCGTCCATGAGCTCCAGCGGCGCGCGGCCCCAGCGGTCGAGCTTGTTGACGAAGGTGAAGATGGGGATGCCGCGCATGCGGCAGACCTTGAAGAGCTTCTTGGTCTGCGGCTCGACGCCCTTGGCCGCGTCGATGAGCATCACCGCCGAGTCGGCCGCCGCCAGGGTGCGGTAGGTGTCCTCGGAGAAGTCCTGGTGGCCCGGGGTGTCCAGCAGGTTCACCGCGTGGCCGCGGTAGGGGAACTGGAGCACCGAGGAGGTGACGGAGATTCCACGCTCCTTCTCCAGCTCCATCCAGTCGCTCGTGGCGTGGCGGCTCGCACGGCGGGCCTTCACGCTGCCAGCCAGGTGGATGGCGCCGCCGTAGAGCAGCAGCTTCTCGGTAAGGGTCGTCTTACCGGCGTCGGGGTGGGAGATGATCGCGAAGGTTCGCCGACGGGCGACTTCCTGGTCGAGCTCGGGTGCCATATCGGGAAGGGAACTATCACGGGGCGTGCGTTTTTTCGCGGGCTTCAATGTGGGAGAGCCGTTCCGCCGGGAAGCATCCGGGCCAGCGGGCCCCCGCCTGGACACCGGGTATGTGCCCACTCCCGCTCGGAGAGCGCTAGGGTGGGGGCTCCTCTACCCCTTTGCCGCAGGGAGCCCCATGCAACGCACCACCTACTCGACCGGTACCGCCTGGGAACCGCGTGTGGGCTATTGCCGGGCCGTCCGCGTGGGCCCGTTCATCTCCGTCTCCGGCACCACCGCCACGGACGCCTCGGGCCATGTGGTGGGCGAGGGAGACATCTACGCCCAGACCGTCCAGGCGCTGACCAACATCCAGACAGCCGTCGAGGCCCTGGGTGGCCGGATGGAGCACGTGGTCCGCACCCGCATGTACGTGACGGACATCTCCCTCTGGGGGGACGTGGGCCGGGCCCATGGCGAGTTCTTCGGCACCATCCGCCCCGCCACCAGCATGGTGGAGGTGCAACGACTCATCGACCCGGTGATGCTCGTGGAGATCGAGGCCGAGGCCATCGTCCCCGAGTGAATCTCAGCCCAGCAGCTTGCGCTTGGCCGCCGTGAACTCCTCGTCGGTCAGGTGACCCCGCGCCTTCAAGTCCGCGAGCCGCTCCAGCTCATGCGCCAGGCCCTGCGACGGGGCGGGCGAGTCCTCGGGCGCCGCGCCGCCCATGGCGATGATGGCCGCGCTGATGCTGGAGGCCACCACGCCGATGAGCCCGATGCCCATGAGCATCAGCACCGTGGCGACGACGCGGGCCAGGCCCGTCTGCGGGGTGATGTCGCCGTAACCCACCGTCGTCGTGGTGACGATGGCCCACCAGAGCGCGTCACCGAAGCGGCTGAGTCCGGGGTTGGTGTCGCGCTCCAGCAACCACACCACCGAGGCCAGGCTCAGCACCACCGACGCGGAGATGACGAGCGTATAGCCCAGCTTGTTGCGGTTGAGGAGCACGTCCACGAAGGCCAGCGCGCGCAGGCGCCGGAACGCGGAGAGGGCGCGCAGCAGCCGCAGCACCCGCGCCAGACGCAGCACCTGGGCGACGCGCAGGAAGGCGAACGCCTCGAAGTAGAGCGGGACGAGGCCCGGCAGCTCGTACCAGTGGCTTTTCCACCACGCCTTGCGATCCTCCGCCCTGGCCCACCCCACGACGAAGTCGCCGAGGAAGATCAGGACGAAGACCAGGTCCACCGCCGCGAGCACCTGGAAGCGGGAATCCGGCCAGTTGATGCCCGCCAGCTCGACCCAGAGGATGGGACCGAGGCTGGCCACCGCCAGCACCACCATCAACAGGTTCCACGCGGCCTGGCCGCGTGCACCGCCTCCCTCCGTCGCTTCCGGAAGGGTTTCGAGCGCTTCATGCCGTTCCATGAGCCCCCACGCTACGCGACAGGAAACTCCACGGGAACCCTCCTCCAGAGGTGCGGAGTCAGCCCGGCCCGCCGCGCAACCGTGCCAGCTCGGCGAGGGCCTCGGCCAGCTGGCGCTCGGCGGCCTCCCTGCGATGCACCTCCTCGGCGCGCAGGCGAGCTTCCTCGGCGCGCAGGCGAGCTTCCTCGGCGCGCAGGCTCATCTGCTCCACGAGTTGCTGCTCGAGTGCGACACGCGCCCGAGACTCCCCGGCGCGCTGCACTTCGAGCATGGAGATCATCTCATCCGCTTCCAGCAGGGGCGTCCCCTCATGAAGGAAGCGCAACCGCTCTCCGTCCACTCGCAGTTCCAGCCCCAGCACCTCGGACGAGAAGCTCCCCTGCCGCGACGGGATGGCGCGATAACGCCGTCGGCCCGCCGCCAACCTCCACCCGGTGAGCCTCGAGCGCCCGCGATCGAAGATGAAGTACTCGCGAACGCCGAGCCGGGCGAAGCGCTCCACATTGCGCTCCAGGTCCTTGCGGCGATCTCCCGCGACATGAATCTCCAGGGCGAAGTCGAGCCCCTTGCCCTCGGCGCTCACCACCCAGCTCATGCGCTCGTGCGATTCCACCCCCACGACGGCGATGACATCGGGAGCGAACATGCGCTCGCCCGGGTAGTACACGGGCAGCTCACACGCCAGGTACACCTTGCGGCCCGTGCGCGTGAAGAAGCCCCCCAGCACCTCGCGCGTCCGCACCTTGGCCACGAAGTGGAAGTCCCCCTCGGGAGGAGCCGCTTCGGAGACCGGAAACTCGGACGGCAGTCCAGCGACGACTCGCGCACGCTCCTCGGGCGTCATCCGCTCCCACTCCTCCTGGAGCGGCGCGCGGGGGTCATCCGGATCGATGCGATAGGGCCCGATGCTCATGATGCTCAGAGGGAACCTAAGCCCCCTCTGGCGAGCGGACCAAGGGGGTCTCGAATGAAAGCGTCCGGCGGAAGGCGCCTGGTCGTCGGATGGAGATGGCATCGGGGTGGCCCCTCGTGCAGGGACCGGGCCGCCGGACCCGGGCTCCCCGCACCTGACCTCGGAGATGATAGCCATCCCACGTAACTTCGCAAGTCACGTCCGTACGTGAGGCCCGCTCGCGCGGCTCGCCCCGGGCATTGCCCTCCACCAACCCGGTGGAGGTCCACCCCCGTCACACCCCGGCGCCCACGAGGACCCACCACCGCTCACGGGAGGGAGGCGCTCAGCTACTCGCGGAGGTGTAGTGGCCGATCGAGTGCAGCCACACGCGCCGCGACAGGAAGGCGAAGAGGAGGGAGCCCACCACCGCCCAGACCAGCGACGTCCACGGCAGCCGTCCCAACATCGCCTCCGCCGGGAAGGTCGTCATCACCGCCAGCGGAATCACGAAGGTGAAGACGAAGGCCAGCACCCCGCGGAACACCGATGCCGGCCAGCGCGCCGCGTCGAAGATGGACGTGAAGAAGTACGTGAGGTTGTCCACCTTCACCACGTAGAAGGCCGCGGCCACCGTCAATATCCACAGCGAGTAGAGCAGCAGCACGCTCGTGCCCAGCAGCACCAGCGAGGCCAGCACGCCCACGAGAGAGGGAGCACGGCCAATCAGGTGGAAGCCGTAGACGAACAGCCCCAGGCCCGCCAGCACGTTGATGGAGCGCCACGGAAGGAAGCGCGCGGTGGACACCAGGAACTGCGCGTCCGCCGGCTTGAGCAGCACGAAGTCCAGCGTCCCCTTGCGGATGTGCTCCACCACGCCGGTGAGGCTCGGGTTGATGGCCCCCTCCAGAATCCCCTGCAGCAGGGTGAACCACCCGATGACCAGCAACGCCTCGCCGAAGCTCCACCCGGCGATGGACTCCCGCTCGCGGTAGACGACGAACAGCGGCGCCAGCGCGGTGGCCGTCCAGAAGAGCGAGATGATGCCCTCGATGACGAAGTCGCCCCGGTATTGCATCGCCAGCAGGCTCGAGGCCCGCAGCTGCACTCCGAGCAGACGCAGGTAACGCCGCAGCATCTCCCTCACCCTCCAAAGGCCGCGAAGCGCTTCAGGCCCCGGTTCCAGAGTCCCAGGCTGATGACCAGCAGCAGCCCCACCCACAGCCACTGACGTCCCAGGAGCGCCAGCGCATCTCCGAAGCCATGCGCGTTCGTCATCAACTCCACCGGCAGCCCGATCTGATAGCGGAAGGGCAGCCAGTCGATGAGGGTCCGCCACACGGGCGGGAAGAGGTCCACCGGGTAGAGGTAGCCCGAGCACACGAAGAAGAGCGCCAACCACACGTCCATCAGCTTGGTGCTGCTCTCCATGTAGAGGCTCAGCGTGCCGATGGCCACGTTCACCAGGAAGGTGATGAGCCAGGCCCCGAAGAGCGACACGAGGAAGAAGACCCAGCCCCACGCCGTCTCGGGCACCGACTTCCAACCCACCGTGGACACGGCGAAGATCGCCACCGGCACCACCACGAACAGCCGCATGGGCATGGCGCCGATGTTCTCCGCCGCGTAGCTCCACAGCGGCGAGATGGGCCGCAACAGGCGCATGGCCAGCGTGCCCTGGCGGACCTCGTAGTTGATCATCCACGCCGCCCACGCCCCCGTCAGCTGCCGCACCACGAAGGCCGCCAGGAAGTAGCGCACGAAGTCCTGCGAGCCGTACGGGCCCACCGGCGCTTCCCGCGCCACCGCCGTCCACAGCGCCATCATGATGAGCGGCATGGTGGTGGACAGCACCCAGACGAACATCTCCGCCCGGTAGGCCACCGCCTCGGAGACGCCGATGCGCAGCAGCGTGGGCAGCGCCCGCAGTGTGCTCCGCGCGCTCATGCGCCCACCTTCTCCCGGCGCGCCTTGCTCTCGGCGAACAGCTCGCTCATGACCTCCTCCAGCGGCGCGTTCTCCACCGTCAGGTCCTGCACCGGCAGGCTGGAGAGGGCCCGGCTCACGGTGGCGTTGACGGCGTCCTGCGGCACCTGCAGCACCGCGGTGACATTGTCGTGCGTCACCACCTTGCCCAGCGGCGCCAGGCTGTCCGCCGCCACCGCCTGGTTGAGGCGCAGCACCACCCGCTTCTCCGGCCGCACCCGCTGCACCAGCGCGTCCAGGCCGCCGTCGTACGACAGCAGGCCCTTGTCGATAACGATGACGCGCGGGCACAGCGCCGCCACGTCGTCCATGTAGTGGCTGGTGAGGATGAGCGTGGCCCCGTTGCGCTCGTTGTAGGACTTGATGAAGGTCCGCATGGTGGCCTGCATGGACACGTCCAGGCCGATGGTGGGCTCGTCCAGGAAGAGCACCTTGGGCCGGTGGATGAGCGCCGCCGCCAGCTCGCACTTCATCCGCTCGCCCAGCGACAACTGCCGCGCCGGCTTGCCGATGAGTTCCTCCAGCTCCAACAACGTCACCAGCTCATCCAGCGTCTGCTTGTATTGGGCGCGGGGGACGTCGTAGATGGCGCGATTGAGCTCGAACGTCTCGGCGGGCGGCAGGTCCCACAGGAGTTGCTGCTTCTGCCCCATCACCAGCATGATCTTCTTGAGGAACGCATCCTCGCGATGGCGGGGAACATGACCATCCACCCGCACTTCACCGCTCGACGGGTGGAGCAACCCGGAGAGCACCTTGAGGGTGGTCGTCTTCCCGGCCCCGTTGGGACCGAGGAAGCCCACGCGCTCGCCGGGCTTTATCTCGAAGGAGATGCCATCCACCGCCTTCACGGACGTATAGGTCCGGTGGATGACGGAGCGGAGGGCGGCCTTGAGGCCGGGCGGGCGCTTGTGGACCTGGTAGTGCTTGCGCAGGTCTCGGACGGAAATCATTTGGGACGGGGTTTAACGCGGTTGCCCGGCAGAGGCGACCCCTCGTTGGAAGGCAGGGTTGGATGAGTGGCGCTTACGGCAAGGACCTGGAGCGGTGGATACCGCGGCTCATCGCCGTCTGGCGCGAGGCCCGGAATCGTGGGGACGGCCCCGAGACGCGCCTGACGCCCCAGGAGGTGAAGGAGGTGGGCGCGGGGGTGAAGCAGCTCTCCCTGGGACTGACGCGCGACCGGAAGCTGGCCGGCGCGAAGTACATGGACGACCCGAAGCTCCTGGGCGCCTACCTGCTCTTCTACTGGCCCGTCTCCTACGCCCAGGCCCGTGAGGCCCTCGGGGAGCTTCCCAACCGGCCCCGGACGGTGTTGGACCTCGGAAGCGGACCGGGCCCCCTGGCCTTCGCCGCCCTGGACGCGGGAGCCGCCGAGGTGACGGCCGCGGACCGGAGCAAGCCGGCGCTGACGCTCGCCCGGGCGCTCGCCGCGGAGGCGGGCGAGGCACTGGCCACCCGGGAGTGGGACCCCACCCGCAAGGCGGCTCCGCCCGAGGGCAAGTACGACCTCATCACCATGGGCCATGTGCTCAACGAGCTGTACGGCTCGGGGGACGAGGCGGTGAAACCGCGCGCGGCGCTCCTGGAGCAGGTGCTGGCGCAGGTGAAGCCGGGCGGGAGCCTGCTGGTGCTGGAGCCGGCACTGCGCGAGACGTCCCGGCTGCTGCTGAAGGTGCGGGACGCGATGGTGGAGAAGGGCTACGCCATCCGCGCGCCGTGCATGTACCGGGGGGCGTGCCCGGCGCTGGTGAAGGAGAGCGACTGGTGCCACGCGGAGCGCGACTGGCCCATGCCCAAGGTGGTGGAGGAGATCGCCCGGGCGGCGGGGCTCCACAAGGAGTCGCTGAAGATGAGCTACCTGATGCTGGCGCCCAAGGGCGAGGGCTGGCCGGAGCCGAGGCCGGAGCGGCTGTTCCGCATCGTGTCCGAGTCACTCGAGGGCAAGGGACGGCAGCGCTTCATCGGCTGCGGACCCGAGGGGCGCATGGGGCTGGCGATGCAGGAGAAGCACCGCACGGAGAAGAACGAGCGCTTCTTCAAGCTGCACCGCGGGGACGTCATCTCGGTGACGAACACGGAGGCGAAGGGAGACGGGCTCGGGCTGGACGACACGTCCGAGGTGAAGGTAGTGGCCTACGCGGGCAAGGGAGTCCCCCCGGCGCCCCCCACCCCTCTCCCCTCGGGAGAGGGAAAGGGTGAGGGTAGCTGAGCCCCGGGTTCCCACCAGGAAGAGGGCCCGTGTCACCAGGGCCCTACTTCAGGGGAGCGGAGAACCCGCCGTCGAGCAGCAGGCCACGCATGAAGCGGAAGGCGAGCACGCTCTCCCGCGCGCTCTCGCGAGCGGAGGCGAGAAGCGCCTGGGTGAGGACGCTGGCCTCGACGCGCAGCAGCGCCAGGGTGCTCGGCGAGGGAGCGTCGGTGCGAGGGGCATTCAAGAGGGACGCGACGTTCATGGGAGCCTACTCTCCACCCCTCATGAGAAGCCCGCGTGGCTCGCCGGTGAATTCGTGGTGACGTCGCGCCCTCAGATGGCCAGGCCGAACGAGAGGTACGGGCCGGGCAGCACGTCCTGGTGGACGACGCCGTCCACATAGCCCGCGTCATTCAGCACCAGCATGCGCATACCACCGCGCAGGGCCAACAGGCGCGAGTCACCGAAGTACCATGCCAGACCTCCCGCCGCGTCGAACTGGCGATAGGGCCAGGGAGTGAGCTGCACCCGGGCCTCCAGGGCCAGGGAGCTCACCAGGTACAGCTCGGACGAGAGTCCCACGCTGGGTCCGATGAAGGTGACATCCGCCGCCTTCGCGATGGACAGTCCGCCCTCCAACCGCACCCGCCCCATCCGCCCCTTCAACACGGCCATGGACAGGTGCAGCCCCGTCACGGAGATGTCTTCCGTCACGCCGCTCCCATCCTCCGCTCGCAGGGAGAGCGCGCTCGCCCGCACGAAGGCTCCGAACCGCTCCCCCTCCAGGCCCAGATGGAGGCCCACCCCCGCGCCCTCCCGCATCACCTGGGCCTCGAGGCCCAGGGTGAAGTTCCTGTGTCGGCGGGATGCGAACTCGTTCTCGTGCCAGGAGGCGCGCGAATGCCTGGGCGACACATAGGTATAGGCGGACTCGTAGTCCTGCGGCGGCGGATACGGCTCCACCGGAGAGTCATCATGCACGTCGCCACCGGAGCCCGAGTCCTCCGTCACGGGGGAGGCATCGTGCACGACGCCGCTGGAGCCCACGGCGGAGGCATCATGGGTCCGCGAGTCCGACGCCTCGTCCGAGGACGTCGAGCTCTTACCGAAGCGGGCCTCGGCGGAGGCGGACACGAGCAACGCCCCGGCGAGCAGGGCACACGACAGGGTACGGAGGGGCGAGGACATAGCGGTTTCCGGTGGTGGACGACTCATACACTCGAACGGGACGGGTTCCCGGATATTCAACCCGGGAGCCGGATACCCTCACCCCGACCCTCTCCCGAGGGGAGAGGGAGGAGTGGCTCCAGAGTGGCCTCTTCTGGGCTACTTCAGATCCTTCGCCAGCTCCTCGTAGAGGTGGATGGCGCTGCGCACCGCCTTCTCGTAGTCGCCCAGGTGCAGGCTCTCGTTCTCCGAGTGTGCGTTCGTGTACGGGTCCTCCACGCCGATGAGCAGCGCCGGCACGCCGCCCAGTTCCTTGGCGAACGGCTCCACGAAGGGAATCGACGCACCGCATCCAATGGCCACCGGCTCCGCTCCGTAGCCCTTGCGCAGCGCGCGGAACGCCGCCTGGAAGGCCGGGTGCGCGATATCCGTGAACCACGGGCCCGCCGGCGGGTCCTGCTTGATGTGAAGCTCCAGCCCCCAGGGCACCACCTTCTCCAGGTGCTCCACCAGCCGCCGCTGTACGTCCTGCGCGTCCATGTCCGGCACGACGCGGATGCCCACGCGCGCCCACGCCGTGTCGCAGATGATGTTCCGCGCGTCCTTCCGGCTGCTGGCCTGGATGGCGTTGATGGCCAACGCCGGCTGCCGCCAGTTCATCTCCCACGGGTGGCGCCCCCCCAGCATCTGCGCCCCCGACACCATGCCCGCCTGTTTCTTGAAGTACTCCGCGTCACCCGGCAGCGCCTGGATGCTCTGGCGCTCGGCCTCGCTCAGCGGACGCACCCGGTCGTAGATGCCCTCGATGGCGATGCTCCCGTCCGGGTTCGTCAGCGTCGCCAGCATCCGGCACAGCGCCATCACCGGGTCCGGCACCGGCCCGCCCCACATGCCCGAGTGCATCGCCTGCCGCAGCGCGCGCACCTCCACGTCCACCGTCACCAGCCCGCGCAGCGCCGTGGTGATGGACGGCAACCCCGTCTCGAAGTTCGACGTGTCCGTCAACACGATGGCATCCGCCTTCAGCAGCGCCTTGTGCTTCTGCAGGAACGTCCCGAGGTGTTCGCTGCCCACCTCTTCCTCGCCCTCGATGACGACCTTCACGTTGAGCGGCAGACCTCCCGCCCCCTTCAGCCACGCGTCCACCGCGGAGGTGTGCACCACGATGCCCGCCTTGTCGTCCGCCGCTCCCCGGCCGTACAGCCGGCCCTCCCTCTCCTGCGGCTCGAACGGCGGGCTCTTCCACGCCGCCTCGTCTCCCGCCGGCTGTACGTCATGGTGGGCATACAGCAGCAGCGTGGGTTTGCCGGGGGCCTTCAAAATCTCGCCATACACATACGGATGTGCGCCTTGTATCTCCAAAAGCTGCACATTTTCGAAACCACGCGACTTCAACAGTCTCGCTGTCGCTTCCGCGCTCGCGCGCACGTGGGCGGGATCGAACCCGTCGAAAGACACACTGGGAATGCGGATCAACTGCTTCAAATCTTCGAGATAGCTGTTCTTCTGCGCTTCGAAGTGGGCCAGGGCCTTGTCGGTGGACATGCGCTCTCACTTACTCGAAAAGCAGGCGGCGCGGCACGCATACGTCGACTTCCCGTCCATCCTCTTTCACGCTGCGTTCAGCGATGCACGGCGTTTCAGGTTGTGCGGGCATTCGTCTGGGATATGCTTTACCATTCACGCGCATGACCACCCCGACGCTCCTGCTGGTCGATGACGATCGTTTCGTCCGTCACCTCCTGAAAGACGCCATCCACGAGAGTGGTCTGGATGTGAGGCTGCTCGAGGCCTCCGATGGGCAGGAGGGGCTCGAGGTGGCGGCGCGCGAGCATCCCTCGGTGATGCTGCTGGATCTCTTCATGCCCCGGCGCAGCGGGCTGGAGGTGCTGGCCGCCATCAAGGAGTCATCTCCCGACACGCGGGTGCTCATCATCAGCAGCATGGATGCCGAGCCCGTGGTGGAGCAGGCGATGTCCGCCGGGGCCGTGGGCTTCGTGGGCAAGCCCTTCCATCCGTTGGAGATCGCCCTCGCCGTCCGGAAGGCCCTGGCCCACTGAGCCCCTCACGAGGAGACCGCGTGTCGACGAATTACTGGATCGGAGATTCCATCGGTCGCGTGCTGGGGCCCCTGACGCTCCAGTCGCTGCGTGAGCTGATCGGCTCGGGGCGGCTCAGGGCCGTCACCCGCGCCTCGCGCGACGGCTCCTCGTGGGAGCCCATCGAGCAGTTCAACGAGGTGAAGGATCTGCTGGGCGCGCTCACGGCCAACCCGGCCGCCGAGCGGCAGCAGGCCGAGCGGATACGCCAGCAGCTGCGGCAGATGCAGGGGATGCCGGCCCACCAGCTCTTCGGCGTGAAGCCGGACGCGCCGGTGGAGGAGCTGCGCGGCGCCTTCTTCCGGCTGGCGAAGCGCTACTCGCCGGAGCACCAGGGCCCGGACACCCATCCCGAGCTGCGCAAGGTGCACGCCGAGGTCTTCGAGCTGCTCTCCAACCGCATGCGCGAGGCGGAGGCCCAGGCCCCCCGTGCGGCCCCCGGCGCCCGGACGGGCACGCCCCACGCCGGGGTGCGCGCCGTCCAGCAGCAGCAGGCTCCGGTCTACACCTACCGGGCCGAGGAGTTCGTCGGGCTGCAGCAGACGCGCAACGACCGGCTCCAGGTGGACGTCAAGGTGACCCCGCGCACCCTGGGCATCTTCACCGACCACCGCATCATCAACCTCCAGGCCGGCGGCCTCTTCATCCCCACCGACAAGCCGCTGCGGCTGGGCACGCGCGTGGACCTGGTGCTCCACTTCGAGCAGCAGCAGAAGCAGATCAAGCTGCGCAGCTCCGTCATCTGGGAGTACACGCTGGATGACGGCAAGCAGCCGCGCGGCTACGGCCTCGGCCTGGCGGATCTGCGCGCGGAGGAGCGCTCGTTCCTCGACGAGTTCCTCCGCAGCGGTGGCCGCGCCGGGGCGACTACAACAAGCCGCTGAGGAAGATGGCGGCCAGCATCAGGTAGCCGGCCGCCACCACCACCACGGCCTTCAGTTCAAGCTCGTCCGGATTCGTCACGTTGGCGAAGCGCATGTGCATTTCCCCCGTCATGCCCTACGCTTGGGTCTACGGAGCACGGCGGAAGTGATTGCATCCGGGAGGAGATGAAGTGTCCGACATGGCGGAGTACCGGCCGCTCGAGGGGTTCCCCGCTCCAGTCCTCGTGGTACGCGACAACTACGTGGTCTACGCCAACCCGGCGCTGCTGAGGTTGCTGGGCATCGGCCTGGAGGAGGTGCGGGCCACGGAGCTCCTGAAGCTGCTGGCCCGCTACGCGCCCGGGGATCAGTCGTGGTTGGAGCCCATGCACGCGAACCTCGCGAGCGGGCAGGGACTCCCCGACACGGTGTGGGTCCGCCTCCGCGAGGCGGGAGGCCAGGAGCGGACCTGGTGCATGCGCCGGGGCGAGGGGCCCAAGCCCGGGGAGCTGCTGCTGATGCTGACGGACGCCGAGGGCGAGGCCAGCACGCGGCGGCTCACCGAGGCACTCGTGCAGACGGCCGGTGAGATGGTGCGCTGCCGCGACGAGCAGACGGTACTGGAGACGGCCGTGGAGGCCATCCACCAGCAGGGCTTCTTCGTGACGGTGCTGTTGCTCGAGGGGGAAGTGCTCGTCCATGGGCCCATGCGGCAGGACCCCGCCCAGGTGGCCGCTGGCGAGCTGCTCTATGGGAAGCCCATTCAGGAAGTGCGCTTTCCCCGCGCCAGCATCCCCCACCTCGAGGAGGTGCTCACCCGGCGCAAGGCGGCCTTCCACCAGGATTTCCTGCGGGCCCTGGAGAACTTCCATCCCTCGGAGCTGCTGGCGCAGATGCGGCGTGCCCACCCCGTCGTCCGGGCCCTGGACGCCCCCATCTTCGTGGAGGGGCAACCCTACGGGGTGTTGTCCGTCCAGGGCACGACGCTGACGCCCACGAGCGCGGCCACGCTGGAGTTGTTCGCGCGGCAGGTGGGCGGAGCGCTGGAGAACGTGCGCCACCACCGGCTGGCCGCCCTGCGGCTGGCCGAGCTGTCGCGGCTGCAGTCGGAGCTGGTGGCGCAGGAGCGGCTGACGGTGCTCGGCGAGGCCGCGGGCGTGGTGGCCCACGAGGTACGCAACCCGCTGGGCTCCATCCTCAACGCGGTGGCGGTGCTCAAGCGGGACAAGCTGGGCCCCGTGGGCACGAGCGCGGTGGAGATGCTGGAGGAGGAGGCCACGCGGCTGGACGCGATGGTGCGCGACCTGTTGGACGTGGTGCGTCCGCTGGAGCCCCGGCCGCGCCCGCTCAACCTGGGGGAGCTGGCCCGGCGCACGCTGGAGCTCTTCCACGAGCGGCGCCAGCTGGGCACCGTGAAGGTGACGATGGACGAGACACCCGGCCTGCCCGTGATTCAGGCGGACGAGACGCTGCTGCAACTGGCGATGGAGAACCTGTTGCGCAACGCGGTGCAGGCCTCGCCCACGGGAGGGCTGGTGCGTGTGGCGGTGGGGGGCGTGCCGGAGGGCCTCTGCCTCATCGTGGAGGACCAGGGCCCCGGCGTCGCCTCGGGGGATGTCCATCGCATCTTCGAGCCCTTCTTCACCACGCGCACCACGGGCACGGGACTGGGCCTGGCCGTGGTGCGGCGGGTGGTGCTCGCCCATGGGGGCACGGTGTCGGTGAGCCAGCGGCACGGAGGCGGCGCGCGCTTCGAGCTGCGATTGCCGCTCCAGCTGGAGCCCAAGCCCCTCCCCTCCACCCGCTAGAGCGGGCTCACCCGCAGGCGGCAGCGCAGGCCGCCGTTGCGCACCGGGAGGTCGCGCCCCTCGGGCAGGCCCAGCGCGCGAAGGAGGCCCGGGTCCTCCGGGAGCAGCACCGCGGCGCGCCATCCCGGGAAGGCCCGCCGGAAGGTGGCGCCCATCGCCCGGTACAACCCCGGCAGGTCCTCCGCCTCCCCCACCCGCTTGCCGTAGGGAGGATTCACCACCACCAGCCCGGGCCCGAGCCCCGCCGGTGCCGCCAGCGTGCGCACGTCCTGGCGCTCCAACGTGAGCGTCACCCCGGCCCGCCGCGCGTTGCGCCGCGCCGTGCCCAGCGAGCCCGCGTTGATGTCGTAGCCCCTCAGCGCCGAGCGCGGTGAGGACAGGGCCTCCGCCTCCGCCCTCGCCTTGCGCGCGCCCCAATCCACCGCGTCGAAGCCGGGGAAGCGCTCGAAGGCGAACGTCCGCTGGAGCCCCGGCGCCCGCCGCTGGGACATCCACGCGCCCTCGATGAGGAAGGTGCCCGAGCCGCACATCGGGTCCACCAGCGGCTCCACCCCGTCATACCCGGCCAGCACCAGGATGCCCGCCGCGAGCGTCTCGCGCAGGGGCGCCCGGCTCACCTCCTGCCGGTACCCGCGCCGGTGCATCGGCTCGCCGCTGGTGTCCGCGCTCACCGTGCACGTGTCGCCCTCCACGCGGACCAGCAGGGTGAGGCCCTCCGAGGACTCCTCGTCCAGCGGGCCCGCGCGCTCCACCGAGGGCAACCCCCAGGCCCGTGCCGCGGCGGCCAGCACCGCGTCCGGCCCCTTGAAGCACGCGCGGTGCAGCACCACCGAGAGCCGCGGCACCGTCCGCCCGTCCCACACCGGGCCCAGGGGCAACCCCGCCAGGCCCTTGGCGAGGGCGTTGGCGTCCGCCGCGGCGAAGCGCCCCAGGCGCAGCCACACCCGGCTCGCCGTGCGCAACCGCAGGTTGGCCTCCTGGTGCAGCCCCGGCGCGCCCGTGAGCTCCACGCCTCCGTCCACCGGACGGGACGAGAAGCCCAGGGCCTCGGCCTCGGTGTGGACGGCGGGCTCCAGCCCCGGCAGCGCCGGGACGAAGACGTGCTCCCTCTGTTGGACGTTCGTCACCTGAAGCGGCATTGTCCGCGGCTGACGCCCGGCCGCAATGCTTTCCTCGAAGGAACGTCCACCGGGCTGGTAGGAAGCAGGCCATGAGCGCAGCCGTGACGACCGCCCGGAATCGTCCCAAGGAGTACGAGGTAACGGTGAGCGAGGTGCGCCTGGAGACGCACGACACCGCCACCCTCTCCCTGGACTTCGGCCCGGAGCGCCCCGAGTACAAGGCCGGCCAGTTCCTCAACCTGGACCCGCACCAGTTCCCCGCGCTGGGCCGCTTCTCCGCCTACCTCCAGGAGCACAAGGGCCGCAAGGAGCCCGCGCGCTCGTACTCGCTCGCCTCCGCGCCGCACGAGCCCCTGGTGGCCATCACCGTGAAGGACGAGGACTACATCCCCGGCTTCACCCGCTACCCGCCCCTGCTCTCGCCCTACCTCGTCCACGCGCCGCTCACCGGCTCGCGCATGAAGGTGCTGGGCTTCATGGGGCCCTACGTGCTGCCGGACGACGTGGAGGAGCGCACGGACCACCTCGTCCACATCGTCGCCGGCTCCGGCGCGGTGCCCAACTTCTCCATCATCAAGGACGCCCTGCACCGGGGCCTCAAGCCACGCCACACCGTCATCTGCTCCAACAAGACGTGGGGCGACATCCTCTACCGCGAGGCCCTCGAGGCGCTCGAGCGCGCGCACCCGGGCAGGCTGCGCGTGGTGCACACCCTCACCCGGGAAACGGACGAGTCGCGCTTCGGCGCCACCGTGCGCAAGGGCCGCGTGGGCGAGGCCCTGCTGGAGGAGCTCATCCCGGACAGGGCCACGTGCCTCGTCTACGTGTGCGGCCCGGCCATCACCCCGTGGGACCGGCGCAAGGCGCTGGAGACGCGCACCCCCGCCACGCCGCGCTTCATGGAGGCGGTGCTCGGCCACCTCCACACGCTCGGCCTCGAGGACAAGCGGATCAAACGGGAGTCGTACGGGTAGCCGGGAGACGGGCACTCAGCCCGGCATACAGAACCAGGGGTCATCCGGGTAGTGCTGTCCACAGGTCAGCCCCGGTCCGCAGGTCTCGGGAGACTCTGGCGCACAGGGCTTGCGGCACCCGAAGTCGTGGCAGAAGTACCCAGCAGGGCAAGAGGCATCCTTGTCACAGATTCGTCTGCATTCCGTCCGGAGCTCCCAGGGACGCTGCGGAGGTTCGAGAACCCGGCAGAGGTGCAGCTCGGGACACGGATTCTTCCGGCAATCCTCACCATGAATTCGGGCACAGACAGAAACGCCCTTTCCGCGAGGAAGACACTCCAAGCCGTCGGGACATGAGTGGCCCGCACATGTAGGTAGACACGAGGGAGGCCCTTGAGGGCCTTCCGCGCAAAAGAAGCCGTCAGGACATCCGGAGGGGTCCCCCAACTGGCACGGACGGCCGCACCGTCCCTGACAAAGCAGGCCCAGCTCACAACCATCGCGCTGGACTGCGGGGAGCACCTTACACCGCTCTCCCTCCTTCCTCTGTCCCACCAGCGAACAGGTGCGAACAATCGCCTTCCCATCAACGGTCTTGAAGGGCACACAAGAGAAGCCCTCGTCACATTGCTGGTCTGTTTCGCACGTGCTGTCCACACACATGTGAAGCGCCGAAGCCCTCTTGATGAGGCATCCCAGCGGTGGTTCGCAGTCCGCGTCCGTACGACAGTCCCTTCGGTAGGTCAGCAGGGATTGCCGGACATCGTGAGCCAGTACCGGAATGAGCCTCGCCCCCTGCCGCTCGCCAAGGCTCGTCCGCGGCATGGCACTAGAGAGCAGCCATGCCATTGGAAGCAGGAGAAGCGTACAGGCCAAAGCAACCAGGAGCACGCGCCGCAGCATGGGTCGTCCCATCAAGACTCAATCACCTACCACTCCTCTTCGATCTCATCAGGAAGAGGACACGGTTCAGGGCAATCTCCTGAATGGTCGACCGCGGAGCCACAGCGCAGCACCCACTGCTCGTCCGTCATGGGGCACGACCTGTGAATCAATGTCTCTCTGAGGATGTTCTTGTGGAAGGTCTTCTGCACGTGACCTTCCTTGCCCCAGGTGGTCGGGCAGGCCGTCCCCAAGACGAGCAACGGCATCCAGGCCAGCAGTCTTCCGGTCATGACCACCCTCGACATAGAACGAACCCGCATCTCAGCATGGCCGCTCCTCGCGGACAACGGCTCCCTCCGCGCCGCATGACCTGCTAGGTTCACCCGCCGGAGGAACTTCCGAAGTGACCCTCGTCCTTCCGCGCCGTGCCCTGTGTCTGCTGCCCCTGTTGAGCGCCACTTCCGCCGCGGCCCAGCCGCGCCTGCTCTCCAGCCCCGAGCTGAAGGCCCGCCAACTGGTGCTCCCCGACAGCGCCACGGCACCGGCTCCCGCGGTGCGCATCGCCCCCGGCTACGACACGGTGCTGGAGTTCGATGCGTCCATCGATCCGGACTCGCTCGCCGTGCAGCAGCGGGAGGAGCGCTTCGCGCTGGTCGAGCCCACGACCCGGCTGGTGGTTCTACGTCCGGCACTCCCGCTGCCCGAGAACGAGCCGCTGCTCCTCAAGGTGGGCTTCGCCGATGGCCTGTCCCCCACCCACGCCATGCTCGCGCTCGTCCCGGCGGCGCGAGAGGTGGATGTCCAGGTGCGCGTCACCCGTCACCCACGCTCGGTCCCGGCGCTGGAGGCCCGGCTGGAGGAGGTGCTCGCCCGCTGCGAGGCGGGCAGCTTCGTCAAGCTCGCGCTCTCCGGGGAACTGCAACGGGGCGTGACGTGGCAGCAGCTGAAGGGGCCACTCGAGTGGAGTGATGTGCGGGTGACTGAACAAGAGGTCTACCACGCGCGCGCCCGTATCGTGGTGGTCGCGCAGCTCCACCTGCGCGAAGAGGCTCGCCCCTGGTTCCCCGGCGAGGCCCGGCTGAGGGACGCGGCGGGCCAGGAAGTGCGGCGGCTGCCCGTGTGGATGGACGGGACACGACTGCAGCCAGGAGAGCGTCGGGCCCTCGCCGTGGAGTTGGAGCGGCCCACCAGGGACACGGGCCCGCATTGGGAACTGGAGCTGCGCGACCGCGACGGCGGGCGAACCGTGTCCCTCACCCCTTTCAGTCCTTGAGATCATCCATGTACGAAACGACCCCCGTCCTCCGGCCCGAGTCCCTGCCCACGGGCACGGAGGTGGGCCACTGGCGCATCGTGGATCGACTCGGCGTGGGCGGCTACGGCGCCGCCTACCGGGTGGAGGACATCCATCATCCCGGCGTCGTCCTGGCCCTCAAGCTGGCCCTGCGCCCCGGAGACGCCCGCGCCGGGCGGGAGGTCGTGTTGCTGATGGACAAGGCCGTTCATCCCAACGTGGTGCGCATCCACGGCCACGGGCG
>NZ_JPMI01000256.1 GCF_000733295.1 Archangium violaceum Cb vi76 | reverse complement strand
CTGGCCGGATCCGGTCGAGGGGCACACCTACCATGTCATGGACCTCGTGCCCGGCCTTCCCCTGGACGAGTACGCCGAGACGCACAACCCCTCGTTCCTCCGATTCGCCGAGGCGGGGGCGAAGATGGCCCTGGCACTGGGAGAGCTCCACACCCGGGGCGTGGTTCACCGGGATGTGAAGCCCGAGAACATCCTCATCCGCGAGCCGGACGGGGAGCCGGTGCTGGTGGACTTCGGCATTGGAGTCTACGAGGGTGCGAGCCCGCTGACCCCTACGTCCCTGCCGCCGGGCACGGCGCACCTGCGCAGTCCCGAGGCCATGCGCTTCTGGATGAAGCGAGGCCAGCACGCCAGCGAGCCGTACCCGGTGGGCGCCGCGGATGACCTGTACGCGCTGGGGGTGAGTCTGTACCGCGCGGTGACGGGGCACTACCCCTTCAACCCCGAGATGCCGGGGGACTTCCTGGCGGTGATGATCGCCCACCACCGGGCCCACGCGCCCCGGGACTTCAACCGCCGGGTGCCCGGGGCGCTGAGTGACGTGCTGATGCGCATGCTGGCCAAGGACCCGGAGCAGCGCTACCGCGATGGCGCCGCGGTGCACGAGGCGCTGATGGCGGCGGCGGCCTTCGGCAAGCGTGGAGAATGGGAGGCGAGCCTCTTCGAATGGGAGCCTGTCCCTGCGAACGGGGACGGCGAGGCGCCCGGCCGGCGCATCCGCCGTCCGACATTCCCCACCCGGCCCCTGACGGCCACCCGTCCCCCATTCATGCTCCTCGCGGGCAACCCATCCGCCGGGCGTCGGGGAAGAGGACAACGGGCCAGGGAGCCCTCGCCATCCCCAGGAAGCCGAGGACGCGGCCGTGCCCTCCGGGTGGGGGGACTGGCCATGGCGCTGGGGCTCGGCCTGGCGTTGGCCGGCCTCTGGGCACGGCCCCGGCACTCCTCGGAGGTCATCCCGCCCGGGAGTGGCGAAGTGGCGCGGACATTGGAAATCTCCCATGCTGGGTCGGCCACGGCTCCACTACCTCTGGAGTCAACCCCCACGGCTGCCTCCTCCGGGAAGGCACGAGCCACGAAAGGTACCCTCTTGAAGAAACTCCCGCCGACAACCCCCAGCGAGCCCCCTCGGCAGCTGTCTGGCACCCCGGGCAGGGTGCTCGGCACCACCGCCTTGTGCGTGGGCCTGGCCTGCGCCGGTGCCCAGCGGCGCCCCGCCGAGAGCGACTGCCCCGCCGAAGCGCGCGCCGCGATGAAGACGCTCGACCAGATGTGGGGATATGGCCCGACCGTCATCGTCGACCTCCGGCAGGGTGAGGGACCCCCCCCCTCGTCCGCTCCGGTCCCATCGTCAGCAGGGTGGTGACCGGTCTTGGAGAGCTGACCGAGGGGACCCTGCTCTTCGGCGAGCTCTTCACCCAGGGCACCAACGTCTATGGCCGGTACGACCGGGCCCAGACGCCCGACGGGAAGACGTACCCCGTCTGCTTCATCCTGGGCACCTCGGAGGAGGACGGACTGGAGAAGGTCTCCAGTTCCGAGCCGGGCGCCGTCTACATCTCCAACTGGTCTCCACTCGCCGCCGTCAAGCGCTTCGTCTTCCGGGAGCCGGGCACCAGGCCGAAGCCGGAAGACTAGGCGCGGGCGAGCGCTTCACCCGGAAGAGCCGTCGTCGCCGTCCGGCTTCGGCGGCTCCCGGTTGCTGGCCGCCAGCTCGCGATCCCGCTCCGCGTACCGGGCCGCCCACTCCGCTTCCCTCTGGAGCCGCTGCGCCTCCTGGCGGGCCACGAGCTCATTGCCCATCTGCATGAAGTCCGCGAGCACCGGCCAGTGCTCCCGGCAGAACGTCATCTCCCACTCCGGAAGCGGCGCGAGCGACAGCAGCGTCATGAAGATGAAGTCGGTATTGCGCTCGGGGTCCACCTTCCACTGCGCGAACGCCCGGAACAGCCGGATCCGGGAGCACACGCGCCCGTCGGCCAGCAGCAACGGCCAGCAGTCCTCCATCATCTTCAACGCCGCGCCCAGGTGCCCTTCGCGGCAGAGGATGGCCACCTCGGGCAGCACCAGGAAGGTGACCCGGCCACCGAAGCGCTCGTGGGCCACGCCGAGCCAGTGCCGGGCCCGCGAGGTCTCTCCCAGCATGGCCAGGCACAGCGCGAGGTGTCCGGGCAGGACGACCTCGTCCAACCGCATCGCGCGGGGCAGCCGCTGCGCCATGAGCGGCTCCAGGACGGCCGCGGCCTCCGCGTACCCGCCCCGCTGCATGCGGCACAGCCCCACGCCCGCCAGCGCCGCCGTCCGGTGGGTTCCGTACAGGCCCCGGGCCGCCCTCCGGAAGAGGGCCTCCGCCCGCTGGTTCTCTCCGCCCTCGCCCAGCAGGTCGCAGGCCTGATTGTAGTACCGCCACCTGCGGCCGAGCCGAAGGAGCACCCACATCACGGCGCACAGCAGCACGCCCAGCATCGACATGAACAACACATTTCCCATGAGAGGCTCCGGGTTGACGGCGGAGGTCCGGTGCCCCACCCTACCGCGAACGTCACCCCGGGTCACGCACCCGGGCCCGGCGCGTGGACACGCCAGGAGCCTCGGGCCCGGGGCCCGCCGCGCTCAGGAGGAAGGAGGAGGTGTCCGCGGCGCGGGCTCCACGCCCAGCACCCGCGCCAGCTTGGGCCGCACCCCGAAGGAGCCCAGCAGCGCCTCCAGCTTCGCGCGCGCCTGCCGGTTCTCCCGGTGCACCCGCCGGCCGAGAATCAGCTCGTTCTTCAGCGAGTGCTCCCAGCCCGTCAGCTCCGTCACCGTCACCTGGTAGCCGAAGGCCTCCAGCGTCAGCGCGCGGATGACGTTGGTGAGGTGACTGCCGAACTCCCGCCGGTGCCACGCGTGCTGGTAGAGCAGCGCCAGCGTCGGGTCCACCGACTGCCGGGCCTCCTTGAGCTGCTGGGCCACCTCGGCCTGGCAGCACGGCACCACCGCCACGTGGTCCGCGCCCTTCTGGATGGCCACCGCCAGCGCGTCGTCCGTCGCCGTGTCGCACGCGTGCAGCGCCATGAGCACGTGGACGCGCTCGGGCCACTGCGCCTCGTCCAGGTGCGCCGTCTGGAACTCCATCCGCCCGAAGCCCAACCGCCCGGCCCGCTCCTTCGCCCGCTGCGTCAGCTCCGGCCGCCCCTCCACGCTCAGCAGCGTGCCCGCCTCGGCGTCCTTGAGGAACAGCTCGTAGAGGATGAAGCCCAGGTACGCGTTGCCACTGCCCGCGTCCACCACCACGGGCGCGCCATGCCGCGACTGCACGTCCTCCAGCGCCGGCCGCAGCAGGCCCACCAGGTGGTTGACCTGCTTGAGCTTGCGCAGCGCGTCCGCGTTGAGGTTGCCCTCGCGCGTGAGCAGGTGCAGCTCGCGCAGCAGCTCCTTCGACTGGTCCGGCAACAGCTCCCGCCGGACCTGCTTGCCTTTGACCTGCCGCCTCAGACGGACACCACCTCGGTGACCTCGGGGACGAGCTCACGCAGACGCGTCTCGATTCCCATCTTCAAGGTCGCCGTGGACGAGGGGCAGCCCGCGCACGAGCCCTTCATGTGCAGGTAGACGATGCCCTCCTCGAAGCGGTCCAGGGTGATGTCGCCGCCGTCCTGCGCCACCGCCGGGCGGATCTCCGCGTCCAGGATGTCCTGGATGCGCGCCTCCACCGAGCCGCCCGCCCCCACCGCCGTGCGCGCCGCCGCCAGCGCCTCCTCGTTCACCGACGGCAGCCCCGCCGTCAGGTGCTCGTCCAGCGTGGCCATCACCGCGTCGTTCAGCTCGTCCCACTCGCCCTCGTCGCCCTTGGTGACGGTGACGAAGTTGCTGCCCACCATCACCGCCGTCACACCCTTGATGCCCATGAGCTTGAGTGCCAGCGGCGACTTCTCCTCCGCCGCCTGCTTGCTCGTGATGTTCACCGCCCCGGACGACACGAGCCGCCGGTCCACCACGTACTTCAACGTGCTGGGGTTGGGCGTCCACTCGAGCTGGATGTTCACCGACATTTGGAAATTTCTCCTGTGCCCTTCCTCTAAGCCGCCCGTACGCCGGTGGCAACCAGGAGCTGGGGGAGTTATCCCCTTCCTGGTTCGCTTTATCTGACAATCAGATTTTTACCCGACTTCAGTGGAAGACCGTCCGGGCATGATAAGCTGAGAGAACGGTTGGAAATCCAACCGGGGGAGATGTCCCATGGAGAGCCCGAGTCTGCTGGCGCAGACCCCCAGAGTGGCAACGCAGCCGCGCATCCCCTCGAGTGTCTTCGAGGGCCTCTTCGTCCGAGGGCTGGAGCCGAACAGCCACCTGGCCCGGGCCCTGGAGGCCGAGGGGTATGACCCGAAGTGCCCCGAGGTGGAGTACCCGGTGCAGGTGTGGAAGCGGTGCGTGGCGCTGGCCAGGGACCTGGCCTACGGAGAGCTGAGCGACGCGGACGCCTACCGCATCCTCGGCCGCAAGCTGACCGAGGGCTTCACGAACACGTTGGTGGGGCGGGTGGCCGCGGTGGCACTGCCCATGATTGGCCCGGCGCGCGTGGTGGAGCGGCTGCCGCGCTACCTGGCGATGATGGGGCGGCCGGACCTGGAGGTGCAGCTGGTGCCGGTGGGCGAGCGCGCCCGGCGCATCACCATTCCGGACGTCCACAACCGCCCGGAGTTCATCGCCGGCGCGCTCGAGGTGGCGCTGGAGCGGGCCCACGTGCAGCCCATCGTGAGCGTGGAGGATCGCTCCCACCTGGGCTTCCGCCTCCTGGTGCGCTGGTAGGAGGCACGCCATGGCCTACCCTCCCCGGCTGGCGCACCTGGCCACGCGCCCCGTGGTGGTGGCGAAGCTGATTCCCACCTACGCACGCGCCCACCACATCGACGAGGACGAGGCCGCCCAGCGGCTCTCCGCCGCCCTCCAGGGAAGGCTGCTGCCGTGGCTGCTGGAGGAGGCGTGGACGGCCATGCGGGGCAAGACCAAGCGGCTCGATGACGAGGGCCTGGTGGAGAAGGTGGCCACCACGTTGAAGGACCGGCCCACGCGGCCCGGGCGGGTGGCGGAGCTGAACCCCGCGTGGAGCGCCTTCCTGGTGCTCGCGGACCTGGAGGCCGGCACCGCCAGCGAGGCCGCGCGCCGGGTGATGGAGTCGCCCGAGGGCCGTGAACGAGCCCAGGCCGGGCTGGCCGAGGTGGGCCGCTTCCTCGCCGCCGAGCTCACCCGGGGCCGCTAGGCCGCTGCCCCCGACCTGCCTTCCGGGCGCGGTTCGCGCGAACTTGTCCGACTGTTGGACAACTTCTGGAAGACCGGGCCCGGCGGGGCGCCCTCCCCTGAATCGAGCGGGCTGGCGGGTCGGAAGCCTGGACGTTATAGGCTGCGGCCGCTCGACGATGTCCGACCCGCTGCCGCCCACCCTGCGCATCCATCGCGCCATCACCGAGGTTCCCCGGGGAGCCTGGGACGCGTTGCTCGACGACGCGGGCCGCCCCTTCCTGGAGTGGGCCTTCCTCGCGGCGCTGGAGGAGAGTGGCAGTGTGGGGCCCCATGTGGGCTGGCATCCGCACCACCTCACGCTGTGGCGGGGAGCCCGGCTGGTGGCGGCGGCGCCCGCGTACCTCAAGGACGACAGCCACGGGGAGTTCGTCGCGGACGGAGCCTGGGCCACCGCCGCCGAGCGGCTGGGCGTGCGCTACTACCCCAAGCTGGTGCTGGCCGTGCCCTTCACCCCCGTCACCGGCCGCCGGCTGCTGGTGGCCCCCGGCGAGGACCGGCCCGCCCGGGAAGCGGAGCTGGCCCGCGCCGCCCTCGAGTACGCCCGCGCCCGGAGCTTCTCCAGCGTCCACGTCCTCTTCCCCACCGAGGCCGAGACCCAGGCCCTGGAGGCCGCCGGTTACGCGGTGCGTCTGGGCGTGCAGTACCAGTGGCGCAACACGGGCTACGGCTCCTTCGAGGACTTCCTCGGCCGCTTCCACACCCGGCGGCGCAACCAGCTGCGCCGGGAGCTGCGTGCCCCCGCCACCCAGGGCCTCACCCTGCGCACCCTCCGGGGCCAGGCGCTGTCCGAGGTGCAACCGGACGACCTCTACCGCCTGTATGCCTCCACGGTGGACAAGTATCCGTGGGGGATGCGCTTGCTGACCCGGGACTTCTTCGCCCGGATGCTGTCCACCCTTCCGCACGCCTGCGAGGTGGTGGAGGCTCGCCGCGAGGGCCGGTTGGTGGCGGGCGCCTTCAACCTGGTGGGGCCCCGGGCGCTGTACGGCCGTTATTGGGGCTGCTTCGAGGAGCACCCCTTCCTCCACTTCAACGTGTGCCTCTACCATCCGGTGGCGGACGCCATCTCCCGGGGGCTGGAGCGCTTCGAGCCGGGCGCGGGGGGAGAGCACAAGCTCCTCCGGGGTTTCGAGCCGAGCCTCACCTGGAGTGCTCACTTGCTCTTCCACCCGGGGGTCGACCGGGCTGTACGCTCCTTCCTGGAGCACGAACGGGCGGCCGTGCTGGCTGGCCTGCCCCGGTGGCGGGCCGAAACAGGATTCAAGCGGGGGCCGTTGGTGCCCCCTACTCGTTAGAGGGAGACCATGTCCCGAGAGAAGTACGACCCGGATTCCAACGTTGTCACGGAGACGGTACCGCAGAAGAAGCTCAAGCGGCCCACCCTCTACAAGGTACTGCTGCACAACGACAACTACACGACCCGGGAGTTCGTGGTGGCCGTCCTGAAGGAGGTCTTCCACAAATCCGAGGCGGACGCCGTGCAGATCATGCTGCACGTTCATTACAACGGAATCGGCGTGGCTGGCGTTTATACGTTCGAGGTCGCCGAGACGAAGATACGGACCGTGGAGGCGGCGGCGCGGGAGAATGGCTTCCCGCTGCGCCTCTCGATGGAACCAGAGGAAGGTTGAGACCGTGGCAGGACCGCTGATTGCCAAGGCATTGCAGGACAGCTTCCGGAACGCGATGGACGAGGCGAGCCGGATGCGTCACGAGTACCTGACGCTCGAGCACCTGGTGCTCGCGCTCACCAAGGACCCCCGCACGCGCGAAGTGCTCAAGGCCTGCGGGGCCAACATCAAGCGCCTCCAGGAGCGACTGGTGGAGTTCCTGGAGGAGACCGTCGAGCGGCTCCCCGAGGGCGAGGAGGCCGAACCGCAGCAGACCATGGGCGTGGAGCGCGTGCTGCACAGCGCCGCCGTGCACGCCCTGTCCGCCGAGCAGAAGGTCATCGACGGCGGTGACATCCTCGTGGCCCTCTTCCGCGAGAGCGAGAGCCACGCCCTCTACCTCCTGCGGGAGGAGGGCGTCTCCCGGTTGGATCTGCTCAACTACATCTCCCACGGCACCACCAAGGACGGCGCCTCGTCCCCCGGGGGTGGGGGCGAGCCCCGCGGTGCCGTGCCCACGGGCGACGACGAGGAGGGTGAGGGCCCGCGCAAGAGCCCGCTGGAGGCCTACACCACCAACCTCAACGCCGAGGCGAAGCTGGGCCGCATTGATCCGCTCATCGGGCGGCAGAAGGAGCTGGAGCGCACCATCCAGGTGCTGTGCCGGCGCCGGAAGAACAACCCGCTCTACGTGGGCGAGACGGGCGTGGGCAAGACGGCCATCGCCGAGGGCCTCGCGCTGCACATCCACGAGGGCAAGGTGCCCGAGGTGCTGAAGAACTCGACCATCTTCTCGCTGGACATGGGCGCGCTGCTGGCGGGCACCAAGTTCCGCGGGCAGTTCGAGGAGCGCCTCAAGGGCGTGCTCAAGGCGCTGCAGGAGCACCCGGACGCCATCCTCTTCATCGATGAAATCCACACCATCGTCGGTGCGGGGGCCACCAGCGGCGGCTCCATGGACGCGTCCAACCTGCTCAAGCCCGCGCTGGCCAGCGGCAAGCTGCGCTGCATCGGCTCCACGACGTACCAGGAGTTCAAGGCCTCCTTCGAGCGGGACCGGGCCCTGTCCCGGCGCTTCCAGAAGATCGAGGTGGGCGAGCCGAGCGTGGAGGACACCATCCTCATCCTCGAGGGGCTGCGCAGCCGCTACGAGGATCACCACGGGGTGAAGTACGTGACGGAGGCCCTGCGGGCGGCGGCGGAGCTGAGCGCCAAGCACCTCAACGACCGCTTCCTGCCGGACAAGGCCATCGACGTGGTGGACGAGACGGGCGCGGCCGAGCGCCTCAAGCCCGAGGGCCAGCGCACCGGCCAGGTGACGGTGGCGGACGTGGAGTCCGTCATCTCGAAGATGGCGCGGATTCCGGCCAAGAGCGTGTCCGCCAGCGAGGGTGTGCAGCTCAAGAACCTGGAGCCGGAGCTCAACAAGGTCATCTTCGGGCAGGAGACGGCCATCAAGTCGGTGGTGGACGCCATCAAGCTGGCGCGCAGCGGCCTGCGGGCGCCGGAGAAGCCGATTGGCAGCTTCCTCTTCTCGGGCCCCACGGGCGTGGGCAAGACGGAGCTGGCCAAGCAGCTGGCCGCGGTGCTGGGCGTGGAGTTCCTGCGCTTCGACATGAGCGAGTACTCGGAGAAGCACACGGTGAGCCGGCTCATCGGCGCGCCTCCGGGCTACGTGGGCTTCGACCAGGGCGGTCTGCTCACCGACGCCATCCGCAAGCACCCCTACGCGGTGCTGGTGCTGGACGAGATCGAAAAGGCCCACCCGGACCTCTTCAACATCCTGCTCCAGGTGATGGACCACGCGACGTTGACGGACAACAACGGCCGCAAGGCGGACTTCCGCAACATCATCCTCATCCTGACGACGAACGCGGGCGCGAGGGAGATGAGCACCAAGTCCATCGGCTTCGGCGACAAGCAGCTGCCGGCGGACGCGCAGCGGGCGAAGAAGGCGATTGAAAACACCTTCACGCCGGAGTTCCGCAACCGCCTGGACGGGTGGGTGCTCTTCTCCGGACTGCCGCCCGAGGTCATCCTCAAGGTGGTGGACAAGGAAGTGGGCCTGCTCCAGAAGATGCTCACGGAGAAGAACGTGAAGCTGGAGCTGACGCCGGCGGCGAGGGCGTGGCTGGCGGAGCACGGGTACGACCCGGCCTTCGGTGCGCGGCCCATGGCGCGGCTGGTGGACAACACGCTCAAGAAGCCGCTGGCCGAGGCGCTGCTCTTCGGCGAGCTGGCGAGCGGCGGCATCGCGCGCTTCGACGTGGAGGGCGAGGGCCTGAAGCTCAAGGCGCTGCCGGCTTCGGAGCCCGCGCCCGCGGCGTAGAAAAGCGAAGACCCTCACCCCAGCCCTCTCCCAAAGGGAGAGGGAGCCAGGTTTGTCCCTCTCCCCCTGGGAGAGGGTCGGGGTGAGGGTTGTCGAGGTTCCCGGAAACGACAAGGGCCAGGTCGGAGGGTCTCCCCTCCCCTGGCCCTTGGTCTTTTCAACCCACCCTGGCGGGACTACTGAACCCGGTAGGTCTTCACCGCGCTGCTGAGCTGGTCGGCGATGATCTGCAGGGTGGTGGCGGCCTCACCGGTGGCGCCGATGCGCGACACGGTCTCGTCCATCATCTTGGACAGATCGCTCACGGCGGTGGTGATCTGGTTGATGCCCACGTTCTGCTGACCCACGGCGGCGGCGATCTGCCGGACGGCGGCGGCGTTGTCCTGGATGATGGAGGACAGCTCGCGCAGGTTCTTGCCGTAGGTGCGCACCTGCTCGAGGCCCGCCTCCATGCGCTGCGAGCCGCGCTCGGTGATGCGCACGGCCATGGCCACCGAGTTGCCGATATCGTCCAGCAGCTCGCGCACGCGGTCCGTGGACTCGATGGACTGGTCGGCCAGGGCGCGGATTTCGCGGGCCACCACGCCGAAGCCCTTGCCGTGCTCGCCGGAGCGGACGGCCTCGATGGCGGCGTTGAGCGCCAGCATGTTGGACTGGTCGGCCAGGTCCTTCACCGTCTGGGTGATGCTGCCGATCTGCACCGTGCGCTCGCCCAGCTCGAGGATCTTCTGGGCGATCTCCTGCACCTGGGTGCGGATGTCGTTGAGGCCCACGAGCGTCTGCTCCAGGGCGGCCTCGCCCGCGCGGCTCAGCTCGTCGGCGCGCTCGGCCACGGAGAGCACCGAGTCGGCCTTCTGGGCGGCCAGGAGACTCGTCTGGCGGATTTCCTGGGCGGTGACCTGCGTCTCCTGGAGGGCGGAGGCCTGACGGGAGACCGTCTGCGACTGCTCGGAGGCGGAGGTGTTGAGCTGCTCGGTGGAGGCCTTGAGGGCCTCGGCGGCCTGCTGGAGGTTCTGCGTCACCGTGCGCAGGCGGTCCACCATCTGCGCGAAGGAGCGGGCGAGCACGCCCACCTCGCTCGAGGCGGCCACCGGGATGGGCCGGGTGAGGTCCCCGGACTCGACGATGTGGGAGGCCACATCGGCCAGCTCACGCAGCGGGGCCACGATGGAGCGGCTCAGCATGGACACCGCCGCGATGCCACCCAGGACGATGAGCAGACCCAGCCCCATCATGGTGAACCACAGCCGGCCCACCTGCCTGCCGACGTTGTCGTGCTTCATGCCCACGTGCACCACGCCGCGCATGCCGCCGGCCAGCGGGGCGGCCACGTCGGCGATGGCCACGGTCCTGCCGTCGATGGGCACCTCCACCAGCTCCTTCACCTTCACGCGCTCGCCGTTGGTGAGCTCGCCGAGCTGCAGGCTGTTGGCGCTCAGCAGCGTCTGGGGAAACTCGCTGGAGAAGGTGCTGGCCAGGACGTTGTTGGCGCTGTCCACCACGTAGAGGTAGCCCACGCCCTCGACATCACGGAACGTGTCCAGCAGGGGCTGCAGCGAGGTGGCACCGTCGGCCGACGCCCGCTCGGCGGCGGCGGACAGGCCGATGGCGATCGCCTTGCCCTCGCTGACGGTGCTGTCCACGAGGTTGCCGCGCAGCCGGGTGGCGGCGACCACGGTGAGCAGGATGGCGATGGCGGCACCGACCCCCGCTGTGATGAAGACGATCTTGGGGCCAATGCCGAGCGATTTATTGGAGGTGGCGTGGGGGCTCACGGAAGCTCCTCAGCGGAGAAGGACGGGGCCGGACGGAGGGACCGGCACGAAAAGGGACTCAAGCCACACCTTCCGGACCGGAAGGGCGGCTGTTGGGCATGGGGCTGCGGCGGCAGCTCATGCGGATGATGTCGGGAATGGCGGACAGGGGCACGCCCCGGTCCGTCGCCCTCAGCTCGATGGCCACCCGGGGCATGCCGAAAACGACGGACGAGGTCTCGTCCTGGGCGAAGGTGACGCCGCCGACCTTCTTGATGTCCAGCAGGCCGCGCGCTCCGTCCTCGCCCATGCCGGTGAGGACACCACCACCCGCGCGGCTGCCATAGGTGCGCGCCAGCGAGGACAGCAGCAGGTCTCCGGAGGGGCACGGTCCGCCACGCGTGCGCGTCAGCCGCACCACTCCGTTGCCCTCCACCGTCAGGTCATGCCCGTCGAGCGGGAAGTACACCCGGCCGGCCTCCAGGCGCTCGCCCTCCTTGCCGATGACG
Organism: Archangium violaceum Cb vi76; assembly: GCF_000733295.1. GTDB lineage: Bacteria > Myxococcota > Myxococcia > Myxococcales > Myxococcaceae > Archangium > Archangium violaceum. The sequence continues at coordinate 20,518 of NZ_JPMI01000256.1, read as the reverse complement.
ACCTTGAGGGACGTCACCTGGGAGAGCCAGCGCACCATGCCGGGGGTGAAGCCCTCGGTGATGTGCTGGGCGATGACGATGGGCACGGGCAGATCCGCCGGCAGGCGCGAGAGCACCTCCGACAGCGCGGGAGGACCACCGGTGGAAGCCGCCAGGCCGAAGATGTCCACGCGCGCCCCGGTGACGGGAGGCGGAGGAGAGGGCGGGCGCAGGCGCCGGGAGATGACCGGCACCTCCGCCATGAGGCACACCGACTCGGCCAGCTGCCGGCCCCAGCGGCGCAGCTCCTCGCCACTGGTGACGGCCGGCTTGCCGATGAGCTCCAGCGCGCCCGCGCTCATCGCCTGGAAGCACACGTCCAGGTTGCGCTGGTCCGCCACGGCGCTCACCACCAGGATGCGCGCCGGCGCCTCGGCCATGATGGCCGCGATGGCCGCCGGTCCATCCAGGTCCGGCATCAACAGGTCCATGGTGATGACGTCCGGGCGCAGCAGCCGCGCCAGTGTCACCGCCCGGCTGCCCGTATTGGCCCGCCCCACCACCTCGATGCGCGGATCATCCGTCAGCAGCGCGCTGACGGCGTCGGCCATCGTGGGAGAATCATCCACCACCAATACGCGAATGGGCTCCTTGCTCATGCGCGTGCCCCCCTGCGGCTCATCACGTCCAGCACCTCGGTCAACAGGCGGCCCGCGGCGCACTCACGCTTGCTGAGGTAGCCATCGGCGCCCGCCGCCAGCCCTCGCGAACGTGCGGCACCGCTGTCGTTGGCGGAGACGAGGATGACGGGAACCTCCTTGGTGTCCGGCTGCGAGCGCAGTTTGGCGATCAGCTCGGTCCCGTTCATCTCCTCCATCTCGAGATCGCAAATGATCACGTCGTAGGTCTCCGTCTGCAGCCGCTCCATGGCGCGGGCGCCGCTGGCGGCCAGGTGCACGGTGAAACCACCGGCTTCCAGCATGGCCCGGTGCAGGGCGCGTGCGGTGAGCGAGTCGTCCACCACGAGGGCCCGGCGGCTCTGCGGCATGGCCACCGTCGTCGGGGTGGAATCAGTCACCACCCAGCCGGGGCGAAGGATGAGCAGCAGCTCGCCGCGGCTGAGGATGGCCGCGCCCTGGTAGGCGGGCACATCGCGCACCTCGGCGGGCAGCGGGCGGATGACGAGGTCGCGGTCACCCACCACCGCGTCCACCGCGAGCGCCATGCGCTTGCCTCCGCTCTGGACGATGATGAGCGGCTGGCCCTCGGACGGGGGCGCCGAGGCGCGCAGGCCCATGCGGGCGCCCAGGTCCATCACCGGCACCAACTGGCCGTTGTAGTCCAGCTGCGTCTTCATGCGGCCGATGCGCAGATTCTCCGGGCTGGCCAGCTGGGTGGACTCCACCGCCAGCATGGGCAGGCCCACCTGCGAGTCGATGGTCCGTACCGTGAGCACCGGCGAGCTGCCCAGTTCCATGGGCAGGGTGATCATGAAGCGCGTGCCGGAGCCCTTGGTGCTCACCACCTCGATGCGGCCCTGCATGGCCTCCACCGCGGAGCGTACCGCGTCCAGGCCCACGCCGCGTCCCGAGGTGTCGGTGACGTCCACGCGGGTGCTGAAGCCCGGGCGGAAGATGAGGTCGCGGATCTGCGCCTCGTGCATCCGCCCGCCCTCCTCCGCGGTGATGAGCCCCTTGCGCTCGGCCGACGCGCGCACCATCAGCACGTCGATGCCGCGCCCGTCGTCGCTCAGCTCCAGCACGAGGATGTTGCCCTGCTGCTCCACGCGCAGGGTGAGGGCGCCCTCGTGGTGCTTGCCCACGCGCTCGCGCTCGTCCGGCATCTCGATGCCGTGGTCCACCGCGTTGCGCAGCAGGTGCACCATGGCGCCCTTGAGCTTCTCCAGCAGCCGGCGGTCCAGCGACACCTCGGCGCCCACCACCGAGAGCCGGGCCTGCTTGCCCAGCTGGCGCGACAGGTCGCGCACCATGCGCTGCAGCGGCTCGAGGATGGTGCGCACCGGACGCGTGGTGATGGACTTGAGGCCCTCCTCCAGGCTGTCCACGATGTCCGTGGCCTCGTGGCCGTCCGAGCGCACGCCAGCCGTCACGGCCGAGAGCATCGCGCGGGCGCGGGCCGTGGGCGCCAGCAGCTCGCGCGCCGTCAGCAGATCCACCGCCTTGGAGATGTCGCGCAGACGATCCTCCAGGCGCATGCGGAACTCACGCAGGCGCTCCACCTCGCGCATCAGCGCCGTCACCTGGTGCGAGGCCACGCGCCAGCTGGCGTCCACCGCCGAGTCGTCGTCCGCCGCGGACAGGGCCGCGGCCGGCTGGGACGGAGCGGCCTGCACCGGAGCGGGCGTGGCGGGCGCGGCATGGACCGGAGCGCCGGCGGCCATGGCCATCGCCAGCATGGCCTCGTCGGCATCCTCCGGGGGCGGCGCATCCGCCACCAGCTGCGCCAGGGCCGCCGTGGGATCCGGCAGCGCGTCCCCACGGCCTTCCGCGTGGGCCTGCGCACGGAGCAGGAACAGATCCAACCCGTGCAGCAGCATGTCCACCATCGGCCGCGGCATGGGAATGATGTCCTTGCGCAGCGGCGCGAGGGCATCCTCCAGCTTGTGGGCGATGGCGCTCAGGTCCTGCAGTCCGAGGCTGGCGGCACTGCCCTTGAGGGTGTGCAGGTGCCGCGCCAGGCGCGTGTACACCTTGGCCAGCGCCTCGTTGTCGATGCCCTCCCGCTCCAGGTCGAGCAGGTCCAGGGTGACCTTCTGACAGACTTCCTGCGCCTCGGTGGAGAAGCCCGCCACCAGGCTCTGCAGCATGGGATCAACCGCCATTGCGAGCCCCCCCGGTGCCGGTGCCACGCGCGAAGAGGCGCGGCAGGTCGATGAGGTGGATGATCTGTCTGTTGCTGGCCAAGAGGACCTCGGTCACGGGACCTTCTGAATGCGTGCGCGCCGCCTCCACCGCCGCGGTGGGCATGCTGAGGGGGCGCGGAATGGCCTCGCAGTCCAGGGCGCACAGCTCGCCGTCACCGCGATCCACCACGAGATGCACGGCCGGGTCCTGCCGCCAACCATGGCCGCCCAGCATCGCGGCGAGGCTGAGCGCGGCGAGCACCGAGCCCTGGTAGCGCAACACGCCGATGACGTGCGGCGAGGACAGGGGCACCGGCGTCACCAGGCGCAGCGGCAGGGCCGCGCGCAGCGACTCCAGGGGAATGGCGTAGCGCTCCTCGCCCAGGGGGAACTCGGCCACCATGAGCACGGTCTCGTCGGCGTTGCCATCGGAGCGGCCGCGCAGGCGCGAGGCACGCTCGTCCAGCAGCATGCGGACCTCGTCATCCTGGGCCGCCTCGGGTCCTCGGTTGCTGGTTGTCATTCGATGGCTCCCAACGTGAGGAAGGCGTCAGCGGACGCCCTGTAGAAGCGGGCCGGAAGAGGCTCGGGCCCCTCGATGATCAGATCCGGCGGAAGCCGGGCGGCGTTGTCGCGCACGGTGTGCATGAGGGCGAAGGCAGCCTCGCGGGCACCCGCGCGCTCGCGCAGCAGGGCCAGCTCCAGCATGCCGGGAAGGTAGTCACGGAACTGTTGCAACAGTTTCTCCAGAAGGGTGGCCGCGCCGCTCTCGTCCCCGCTCTCGATGCGCTGGAGCGCCTCGGTGTGCAGGCCCACGGCGGTGGGCGCGGGAGGAGGCGGCGGCGTCGTGGCGCGCAGGGAGGCCGCGGCCCTGTAGGGCTCGGGCTCGCGGGCCACGGGAACGGGTCTGGGCGCGGGCGGCGTCGTCTGCTCCCGGGGCAGCGGGCGGCGGAAGGCCTGCAGCTCCGGAGCGCCCACGCGCACCAGCCCCGCGGGCGGATGATCCACCTCCACGGTGCCCAACAGCAGGAAGCCACCCGGGACGAGCGCCTTGGCCAGGTGGCCCAGGGCCACCTGCACCGCGTCCGGGGAGAAGTACGTCAGCACGTTGCGGCAGAAGATGACGTCGAAGTGGCCGTACATCTCATGCAACGGCTCCAGCAGGTTGCCCTGGACGAAGCGGACCACGGCGCGCACCGGGTCCAGGATGCTCACCCGGCCCTCGCCGAGCTCCTGGTAGAGGGGATGGAGCAGCGGCCCGGCCTCGCGGCGGGACCAGTTGCCGTACACGCCCCGGCGCGCCGCTTCCAGGCGGCCCTCGTGCAGGTCGGAGCCGAGCACCTCCACGCGCACGCCCGGCGGCGCCATGTTCAACAGGCACGCGGCGATGGAGTACGTCTCCTCGCCCGAGGCGCACCCCGCGCTCCACCCGCGCAGGGTGAGGGTGCCCCGGGACAGCGCGGCGGGCACGGCCTCATAGGCCAGGAAACGGAACTGCTCCGGGTGGCGGAAGAAGTACGTCTCCCCCACCAGCACGGCATCCAGCAGCGTCCGCGCCAGCGGCGCGCCGGGACGCTGCAGCTCCGCCAGCAGCTCCGACGGAGAGCGCCCCCGCGCCAGCTCCGCGCGCACGACACGGTCCACCGCCGTGGGCGAGATGGCCGTGTCACGGAAACCCGTGCACGACGCGACGACCTCTCGCGCCCGCGCGAGCACCTGCTGAGCCTCCACCACCCCCGAGCTCATGCGCTGCGCTCCACCCCCGCCGGCCGCAGCACTCCCACGGCCTCGCGCAACAACTCCTGGGTGGCGAAGGCCTTCGGATCGAAGATGGGCACCGGGCGATCACCCGCCCGCAGCATGCCCACCAGCGTGTCGCGCAGCTGACCATGATCGGCGCCGCCCACGCGCTCGCGCCGATCGATGTCCGAGGACTGGTACTCCTCGGGGTCCTGCACCGTGTCCACGCTCAGCGCCAGCAGCACGCCGTCGATCTCGAGGATGACCAGCTTGCGCTCCTCGAGCGTCTCCCGGTGCTGAACCTCCAGCCGGCGCGCCAGATCCAGCACGCACACGGGCTGGCCGCGCAGCTCGAAGAACTCGGAGATGTAACCCGGCCCCATCGGCAGCGGGCGTGTGGACGGCTGGAGGATGACCTGACGCACGTTGTCCAGGGGGATGGCGAACTCCAGGCCCCCCACCGTCAGCCGCAACAGGGCCAGGGAGCCCTGCCGGGCCCGGCGCCGCGCGTTGGCCAGCGCGTTCTCCACCGCGCTCAGCAGCTCGTCCGCTCGGAAGGGCTTGGCCAGGAACAGCTCCGCGCCCAGCGACAGGCACGCCTCGGCGCGCGCCACCTCCGAGGAGATGATGATGACAGGGATGGGCTCGGTGGCGGGATCCGCCTTGAGCCGCTTGAGCACCTCGTCGCCGTCCATCTCCGGCATGGAGAGGTCCAGCAGGATGGCGGCGGGCTGCACACGGGCCACCTTCTCGAGCGCCTCCTTGCCATTGCTCGCCGTGTTCAGCGCGTAATGGCCCGAGAGGATCGCGCGCTCGAGCGCGAGGATGGCATCACTGTCATCAACGAGGAGCAGGGACGGAAGGCTCACGGCTCGGCTCTCAATTCTGCGCGAGGAACTTGCGCACGGTCTCTGTCAGATCGTGATGCGAGACCGGCTTGTTGATGAAGGCATTGGCACCGGCTTCGACGCCCCGCTGACGCAGGTCGCCGCCCCGCTCACCCGTCAGCAGGATGACCGGAACGTCGCGCACCTGAGCCAACGGGCTCTGGCGCACCTGCTTGACGAAGGTGATGCCGTCCATACCAGGCATGTTGATGTCCGCGATGACCAGCTTCACCGGCACCAGCCGGAGCAGCTGCAATGCCCGCGTCGCATCCTCTGCCTCGACGAACCCCATCTTCAGGTTCATGAGATAGATCTTGAGGATGTTGCGTACGGTCGGGCTGTCATCCACGAGGAGGATGTTGGCGCTCAAACCCAGGCTCCTGCCGGGGGACCGAAGATCGGGACCCGGCTGAAGGAAACGGTGAGACTGTAGCGTGACCTCGCCCTCCTGCAAAAGCGGGGGCGAGAGAATCTCGGACTCCAGAGGGACGGGCGAGCCCGTCCCGCCGTACAGCGATCAACCAACCGAGGGGGGAATACCGCCCCCACCACCCCCTTGCTCCTCCTGCTCGGGCGGCACCGGAGGGGCTCCAATGGCGTGGTAGCCACCGTCTACGTGCACCATTTCGCCCGTGGTGGAAGGCAGCCAGTCCGAGAGGAGGGCACAGGCGGTGCGGGCCACCATGTCGTGACTGGTCCGGGCATCCCAACCCAGGGGGGCCTGGGCGCCCCAGGCCTTCTCCAGGGTCTTGAAGCCGGGGATGCCCTTGGCGGCCACGGTGGCCAGCGGGCCGGCGGCCAGGGCGTTGACGCGGATCTTCTTGGGGCCCAGGTCCCGGGCGAGGTAGCGCACGGTGGCCTCCAGGGCGGCCTTGCACACCCCCATCCAGTCATAGATGGGCCAGGCCACCCGGTTGTCGAAGTCCAGGGTGACGATGGAGCCGCCCTCCGTCATCAGCGGCATCACCGCCACGGACAGCTCCTTGAGGGAGAAGGCGGAGATCCGGAACGCGGTCTGGACACTCTCCCAGGGGGTGTTGAGGAAGTTGCCGCCCAGCGCGTCCTCGGGGGCATAGGCGATGGAGTGGAGCACGCCGTCCACCCGGCCCCAGCGCTGGCGCAGCGCCTCGGTGAGGGCGGGGAAGTGGGCGGGGTTGGTGACGTCCAGTTCCAGCACGTCGACGCCCGCCTTGAGGCGCTTCGCGCTGCGCTCCGTGAGCGACTTCGCCCGGCCGAAACCGGTGAGGACGATGTCCGCCCCCTGCTCCAGCGCGTGCTCGGCCACGCCGTAGGCGAGCGACTGGGGGGTGAGCACTCCGGTGATGAGGAGCTTCTTGCCCTGCAGCAGCATGCACAGGCCTTTCTGGCTAAAGAGAAGGAAGTCCGGGGGGTTTATCACTCCCGGCGGCCCGGGTAAGCCAGGAAGAAGCCCGGGGGCCCCACCCTACCCGGTAGGGAACGGCGGATGAAGTTGCGCTCACGTGGCGCATGAATCCTGCTGCTCCCCCGGAACGCAAGGACTGGGAGACGGGGCACCGCTGCTCAACAAATCGTGCCGAAAACCCCCCAACGGGGCGGCCTTCCAGTAAAAGACAGCACGCCATGGCGAATTTCCAGGACTCGTACCTCTCCGGCGGAAACATCGACTTCATCGAGGGGCTCTACGCGCGCTACCTCGAGGATCCGTCCAGCGTGGACCCGAGCTGGCGCGAGTTGTTCGAGCGCAACGACGGCGCCGGCCGGCCCATCTTCAACAAGACCCTGATCGAGCCGCCCGCTCCGGTGGTCCCGGGCAAGGACGGCGGCAAGGGCGAGAAGGGCAACAAGGCGGCCGCCGCGGTGGCGCTGGCCTCGCAGACGGCCCCCACGGTCGCCTTCGAGCAGGACATGAAGCTGCAGGCCCGGGTGGACCAGGCCATCTCGGCCTTCCGCCTGCGCGGCCACCTGCGCGCCCGGTTGGATCCGCTCGGCCGGCCCCGCCCGAGCCTGGACCACGTGGCGGACGTGGGCATGGTGGACGACAAGCACTTCTCCTCCTCCGAGCAGGAGCAGCTGGTGGAGAGCTTCAGCGTCTTCCCCGAGGCCCGGGTGAAGCTCAAGGAGCTGCTGGGCCGGCTGCGCCGCACGTACACCGGCGCCATCGGCGTCGAGTTCATGCAGATGCTCGACAGCGCTCGGCGGCGCTGGTTGATGAAGCGCATGGAGTTCACCGAGAACCGCACGGCCTTCTCGGTGGACGAGCAGCGCCACATCCTCACCCGGCTGTCCTACGCCGAGGGCTTCGAGAACTTCCTGCACACCAAGTTCATCGGCGCCAAGCGCTTCGCGCTGGATGGCGGTGAGGCCCTGGTGCCCATGCTGGACGCCATGCTCGAGGTGGGCGGCGGCCTGGGCCTCAAGGAGGTCGTCATCGGCATGGCCCACCGCGGCCGCCTCAACGTGCTGACGAACATCCTGGGCAAGAAGCCGGATCAGATCTTCAGCGAGTTCGAGGGCCCGCAGGACCCCAAGCAGCACATGGGCCGCGGCGACGTGAAGTACCACATGGGCTTCAGCTCGGACCACGCCACGCGCGGTGGCAAGAGCATCCACCTGTCGCTGGCCTTCAACCCCAGCCACCTGGAGGCGGTGGACCCGGTGGTGGAGGGCCGCGTGCGCGCCAAGCAGGACCGCAGCGGGGACACCGAGCGCACCAAGGTGATGCCGCTGCTCATCCACGGCGACGCGGCCTTCATCGGCCAGGGCGTGGTGGCCGAGACGCTCAACATGGCGGGGCTCGAGGGCTACAAGACGGGCGGCACCGTGCATGTCGTCATCAACAACCAGGTGGGCTTCACCACCGACCCGTCCGACTCGCGCAGCTCCATCTACTCCACGGCCCTGGCGCAGATGCTGGACGTGCCCGTCTTCCACGTGAACGGCGACGACCCCGAGGCGTGCGTCCACGTGGGCCGGCTGGCCGCCGAGTACCGCCAGACCTTCAAGAGCGACGTCGTCATCGACCTCGTCTGCTACCGCCGCTACGGCCACAACGAGGGTGATGACCCCTCGTTCACCCAGCCGGCGATGTACGAGATCATCCGCAAGCACCCGACCGTGCGCACGCTCTACGCGCAGCAGCTGGCGCAGCAGGCCCGGATTCCCGCCGAGGAGTCCGAGGCCATCAAGCAGCACTGCATGCAGGAGTTCGACGCGGCCCTGCTCCGTGCCCGCGCGGAGAGCCAGTTCAAGGAGCCCAACGCGCTGGAAGGCCTGTGGCAGCCGTACAAGGGCGGCGCCCACAAGAGCGCTCCGCCGACCACCACGGCGGTGGACAAGGAGACGCTGCGCGCGGCCCTGAAGAAGCTGGCCGAGGTGCCCGAGGGCTTCAACGTCCACCGCGACGTGGAGCGCACGGTGCTCAAGAAGCGCCAGGGCATGCTGCAGAGCGAGGAGCTGCAGTGGAGCGAGGGTGAGTCGCTCGCCTACGCCACGCTGCTCTCCGAGGGCTACGCCATCCGCATCAGCGGCCAGGACAGCGAGCGCGGCACCTTCAGCCACCGCCACGCCGTGCTGCACGACGTGAAGACGGGCGACAACTTCGTCCCCCTGCGCCAGTTCCCCACCGGCAAGGCCCGCTTCGAGGTCTTCAACAGCCCCCTGTCCGAGATGGGCGTGCTCGGCTTCGAGTACGGCTACAGCCTCGACGTGCCGGACGGCCTCACCATCTGGGAGGCCCAGTTCGGTGACTTCGCCAACGGCGCTCAAATCATCATCGACCAGTTCATCGCGGCCGGTGAGAGCAAGTGGCGGCGCTTGAGCGGCCTCACCCTGCTGCTGCCCCACGGCTACGAGGGCCAGGGCCCCGAGCACTCCAGCGCCCGTCTGGAGCGCTTCCTGAGCCTGAGCGCCGAGGACAACATCCAGGTGGTCTACCCCACCACGCCCGCGCAGATCTTCCACCTGCTGCGCCGCCAGGTGCTGCGCCCGCTGCGCAAGCCGCTCGTCATCATGTCGCCCAAGAGCCTGCTACGCCGCCCCGAGGCGACGAGCAAGCTGGAGGAGCTGGCCACCGGCACCTTCCAGGAAGTCATCCTGGACAAGGTGAACCCGGCCGGCGTGACGCGGCTGCTCCTGTGCTCCGGCAAGGTCTACTACGACCTGGTCAAGGCCCGGGACGAGCGCAAGGACGAGTCCATCGCCATCGTCCGCGTGGAGCAGCTCTTCCCCTTCCCCTTCGACGAGCTGGCAGGCCTCGTCGCGAAGATGCCGAAGCTCACCGAGCTCCTCTGGGTGCAGGAAGAGCCCCGGAACTCGGGTGCCTGGCACTTCATGTTCCCCCGTCTGCACGACCTGGCCTCCGCCCGGGGCCAGAACCCGCTGAAGGTGGGCTACATCGGGCGCGCGGAAGCCGCCAGCCCCGCCACCGGCTTCCCCCAGACGCACAACCTGGAGCAGCAGCTCATCGTCGAGGAAGCCATCCTCCGAGGAACCAAGAATGGCCGTTGAACTGAAAGTCCCGCCCCTGGGCGAGTCCATCACTGAAGCCGTCGTCGGGAAGTGGAACAAGAAGAAGGGCGAGTCCGTCTCCGCTGACGAGCCCCTCGTCGTCCTGGAGACCGACAAGGTCACCATCGACGTGCCCGCTCCCGCCACCGGCGCCATCGCCACCATCGCCTTCAATGAGGGTGACAAGGTGCGCGTGGGCGACGTGCTGGGCACCATCGAGGCCGGCGCTGGCGCCTCCGCTCCCGCGCCCCAGGCCGCCGCTCCGGCCGCCGCTCCCGCTCCCGCCGCCGCGGCTCCCGTCGCCGCCGCTTCCGCCGGGACCGACGTCCGCATGACGCCCACCGCCCGGAAGATCGTCGAGGAGAACAAGCTCGACGTGGCCCAGCTCAAGGGCAGCGGCACCGGTGGCCGCATCACCAAGGAGGACGCGCTCGGCCAGCTCAACCGCCCCGCCGAGGCTCCCGCCCAGCGCGCCCCGGCTCCGGCCGCCCCCTCCGGCCCGCGCCCGCGCGCCGACCGCGAGGAGCGCGTGAAGATGACGCCGCTGCGCCGCCGCGTCGCCGAGCGTCTCGTCCAGGCCCAGTCCACCGCCGCCATCCTCACCACCTTCAACGAGGTGGACATGGGCGCGGTGATGGAGCTGCGCAAGCAGCACCAGGAGAAGTTCCTGGCCCGCCACGGCGTGAAGCTCGGCTTCATGAGCTTCTTCATCCGCGCCGCCGTCGAGGCCCTCAAGGCCTTCCCCCAGGTGAACGCGGAGATCGACGGCGACGACGTCGTCTTCAAGCACTACTACGACATCGGCGTGGCCGTGAGCGGCAGCCGCGGCCTCGTCGTCCCCGTGGTGCGTGACGCCGACACCCAGTCCATGGCCGAGCTGGAGAAGAAGGTCGGCGACTACGGCACCCGCGCGCGCAACGACAAGCTCACGCTCGCCGAGCTGCAGGGTGGCACCTTCACCATCACCAACGGAGGCATCTTCGGCTCGATGCTCTCCACCCCCATCATCAACCCGCCCCAGACGGGCATCCTGGGGATGCACAACATCGTGGAGCGCCCGGTGGCCCGCAACGGCCAGGTCGTCATCCGGCCCATCATGTACCTGGCCCTCTCCTACGATCACCGCCTCATCGACGGCCGCGAGGCCGTGCAGTTCCTCGTCCGCATCAAGGACTGCATCGAGGATCCCACTCGGTTGCTGCTGGAAATTTGAAAACCCGCTAAACGGCACCAAGCAGGAAAACAGGGCAGCCGACTAGACAGGCGCGCGGCTGCCCGCCTAGCCTTCACTTGTCACCCGACGGACGGGGGACGGGAGAACGAGCTGGCCTCGGGTCGGCTCCTGACAAGGAAGCACAATGGCAACTGGTACCGTGAAGTGGTTCAACGACGCGAAGGGCTTCGGATTCATCGTGCAGGACGGTGGAGGCGAGGACGTGTTCTGCCACCACACCGCCATCAACATGGACGGGTTCCGCACCCTCGCCGAGGGGCAGAAGGTGGAGTTCGAGCTGGCCAAGGGCCCCAAGGGCCTGCAGGCGCAGAACGTGCGCCCGGCGTAATCCGCCCCGAGCCACTGCGTACCGAAGAGTGGCCTCGGAAAAAGGCCCGGTCCCCCAAGAGGAGCCGGGCCTTTCTCTTTGCGGGCGCGCCCCCGCGCCTACTTCGCCAGGTGCCGCTTGAAGTGGTTCATCACCCACTCGTGCTGGCGCTGGGTGACGAGGGGATCCGGCACCATGTGCGTGAGGCCGCTCAGGGGCAGCAGCTCGTGGTACTTGCCGGCGCGGAAGAGCGCGTCGGACAGCTTGAGCGTGTGGAAGAAGTACACGTTGTCGTCCGCGGTGCCGTGGATGAGCAGCAGCGGGGAGATGGGCTTGCTGGTGTCACGCGCGTAGGTGAGCAGCGAGCTCTTCTCGTAGGCCTCGGGGTGCTGCTGGGGCAGGCCGAGGTAGCGCTCGGTGTAGTGGGTGTCGTAGTCGAGCCAGTCCACCACCGGAGCACCGGCGACGGCGGCCTTGAAGACGTCCGGACGCTTGAGGGCGGCGAGCGCGCCCATGTAGCCACCGAAGCTCCAGCCTTCGATTCCCACGCGCTGCGGGTCCACCTCGGGCACCACGGCGGCGAGCGCCTGGACGGCGGCGGCCTGGTCCTCCAGCGTCACACCGGAGAAGTCCAGGTGCACGGCGCGCTGCCACTTGGAGCCGCGCATCGGGGTGCCCCGGCCATCGAAGCGGGCGATGAGGAAGCCCTGGTCCGCCATCCACTGCGACAGCAGGTGCGCGGCCATGGACTTGTGGACGACGGTGACGGTGGGGCCGGCGTACACCTCGACGATGGTGGGCAGCTTCTGGCCGGGCTTCGCGTTGCGCGGGCGCACCAGCGAGGAGTGGAACTTCAGCGGGCCCACCTCGCGGTACTCGACGACGGGGACGAAGCCGGGCTCCACGGCCACCGAGGGCAGCTCGCCCACGCGGGAGCCATCGCCCCGCACCACGTAGGTGCGCGGCATGGACGTGGGGCTCGAGTGGGTGATGACGGCCAGGTTGCCGGAGCGGGCCACGCTGCCGCCCTCGACGGCCTCACCCGTGGTGCCGGGGCGCACCTGCTCCGGAGCGCCACCCTCCTTCACGCGCCACAGGTAGCTCTCCGTGGGGTTGGGGCCGCCCACGAAGTACAGGGTGCGATCCTTCTCGATGTAGCGCGCGAGGTTGCGGAAGCCCGCCTCCGGCTTCACCAGCGAGCGCGCGAGGCTTCCATCCGCGTTGCGCAGCTCCACCTCGGGGCCACCGTTGCGCTCGGTGTACCAGAGGAAGCCGCTGCCATCCTCGAGCCACAGCGGGAAGGTCTGCTCCAGCTCGAGCCAGGCATCATCCTTCTCGGTGAGCAGCTCCTTCGTCTTGCCGCTGGCCGTGTCCACCGCGAGCAGCTTCTCCTCCGTCTGCGTGCGGTTCTGCACCAGCACCGTCAGGGAGCCCTTCTTTGGCCACACCACCGTGGCCAGGTACGGGTACTTCTCCGCGTCCCACTGCACCCATACCGTCTTGCCGCCCGTGACGGGGGTGATGCCCAGGCGCACCTTCGCGTTCTTCTTGCCCGGCCGCGGGTAGGCGTAGTCCTCCGAGCCCTTCTCCGGGTGCATCACGTCGATGATGGAGAGCTTCTCCACCTCCGCCGTGTCCGACTCCGTGTAGGCGATGAACTTCGCGTCCGGGCTCCACCACCAGCCGGAGAAGCGGCTCATCTCCTCCTGGGCGACGAACTCGGCCAGGCCGTGCGTCTTCGCCGGGCTGCCTCCCGTGGTGACGCGGTGCTCCTTGTTGCTGGCCACCTCGAGGCGGAACACGTCGTTGTCCCGCACGTACGCCACCTGCTGGCCGTCCGCGGAGAAGCGCGGATCGATGACGCCCGGGCCCGTCTTCAGCTCGGTGGACTTCCCGGTGGCGCGCTCGACCAGGTAGAGCTTGCCGGAGAGCGGCACGAGAATCCGCGTGCCGTCCTCGGACAACTGGTACGAGGTGAAGCCCCTGGCGCTCACGCGCATGCGCTCGCGGCGGGCCTTCTCCTCGGGGGTGAGCGTCTCCTCGGAGCCCTTGAGGATGGCCTCGGGGGTGAGCACCTCCTTCGCCTCGCCGGTGGCCACGTCGAAGGCGAAGAGCGTCTGGATGGGCGCGCGAGGCTGACCCCGCAGGAAGAGGACGGTCTTCTCGTCGGGGGTGATGCGGGGATTGACGGGACGCCCGCTCATGAAGCGGCGCGTCTCCGAGTAGTCCCGCAGGAAGGCGTCTTGGGCGGCGGTCATGGTCTTGGCGGGGGGCTGCTGGGCAACGACGGGGGCGCTCGTCAAAAGGAGCGCGGCTGCGAGCAGGATGCGCATGCGGGGCTGGCGCCCGGGAAGCGGGCGTTCCCTCCTTTGAGGTAGGAAGCGCGCGCAGCCTACACTCCCGGCGGCGCGCGGCCCGCCAAATGCCCCACATGGACGGTTATTCCCAGTGATGGACGAATCCCACAAGCACCTGCGTCTGGCGGGCGTCATCCGGCTGTCACTCGGCGGCGGGCGGGGGCCCTCGGACGCGTACGTGTTCGACCCGCACCGGCTCGCGCTCCCCTCCTGGGCCTGCGCGCTCGAGGACGGGCCGCCGGCGCTGCTGGTGACGCTGGACCGGCACCTGGACCTGGTGGTGCCCCAGGCGCCCGCGGCGGTACCGGACCGCTCGGCGGGGCTGCGCGCCCTGGACGAGCACGCGCGGTGGGCCCTGGACGTGCGCAACTACGATCACGTGCTCGCGGCCATGGAAGCGGGGCTGGTGGGTGACGCGCTGGTCATCGCCCGGGGACGGCCCCGGGGGACGTTCTCCGGAGACATGTACGTGGACACGCGGGGACGCCCGCACCGGCTGGTGGTGGTGCCCACCGTGGACCGGGCCGCCGAGGCCTTCCACTCCCCTGCCCCGGGCGACGCGGTGCGCGAGGTGCTCCAGGCCGCCGGGCGCGTCCTGCTGGACGTGGACCTGGACTGCTTCACCAGCCTCAGCGACGCGGACCCCACCACCGTGCTCCCCTGGCCCCGAGGTGTCATCCGGGACTACCTCCTGCCACCGGACTCGGAGTCATTCTGGAACGCAGTGCTGGAGAAGTGCGTGGCGCTGACGCTCGCCCGCGAGCCCCACCACTGCGGGGGACTGCTGGCCTCGGGGGAGCTCTTCCGCGACGTGGCCGAGGTGCTCTTCCGCGAGCTGCTGCGCACCCAGCCCCCCTAGTTTTCCTTTTCTCCGGTTTTCCTCTATTTGAAGACGTACCGGGTGGCACCGGATTACCATCCGGACGATAGGGAAGCATCCAGGCAGGCGCCGGGATTTCTTCCCGCGCCTCTCCTTCCGCCCCCCTCCCTCTGGGAGAATGGCCCCGCCTCATGAACGGCTCGCCCCCGCAGACGGTCATTCCTCCGCAGCTCGCCCGACGGATCCATCTCGTCGTGTTGGCGTGGCTCACGCCCTCCGCGCCCATCGCGGGCTACCTCCTCGCGTTGTCGTTGGGGCTGTCCTCCCAGGACCACGTCTGGGCCCTGCTGCATGTGCTCCCCGTCGTCTTCGCGGTGGCGGCACTGCTGATTCCCTGGGCGGGCATTGCCTGGCAGCTTCGGAGCAACCTCCCCACCCGGCCCGACGAGCCTCCCCAGGAGCGGCTCGCCCGCCTGCAGATGCTGCCCTGGAAGCTCGCCTTCGTGAGCACCCAGACCCCCGCTCTCGTGGGCGGCCTCGTCTACGTCGTCCCGCTGGTGCTCCGCACCGGCAAGCACCCCTTGATGATCGGCCTCGGGTTCCTGGTGGCCGCCACCATCGGCCAGGTGCTGGCGCTCCCCGTGGGCATCAAGCTCGAGCAGATGTTGATGCCGCTCATCGTCGAGGAGCGCAACCGCCTGCGCACGCAAGCCACCGGCCGGGGAATCTTCTGGCCGAGGCAGCGCTGGTTCCTGCCCTACGTGTTCGCCGCCACCCTGACGAGCACCCTGGTGCTCTCGGCCCTGGTGTTCATCCTGCAGACGCTCGAGCTGCGCGATGCGCAGATGAAGGCCGTGCTCGAGGATCCGTCCATCCCCCAGGCCCAGGGCGAGCTGATCGCCGCGAAGTTGCACGGCTTCACCGACAGCCTGCTGTCCACCATGGGCCCGCCGCTGCTGGCGCTGGGGGCGTTCGTCCTCGTCGTCCTGACGCTCGCCGCCTGGATGCTGGCACGCCGGCAGGTGCGCGCGACGGCGGCCATGCTGGAGGCCATCGAGGCCCTGGCCCAGGGCGCCCCCTTCGCGCCCCGCTGGGCCTCCACCGACGAGATGGGAGACCTCGCCACGGGCATGGTCACGGTGCTCGAGCGGCTGCAGGAGATTCCCACCCGCCTGCAGGCCTCGGCCACCATGCTGCTGTCGGCGAGCACGGCCCTGGGCTCCGCGAGCAACCAGCAGCGCCAGCGCCTGACCGAGCAGGCCGCCATGCTCCAGCAGGCCCAGCTCACCTCCGAGGAGATCCGCACCACCTCCGAGCTGGCCTCCCACAAGGCCGAGACGGTGCTGAGCGTGGCCGGCCACGCGGGGCAGCTCGGCCAGTACGGCGAGGAGTCGCTGGAGCGGACCCTCACGGGCCTCAACACCATCCGGGACTTCGTGGACGGCATCCGCGGCAAGGTGCTGCGGCTGCAGGAGAGCGCCACGCAGATCGCCCACATCGCCGTCACGGTGAAGGACCTGGCGGACCAGTCCCACCTGCTGGCGCTCAACGCCTCCATCGAGGCCGCGCGCGCGGGAGACCAGGGCGCCGGCTTCGCCGTGGTGGCCAGTGAGATTCGCAAGCTGGCGGATCAAACCATCCGGGAGAACGCCCTCA
Organism: Archangium violaceum Cb vi76; assembly: GCF_000733295.1. GTDB lineage: Bacteria > Myxococcota > Myxococcia > Myxococcales > Myxococcaceae > Archangium > Archangium violaceum. The sequence continues at coordinate 4,187 of NZ_JPMI01000256.1, read as the reverse complement.
TCCGCAAGAGCCTGCTGGACATCGGCACCGCCATCCGCGACGTGGTCTCCATGAGCGAGCAGGGCGCGCTGCAGGTGGAGGGCGGCCTGGAGATGGTGAAGTCCTCGGGCAACAACCTGCGCGAGATGTCCTTCATCATCCAGGAGAACGCCGCGGCCGTGCGGCAGATCGCCGTCGCGGTGAACCAGCAGAACACGGGCATCTCCCACATCTTCAACGCCATCGCCCACATCTCCGCCGGCATGGACGAGACGATGAAGCGGCTGGACACCACGCTGCAGGCCACCGAGACGCTCCAGGCCGTCACGCGCGAGGTGACGGAGATCGCCCGCCGCTACCAGCTCAACCGCTGAGGCACGAGATGAAGCGGCGAGCCCTGCACCGCGCGGTGTTCACCCTGGCGGCCGTGTACAACCTGCTGTGGGGCCTCTACGCGGCGGTGGATCCACAGTGGCTCTTCCGCTTCGCGGGCATGCCGCCGATGAACCAGCCCGCCCTCTTCGCCTGCCTGGGCATGGTCATCGGCGTCTACGGCCTGCTCTACGCGGAGGTGGCGCGGCGGCCCGAGCACGGCTTCGCGCTGGCGGCGGTGGGGCTCCTGGGAAAGGTGCTGGGGCCCATCGGGCTCGCGCTCCTCATCCTCCAGGGCGAGTGGCCGGTGGCGACGCTGGTGCTCTGCCTCACCAATGACTTCATCTGGTGGGTGCCCTTCGGCCTGTACCTGTGGGACGCGTGGCCCCACTACCGCCGCACCTTCAGCCCCGCGTGAGGGCCGCGCTCAGTCCTCGGCCTCCTCCTGGCAGACCGCGCCCGAGCCACACACGAAGAACGCGGTGTTGAGGAAGTCCGCCGCGCTCGAGCACGAGGTGGAGCGGATGCGCTCCAGGCACGTGTCGAGCCCCTTCTCGTTGATGGCGGGGCAGTTGTTCGCCGTCCACGAGCCCTGGAAGAAGTCGCGCATATCCACCTCGCACTCCTTCCGGTCCTCGAACTCCTTGCCATCGCCAGAGCCGATCTTCTCGCATCCGGCGTAGTAGTCGCAGGCGGCCCCGGTGGCCTCACGCTGCGCATCCTCGCGGGAAGTCGGGCCACACGCGGGGAGAAGGGCGATCAGGGACAGCAGGGAGAGAGTGGAAGCAATACGCATACGGATGACTCGCGATACCAGGTGAGGGTTGAACACGACGACGTGCGCCCCATGAGCAAGGGGCGGACCAACGCCAACCCCGCGAAACGACGAGGCGGCGGCGTGGCGGTTGTAGGCTCGAGACAACAAGGGAGCAACGGACTTGTAGGCCGCGGCCAACACCCTCCGCCAGGCCGCCCGCGAGGCGAGCTCCGGGTTTCGTGAGGAGAACGAGGACTTTGGGTGCCTCTGCTCTGCGGGTAGGCTCGGACGCCGAGTGCGGACGGAACGCAGAGGGGACGTTACCGCGGCGCGCGGCCCCTCGCGGCATGTGACTCCCCAGCGCCCGAGGATCTCCGAATGACTGCAACCCGTTGGTTGGGACTGGCCACGCTGACCGTGCTGTTCGCCACGAGCGCCCTCGCCCAGGAGGCGAGCGTGTTGGGGCGCTGGACCACCATTGATGACGAGACGAAGAAGCCGAAGTCCATCGTCACCCTCTACGAAGAGGGCGGCAAGGTGTACGGGAAGATCGAGAAGCTCTTCCGCGCGCCCACCGAGGAGCAGAATCCGCTCTGCGACAAGTGCGAGGGGGCGCTGAAGAACCAGCCCATCATCGGCATGATCATCCTGCGCGACCTCAAGAAGGACGGCAATGAGTGGACGGGTGGCACCATCCTCGACCCGGCCAATGGCAAGACCTACAAGGCCAAGATCGCCGTGGAGGACGGTGGCAAGAAGCTGAAGGTCCGCGGCTTCATCGGCATCGCGCTCATCGGGCGCACCCAGTACTGGATGCGCGCCGAGTAGCTGGAGCCCGAAGCATCAGGGCCGCCCTCCCGGGAGCTTCCCGGGGGGCTCGCCCGCCACGAGGAGGACACGACAGATGGCGAAGTCACGCGAGTGGGAGTACCCGCCGTGCGCGCCAGCTTCGGCAAGACCCCGGCCTCACCTCCCTGCGCTTCCTCAGTCGAGCCCGCGCTTCCCCACGGACCAGTACGCCTTCACCTTCTGCGGCGCGCCCACGCCGTCCGTCTTGAGCCGCGCGCGCAGCGCCTGGATGGCCTGCGCCCGGCCCGTCATGACGAGGTGCGCGCCCGGCCGCCGCTTCAGCGCGTCGCCCAGACGCTCCGCCACGGCGGGCAGGTGTCCGTCGCCAGGCGCGCGTTCCACCAAGGCGCTATCCGACAGGTGGAACTCCCGCAGCACCGGCTCGGACTCGTCCCGGGAAGAGACCTCGAATACCTGCTCGACGCCCTCCGCGCCGGCCCGCAGGTTCCGCAACGTGTGGGCCACGGCGAAGGACGTCTCGTCTCCGAACAACACCACGGGCCCCTGAAGGGACGTGAGCGCCAGGGAGCCGCGCGGCCCCATGAACTGGCAGCCGTCCCCCACCCGCACGTTGCGGCCCCACTCCGCGCCAGGGCTGTTTCCATGGAGGTAGACGAGCAACTGTGTCGCCCCGCGAGCCGCGTCCCACGCCAGGGGCGTGTACGTCCGCATCCCCATGTCCGGAAGGTACACCTGCACCTTGTCCCCCGCGCTCCAGGAGACGCCGCGCAGCGCCTCGCCTTCCAACTCCACCCAGCGGAAGTGAGGCGAGACGTCTCGCACCCGCGCCACCTGCGCATTACGGAACAGGAACCGCCCCAGCATGCTTCCGAGAATCGCCTTCCCTGATGCCATTGCGTGTCACTCCCGGGGCCACCTGCCCCTTCCGCACACCATCCTCGCACCGGCCTGTCAGAGCGGGAATGAACTCGTGTCACGGAAAAATGAAGAAGCGTGAAGCAACGGGCCCCACCTCTTTCCTATGCTTCATGCGAGAAGGAGATTCCGGTGACAGACATGCCGACACCTGACGGGGATGCGACACGGGCCCCCGCCACCCCCCGTCCCTTTTTCACCAGGAGGGGCGTGCGCATCGCGGCATTCGGCCTCCTCGCTCTTCTGGTGTTCACCGCCGCATCCGCCCTCTACTGGAAGCTCTGGCCGGCCGGACGAGGAACAGGCAGGGAGTGCGAGCTCACCCGCGGCATCCACGCCGTGTGTGGACTCAACAAGCCAGAGGACCTGATGCGCCTCGGGGACAGTGACTGGGTCATCACGGGGAACATGGGCAACGACGACTGGGCCGAGGGCGGCTTGTATGCCGTCAAGATGAGCGACGAAACCTTCCGCGCCATCACACCCGATCTCTCGCGCCCGGCCGCACCGGCCTACCGCGACTGCCCCGGTGCACCCGACCCGAAGCTCCTCTCCGCGCACGGGCTCGCGCTCCGTCCCCGCGCTCCGGATGAGCACACGCTCTACGCCATCAATCACGGCGGCCGCGAGTCAGTCGAGGTGTTCGACGTCCGGGTTTCCGCCGAGGGGCCAGCGCTGACCTGGACCGGCTGCGTCGTGCTACCCGCGAAGCATCAAGCCAACTCCGTCGCGCCCCTCCCGGACGAGGGCATCGTCGTCACCATTCCGCACCTTCCCTCCTCGTCTCGAGGCGCGGTGTTGCAGTGGCTCCCCGGCGACGGTTGGACCGAGGTTCCGGGCACCCGCTTCCAAGGAGACAACGGCATCCTCGTGTCGCCGGACGGCACGCGCCTGTACGTGAACGAGTACTTCAAGAGCAGGGTGCACGAGGTCCCCCTCGTTGCCACCACCACGAGCCCCCGGTCCGTCGACCTCGGCTTCCATCCAGACAACCTCCGGTTCGCACCCGACGGCTCCATTCTCGCGACAGGGCATCCGAACGCCCTCGCCATCGTGGGCCTGTGTGGGTTCGTCCTCGGGTGCGGAATCGATACGGAGGTGGCCCGCATCGATCCGACCTCCTTCCAGGCGACCACGCTCTTCGCGCGAGGCGCGAACGAGACCTTCAGTGCGGGTACGAGCGCCATCGTCGTCGGTGACGAGCTCTGGATCGGCTCCTTCGTCTCTCGCGCGCTCCTGGTCATGCCGCTCAGCGAGTTGAAGCAGCCGCACGGGTCATAGCCGCCTCCAAGCCCCTTCAGGTGTGTCCGTGAAGGAGTGCCCCTGAGAACAAGCGCTGACAACGCGGCCATAT
>NZ_JPMI01000255.1 GCF_000733295.1 Archangium violaceum Cb vi76 | reverse complement strand
CGCGGCGGCCGCGACGGAGGGCGCGGCGGAGGGCGCTGCGGCCGGAGCGGCGGGCGCGGCGGAGGGCGCTGTGGCGGCGGGCTCGGAGGCAGCGGCCTCGGTGGCCGCGGGCGCCTCGGTGGCCGAGGGCGCGGCGAGCTCGACCGCGTCCATCTCCACGAAACTCACCAGGTTCGGTCTCAATGTCGCGGGGAGCACGCTCTCGAGCGCCGGGATGTCCGGACTGAAATACGACGTGCAGCACGGCCGCGACTTCACGGCCAAGGGCTTCTTCGAGGCCATGGGGATCGGCGCCGCCGCTGGCTTCGCGAGCGGGGTCGTGAGCGGAGCCGGGGGGCTCGCGACGGGCGGGCTCTCCAGCAAGAAGGGGGGCGCCGGCATCGCCGCACGCATCGGCGCCAAGGCCGCCGTGAGCGGAGTGTCGAGCGCGGTGTCGAGCGACGTGACGACGATCCTCACCAATGTCCAGCAGCACCAGCCCTGGTACCAGGGGCTTGCCAAGAGCACGGGCACCGGCTTCGCCAAGGGCGCTGGCACTGGCGCGGCCAGCGGCGCCTGGAGCGAGCGCGTGAACATCGCCAAGGCCGCGGGAGTCTCCGACCAGGCGACGACACGCGTGAGCAACATCGTCGACAAGGTCAAGTCGGCCGCGACCTCCAACGGCGCGTACAAGATCTACGGCACGGCCGCGTTCTTCGCGATGCCCGGGTACGTCGTGTGGGGCGCGGCCGACAGCTGGGGGCGGCACGACTGACGCGCGGCCAGCGCACCCGTCCGCCGCTGGCGGCTTCAGGAGAAAAGGAAAACCCCGGCTCGCTTGATGGCGGGCCGGGGCCTTGCGGAGAGTGCCCTCCCCGCCTCCCTACAGAGCCCAACGCACGGGATGAACGCCCTCAGGCGCTCTGCACACCCGGCGCCGTCAAGACCTTGAACACCAGGTGCAGCCGGGTATGGCCATTGGCGGGCAGCTCGACCTTCCACGTGCAGAATCCGTTGTCGTCGAGCACCGGAGTTCCGCTGGTCTTCTCCCGATCCAGCTCCACCTTCACGTGCTCGATCTCCGACACGGGCAGGCGCTCGGTGACCGCCACCGTGCGCGCGCTCCCCGAGAGGTTCGAGAGGTAGAGGGTGAGCCGCACCGTGGCCTCGTTCCACTTGCTCACCGGGTTGAGCTCGCTCTCCCGCTTCGCCTCGCGCTGGATGCGGACGGACTCCTCCGGACCAAAGCTCAGCTCGAACTTCTCCTGGGGCGCCACGAACAGCGTCTGGGTCCACCCCACGAAGCCGTTCTCCTGCAGCAACTCCACCGGTCCCGCCAGCACCGGATTGGGCGAGGTGTTGCGCGCCACCGCCCGCAGGAACACCTGGTTCTCCAGCTCCGGAAAAGCCACCAGCGACGACTCCGCCTCGGCCTCGAAGCTGAAGAGCGGAATGATGTGGGGCCGCCCATCCGAGACGATGGTATTCCGGCCCGGCGCCCTCAGGTTGCGCGTCTCGCCGCCATCATCCACCCCGGGCAGCTCCACGCTCGGCGGCGTCGCCGGAGCGGCCGCGCCCGTGGCCGGCGCACTGCCCAGTCCCGCCTTCTGCACCCGCACCTCCCGGACCTGGACCGCCACCGTCTCGCTCTTCTTCTTCACGGTGAGCAGGTCCGCCTGCAACAGAGGCGGCTCGATGCCCAGCGAGGAGCGCGCCGTGGAGAAGCGCAGCTCCGCCTCCCTCCAGTCCTCGCCGGTGTCCTGCCAGACCGCCGCGGACGAGGCGAAGAGAATACGCTTCCCCTCCAGCAGGCGCGCCGAGTGCAGCGGCCGCCACAGGGCGTTGGGCACCACGTAGTGGATGCGGACCTCCACCTCGCCCTCGGCCTCCGCGAGCACGTCCACTTCCAGCCAGCCCACCACCTGGTGCTCCACGCGATCCAACGCCTGACGCTGGCGCATCACGGCGGCGATCTCCTCCTCCAACCGCTCGGCGGTGAAGGTGGCCTTCAGCGCCGACTCGCGCAGCTGGCGGGCCTTGCGGAACAGGGCGTCGAACGTGTCCTGCCACTGGGCCGCGGCCCCCATCCCCCACCCCGCGTCCTCGGGAATCTCCGAGGCCCCGAGCACCAGCATCCGCTGGATGCGCTCGAAGCGCGCACGGGCTCGGGCCTGGTCCTCCAACACCTGCTCACGCTCGCGCCGCAGGGCCTCGATCCGCTCCTCGAGCACCCGCGCCGCCTCGGGCTTGTCCACGGTCCGGATGCGCAGGCTGCGGCGGACCCGGACGTCCACCACACGCGCCTGCCCGGAGACGGCCTCGGCGCGCAGGGACACGTCCTGCATCACCGGAGCCACGCCCCGCACCACGACCCGATTCTGCCCCGCGCGCACGCGCACCGTGCCGCCGCGAGTCACCTGCGCCCGATCCTCCAACAGCGTCACGACGCGCACCGGCGCGTCCAGGACCGGAGCCACCTCGGGGAAGGCGGGCTCGTAGCGCTCCACACCCATGGGTTGGATGGCCGTGCTCATGTCACGCCTCCCGGCGGTTGCCGCCGTTGACCTCGTTGTTGGCGTACATCTTCACCACGTACCGGGCGGACAGCTTGCTCGTCCCGTTCGCGGGGACGGTGAGGCGCCAGCGGCGTCCCCCCTCGAGCACGCGGCCACGCTCCTCCTGCGCATAGAGCTCCCACGCGGGGGTGACAGCGCCCTCCTCGACCACCACCTCCGCGTTCGGCGCGGGCTGGGGGATGCGCTCACGGACCTCGCAGACGATCTCCCGGTCCAGGTTGTTGACGAGGTCGATGAGGATGTCGTGCCAGAGCTCCGTCGTCGCGACGATCTTCTCGCCGCTGCGGACCTCGGTGAAGCGGGTGTTGCGCGCGCAGCGGATGGCCTGTTCCACGCCCAGGCCCAGCTTGAACTCGCCGCGAGGGGGCACGGAGGGCAGCGTGGTGGAGAGCACGTACTCGCCCCCGACGTAGACCTCGGCGGGGCCCGGCAACATGGGAGCGGACAGCGGGTTCTTCACCTGCGCCTGCCGGTAGACGTTGCTGTCCTCGCGGGGGACGGCCACGTAGAGGACACTGGCCTCACCGGTGCGCGTGCCCAGGGGCACGGAGTGGAAGGTGTTGTCGGACGGGACGTCCACCGTGGCATCGGCGATGTAGCTGAAGTCGAAATGGCCACTCGCGGCCCGGACGTCCGCCGTGCCGCCCGGCAGGTCCAGGTTGGCCACGTTGCGGGCCCGCAGCTCGGCCTCGGCCACCACGGCCATGACATCGAACTTCACCTCCACCTGGAAGCGCGACAGCGACTCCAGATAGAAGCGCCGCGCGTCGACGGGCTGGAGCCGGTTGCGCATGCCCTCGGTCGCCGGGGCGAGCCGCAGGTGGGTGAACACCACCGCCTCCAGGCCGGCCTGCGAGGGGGTCGCGCCACCCCCGCCAGGGCCGCCCCGTGACACGGCCCTGGAGCGAGCGGGACCGGCAACGGCCACCGACGGGCGTGCCGCCATGGGCGCGGGAGCTGGAGGAGGCATGGGCGGCGCCATGCCCGGCGCCGCGGCAACGGCCATGGGATAGGCCGGTTCATCCATCTCCGCGGCCGATTCCTCTTCCGCGGCCATTCCATCGTACACGGCCGACCTCTCGGCCATGACCATGTCATCGTCCAGGGCATCGAGACTCGGGCGCGAGCCCTTCTTGCTCCGCCGCAGTTCCTTGCGTTCCTCGAGGGCGTCACGCACCCCGCCGAAGACGACGGCCTCCTCCAGATCCGAAGGAGCCGGCAGCGCGGGCAGCATGTACGACTGGACGGGCGACAGGCCGAGCAGCAGAGAGCGGCGATCGCGGTCGTAGTCGGAGAAGAGCGCGGTGGCGCCCTTCGGTGGCGGACGGAAACCGGCGCGAGCGGGAGGCGGGGGCTGGGCGCGTCCGATGCGGGTGGAGGGCAACTCCGGCAGCTCCGTCCAGCTCATGGGCGCGGCGGTGGAGAGCACCAGCTTCACGCCGCGCCAGTCCTCTCCGGAGTCCTGGCAGATGAGGGCACGCGTCACCAGTTCCACCTGCCGGCAGTCCCGCGTCAGGCGGCACTGATAGCTGGGAGCCCAGCGAGCCCCGGGGACGAAATACTCGACGGAGAGCTCCGCGCGCCGGAGCTCGCCTCCCCCGTGGCGCAGCTGCACGTGGACGGACTTGCGGAGCTCCGCCGCCGTCACCTCGCGCGCGGTGGAGTCCCTCCGCATCTTGTCCTCGAGGACGGCCACGTCCTCATTCAGCTTGCGCCACTGCTCGCGCAGGGAGCGCGCCTCCACGAGACGGGACTGCACGCCATCCTGGGAGAACTGCTCCAGGGCGAGCCGCGCGCCCATGGGAGCGGGCGGCGGTGGCTTGCCCTCCTCGGGCTCCGGACGCTCCGGCACGGGGATGTCGGCGAGGATGGACATCTCCCAGTCGAGCTGCCGCAGCTGGCTTTCCACGGTCCGCACCTGCTGGCGCAGGGAGCGCAGCGCGGCCTCGTCCACCGTGTCCAGGGGCGCTTCCCTGGGAGGAATCCACAACCCCACGCGCACATTCGTGGCGGAGAGGTCCGCCTGGGGATTGTCCGTGGACAACACGCGCACGCGCACGGTGGCGTCGAACAACGAGAGCGGCAGCCGGGGGATCTCCAGCTCCGTGGGCGGCTTGCCCCCGGAACAGTCCAGCGAGAGCAACCGGGTTACCCGCGCGCCCTGATGGTAGAGCGTCACGGTGTCGAGGCGGGACTCCACGATGGGCATGCACCCTCCCGAAATGCGTTGCGCGGCACGCTAGAACGCGGCTCCTCGAGCGGGCAAGGATTGAAGGCGTTCCCCTGGCTGCTTCCCGCCCTGCCCTTCCGTTCCTGGGAGCGAGGTAGACTCGGGGCACATGCGACGTCTCCTTGCCTTCCTCCGCGATCATGAGCCCGGAATGGTCGTGGCGTGGGTGCTCTCCACCCTCGGCCTCGGGGTCGTGGGGCTCCGCGACTACCTGGGAGATCCCCTTTTCGGTGTCTCGGATCTGCTCTACCAGTCGGTGCAGCTCTTCGTGCTGCAGCTCCAGGTGTTGCCGGGCAGGACGCCCTGGACGCTCGACGTGGCCCGCTGGTCCTCCGCGGCCGTGTCCTTCTACGCGGTGCTGCGCGCCGGCTCCGTGCTCTTCGCGAGCGAGCTGGAGCGGCTGAGGTTGCGCCGGCTCTCCGGCCATGTGGTGGTGTGCGGCCTGGGGCGCAAGGGTCACCAGCTCGCCCAGGACTTCCTGTCCCGCGGCGAGCGGGTCGTCATCATCGAGAAGGACGAGGAGAACGACTCCCTGCTCGCGGCTCGGGAGTCGGGCGCGCTGGTGCTGCCGAGCGCGGCGGCCGACGAGGCCATCCTCCGCCAGGCCCGCGTGGCGCAGGCCTCGCTCCTGCTCGCGGTCACGGGTGATGACGGCGCCAACATCGAGACGGCCCTCACCGCGCGCCGGCTGGTGCGCGAGCGGGCACCCGGACGCACCACGCCCCTGCGAGTCCTCGCCCACGTGGGCGATCTCCAACTGTGCTCACTGCTTCGTGCCTCGAAGGTGCTGACAGGGCCGGAGCCGGTGGAGGCCCAGCCCTTCAACATCCACGAGGCGGCGGCCCGCGTGCTGCTTCGCGACAACCCGCTGGACCGGGAGCGGATGGAGCCCGGGGACCCGCGCTTCGTGCACCTGTGTGTGGTGGGTTTCGGGCAGATGGGCGAGAGCGTGGCGCTACAGGCCGCCCGGTTGACGCACCTGGCCAACGGCTCCCGCCTGCGGGTGACGATCGTCGACCGGAAGGCCGAGGAGCGGCGGCAGCGATTCCTCGGCAGGTGCCCGGGATTCACCCAGGTGGCGGACCTGGACGTGCTGGAGGGCGACGTGGAGTACGCCGAGGTGCTCTCGCGGCTGGAGGAGTGGGGACAGGATCCGCACCGGCTCCTGAACATCGTGGTGTGCTTCGACGATGACCGCCGTGGCCTCGCCTGTGGGCTGACGCTGGTGGAGCGGCTGCGGGGACGGCGGGTCCCGGTGCGGGTGCGCATGTCGCACGAAGCGGGGATGTCGGCCCTGGTGCATGGCTCGGGCGAGGGCCGCTGGAACGGGCGGATCAGCGTCTTCGGGATGATCGACCGGCTGTGCAACCGCGAGAGCATCCTGGGCGAGACGTTGGATCTGCTCGCGCGCACGGCGCACACGGACTACCTGCGGCGCAAGCTGGCGGAGGGAGAAGTCCTGGGGGCGCGTCCGGCACTGAGGGAGTGGCCCGAGCTGGACGAGTTCTTCCGCGAGTCGAACCGCCAGCAGGCGGACCACATCCCCGTCAAGCTGCGCGCCGTGGGTTGCCGGAGCGAGCCCACCTCATCGGGCACGGGAGGATTCGCCTTCACCGCCGAGGCGGTGGAGCTGCTCGCGCGCATGGAGCATGACCGCTGGTGCGCACGGTACCTGCTCGATGGTTGGCACAAGGGCCCTCGTGATGACGAGGCGAGGACGCACCCGTGCCTCGTTCCGTGGGAGGACCTCGAGGAGACGTACCGGGACAACGATCGTGCCGCGATCCGGCAGATTCCCGGGCTGCTCGCGCTCATCGGCCAGCGCATCGTCCGGGAGCGAGAGGAGAACGGGGAGGCAGTGAGGCCGAGGCTCGCGGGGTGATGAAGAGGACCGGCCAGACCTCGCGTGGCGATGGAAGCCCGCGAGGCCCGGCCGGACGTGCGTGACTCAGCGGGTCAGCTCACGCACCGCGTGACCCAGCTCGGGGAGGATGAGCTTGCGCAGCGCGAGCCGCACCGCCTTCGGAGAGCCCGGGAGCGAGAAGAGGATCATCCCCTGGTACGTCCCCGCGGTGGCCCGCGACATCATCGCCGCGCTGCCGATCTCCTGGAAGGACAGCATCCGGAACAGCTCGCCGAAGCCGGGCAGCGTCTTCTCGAAGAGGCCCTGCAGCGTCTCCACCGTGCTGTCCCGGCGGCCGATGCCCGTCCCGCCGTTGAAGATGACGGCCCGCGCGCCGGACTCCTGGGCCTCCTTCAGCATCGCGCGGATGGACTCGGGCTCGTCCTTGATGACGCGGTAGCCGCTCACCGGGTGCCCCTCGGCCTCCAGCAGCTCGCGCAGCACCCGCCCGCTCTCGTCCTTCGACCCGTCCCGGCTGTCCGAGCACGTCACCACGAACGTGCTCACGTGCACCGGCGCGTGCGCCTTGTGCTCCGCCACCGGCCCGGAGCCGTGCTCGTGCCCATGGTGGTGGTCATGACCGTGTCCGTGGTCATGGCCGTGGTCGTGGCCATGCTCGTGCCCGTGGGGGTGATGGTGATGTCCGTGACCATGCTTGGGGTCATGGTCGTGATCGTGTCCCTCGTGTCCCATGGCGCGCCTCCTACAAGTCCTTGTCGGGCAGATCGACGATCAGCTCTCCGTCGGCGACCTCGATCTTCACGGCGGGCTGGTCATCGCACACGCCCGGCGAGGTCTCGTTCTTGCCGGTGTCCATGTCGAAGCCGACCTCGTGGCAGGGGCACACGACCATGTTCCCCTCCAGGCGTCCACCGGAGAGCAGACAGCCCCCGTGGTTGCACCAGTCATCGAGCCCCTTGTAGCGCCCGTTGATCCTGGCCACACACAGGCTGCTCTTGCCCACCTCGTAGCCCCGCATCTCCTTTTCGGCGAAGTCCGCCGGTCCGAGCTTGATCTTCATCGACTCCGTCTTTCGTGGCTCTCTGGAATGAACGACCCGGGCTCTTGTATCCCGGCCGGGCCCGGGTCGGGGAGTGCTTGTCGGTGAACCTCACGTTTCCGCTCGCCTGCACCCCCGTCTCGAGGGCATTACCTTCCTCCCTGTGACGCCTCCCGATAAAGCCGCCGTGGTCCAGGTCCTCCGGGACATCTCGCTCCTCCTCCAGATGAAGGGGGAGAACCCGTTCCGCAGCCGCGCATACGACACCGCCGCCGACCGCATCGCCGGGCTCTCCGAGGACCTGGGAGTGCTCGTCCGCGAAGGCCGCCTGAAGGAACTGCCAGGGATCGGCCAGGCGATCGCCGACAAGGTCTCCGAGCTGCTCACCACCGGTAAGCTCGCCTACTACGACACACTGCGCGCCGAGTTCCCCCCAGGGGTCCTGGAGCTCGTCCAGGTGCCGGACCTGGGCCCGAAGAAGGCCCTGGCCCTGGCGCGCCAACTCGGTGTGGACGGAGTGGACTCGCTGGAGAAGGCCTGCCGCGAGGGCCGGGTGCGCAAGCTCTCGGGTTTCGGGGAGAAGAGCGAGGCGAAGATCCTCGCGGGCGTGGAGCTGTACCGGCGGACCCGGACACCCCGGCGGCTGCTCGGGGACGTGATGCCGGTGGCCGAGCGGCTGCTGGAGTCCATCAAGGCCACGCCCGGCGTCATCCGCGCGAGCGTGGGAGGCAGCCTGCGCCGGCGGGCGGAGACGGTGGGAGACGTGGACCTCATCGCCTCGGCGGCGGACGCCAACACGGTGTTCGATGCCTTCGCCCGCGCGCCCGAGGTGGCGAACATCATCGGCCGGGGCGAGAGCAAGTGCTCGGTGCGGCTGCACGAGAAGGACCTCCAGGTGGACCTGCGCGTGCTGCCGGACGAGGACTTCGCCACCGCCCTGCACCACTTCACCGGCTCCAAGGCCCACCACGTGCGGCTGCGGGGGATTGCCCACGACAAGGGGCTGAAGATCTCCGAGTGGGGCGTGCACCGCGCCGATGGCACCAAGCTGAGCGTGCCGGACGAGGCCGCGCTCTACGCACTGCTCGGCATGCAGTACGTCCCGCCCGAGCTGCGCGAGGACACCGGGGAGCTCGAGGCGGCGCTCGAGGGCCGGCTGCCCGGGAACCTGGTCACGCTCGAGGACCTGCGGGGCGCCGTGCACGCGCACAGCACCTGGTCCGACGGGAAGAACACGCTGGAGGAGATGGCACGCGCCGCCCAGGCGATGGGGCTCGAGTTCCTCACCGTCACCGAGCACAGCCAGGCGGCCATCTACGCCGGAGGCCTCAAGGAGGACGATCTGCGCCGCCAGTGGGACGAGATCGACCGCGTCAACGAGACCGTCCAGGGCATCCGGCTGCTCAAGGGCATCGAGGTGGACATCCTGGAGAGCGGCGCCCTGGACTACTCGGACGCCGTGCTGGAGAAGCTGGAGGTGGTCATCGGCTCCATCCACGTGCGGCACGGCATGGATGAGGAGCAGATGACGCGCCGGTTGCTGGCGGCGTTCGACAACCCGCACCTGCACATCCTCGGGCACCCCACCGGGCGGCTCATCCACAGCCGAGAGCCCTACCCCGTGCGCATGGAGGCGGTGCTCGACAAGGCCGCCGAGCGCGGCGTGGTGGTGGAGGTCAACGGCAAACCGGAGCGGTTGGACCTGAAGACGGAGCACGTGCGCATGGCGCTCCAGCGTGGGGTGAAGCTGGTGGCGAGCTGCGATGCGCACAAGGTGTCGGACCTGGCCAACCTGGCCTTCGCCGTGGCCACCGCGCGCCGGGGCTGGGCCCGGAAGGAGGACCTCCTCAACACCCTCCCCGCCCAGCAGTTCGTCTCCACCCTCCGCGAGCTGCGAGCCGCCTGACGCGGGGATGATGTCGCGGGCGGCCCTACGGGTTGTACTCGGTCAACAACCCCGCCCGCTCAAGCAACGTGCGGACCGTATCGGCCAGAGCGACATGCTCCGGGTTGTTCACGGTGAAGCGCTCGGGGGTGAGGATGATGAGGGTTCCCTTGTCTTCTACGGATTCGACGCGCACGGGCTCTGGTAGAGGCGGCACCTCCCCACGGTTGCGTGAGAGATACATGAGCCAACCTGTGTAGGGCTTGCTCGCGGGCTCATCCCTCAGATCCTGGTAGGCTTTCGAGAAGACGCCACCATCAGCTGGCTCCCAGGCCAGGACCATCGCGCGAAGCACCTGAATCAGGACGTGCGTGGTGAGAACACGCCCGGCACCTGATTCCTCCGAGGGCAGGTGGAGAAGGCAGTTGTTTGGAGGGGGAGTCACGGCAGAGCCACAACTGAGCGTCACCATCCCACCATGCCCATCCTCCTTGTGTCCCGTCCAAGCACCAAAGCCAAACCCAAACGCCCCCTCATTATATTTCTTGCTCTTGAAAAATCGCAGGAACGTCTCGTAGCTGGGCTCGAACTGGAGTTGTAGTGCTTTTTTGATTGAGTTCGCCTGCTCGAACCAATTCATGAAGATGGAGTCACAATCCGAGAGGAGACGAAAGAAGGTCTCCGCGCGTTGTGCGCATTGCTCAGCGGACTCGCGACGCGTCGGCCAATATGTCCCGGCGTAATAAGTCTCTCTCATGTCCATCGTACAGAACTAGGGTGGCGTGTGGACCACCTCTATACCCTCGACTCGTTCCTGCTTGAACAATCTCTTGAGGATGTCCACCATTCTGGCCTCGGCTACGTGCCAACGAATGCGGATACCCTTGGCCACCCGAAGTTGCCGCTGGGCCTGCCTGACGAGCCGCTTGGCGCCTCGGAAATACTTCTTGGCATTGAGGTCGGCATCGAAGTGCTTGTCATAGCCCAAGCCCTTGGTCTCCTGCAGCAGGCGCTGCTCCAGGTCGAAGCCGTCGAAGTCGGCCTTCTCGCCATTGCGCCACACGCGGTACACCCAGCCCGCCGGAGCCTTCGTCACCTTGTGCTGGAAGGCGCGCGAGCGCGGCGACATCCGCTCGTTCTTGGGCACCCACTGCCCCGGGCCTCCCACCGGCGGTACCCAGCCGCCCCCCTGGCCCGGGCCCACCTTGGCCAGGTGCAGGCCCCAGGCGATGCTCAGCCCCTGGCCCGCCACCGCCATGGTGCGCCCAGGCACCGCCACCAGCCGCAGCACCAGCTCGCCTCTCTTCGTCAGCGTCAGCAGCGGCACCGACAGCCGGCCGAGCTTCTCTCCCCATGTCACCGCCTTCACCGCCCCCGCCCCCGAGGTGCCCACCGTCAGCAGCACGTTGGCCAGCAAGCGTGAGCCCTCACGCACCTGCTCGCCGCGAGGCTTCTGGCGGAAGGCCTCCCAGTACTCGGGCGCGTTCTGGAAGAGCACGCGCACCGCCCCCGGAAGCCGCGTCAGGCCCTCCAGGCTCTCGCCTGGGTGGAAGACGAGCCGGCTCAGGCCCTCCAGCGTGTCCCCCAACGCCAGCCCCGCTCCCTCCAGCGCGGGTAGCATCACGCCCTCATCCGGCACGTAGGGGCCCAGGGGCTTCGCGCCCCGGGGCACCTCCAGCCCCGTGTCCACTGGCCACAACTGCCCGTCCTCTACCGCGTAGAAGGGGCCCACCTCGTAGCGGCCCGCCCTCAGCGTGCCGTCCGGATCCAGCCGCACCTCCCCGGCACGCTGCACCGCCTCGCCCGTCACCGCCCGCACCAGGTAGCCGTCCGGCCGCGCCACCCTCAGCCGGTGGAAGCGGTCCATGCGCGCGTGCAATTCCTCGCGCGTCACCGGCCCCTCGCCCGTGGCCACCTCCAGCAGCAGATGCGCCGCCATGCGCTGACGGGGAAACTCCCCCAGCCCCGCCTTCGCCTCCAGCAGGTGGGCCAGCTGGTGCACCGCCTGCTGGGGCGACAAGGTGCTCCCGTCTTCCGGCAGCAACTCGGGGGACACGCCCGCCTGCACCAGCAGTCCCTGGAAATGGTCCACGCTGAAGGGCACCGCCCAGGGGCGCCCCTCCCCCACCCCATCCCTCCAGCCCACGAGTCCCTCGCCCTCGTCATTCCCGGGTTCGTCCTCCTGGCGCACCGGGCGGCGTCCCCGCGAGCCGGACCCGTCCCCAGGTACGTCCGACGTCATGGCCGGGGCACCTGGCTCCTCCTCCACATCGTCCTCCGGGTCGTCGTCCTCGTCGAGCGCAGGGGCGTCGCCGGGCGGCACGGCCGTCGCCGCGGAGTCCACGGGCCCAGGCGGACGCGCCTGCGTGAAGAAGGCCGGCGTCAGGCGGTGGGAGCGGGGGCTCGCCAGCAGCCCGGCCGGAGGCGCGCCCGTGGCGCATCCGCTCAGCACCCACAGGGCCAGCGTGAGCACTCCCCAGGCACAGCGCTCCCTCGCGCTGAAGGAGACGTCAAAAGCACGCCGCAGCCTGAGTGGACGTGTCCGAAATCCAGGGCTGCATCTGCGAGAACACGGTGCGTTGGGCAGGGTCGACATCGGCGCAGTGGTAGACGTCTACCAGTCACACCACATCCAACCCACATTTGCACACATCAATGGTAGACGTCTACCACTCAAGCCCGCCAGAGCGGTTTCGTCCCCCACCGGCAGAAGGGCGCGAACCATCCCAACTTGCGGAGTGGGCGGACAACTGGACACGTGAAACACTCGCGCGGACTGCATGCCACCGCGCGGGTCCGGGCCGCCCTGTGCCTTGCGCGCCCTCTACACACGGTCACCTCGCCTGTCCCTTCCAGATGCCCTAGGCTCGCATCGCCTTGCTGCGCCGACTGCTCCCGATCGTCCTCGTCCTGCTCTCCACCCAGGTCTCCGCCTCGGAGCCGGAGCGCCCCTCGCGCGCCGATCTCCAGCGGGCGCTCGCCCAGTACGAACGCTCCGTCGTCCGGGTACGCGGCCCCCGAGCCGCCGGCCCCGGCATCATCGTGGGAACCGAGGGCCAGGTGCTCACCGCGGTGAGCCACGTCGATCTGGACGCCGCGCAGGTGGAGTACGGCGGGAGCACGCTGCCGGCCACGGTGGTACTCGCCAACGCGTACCTGAAGGTGGCCGTCGTCGCCGCCCCCGCGGGCACCTACCCCGCCGCGGCCGTGAAGCCCAACACCGCGAACCTCCCCGGCCAGTGGCTCATCGGCATCATCCCCGGCAAGGGCAAGCGCAAGGACACGCCGGCCTCGGCCCTGGCGCGCAAGGCGCCCGCGCCCTTCATCGACGTGAACCTGGCACTGCCTCCGGGCAGTCCCCTCTATGACGAGACGGGCCGGCTGGTCGCCGTGTCCGTCCAGCGCAAGGGACGCGGTTGCCGGGCCCTGCCCCTGGACGTCGTCCGGCAGCAGCTCGCCACGAAGGTGGCCACCCCGTGAGCACGTCCGCGGCCACGCCCTGGCGCCCCACCGCCGTGCAGGAGGTGCTGGGCCTGTGGGGCATCGGCTTCCTGGGCATCATCATCGCCTTCCTCCTCTTCGGAGGCTCCGGCGTCCCCAAGCTGGTGGCCACGGTGGGCTTCCTCTACCTGCCGCTCATCGCCATGCGCTGGCGCGGCGAGGACTACCGGGACTACGGCCTCACCCTGCGCACCTGGCGCCAGGACGTGCGCCTCTTCCTCGTCATGAGCGCGGTGGTGTTCCCCCTCTTCTTCGGGGCCTTCGTCCTGTGGACGGAGGTGCTGCAGCTCCTGCCCACGGAGCTGTCGCGCCTGCTGGCGCCCTTCCGGGGCTCGGGGCACTTCACCCCGCGGCTGCCGCCCCGCTTCGGCGAGTGGGTGGTGGATCAGCTCTTCGTGGTGGCCCTGCCCGAGGAGTTCTTCTACCGGGGCTACATGCAGGCCCGCCTGCGCGACGCCTGGCCCCATGGGCGGCGATTCCTCGGCGTGCGGCTGGGCCCCGCCTTCTGGCTGACGGCGCTGCTCTTCGCGCTGGGCCACCTGGCCATCTTCCAGGTGTGGCGCCTGTCCGTCTTCTTCCCCGCCCTGCTCTTCGGGTGGATGCGAGAGCGCACCGGCAGCGTGGTGGGTGCCGCCCTCTTCCACGCCGCCGCCAACCTCTTCGTGCGCTTCCTCGAGGTGTCCTTCTTCGGCGTGTGACCCGGGCGTCAGGGGGTGGACGGCAGGTGGCGCACCTGGAGGTCCGCCTCCACCGTCAGCGTGGTGCCCTCGGCCAGTTCCACCCAGCCCACCGGGCGCTTGAGGTGCGAGGCCACCACCACCGAGCGCCGGCGCCGGTGCGCCATCACTCCCGGGTGCGTGTCGGGCATGCCGGGCGTGAGGCCGCACACCTCGCAAGAATCCGTGCCCTCCAGGCGCGTGTAGTAGAGCGGCTGGCCGCCCAGGCGCGTGGCCACCAGGACGTAGCCGTTGGTGGCGAGCAGGTTCACCGTGGACGTGCGCGCGGCCCCCGTCCGGGCCGAGGCCCGCGACAGGCTCATGGCCCGTGTCCGCCAGCAGCCGGCCGGCCACCTCCGCCGGGAGCCGCGGGTCATCCCCGTGCCCCGTCTCCCACAGCCGCTTGAGGAAGTGCGCGAAGGCCACCTCGCTGTCCGTCTCCCCGCGGATCTGCCGCTTGAGGAAGTCCGGCACCTCGTCCAGCAGCCCGGCCCGGAGGCCGGCGAAGTCCTCGAGACGGCCCTGGTGCGCGAACAGCCAGCGCCGCGAGCGGAACGGCTGGGTGTTCTCCTCCGGCGACAGTCCCACCGGCAGCCGCCGCCCGTGGAACAGGAGCGCCTCCGTCTCGTGCGGCGGAGCGAGCGATTCCAGGGTCAGGTCCGCGTCCCGGGGAAAGCGGCGGAGCAGGACGTCATCCTGCGCGTAGGCGCCGATACCCACCGCGGTGGACCGCCCCTCCTCCCCCTGGAGAGCCACCTGCCCCTCCAGCCGATGCAGCTCGCACCGCACCAGGTTCGGGTCGGACGTCAGGACGGCCAGCGCGACGGACATGCGGAAAACCCCCTTGCTGCCTCTATAGATAATGACGCCCTCCAGGGCCCTCAACCCGGGCTCCCCCTCGCCGCCAACCCAGCCAACCCCTTGAAAGGACTGGGGTTTACCCATACGGAACGTTTGACAGCCCGAGTGCGAGGTGTCTAACATCCCGGCGCTTTCCCGAGGGTTGGGGATTCAACGGCCCTCCATGGCTACACCGGAGACGGAATGTCGGACGACATCGCGATCGGCATCGACCTGGGCACCTCCACCTCGTGCGTTTCCGTGGTGCAGGACGGTCAGCCGTTCGTCATCCCCAACGAGTGGGGAGAGACGACCCACGCCTCGTGCGTGTCCTTTCTCGAGGACGGCTCGGTGCTGGTGGGCAACGCGGCCAAGCGCAACATCATCACCAACCCCGAGTGTACGGTGTACTCGGCCAAGCGGCTCATCGGGCGCTACTACTTCTCCGACGAGGTGAAGAAGGCCCAGGCGGTGATGCCGTACCAGATCGTCGAGGGCGACAACAACTCGGTGCGCATCGCGGTGCGGGGGCGCGACTACTCGTTGCCGGAGATCTCCGCGCTGGTGCTCAAGGAGATGAAGGCGATCGCGGAGGGGTACCTGGGCCGCGAGATAACGAAGGCGGCCATCACCGTGCCGGCCTACTTCAACGACAACCAGCGCCAGGCCACCAAGGACGCGGGCCGCATCGCCGGGCTGGAGGTGCTGCGCATCCTCAACGAGCCCACCGCGGCGGCGCTCGCCTACGGTTTCGGCCGCGAGGTGAGCCAGCGCGTGGTGGTGTACGACCTGGGCGGCGGCACCTTCGACGTCTCCATCCTGGAGATCGGCAAGGACGTCTTCGAGGTGCTCTCCACCGCCGGTGACACGTACCTGGGCGGTGACGACTTCGACGATCGCATCATGACGTGGCTGGCCGACGACTTCATGAAGCGCACGCGGTTGGATCTGCGGCAGAACAAGTACTGCCTGCAGATGCTCAAGGACGCGGCCGAGCGGGCGAAGATCGACGTGGGCAGCACGGGCCTGGCCGAGGTGAACTGCCAGGGCATCTGCCAGGACGCCAACGGCAACGTGTTGGACCTGACGGGCCGGCTCACGCAGGACCAGTTCAACCGGATGGTGATGGACCTGGTGCAGCGCACCTTCAAGGTGTGCGACGAGGCCCTGCAGTCCGCGCGCATGACGGCGGCGGACATCGACGCGGTCATCCTGGTGGGAGGCCCCACGCGCCTGCCCATCATCCGCAACTCGGTGCGCCACTACTTCCAGAAGGAGCCCAAGGAGGGCATCAATCCGGATCAGGTGGTGGCCATGGGCGCGGCGCTGCAGTCCAACGCGCTGCTGGACGCGGCCACCGAGACCTTCCTGGTGGACGTGACGCCCCTGTCGCTGCGCATTGGCACGGTGGGCGGCTACACGGAGAAGGTCATCGACAAGAACACCCCGGTGCCCATCGACCGCTCGAAGACGTTCACCACCAGCCGCGATGGCCAGGAGAAGGTGAAGATCCGCGTCTACCAGGGCGAGTCCAACCGCGCCGACGAGTGCGAGATGCTGGGCGAGTTCGAGTTCTCGGGCTTCCGCATCGGCTACCGGGGCGAGGTGAAGATCGACGTGACGTTCGAGATCAACACCGACGGACTGGTGAACGTGTCGGCGACGGACCAGGAGACGGGGCAGAAGACGTCCACCACGCTGACCATGTCCTCGGGCATGTCCGAGGCGGACATCCAGGCGTCCATCCAGGCCAACAAGAAGATTCAACTCGCGGGGCATGGGGCGGATCTGCCCGCCGTGGCCACCAGTCGAGGGAGATAGACGAGCGCGATGTCCCAGCCTCCCCAGAACGGCGCCGGAAAGCCCCCCGCCCCTCCGGCAGAGACCCAGCCCGCGGCGCCGGGCTCGAGGACGGGTCCGGCGGCAGCCACCGCGCCGGCCATGTCCCCCGCCCGTCCACCGCCGCCGCCGGGTGCCACGCCCGCCGCGGCCCCCGCCCGGCCTTCCGTGACCGGCGCGCCCGCCCAGCCTCCCGCGCGTCCGACCGCGACGGTCCCCGCGGTTCCTTCCGGCGCGCGTCCGACGGCGACGGTCCCCGCGGTGTCCTCCGGTGCCCGTCCGGCCGCTCCCGGTGCACCCGCGACGCCCGGCACGCCCGCGGCGGTCCGTCCTCCCTCGTCTCCGGGAGCTCCCGCGGTGCCCGCCGCTCCGGGGGCAGCACGGCCTCCGTCGTCACCGGGAACGCCCGCCGCCGCATCCGGAACCCGCCCGGCCGTGCCTCCCGGTGCGCCCGCGGCCCCGGGTGTCCCTCCCGTCACGCCGCCGCGTCCTCCCGGGATGCCCCAGGTGACGCGCCCCTCCGCCTCGGGCATTCCGAGTGTGGCGTCCGTCCGTCCGCCGCCCCCTCCCGGTACGCCCCCGGCGCCTCCGGTGGCCGCCAGCGCTCCCCCGCCTCCGCCCGCCACGGCCTCGCAGACCCGCGCGCAGCCGCCCACGCTGGCGCCGGGCGCCGTGCCTCCTCCTCCCGTGAGCACCACTCCCGGCTCGGGGCCACGTCCCGCCGTGCGGCCCACCACCTCGCTGCCAGCCGTGGCGCCCGCGGGCACCTTGCCCGCGCGGCCTCCGCCCGGAGCCGGCCCGGCGCGTCCACCGCCCCCGCCTCCCGCCGCGCTCCAGCCGCCGCCTCCGCCCGTGGCGCCGTCCATCGCGCCGCTCATTCCTCCCGTGGCGCCCGTCGTCCCGCCGGCTCCTCCCGCCGCCGCGGCCCAGCCCCCTCCCCCGCCGCCCGCCGCGGCCGGGAAGACCATGGAGCTCGATCCGAGCCAGATGACCGAGCTCTCGGAGCGCTGCGCCCGGCTCGACCAGATGGACTACTTCGAGATCCTCATGGTGGAGCGCTCGGCCGCCCCCGCGGACATCAAGAAGGCCTTCTACCGCGAGAGCCGCACCTACCACCCGGACCGCTTCTTCCACCTGGACAACAAGGAGCTGAAGGACCAGGTGCACGACCTCTACAAGCGCGTCACCGAGGCCTATTACGTGCTCCGGGACGACGCGAAGCGCCGGCAGTACACGGCGAACATCTCGGGGCCGGAGCGGGCCCAGAAGCTGCGCTTCACCGAGTCCTCCGAGGCCGAGACGCGCGCCGCGTCCAAGCGCCAGGTGGAGGAGCAGATCGGCGTGCACCCCAAGGGGCGGCAGTTCTACCAGACGGGCGCGGCGGACGCCGACGCGGGCCGCTGGGCCTCGGCCGAGCGCAACCTGAAGATGGCGCTCACCTATGAGCCAGCCAACACCCGCTACAAGGAAAAGCTCGCCGAGGTGCAGAAGGTGCTACTGGAAGAGTCACGCAAGCAGGGCGACGCCTTCAAGATTCGCTGACGCGAGACGGGGGAGCGCGTGACGATCGATCTGATCATCCTGGGCCTGGTACTGCTCTTCGCGGTGGCGGGTGCCATCTCCGGAGGGGCGAAGCAGATCGCCAACCTGGTGGCCCTGGCGGTGGCCTGGTACGTGTCGCGCAAGCTGGGCACCTACGTGGGGCCGAAGATGGCGGCGGCCCTGGGTGGCGCGCCGCTGCTCATCGGAACGGTCGCCGGCACGATGCTGGTGTTCATCACCGTACTGGTGGCCATCCGCTACGCCCTCACCTACTTCCTGCAGCGGCTCTTCGGCGGGCCGGATCCGGACAAGCGGAGCCTGGATGGCGCCATCGGCTTCGTGCTCGGCGGGGCCAAGGTGGCGCTCATCAGCTACGTGGTGCTCAGCGCGCTCGTCTTCGCCGAGCAGTACATCATCGTCGCGGGCAAGCGCATGGGCGTGTCACCCAAGGACTCGGTGTCCTTCGGGTTGGCGCGCCGCCACAACCTCTTCGAGATGACGCAGTTCGCCGCCGTGAAGGACATGGTCGCGGTGGCCAGGGTGGCCGGCAATCCGGAGAGCGCCCGGCGGATGGCGGACAATCCGGCCTTCAAGTCGTTGAAGCAGGACCCGCGTTTCCAGCGGGCCCTCTCCGACAAGAAACTGCGCGAGGCGCTGGAGAAGGGCGACACGCAGGCGGCGCTGCGCAGCAACCTCGTCCTCCAGCTCCTGCAGGACCCCCAGTTCGTGGCCCGGCTGGGGGCCGCCGCCCGGGCCTCCGAGCGCGGCGAATAGCCAGGCGAGGACTCAGGCGCCCAGCCCGGCGCTCGCCTCCAGTCCAGCCAGGCGGAGCCGGACGAAGCCCTGGTCCACGGTGACCTGGCGGTGGCGGTGCTCGGGGGCCTCGAACATCACGTCCGACATCACGTGCTCGAGGATGGAGCGCAGACCACGCGCCCCCAGGCCCTTCTCGATGGAGAAGCGCACCACTTCGCGAAGGGCGCCGTCGGTGATGTCCAGCTCGATGCCGTCCAGCCCCAGCAGCTCGCGGTACTCGCGGACGATGGAGTCCGGGGGCTCGGTGAGCACGCGCAGCAGCTCCGGCTCGCCGAGCAGCTCCAACTGCACCACCACCGGCAGGCGGCCGAGGAACTCGGCGAGCATGCCGAAGTCCACCAACTGCTTGGTGGTGACGCGCCGGCGCACCTTCTGGACGTCCTGGGCGCCGAAGCCCAGGGGCCGGGTGTCCACGTTGCCGCCGTACTCGTGCAGATCCGAGAAGGTCCCCGCGCAGATGAACAGGATGTCCCGGGTGTCGATGGGCACGAAGTCACCGCGATTGAACGTCTGCGTGACATTCATGGGGACGAAGACCTCGCGGCCCTCCAACAGCTTGAGCAGGGCCTGTTGCACCCCCTCGCCGCCGATGTCGCGGCTGCCCGCCCCGTTGCGCGCGCCCTGCGAGCGCCGGGCGATCTTGTCCACCTCGTCGATGAAGATGATGCCCCGCTGCGTGTCCTCCACGGAGTGGTTGGCCTTGAAGAGCAGGTCCGCCACCATCACCTCCACGTCCTTTCCGTAGTAGCCGGCCTCCGTGTACTCGGTGGCGTCCACGGTGGTGAACGGGACGGAGAGGATCTCCGCCAGGTTGCGGGCGATATGCGTCTTGCCGCTCCCGGTGGGCCCGATGAGCAGGATGTTGCTCTTCTTGAGCAGCGAGGTGCGCCGCAGCCGGCGCGCCTGGATGCGCTTGAGATGATTGTGGGCGGCGATGGCCACGGCCCGCTTGGCTGCCTCCTGGCCGATGACGAACCTGTCCAAACGCTCGTAGATTTCCCTTGGGGTCATCAACGGCGAGTCCCTGCGTGCGGACGACTCCATGTACCCTCCCCTTGGCTCCATGCGGGCTCCCGGACCTCCTCCGGGGAAGGGTAGGAATCCGCTGGAAGACAGCCCACTCATGGGGGTGGGAAGGGGGCCCCTACCCACGCCTGGCCGGCCGCCCCTCAACCAGGAGTTGAACGCGGGGGAGTTTCCCGATACTTCCCGCGCTGTCCATTGTTGGACACCGTCCCACCCCTAGACCGGGAGATCAGGAACGCCGATGCCACCCATCACTCCTCAGCACCGCTGGACCCTCGCTGATGCGCAGGACACCTACGGCATCCGCAACTGGGGCGCGCCCTACTTCGGCGTCAACGAGAAGGGGCATGTGTGTGTCCATCCGGATGGCCCCACGGCCCCGAACATGGACCTGAAGGAGCTGGTGGACGAGGTCCGCCGCCGTGGCATCGGCCTGCCGTTGCTCATCCGTTTCACGGACGTGCTGCGCCACCGGGTGGTGCACCTCAACCAGGCGTTCCGCAAGGCCATCACCGAGCACAACTACAAGGGCGTGTACCAGGGCGTCTACCCCATCAAGGTGAACCAGCACCGGTACGTGGCGGAGACCATCGTCGAGACGGGCAAGCAGTTCGGCTACGGCCTGGAGGCCGGGAGCAAGCCGGAGCTGCTCGCGGTGATGGCGCTGCTGGACCAGGAGGACGCGCTCGTCATCTGCAACGGCTACAAGGACGAGGAGTACGTCGAGACGGCGCTGCGCTTCAGCCGCCTGGGCCGCAAGGTGATTCTCGTGGTGGAGAAGCCCTCGGAGCTGCCCCTCATCGCCGAGGTGGCGCGCAAGACGGGCATTGCTCCGCGCATCGGCATGCGGGTGAAGCTGTCCTCGCGAGGCGCGGGCAAGTGGGAGGCCTCGGGCGGAGACCGCTCCAAGTTCGGCCTGTCCTCCTCGGAGCTGATGAGCGCCATCGGCTTCCTGAAGGAGACGGGGCTGCTGGCCTCCTTCGAGCTGCTGCACTTCCACCTGGGGAGCCAGATCTCCAACATCCGCAACGTGAAGAACGCGCTGCGCGAGGTGGGCCGCTTCTTCGTGGAGGTGGCGCGCCAGGGGGCGCCGCTGAAGTACCTGGACGTGGGCGGCGGCCTGGGCGTGGACTACGACGGCTCGCAGACGAACTTCACGTCGTCCATGAACTACACGACGGAGGAGTACGCCAACGACGTGGTGTTCGCGGTGATGGAGGCGTGCGACTCGGCGGGCGTGACGCACCCCACCCTGGTGTCCGAGTCGGGCCGCGCCATCGTGGCGCACCACGCGGTGCTGGTGGTGGACGTGCTGGGCACCAGCGAGTTCGACCCGGTGAGCGTGCCGGAGAAGACGGACGACAAGGCGCCCTCGGTGGTGCGCAACCTGCTGTCCACCTTCAAGGAAGTGACGAACAAGAACCTGCTCGAGGCCTACCACGACGCCCAGGACTACAAGGAGGAGACGCTCACGCTCTTCTCCCTGGGGCACCTGTCGCTCGAGCAGCGGGTGATGGCCGAGAACATCTTCTGGGCCCTCTGCCACAAGATCATGCGGATCGCCGGCGAGTCGGGGGAGATCCCCGAGGAGCTCGAGGCGCTGGAGAAGCAGCTGTCGGACACCTACTTCTGCAACTTCTCGGTGTTCCAGTCGCTGCCGGACTCGTGGGCCATTGATCAGCTCTTCCCGATCATGCCCATCCACCGGCTGAACGAGCGGCCGTCGCGGCGCGCGGTGCTGGCGGACATCACGTGCGACTCGGACGGGAAGATCGATCACTTCATCGACAAGCGCGAGGTGAAGGACGCCCTCGAGCTGCACCCGCTCAACAACGACGACTACTACCTGGGCATCTTCCTGGTGGGTGCGTACCAGGAGATTCTGGGAGACCTGCACAACCTCTTCGGTGACACGCACGCGGTGCAGGTGTCGCTGGGGCCCAACGGCGGCTACCTGATCGACCACGTGGTGGAGGGCGATACGGTGACCGAGG
Source organism: Archangium violaceum Cb vi76 (assembly GCF_000733295.1). Classification (GTDB taxonomy): domain Bacteria; phylum Myxococcota; class Myxococcia; order Myxococcales; family Myxococcaceae; genus Archangium; species Archangium violaceum. The sequence goes on along the minus strand of NZ_JPMI01000255.1, from coordinate 40,483 downwards.
TGCTCAACTACGTGAGCTACAACAAGGACGACCTGGTGGCGAAGCTGCGCAAGTCCACCGAGGTGGCGCTGCGCAACGGCAAGCTGACGCTGGACGAGTCGCGCCAGCTGCTGCGCATGTACGAGGAAGGCCTGTCCGGCTACACGTACCTGGAGCGCGAGGTGGACGCCTCCTTCGTGGCCGGGCACGGCCAGCTGCGCCTGGTGGCCCAGGACGGCGGCGCCGGCAAGGCCCCCGTCCCGCCCACCGGCACGGGGACCTGATCGCCCCACGGTAGCGCCAGGGATGTCATGAAGCCCCGCGAGCACCCCAGGTGCCGCGGGGCTTGTTTTTCAGCCGACGTAGGCATTCGTCAGGCTTTCAACCGATCGTATCCTCAGAAGAGTCAAACCGGTGATCGTTCAAGACCAAAGCAAGGTCCCACAACGATTCCAAATTGGGTTGAACATTTTTCGCTACGCCGAAGCACTAATCGCCAATACCCCAAACCAATCTTGGTTATCATCCAGGCTGGCAAAACATCCCACACATACTCCTCACTCAACACTCAACCCACATCAATAACTTGAGGAAGTCGTGCTCGACCTATTCAACCCCATAGTCCCAGACGAAAACCAGCATAAGCATTTCCGTACACTTCTGGAGCCCACATGCACCCCAGAAAGAGCTGTACTTGCTCAGTGGAGCAAAGGCTTTATCGATCGTGATGGAAAGTTTATTACCGAATTCCAGAAGACGTTCAATTCCTGTTTCTGGGAACTATACTTGAACGCGGCATTCAGGGAACTCGACTTCACACTCGATTTTTCGCATCGCGCTCCAGATTTTTACGTGCAAAGCCCGGACGGAGACTTCTTGGCAGAGGCAGTAACAGCCAATCAGCCGGACGGATTCAGACCTGAGTGGGAGTGGGATGCAACGCCACCAGAAGATCTAGACGAGTTTCTTCGACTTGCAACTATCCGGCTCTCAAACTCACTCCGCATAAAGCTCAGCAAATACAAGAAATCATATGCTTCGCAGGCCCATGTCCGCGAAAAGCCGTTTGTTGTGTGTATTGCTCCCTTTGAACAACCGGCATCCTTTCTCCAAAATACCCAAGCCATCACTCGAGTGCTTTACGGCTTCGACCAAGTGCTAACCATCAAAAATGGCCAGCAGATTACACCTGTAGGCGAAGCTCGCATGAGCAAGGTGCTTAAAGATTTCGGCGCAGAAGTCCCCCTGGCAAATTTCACCTCGCCTGCGATGAAGGAAATTAGCGCTGTTATCTTCAGCAACACTGCGACCTGGGGAAAGGTACAAGCTCGATCATCAATAAAGGACAACAGTTTGCTCTTCAGCGCTCTTCGAATAAATCCAGAATCCACCTCTCACAGAAAGATAAAATCATTCGCATCTAATTACCACGAGACGCTTCTCGATGGGCTACACATATTCTTAAATCCATATGCCAAACATCCACTCAACATCCGTGGGTTCATGAATAGGGAAATAGCGATTCATTCGTATGATCCAAGGCAAGAAATTTACCGGCCATGGTATCCGGACGGATTCCTAGTCCAACGATCAACTCTCCGCCTATTCTTTGCCAAAAACAAAAGCAATCCGAGTGCACATCAAGAAAAGCCAAGCAGAAGCTACCGTACCGCGACACGCCCAAATTGGGAGGAAGGGAAGCTACAACCTGCCGATGCCGAAACATTCCTCTTTACTGACAACCACCTTGCACATTGGCGAGGATGGACGATTCTGATCGCCAAAGACGTAACTGATGGGGATTGGCTTGCACAGGCGGTTCAGCAAAAAGTGATGACTGTTCCAGAATTCATGCGCGCCAATGGAAGTCCGGAGATCGCCTCAATGAATCCAGGGTTGAGACACCCAGAGCAAAGTTACCCCACGAAGCAAGCTGCCCTTGACGCCTGCATCACCGAAATCAACGCCCAACTTCTTCATGAAGATGAAAAAAAAGAGCATTGATCTTTTTGATCAAATAGTTGGTGACGCAAAAGTTCACATTGCCTTCGATCGCCTAAGGAAATCGCCACCACACTGGGGCGCTCGTCGCCTCATGAACGACCTTTTCCAGCGCATGGGAGACCCGGACGGCAACTTCGTGCAAGACTTCCAGTCACACGGCTTTCATTCCAGGTTGTTTGAACTTGCCTGCCATGCCTATTTTGAGGCTCAAGGTTTGAGCATAGACAGGAGCCTGCAACGCCCCGATTTTTTGATCTCCTATCAAGGCCACCAAGTAGGCGTTGAGGCAGTGACGACTAATCCCATTTCGGGGCGGGACACCGATGTCGCCATTTTCAAAATGGATGAGATTTCGTTCGAGGAAATCCTCAAAAAAACAAACAACGAATTCTCCATACGCATCGGCAGCGCGTTACTCACGAAACTCAAGAAGCGGTACTGGAACCTACCCCACTGCAAGGGCACCCCTTTTGTACTGCTTGTAGGCCCATTTCATGAGCCAGGCTCCGTTCTCTACATTGACGAATGCCTAGCCAGATATCTCTATGGGATACATAGATTTAACGACTGGACGGAACATAACGGCCTATTGGTGCGCGAGGTCCCCATCAAAACCCATGAATCTAATGGGAAATCAATACAGTCTAATTTCTTCGCACAACAATGGACAGAAAACATAAGCGCGATTGCATTTTGCAATCAATTCACCATACCCAGGTTTTACAGAATGGCAATGCAACTGGGACTATACTCCAAAACGGTTCTTGCAATTCGAAAAGGTTTCTGCATGCTGCCTGGAGGAGGCCGCGGCGATGATGTTCATGAATATCAGTACGGATTAAATGATCCACAAGCCCCTCAGGAGACATGGTGGCAAGGCGTTACCTTTTTCCACAATCCCAACGCAAGATATCCGCTTCCCAAAGAAGCCTTCGCTTGCACCAGCGCCTTTCGATATCACAACGGGCAATTAGAGCGAAAAGTATACGATGCCCACACGCTCACCTCATTCATGTACATGACCAATTCTCAGTAACCTCTCGCACTACCCCTGCGAAGCTCGTAGACCGAATAGAACCAATGCCTAATACTTACATCGCCAGACGGAGCAATAGTTCTCTTTCTCTGAAGCACCACCTGCACCACTGATTCTGTGCGGTGAGGGAACGAGACCCGCGCTCGCAGGGCCAAGTAGTCTAGTATATGCCGACTACCATCGGTGCGCAGTTGGCTCTGTTGCCGCCCCAGTCGTTGGAAGCTAGAAACCTCCTGAACAATTCTTTTTGCTACGCCCAATAATCCCCAGGATGAAAGAATTCTTTCTGCCTTTCTCCCTTTGCGATTCATGTGGCGCCAACCCACACGAGACACCTCTATAGATCCCAAGGCAGGATTCATTCTCCGAGATTCCGGTCCATTCCGCCATTCAAGGTAGAATTTCCGAGCTGCATCTTTGGCCTTGGCGGAAAGCGCTGCGTAGTTAATATCCTCGCGTTTAGCTTGGACTAATGGCAGTACGCGATCCACCGAGGTGTTTCTGCATAACGCAGCAACATCACCCTTCGAATGAATGCCAAATCGCTGGCGCTTCGGAAACAAAATGACTTGTTGATTATCCTGGCTGAACGATCCCGGATCACGCAAATCCGTCCAAAAGGCGTCGGGCGAAGATCTTTTGGAAGGATCAATGTAAATCATAACCATGGGACCCGGAACCGCATCCCACCTGGGCCTATGTTTCAGTATATAGCTTGAGCCAACGTTAACGCAGACTGAATCAGGACGTTTGCTTGTATCCTGCCGATACCCCGCCCCACACTTAATCTGCACGAAGACGATGTCCCCAGTATCACGGCCTTTGCGCCGTATAAGAATTAGCCCATCAGTGACATCGTCATTTCTTCTGTTTAACTCTTGCCATCCTGATTTCCAGTCATACACGACGACCTGTTCTACATGAGTGACGCCAAAACCTTCTTGTGGTCTCGTGTCCATTACAATACTCCGCAGTGCGGCATCTCTGGGGCAACATCTCTGGAGACGTCACGTTGATTCGGGGGCTACAATACGTATCAAACGCCGAGCAGCCGGGGGCGGACCAGAATCATCGCATCTCCATAAAGGCGCGACTCCTTGGACTGAGCTAGGCCCCCGGTGCTCGGCCTGAGAAGCGTACCGTCATGCGCTTCACTGATCAACGTTCATAAGAACTCTTCGGATTTTCGCTAACTGTGCTGCAGAGCCCCATCTGCGCCGCCGGATTCCTTGACTCGCCGCCTGCCCGCATCACAGTGCGCCGCGTGTCACGGCAAGGGTTGAGGGTTGGAGTCAGTGTCGCGGCTGCCCTGTTCCTGGCGGCCTGCGTTTCGGTGCGAGGACGGCCCTCGGAAGGCCCCGAGGCAGAGGCCCAGGCCTATCTGCAGGCATGGGCCGGGGGTGACTTCGCGACCATGGGGCGGAAGGTGGCCGAGCCTCCCGCCAACTTCGTGGAGCGGCACCAGCGCTTCCGCGACGAGCTGCGCATCCTCTCCTCCCACTTCGAGCCCGGCCGGGTCGAGCGAGAGGCAGAGAGCGCCGTGGTCACATTCCGCGCGACCCACGTACTGCGCGGGCTGGGCGAGTGGGAGGTGGACGGCTCGCTGCACCTGGTGCGCCGCGAGGGCCGCTGGTGGGTGCGATGGACTCCGGCGGTGCTGCACCCCGAGCTCCGCGAGGGAGACCGCTTCTCCCGCACGAGGACCCGCCTGGAGCGGGCCGCCATCCTCGACGGAGACGGCCTGCCCCTCACCCGACAGGGCGAGGTCATCACCATCGGCGTCGAGCCCCGGCGGGTCCAGAATCGCGCCGCCGTGGCCTCGGCGCTCCAGGCCCAGCTGGGCGTGGACCCGGCGCGACTGGAGAGGCTGCTGAACGCGCCAGGTGTGTCGCCCGAGCACTTCGTGCCCATCATCGACGTGCGGCCCGAGCGCTACCAGCAGGTGCGCCCGGCGCTGGCACCCGTGCCGGGCATCTTCTTCCGCCGCAAGAGCGCACGGCTCTCCCCAGCGGAGGGTTTCGCGGCGCACACCCTGGGCCGCGTGGGTGAGGTGACGGCCGAGCTGCTCCCTCAGCTGGGCCCGACCTACCAGCCGGGGGACATCGTGGGCCTGTCCGGGCTGGAGCTGGCCTATGAGCATCAGCTCGGGGGAAGCCCCTCCGGGGAGGTGCGCCTCACCCGTCCGTCCGGCGAGGTGCGCGTCCTCGGCCGTTTCGAGGGGACACCAGGTACGCCTCTGCGCACCACGCTGCGCCAGGAGGTGCAGTCCGCCGCGGAGGCCGCGCTCGAGGGGGTGACCCAACCGGCGGCGCTCGTCGCGGTGGACACGGGCACGGGCGCCATCCTGGCCATCGCCAGCCGGCCACTCGAGCAACCCCTGCACCGGGCCCTCACCGGCCGCTACCCGCCCGGCTCGACGTTCAAGGTCGTCACGGCGGAGGCCCTGCTCGCCGAGGGCATGAATCCGGACTCCCCGGCGTCGTGCCCGCCGGTGGCGACCGTGAGCGGCAAGTCGTTCCGCAACTTCGAGGGCGAGGCGTTCGGCAATACCCGCCTGCGCGTGGTCTTCGCCCACTCGTGCAACACCGCCTTCGTGCAGTTGGCCTCCGGGCTCGAGCCGGGCGCGCTCGGGGAGGCAGCCCGCCGCTTCGGCTTCGACGTGGCCTACGATCCGGGACTCCCCTCCCCTGGCGCCTCGTTTCCCACGCCCCGGGACGAGGCCGAATTGGCAGCGGCGGCCATCGGGCAGGGACGCGTGCTGGCCACGCCGCTGCACATGGCCTCGGTCGCCGCGGCGGCCGAGTCGGGCCGGTGGCGCGCGCCCTACCTCCTGGCGGAACTCGAGGACGGTCCACGCGCCTCGCTGGCGGCTGGAACCCGGGTGCCCTTGCAGACACTGATGCGCGCCGTGGTCACCGAGGGCTCCGGCCGGGCGGCGGCGGGCCTGATGGGGCTTGCTGGCAAGACGGGCACCGCCGAGTTCGGAACCGGTACCCCGCTGCCCACACATGCGTGGTTCATCGGCTTTCGCAACGGCATCGCCTTCGCAGTGCTGGTCGAGGGCGGTGGCGTAGGCGGCCGTGTCGCCGTGCCCATCGCCGCGAAGTTCGCCGCGGCCCTGTGATACGCGCCACGGAGTTGCCGCGCCCTGTCACCCCGGATGGACAACGGAAAGGGGGAACAGGGCTCGGTGCTGAATGTTGGGGTAATAAGCCGCGAGGTAAAGCTCGCCCCCGACACGCACCCACGTCCAGTTGGGCGACTCGGACTGCGTCCTCCACCATGCGTCCGCATCCTCACGAGTTTCAAAAGAGGCTACGGGAATGGGCTGCTCTTTCTCCACGAGTTCTTCGAGATACCACTTGAGGGCACGACTGCGAGGCAAGCGGCGGATGGTCGTTCCGCGAGCATAAACGACATCATGATACTCGTTCGCGATGAGTACGCTTGCGGGGTCTGGTGGATGGGGGTGGTTGACAAGCCAAGCCTCCGCATCTGCCTGGGTGTCAAACGATGCCACGACGAAGGGAGGGTCGTTGGACTCCACCTGCTGCAGAAAGGCAGCGAACGCTGCCTGCTGTCCGGTTGATTCAATGTATTGAATCGCATCAAGGATGGCCTGACTCTGAGCTAACTCCTCATCCAAATCCGGCTCATCGCGAACCTTCTCGAAGAAGCGCTTCGTCACATCCATGCGCCCGCTCAATTCCGCGTTACCACTTTGAGGAGCCAGGTGGCGGGAGTCGGGCCTGTTGAAGAAGTCCTCGAAGTCGTACCGCTGGCCGGTGGCGAAGATGAAATCCAGAGCGTCCCGCGCCAGACAAAGAATTCGCTTCTGCTCGGGAGCTTGGTCCTGACTCCAGCGCCGCCCAATCACCGGGTGCGCGTCCGCAAGTTCGAAAAGGGACGTCATGACCCATCCATAGCATTCAGCCGTGATTCAGAGCGATCTCGGTACGAGGCGCGCCCGACACCGTGAGCCGCTCCTCCAGCCGGTTACGGATGTAACCCACGTGCAGGCGCAAATCATAGAACTCGTCAATGTAGCTCAGCGGCACCTTCAAGCCGCCAATCTCATGCTCGAGTTGCTCGAGCAGCAGCAGATCCTTCCGCACCTGCTCGACGTCCAGTGCGCCGCGCAACCGCTCGTCAATGACTCGCAACCGCGCATACCAGCGATAGATGCGTGAACGGATGCTCCACCGGTACACCGGAGGCGTCAGCCGCAACAGCGGCACCAGCACCACGAAGAGCGGAATGAGCAGCACCACGAACCGGTGGATGAGCGCCGCGAGCCAGAAAGGCAACATGCGCCGCAGGAAGTCCGGGCCGTGCGTCAGGTAGTACCGCGCCTGCTCGTTGACGGGCAGCTCCGTGAGCATGTCATTCGGAAACCTCCCGGGCTCGCTGAGCAGATCTCCACCCCGGTGCGTCCGGACCGCCGCCTCGGTCAGCAACGCGACCACGGCCGCGTGCACGTCCTTGCGCGCCACCAGCACCGCCGCGGGTGCCACCAACTGCACCTCCCGCTCTGGCAGGTCTCGCACCAGGTCCAGCGACCCCCGATGCAACGTCACGGGTGACAGATACCGGAACCTCCGCGCGTAGGCATGCGCCTGCTCGAAGCTCATCAGCCGCACCCCGGGCATGTGCATCAGCTCGGAGATCAACGGCGCGGTGGGCCCCATGACGAACAGCGCCGCATCCACCGAGCCCTCGCGCAGCGCCGCCACGGCCTTGTCCCCACCGAGATCGACGAGCGTGGTGCCCGCCTGCCCGCCCGCGACTCCGCCCGCCGCCAGCAACTCCATCGACAGCGCCCGCACGCCGCTGCCCTCCGCCCCGACCGCGATGCGTCTGCCCACCAACTGCCCGAGCCGATCGAGCTGCGCCTCGCCCCGGTAGAACACCCACACCGGCTCCAGATACAGGCTCGCCAGCGCGACCAGCTCCTTCCGGCGCTCCTTGTCCGCCGGAGCCGTGCCGCCCTGGACGATGGCGACATCCACGCCGGAGCCCGGAGTGCCCAGCAGCGTGTAGTTCTCGATGGAGCCGGCCGTCTCCCGGACGATGAGCTCGAGCCCCGCCTCCTCGAAGTGCTCGGCGTAATGCCGGGCCACCGCGTGGTATGCCCCGCTCGCGGAACCGGTGGCGATGACGACCTGACGCGGCGGAGCGGGCTCGACGAACTGCCACGCCGCCGCCACCAGCGCCGCCAGCACCACGGCCACCACCGCGGCAATCCGCATCATCTCCAGACGCGACAGTACCCGAGGATTCTCGTTTCGCTCTCCCTGCACGCCGGCTCCTCCTTCGACTCCGGCCATCCTAGCGCGCGAGGCATCCTCCGTTCGGCTCAGGTTGCCCGACTGCTCCGGAGGCAACTTCCCGGATGTCGGGCATCAGGCCTTCACTCGAGCTTCCAATCGTCCAGGTACACGTCCATGTAATCCGTACGCACGCCTGTCGTGCCCCAGGTCAGGCTGGTGTCATGGGCCGTGAGCTGAAGCGTGCCATCGACGAAGTACTGCAGCGTGTCGCCACTCACCGCGAGCTTCACGGTGTGCCACGTCCGGGTCGCCGGTGCCCTGAGCATCTTCTGCGCGAGCGTGGTGTAGACGCCCCCCAGCTTCTTCTTGATCGTGACCAGTCCGTCCTTCCGGTAGGACGCCACGTACAGATCATTCTCGGTCTGGTAGCGCGCGAAGACATGCAGCCCCGCCCACTCGGGCGCACCCGCCTGCCACTCCTGGATGTGGGCGCGATAGCTCGGAGCCGCGGTCTTCCAGCCCACCTTCTTGCCATCCACGTACAGCCGCGAGAGGGCCCGGAAGTTGTACGTGCTCGTCCATCCCCGGCGCCACGTGCCCGCGTACCTCGAGGACAGGCACCCGGACGTCACCTCGAGATGGGCCCGCTGCAACGAGTTGCTCGAGCACTCGACGGTCGAACCATCCGCGTAGGCCTCGAAGCTCTCGCCAGCCCAGGGGCAGCTGCTCGCGGAGGTGCAGATGATGTAGTTGGAGTCGGGATAGAAGTCATACGTGCTCGCCGCGGTGGCCGCGGACTCAGCGGTCTCCAATGCGTCGGCCTCGTCCAACGCATCCGGCCCGCAAGCTCCCGCCAGCACCATCACGCAGGCGGACAACCCCAGAGCGATCGCACGACCCTTCATGGTGGCTTCTCCCTCTCCTCAGGAGGAGGGCTCCGGCCTGCCGCCATCCCAATAAAAACGAATTAACGGGCAGAAACGGGTTTCCCGCAAGTTTCTGGCGGGAGCCACCCTGAAGAGGGGGGCCCCTGCATCCTGGGGCCACCGTACGGCCAGGCGAGCGTTCAGAAGGCTCGCTAGCCCGGCGACGGCTGGGGCTCCGCGGTCCGAGGCATGACGGCCTGGAAGACCAGGGCCAGGACGGACACCAATACGCAACCAATCACGTTGAACCAGAGGTAGCCGATCGAGCTGAACATGAAGAGGGCGATCACCGTCGTCTGCGAGATGAGCGCGGCGAAGAAGACGGCGTGGCCCCGCACGTGCTTGAAGAAGAAGGCCACCAGGAAGAGGCCCAGCACCGTCCCGTAGAAGATGGACCCGAGGATGTTGACCGCCTGGATGAGGTTGTCGAGCAGCGACGCGAAGCTCGCGAAGCCCACCGCGATCAGGCCCCAGAAGACGGTGAACAGCTTGGAGGCCACGAGCACGTGGCGGTCCGAGGCATCGCGGCGGACGAGCCGCCGGTAGAAGTCGACCGTGGTCGTCGCGCCCAGGGCGTTGAGCTCGCCGGCGATGGAGCTCATGGCCCCCGCCAGGATGACGGTGATGAGCAGCCCCACGAGCCCACTCGGCATCCAGTCCTTCACGAACGAGATGAAGATGTAGTCCGAGTCCTTGGTCTCCACACCCGGCAGCGCACGCGACACCACGGCCTTGGCCTCCTCGCGGACCGAGTCGGCCGTCTTCGCCGCGGCCCGCAGGCGCTCGCGCGCGCCGTCCGCCGCGGACACATCACCGGCTTCCCGCGCGGCCAGGTAGCGATCGGCCTCGGCGCGCTTGTCGGCCTGCACCTGGGCCCACTTCTGCTCGAGCGTGGCGAACTCGCCCGCCTGTGCGGTCGCCTGGACCTTCGCGCGCAGTGGCTGGTTGAAGAGCAGCGGCGGCGCGTTGAACTGGTAGAACACGAAGACCAGGAGCCCGACGAAGAGGATGAGGAACTGCATCGGGATCTTCAGCACGCCGTTGAACAGCAGCCCGAGCCGGCTCTCCGTGATGGAGCGGCCCGTCAGGTAGCGGCCCACCTGGGACTGGTCGGTGCCGAAGTACGACAGCGCCAGGAAGAAACCGCCGGTGAGCCCGGACCAGATGTTGTAACGGTCCTGGACGTCGAGATCGAAGCTGACCACGTTCATGCGGCCGAGCGCTCCGGCGACATCCACCGCCCGCCCGAAGGAGACGTGCTCGGGCAACCGCCAGACGATAACGATGGCGGCCACGAGCATGCCTCCGAGCATCACCACCATCTGCTGCTTCTGCGTCTGGCTGACGGCCTTGGAGCCCCCCGTCACCGTGTAGACGATGACGAGCGCGCCGATGCCCACGATGGTCGGCTCGAGCGGCCAGCCGAGCACGGCCGAGAGGATGATGGCGGGCGCGTAGATGGTGATGCCGGAGGCCAGCCCGCGCTGGATGAGGAAGAGGAACGCGCCGAACAGGCGGGTCTTCAGATCGAAGCGCGACTCCAGGTACTCGTAGGCGGTGAGGACGTTCAGCCGGTAGTAGATGGGGATGAAGACCGCGCTGATGAGCACCATCGCGATCGGCATGCCGAAGTAGAACTGCACGAAGCGCATCCCGTCCTCGTAGGCCTGGCCCGGGACGGAGAGGAAGGTGATGGCGCTGGCCTGCGTGGCCATGACCGACAGGCCGATGGTGGGCCAGCGCAGATCCTGGCTCCCGCGCAGGAAGCCCGCGGCGGTGTTGCTCTCGCCGCGGGTGCGCCAGAGCCCCCACCCCACGATGAATGCCGTCGTCCCGAGGAGGACCAGCCAGTCGAGCAGTGTCACGAATAGGCCCGGGTGAGCGCCCAGAACAGGGCGATGAAGAAGGCAAGAGTGCCCAGCACGAGGAGGTAGATGTTGCGCCAGGACCCGAGCAGGGGTGGCGCATCATCGAGCTCGGGCCGCGGCGCGGGAGCCGAAGCCGGTTCAGGGGGTTTCGAGGTGTCGGTCATTGGGCGAGGAGGTTCGCGAGCAGGCGGTAGGCACCGGGCACGCCCGCGGGAAGCTGACGGAAGAACGCGATGCCCGTGTAGACGAAGGTTCCCTTGCCGTGGCGGGCCACGAGGAGTCCACCCCGGAGCGGCTCCTCACCCGGGTCTTTCATGGCGAACACGGGCTTGTAGCGCTCGTCCCACTTCGCGGCGAAGTAGAGCCCCCGCTCCTGCACCCAGCCCTCGAAGTCGGAGGCGGTGAGGCGGTTGGGTCCCTTCAGCAGCGGGAGGTTGGGGTCCACGGGCGTCATCGCCGCGGTCTCGTCCGTCACGCGATCTCGGCCAATCTCCAGGGGATAGGGCCCGAGCGAGGCGTTGAGCGGGCCCACGCGGCTGTTGGTGTTGTACTGCACGATGAGCCGCCCACCCTGCTCGACGTAGCGCATGAGCCGCTCGCGGTGGAGGGCGAGGCGCTGATTGGCATTGAAGGCGCGCACTCCGACCACGATGGCCTCGAAGCCCTCGAGCTTCTCGGAGGCCAGGCGCTCCTCGGGCAGCAGCGTCACCTCGTAGCCCACGGCCGCGAGGCTCTCGGCCACGCGGTCGCCGGGGCCGGGGATGTAACCGATCCGCCGCACCTTCGTGGCCAGGGTGAAGGGCACCAGGGCCGCCTCGGAGGGCTGGCGCACGGTCTGCGGCGGAATGTGCTCGTGCGTCACCGAGCGGACCCGCCATGACTCGGAGCGGCCTCCGCTCTCGACGACGACGCGCAGCCGGCCCCGCTCGCTCGCGCCCCTGGGCGGAGTCACCTGGAAGCGGACCGTGCGTTCATCTCCGCGAACGGCGAGCTTGAAGGGCACCTCGGCGGGTTCGGCGCGCCAGCCCGCCGGAAGCTCGAGCCGGACCTTCCCTTCCGCATCGGCCCGGCCCGCGGCCAGCACCACCGACACGGACTGGGCTCCGCCGTTGGGGAACATCAGCACCTCCCGGTCGAGCGTCGCCGTGATGGCCGGTGCCACCTCGAAGGCGCGGTACAGCTCGCCCCGCACCGGATCCGTCCAGGCGTAGACCACCGGCCGGACCACGGAGAAGCGCTTGCCACCCACCTCGTAGAGGAACGTCACCGACAGGGCGGGCTCGCCCTCGGGCCTGCCCACGAGCGCGCGGTCCTGCTCGTCCAGCGCATAGAGGCCACCGGCAACGGGCTTGCGCAGCCAGTAGGGCGTGGAGATCCGGGCGGCCTCCGGAATCGCCACCGTCCTGGAGAGCTTGAACGGCTTGTTGTCGGCCAGCTCGGCACCGGCCGACACGGACTCGCCGCCCGGCAGCGTCACGCCCACCAGCCGGAACGCCGCGGGCGAGCGGTTCAGCGCCACCAGGTTCAACGCCACCTGGCTGCCCGGCACGGCCATCGCCTCCGCCGCACGCGCCTCGAGGAACAGGCCCGCGCACGCGGCCACCAGCTCCTCGGTCTCACGCAGCTTGATGGCCTTCCACGGGTTGCTGTCCGGCAGCGCCGAGATCGCCTCATGCACGCGAAGCAGCGCCGGAACGCTCTTGTGGGGCGCGCGCGCATCGAACCCGTTCACCGCCTCGTCGATGGTCCGGACCACCTGCTCCGTGCCGCTCCACCGCCGCCACGAGAACTCGAGCCCCTCGAAGACATCGAACTTCGGCTGCGTCCCGGCGAGCGCCTTGAAGTACTCCAGTTGCATCCCCCGCTCGGCCGGCACGCCGAAGCCCTGGCTCTTGTGCTGACTGCGGCTCTCCGCGGAGATCTCCCCCCACGAGCGCCCCAGGAGCGGGTCGTAACCGCCCACGTCGAGCTTGAGGTAGGCGGACATGTCCGCGTCCGGCTTCAGGTTCCACGTGGACACGTTGTTCAGCAGCCGGTCGGCCTTCCACGGCTTCACCTCCCCGAGCTGCTCGGGAAAGCGCGACGGGTCCGCCGCCGCGGTGAAGGCCTCCTCCGCCAGCAGGGCCGACGCGGTGTGCTGGCCATGGTTCGGCGGGAGGGTGGTGAAGCGTGTGATGATCACCTCCGGCCGGAAGCGGCGGATGGCGAGCACCACATCGGCCAGCACCTGCTCACGCCCCCAGATGCGCAGCGTCTCGTCGGCGCTCTTCGAGTAACCGAAGTCCCTCGCCCGCGTGAAGAGCTGCTCGGCGCCGTCGACGCGCCGCGCCGCGAGCAGCTCGTACGTGCGGATGAGTCCGAGCAGCTCATCCTGCTCGGTGCCGATGAGGTTCTGTCCACCATCACCACGGGTCAGCGAGAGGTAGCCCGCGCGAAGACCACGCCCACCGGCCAGATAGGCCAGCAGCCGCGTGTTCTCGTCGTCGGGGTGGGCCGCCACGTACAGCACACTCCCCGTGACGCCGAGGCGCCGGAGGTCCGCCGCGATCTCTCCCGCGTGGGGTTGCCGGGGCGCTTGCGCGAGTGAAGCCGACGAGAGTCCGAGGCTCATGGCCACTGCCATTCCGAAGATCACCAGGGTCCGCATTCCGGGCGGACCCTAACAAGGAACGCCACCGCGGGGGTGTGAGGAATCCTTCAGGAATTCTTGATGAGGGTCCGTGTTACAAGCCGCCCGTGGCTTCCTCATTCTCCGCCTCCTGGCTGCGCGGTGATCCGCGAGCCCTCGAATTTCTCTCCGACCGTTTCCGGCACGGGTCCGCCCGCGCCGAGGCCATGGCCGCCGCGGCCTCCCGCCCCATGGCTCCGGCGATTCATGACGTGCTGGTGGCTCGCAACGCGCGCCTCGTGCCGAGCCCCGCCCGCGAGAAGAACCTGGAGTTGCTCGCCCGTCCCGGCACGACCGCCGTGGTGACAGGACAGCAGGTCGGGCTCTTCCTGGGGCCGCTCTTCACGGTCTACAAGGCCGCCTCCGCCATCGTCGCCGCACGCGCCCTCGCCGAGGAGACCGGCCGGCCCTGTGTCCCCGTCTTCTGGCTGCAAACCGAGGACCACGATCTTCCCGAGATCGACCACTGCTTCGTTCCGCGCTCCGCCGGTGGCCCCCTGCGCCTGGCCCTGGAGCATCCGGATGCCGCCACCTCGCGTGTTCCCGTGGCCCATCGTCACCTGGGCCCGGGCGTCACTGGTGCGCTCGCCGCGCTGCGCGCCGAACTGAGCGGCAATCCCCACGCGGAGGAGCACCTGGCGCTGCTCGAGCGCTCCTACCGCCCCGAGGCGACGCTCGCGGACGCCTTCGCCGAAGTCCTGTCGGCCCTCTTCGCGGACGAGGGGCTCGTGTTCCTCGATCCACGCGACCCGCGCCTCGCGCCGTTCGCCGCGCCCATCCACCGTCGTGCCATCGAGGAGGCCGCGCCCATCTGTAGCAAGCTCGCCGAGCGGGGCCATGCCCTCGCCCAGGCGGGCTTCTCCGAGCAGGTCCACATCCGTCCGGGCGCGCCACTGAACTTCTTCTCGCCCGAGGGTACCGGCGGCGCGCGCTACCGCCTCGATCCCTCCACCACGCCCGGCACCTGGAGCCTCGTGGGCCACCCCGAGGGCGCCTCGGTGACGACCGCCGAGCTCCTCTCCTGGTTGGAGCACGAGCCGCTCCGCTTCACGACCTCGGCCCTGCTGAGGCCGATCCTCCAGGACTCCTGGCTCCCCACGGCGGCCTACGTCGGTGGGCCTGGGGAAATCGCCTACTTCGCGCAGCTCGCGCCCCTGTATGCGCACGTGGGCCTGCCCGTGCCGCTCATCGTGCCGCGCGCCCGGTTCCGGGTGATCGACGACCGCGTGCGCCGCCTGCTCGACACGCTCGGCGTCTCACCGGATGACGCGAACGCACCGCGTGACGAGTTGCTGGCCCGCCTCGCCGCCCGCGACGCCGGAGCAGCCCTCGAGACGCCCGAGGCCGTCGAGGCCCGGCTCCTGAGCACCTTCTCCGCCGAGCTCGCCCGCCTCGGCGAGCGCATGGCCGCCATCGACCCGACCTTCGCCCAGGGGATCTCCCGCACCGACAAGACCGTCCGCAGGGGAGTCTCCCGGCTCGTGGCCCGGTACCGCCGCTCCATCACCCAACGCGACCAGACCACCCTGGAACGCGTGGAGCGCCTGCGAGGCTACCTCGCCCCGGACGGCGCGCCCCAGGAGCGCATCCACGCGCTGCCGTACTACGCGAGCCGTCTCGGCTCCCACGCCTTCACCCGCCTCGTGCTGGAGTCCTGTGAGCCGTTCTCGGGCAACCTGAAGGATCTGAGACCGTGACTGCTCCCCCTCATCCCATGGGCGACCGTCTCAACCTGGCCATCACCTGCTTTCCCACCTTTGGAGGCAGCGGACTGGTCGCGACGGAGATCGGTCTGGCCATGGCGGAGCGCGGCCACCGCGTCCACTTCATCGCGCGCGACCTGCCCGTGCGGCTCCATGGGATGACGCGCAAGGTCATCTTCCACGAGGTGACGGAGAGCGACTACCCGGCGCTCTCCCACTCGGGGACGTACCCCCTGGCGCTCGCCTCGAAGATGATCGAGGTCGCGAACTACGAGCACCTGGACATCCTGCACGTCCACTACGCGGTGCCCCATGCCACGGCGGCCTGGATGGCGCGCGAGGTGCTGGGCGACAAGGCGCCGCGCATCGTGACGACGCTCCACGGCACCGACACCACGCTCGTGGGCACGGACCCCACCTACCTGCCCATCACGCGCTTCTCCATCCTGCGCAGCGACGCGGTGACCACGCCCTCGGCGTTCCTGCGGCGCGCCACCTGGGAGGGCTTCGGCATCCCGGAGACCTTCCCCATCGACGTCATCCCCAACTTCGTCGACACGAAGCGCTATTGGCCGGCCCGCGACCGGACCCATCTGCGCCAGCTCTTCCCCGGCCTGGAGGATGGCGAGCCCGTGCTCATCCACGTCTCGAACTTCCGGCCCGTGAAGCGCATCGGCGACGTGGTGTCCATCTTCGCGGCGGTCCAGGGCAGGCGCCCGTGCCGGCTGGTGATGATTGGTGACGGCCCCGAGCGCTCCCCCGCCGAGCGCAGGGTGCGGGAACTCGGGCTCGAGGCGCGCGTGGCCTTCCTGGGCAAGCAGGAGAGTTTCGTGGAGATGCTCGCCGCGACGGATGTCTTCCTGCTCCCGAGTGAGCAGGAGAGCTTCGGACTCGCGGCGCTCGAGGCGCTGAGCTGCGGCATCCCCGTGGTCGCCAGCAACATCGGCGGCATTCCGGAGCAGGTCGAGCACGGGACGACGGGTTACCTCGCGCCAGTGGGCGACGTGGAGGCCATGGCCGGCCACGTGCTCGAGCTCGTCCGGGAGCCCGAGCGCTGGCGGGGCTTTTCCCGCCGCGCCCGGGAGAACGTCCTGGAGCGCTTCCAGCTCGGACCGGCGATCGACCGCTACGAGGCGCTCTATCGCCGGCTCCTGGCCGGAACCACCCGGTGACTACTTCTTGCCCTTCCAGTCCTGGAGGGCCTTGGCGACCAGATCCTTGTAGAAGAAGTTCTGGTCCTTCTGGCCCAGGTCCCAGGCCGTCTGCGCGAACTTGCGGGCCTCGGCGTACTTGCCCGTGCGCGCCAGGATGTCGGCCTTGATCCAGTTGTTGAACCAGTGCGACTGGATGGCCAGCGAGTCATCCGCGTAGCCGAGCGCGGTGGTGTAGTCCTTGGACGTGTCGGCCACGTAGCGGGCCGCGTTGGCCAGCGAGCGCCACGCACCGTTCACCGCGTCCTGGATGTTGGCCTGGGCGTACTTCGACGTGTCCGTCTTGACGGGCACCGAGACGCGCAGCGTGCCCCACTCGAGGTCCAGCGAGGTCTGGTCCTCGGTGGTGTTGGAGAAGAGGAACGTCATGCGCTCGCGGTTCGGAGCCTGGGTGGGGGTGACGGAGACGCGGGCGACGTCGTCCTTCTGATCGTACGCCTTGCCACCGCCGTACAGGCCGAGCTCCTTGTTCAGCACCACCGTCCACTCCTTCTCGGTGGGGATGGAGACGATGGCGTAGGTGCCCGCGGGAACGGGCTTGCCACCGAACGTCACATCCCGGCTGAAGGAGATCTTCGTGGTCATGTTGGCACCGGTGCGCCACACCTGACCGAAGGGAACGAGCTCGCCCCAGAGCTTGCGCCCCTTGACCGCGGGGCTGGAATAGTCGACCGAGATCTCGGTCAGACCCACGGCCTGCATCACCTTGGCCGACGGGCTCGCGGCGGGCAGCTCGAGCTGCGCCGAGGCGGGCAGCGAGGTGAGGGCCACCACAACAGCGACTACGCACCCAAGAAGCTTCTTCATCGTCCTGATCCTTTTGCTCGGGGAAGGCGAATGAGCGGCCGGAATCTATAGATCGGCCCCGGGCCGCACCAAACCTTTCCGCCTCACGATGTCAGCACGAGTTTGACGAGCTCTGGCGGGCTGCCCACGCGCATGGGTGGGCCCCAGAATCCGCAGCCGCGGCTCACGTAGAGGTGAGAGCCACCATGCTGGTAGAGCCCGGCGGAGTGGTCCCAGGCCAGTCCGATGAAGAAGGTCATGGGGATGAGCTGCCCGCCATGGGTGTGGCCGGAGATCTGCACGTCCACGCCCCGCTCCGCGGCGACCTTGAAGTTGGCGGGCTGGTGCGCGAGCAGCACCGAGGCGCGGTCCGGATCCCTCCCCGCGAGCGCCTGCTCGAGGTCATAGCCCTTCTTGCCGCGCCGGCGTCCGCCGCTCCAGTCATCCACGCCGATCAGGTCCAGCGAGCCGCCGGAGTCACCGATGCGCACGTGACGGTTGCGCAGCACCTGGATGCCGAGCGTCCCGAGGAACGCCGACCACTGCTCGTCACCCGAGTAGTAGTCGTGATTGCCGGTGACGAAGAAGGAGCCGAAGCGCGACTTGAGGTTCGCGAGTGCCGCCACGTGTCCGCCGAGCGTGGGCACGTCCCCATCCACGAGATCTCCCGTGATGGCGAACAAGTCCGGCCGCAGGTCGTTGGCCTGACGGACCAGCTCGTCCATGAACCTGCGCTGGATGAAGGGGCCCACGTGGATGTCCGTGAGCTGAACGATGCTGAGACCCTCCAGGGCCTTGGGCAGCTTCGGGACCTTCAACACCACCTCGGTCACCATGGGCGGAGCGAAGGCCCTCCAACTCCCGTACGCGGCCAGGCCGCCCCCCGTGACGGCGGCACCACCAGCCACCGCCTGCGCAAGGAAGCGCCGCCGCTCCTCGTCCACCGGCGAAGGAGCAGGCGCGCGAAGCCGCTGTCCCAGCACCACGAGCCACCTGCCCAGGTCCAGGACGAGAAGCGCGATCACCAGCAGGAGCGCCACGCCCATCCACGTGTAGGAGGCCACCGAGAGGGCATCCGCGAATTCCACGGGCAGTGCATCCAGCAGCTTACGCCGGAACAGCAACAGGAGGGTCATCGAGAGAAGCACGGCCACGGCCAGGAGCCGGAGCGCGCGGCTGCGGACCGTGTCCCGCACCAACCTTCGGTACAGATAGAGATGACCCAGCAGGGCGCCGGTCGCGATGAAGATCGAGAAGGAGAAGAACCGGAGCAACATGGGGAGGGATCATAGGACGATTGCCCGGACCAGGTGGGGATGAACCGGGACCGGTTGGCGCCCGCGGCGCCCTGTGCCGCGAGCCCCTCAGCGTCTGCGCCAGCTCATCACCCGCGCGAGGAACACGGTGCCGAAGACGAGCACCGTGAAGGCCGCCGTGTAGCCGAGGAAGATGAGCCAGCCGGTGGTGGTGCCGGGGATGCCCACCGAGGGGCTCATGTCCTGGAACTGCGCTCCGGAGAAGAAGCCGCACGCGAGGCTCACCGGCAGGAAGACGAACACCAGGATGCCCACCATCCGGTCGAACTGGTCCCGCTTGTACTGGTCCAGCTCCGAGGCCTGGTCCTTCATGGCCTCCACCGTCTCCTGCAATCCGTGCAGCGAGTGCCACGCGAGGTAGCGCGCGTTGATGTCCGGGTCCTCGCTCACGCGCGTGTGCCACAGGGAGTTGGTGAAGAGCATCACGTCCGAGCGGACGCTGCGCGCGGGCCGCAGGCTCTGCCAGCGCGAGGTGCGGTAGCGCTGCTCCACCTCGGCCATGCGCCGGCTGGTCTCGAAGGCCGAGTAGCGCTGGCCGATCGTCAGCAGGAAGAGGAGGAAGTCCCGATCGCACGCGAGCGGTCCACGCTCCTCCTCCTCGATGAGGAACTCGAGCCGGGCGCCGCCCGTCGAGGTCAGCCAGTGTTCCGTCTCGCCCGCGGCGTCCCGAAGCACCCGGCGGCTCTCCGATGCGGCCTCCGACGGCAGCTTCTCCAGCGTGGGCTCCGTGCCCGTGGCGAGCGCGTAGAAGAGCCCCTGCATGGAGCGCGAGTCATCGAGCATCGACGAGCGCCCGCGGGAGATGCGGTAGCCACCGTAGACGAGCCAGCGCTCCGGCCCGAGCGGCGCGAGCCAGGGCGGCAGGCCCCGCAGGGGCTCGAGCTCCCACAACTCCTTGCCCTCGACGAGCGCCGCCTGCTCATGGGCGAGCTCGTACAGCGAGGTCGCCGTCGGCCGGGACCGCTCTATCCACACGACGACGAGCCGGTTGGGGTAGACGGAGACGCGAACGGTGTGGCCCTCGGTGGGCTTCTCGTAGTGCAGCACGTCCGCCTCGGGCGTGGCGCCGAGGAAGGAGTGGACCACCGCGGGGTGGAAGGCCGCGCCCTGGTTGGAGAGATCGCACCGGCGGAAGCCCCGGGACACGAGCTCCGCGTCTGGCGCCGGTCCCCGCCACAGGAAGGGCCGGGCGAAGACGGTGTGGGCCTTGAGGACATGGACGTTGCGGCCGACGTTGAAGCGGCTCCAGAGGGCTTCCCACAGCTCGCGGCGCGACTGCCGGGTGCCCGAGTAGGGGCCCGCCACCATCGTCGAGCGTCCGACCGGGCTGGCATACCCATCCGAGTACCACGGGTCCGAGTAGTCATTGGGCTGGCGCTCGAAGCGCCGGGCCCCCCGGGCGCGCGGGTTTCCATCCGGCAGCCGATCTCCCTCGAGCTCGTCCAGATGACCCGCGAGGTTGGAGAGCGTCCCCGCGCGCTCGGGAGTGAGCGAGAAGGCATGCCAGGGCTTGGACTGGTCCGGCCGCGAGATGTGGACGGCCATGAAGTCGAAGCCCTGGCCGTAGTGGGTGTTCTCGGTGTCGGTGCGCGCGAGGAGCCGGAGAACGGTGACGTCCTGAAAGGAGGACAGGAAGAGCGCGTCCACGCGCCGCACGGAGCCGTTCGGCTCGTCATCGAGCGGGATGTCGAGCTGCACGCGCTGGGCCCGCGACAACTCGGCGCGGTAGAGGCGCTCGTCGGCCTTGAGCCGGCGGGAGATGGTCGGGGGGATGAGCGCCTCGGGCAGCTTCGTCAGCTCCACGGAGAGGCGGCCGCGATCCAGCACGGTGGCCATGAGCTCCAACAGCTCGCGGGTGGGGCGCTCCGTCTCCGACGGCCAGAGGTCCAGGGCGGCGTAGAACACGGTGCCCAGGGCGCGCTCGTATTCGCCCACCGTCTCGGTGTGCCCCTGCTCCCACTCGCCCACGTACTCGCCGAAGGCGTCGACACCCTCGGGCCAGGCGCCGTGGAGCAGCCGGTACATGGCCAGCAGCGTGGCGCCGAGCACGTCCAGGGTGGGCTCGTGGACGCGCAGGGTGAGTGGGCCGAGCGAACCCTCGGGCTGCCCCTTCCGGAGCTCCTGGGAGAAGGCATCGAGCTCCTCGGCGGACAGGAGGACGGCGCCCGTGGTGGAGCGCACCGAGCGCCGCATCCACTGGGGCAGCTTCCACGCCAGCATGCGGGGATGGGGCGGCAGGGACTGGGCGCGCGAGCCCACGCTGAAGAAGAGCTCACGCGGTCCCGGCTCCACACCGGGCGCGGGCTTCTCCGCGAGCCACACCACCTGCTCGCCCAGCAGCACCTCCACCACCTGTCGCAACTTCGCATCCATGGGAGGCACCTTATAGGCGCATCCCGTCCGGGCCAGAATCCCGCTGCGTGCAGGCAACCCGTTTCCAGTTCCCGCGGCTCCTCAGCGTGGTGCCGCCCAGGTCAATGCGCCTCTCCCTCGGCGGGTGAGGGAGTGAGGCGCAGCACCGAGCCCGCTCCCAGTTCGAGGAAGGCCTCGTCCGAGCACTGCTGGCGCAGCCGCTCCAGGGTGCGCCGCTGGTGCTCGGCCCGGGCGATGAGCGAGGAGAAGTCGAAGCGGCCCAGGCGCTCGTCCTTGCGCGACAGCCGCCGCAGCGTCCGCCACATGGACAACCGCCCCTCGGTGCCCAGGCACAGCCCTTCCAGCTCCACCACACGGCTCAGGGGCGAGTAGCCCAGCAGCTGTCCGTTGAGCTTCAGGCGGCCCAGCTTCTCGGCCACCCAGGCCGCGCCCTGCTTCAGCAGGTCACGCTTGAACCCCAGGGCCGACATCACGCTCAGGAGGATCTCGCGATCCTCCAGCAACTCCCGATGAAAGGTCTCCAGGAACTCACCCACGGCGTTGTCGGCGTTCTCCGCCTTCGCGCGGCGCGCCAGTTCCAGGCCCCCGAGCGAGCCCGCCAGATGATCATTCAGGTAGATCCTCAACAGCGCCACGTTCACGCCACCCTCCTGGTGCTCGTTCCCACCCGTGCGGAGGGTCGGCATGCCCGGGCGCTGGCGCAGGACACCACGCCCGGGCGATCGGAGGGCAGACGGCGGAGCGGGCCTTCTTCCGCCTACCGGGCCTCGTCGGGGTAGCGGAAGGTCAGGGGAATCTTCACGTCCGGGTGCAGGCTGCGCGTGACGGGGCAGCCGTGCGCCACCTCCTCCAGCCGGGCGCGGTGCGCGGCGGAGAGGCCCGCGGGCATGTCGATCTCCAGCACCAGCTCGCCGATGCGGCGCGGCGGAGGCGTCATGCGCTTCTCCACCCGGGCGCGCGCATCACCGAAGGGAATCCCCTCGCGCGAGGCGGCCAGGGCCATGGTGGTGAGGGCGCAGGAGGCGAGCGCCGCGCCCACGAGGTCCGTGGGCGAGAAGGACATGCCCGTGCCGCCGTTGTCCTTGGGGGCCTCGGTGGTGATCTTCGTGCCGGACGGGCCGTGCTCCAGCTTGCAGTGGAAGCCCGGCGCGCTCGCGACGTTCATCACGACGCCGGTGGCGGGAGTGGGTTGGCTCATGGTCATGGCTCCTGTTCTGACGCCGCCTCAGCGGACGTAGGTCTCGTGCTCCGTCGGATCCGGCTTCGCCTCGTCGGGGCTCCAGTCGATCGTCTTCAGCAGCGACTTGCGGCGCTTCTGCACGTCCTTGTCCAGGAACGTCACCGCCTCCTGCATCACGTCCATCAGCCGGCGCGGCTTGCGCTTCATCTTCGTGTCGCTGAGCAGCGCGTGGGTGAGCCACGGGAAGACGGCGGTGACGTCGGTGTGCACATACATGGAGCCGGCCTCCACGGCCTCCATGGACACCTTGCCCCAGGTGTGGCCCTCACCGGCCGGGCAGCTGGAGAGCGCGCCGTTGTCCACCGGGTCCACGCAGAACTGCACGTCGATGTCGAAGCCGTCCGTGGGCACGCCGAGAATCTGGTCCAGCAGCGGCTCGCCCTGGAGCGTGTAGTTCTTCGGCACGCCGCCGCCGAGGATCCAGATGGCCATCTTGTTGGAGAAGTGGTGGCGGCAGTAGTGCTGGATCGCCGACATCCAGTAGACGTCGTCGTTGATGTCGATCTCGAACTTGAACTCATCGCCCATGAGGCGCTTGAGCTTGACGGCGTTGAGGAAGATGGAGCCGTCCTGCACGGCGCCCACGAAGATGGGCACGCCGTACTTGTAGCAGGTGGACAGCAGCGAGGGCTGCTTCACGCCGAGCTTCTTCTCGATGGCCTGGATGTTCTTGCCGAGCAGGTAGTGGAACTCGGGCGTGGTCATCTTGCGCTGGAACTCGGGGCGGCGCAGGAGGGCGGAGAAGAGCCGGTCGGTGTCCAGCAGGGCCTCCTCCCAGAAGCCCAGGTCGTAGATGCGGATGATGCGGGCCAGGCGGTACTGGAGGTCCCCCGCGTTGGGGTTCACCTCGCGGATGGCGTGGCCGATGATGCGGTGGGCGTCGTGGTAGAGGTTGGCGCCGGTGGTGGTGAGGGCGGAGATGACGCCCTTCTCGATGAGCGGGATGATGCAGCTCTGGTGCAGGCCGGCCGGCGTCATGGCGCCCGAGAGCGTGAGGAAGATGGAGGCATCCACCTCCATGGAGCGGCGCATCAACTCGAACGCGGTGCGCTCCTGGCGTCCCACGTAGGCCGAGAAGGCGTGCTCGAGCAACTCCGTGGGCGACTCCTTGCCGGTGATGGGACGCGGATCCGCCTTGCGTGCTCCCGAGTAGTGGGCGCGCAGGTTCTTTCGGTTGTTCGAGGG
Organism: Archangium violaceum Cb vi76; assembly: GCF_000733295.1. Classification (GTDB taxonomy): domain Bacteria; phylum Myxococcota; class Myxococcia; order Myxococcales; family Myxococcaceae; genus Archangium; species Archangium violaceum. The sequence goes on along the minus strand of NZ_JPMI01000255.1, from coordinate 16,918 downwards.
GTTCTTGGCCATGGCGCGCGATCTACCACCGCCCGCGCGCCGAGGGGAGCACGGGTTTACTTGCGCTTCTTGCCCTTGGCGCCCTTGTCATCCGGCTCCACGTCCGGCGGCGTCAATTCCGTCTTGGGAGTGCCCAGCACGCGCTCGCGTACCTGCTCGGCGGTGAGGTGCCCGGTGTCCGACACGACACACGACACGTACGCCAGCTCCGCCAGGGCCCGCCGCGCCCGGGCGCGCACGGCCTCGTCGTCGGAGGACAGCATCTCGGACGCGGCGGAGATGTAGCTGCTCGCCAACGACTCGAAGAGGTACACGCGGTTCTCGATGGTGTCGTCCTTGGCCATCACGCTCCTCCTCCCGGGGAACCCACAGGCTGGCGAATCCAAGGGATATCCCACATCCTATGGATGGTAGGCGGAGCGTACAACCCGAGGCCCTGGAGTGAGCCGTGATTGATCTGCATTCCCACACCACGGCGAGTGATGGCCAACACTCGCCCGCCGAGCTGCTGTCCCTCGCGGCGAGCGCGGGGGTGACAGCGCTGGCGGTGACGGACCACGACACGGTGGCGGGGCTGGCGGAGGCGGCGGAGGCGGCGAGGGCGCACGGGGTGGAGCTGGTGCCGGGCATCGAGGTGTCCGCGTTCGTGCTGAAGAAGGAGGTGCACATCCTGGGGCACTTCGTGCGGCCGGACTTCCCGGAGCTGGCCCGTTTCGCGGAGCGGCTGCGGGTGGAGCGCGAGCAGCGCATGGAGCGGATGGTGGAGCAGATGCGGAAGCTGGGCTTCCCGGTGCGGATGGAGGAGGTGCGGGCGATTGCCGGGAGCGCGCAACTGGGGAGGCCGCACCTGGCGCGGCTGCTGGTGGAGAAGGGCTGGTGTCTGGACGTGAAGGAGGCGTTCGACCGGTTCCTGGGCGCGGGCAAGCCGGCGTGGACGGACCGGTTCAAGCTGGAGGGACGGGCCGCCATCCGGCTCATCCACCGCGCGGGAGGCACGGCCACGCTGGCTCACCCGGGCAGCTCCAAGCTGGAGCGCTACGACATCCTGCAACTGGCGCGCGAGGGCCTGGACGGGCTGGAGGCGCTGCACACGGATCACAACCCGAGCGTGCGGGAGAAGTATCTGAGGTTCGCGAAGGAGTTCGAGCTGGTGACCACCGGGGGCAGCGACTTCCACGGCGAGCAGGTGACGCCAGGCAGGCGCCCCGGTGACTCGACGACGCCCCCGGAGAACTTCGAGAAGCTGCGCGCCCGGGCCGCATCGACGCGGGCGTAGCGGGCAACCCCTGTCATGGAAGACGCGCATCCAGCTCGTGCCGGCCTGAGCGCTCAGTGGGTACGGCTGGGTGGAAGACCCTCACCCCGGCCCTCTCCCAGAGGGAGAGGGAGTTCAGCGGTCGCGGGCCACCTTGAACTTGCTGGTGAGCACCGTGAGGCTGTCCGCCACGTTCTGTAGATCCTGCGCGATCCGCGTGGTGCGGCCCGTCGCGTCCACGCCCTGCTTCACCAGCTCGGCCACGTTGCGCGCGCCCTGCACCGCCTGCTCGCTGGACTGACGCTGCTGCCGCGTGGCGATGGTGATCTGCCGCGCCGCCTCGCTCGTGCCGCGCGCCAGCTCCACGATGCGCTGGAAGACCGCCGAGGCCTGCTCCGCCACCTCCACGCCCCGGTCGCTCGTGGCCATGCCCACGCGCGCCTTGGTGGCCGCCTCGTTGCCCGAGTCCTGCACCTTCTCCACGATACGGGCGATGTCGCGCGCCGATGCGGACACGTTCTCCGCCAGCTTGCGCATCTCCGCCGCCACCAGCGAGAAGCCCCGGCCCACCTCGCCCGCCTTGGTGCCCTCCAGCGCCGCGTTCAGCGCCAGCAGGTCCGAGCGCTCCGCCACCTGGTTGATCACCTGGGCGATCTTCGACACCTGCTGCAGGTCCTGGTTGAGGCCCACGATGGCGTCCGCCACGCCCTTGGACTCCATGCGGATGTCGTTGATGCCCGCCACCACCTGCGCCACCACCGCCATCGCCTCGGCCACCGCCTCGTGCGTGCGCCGCGCGCTGGACTCCACCACCTCGGTGGAGCTCGAAATCTGTTCCGCCGTGCGGCTCAGCTCCTCGAAGGTCGCGGCGATCTGCTGGGCGTACGCCGCCTGCTGGCTGATGACGTGCTCCTGGTCCGCCGACGCGCCCGTCAGCCCACGCGAGGCGCTGGAGAGCTGCTCCAACCGCGCCAGCAACTCCGACACCGTGCCGCGCAGCGTGCCGAGCATCTCGTTGAAGGAGTGCGCCATCATGCGCACCTCGCCCGCGGAGGCCACGTCCATCTCGCTGAGCGACAGGTCTCCCTGCGACACCTCGCGCGCCGCCTGCGTCATGCGCGTCACCGGCTCGGCGATGGCCCTCCCGATGAAGAAGGTGATGAACAGGCCCACCACCATGGCGCCCAGGTACACCAGGAGGGCCTCCTGCATGGACTCCGGCTTCATCTCGTCGGCGTCGGCATCCAGACCCACCACGTAGGTGTGGTTCCCGGACAACCTGCAGAAGACCACCGGATTGTCCTGCAGGCGCACCGAGCACTCCTCGCCCTCGTTCGGTGCGCCCTTCAGCCCCTTCGGCACGGTGCCACGCTCGGACAGGATCTTGTCCCCGGGCGTGAGCACCGCCTGGAAGGACACCGCCCCCACCTGCTCCACCCGATCGAAGACCCGCGACACCTGTGGCACGAGCCGCAGACTGCCGTCCCGCGTGGCCATCGGCTGGGACTCCGAACGATCCGGAGCCGTCACCCCCGCCTGCTCCAACACGGCCGAGAGCTCATGCGACGCGAGCAGGCCCACCACCCGGGTACGATCCTCGATCCGCGCCCGCGCCGACTTCCGCTGCTGATCCGGAAAGTAGAAACCGCTGAACAGGGCCACGGCGATGCTGGGAACCAGCACCGCGAACGCCACCTGCCAGCGCAAACTGAGACGACCCCACATGCCCGGGCTCTCTCCTAATCTGATCGGAAGCCGCACCAGTCCGTGACCCTAGGCGCCCGGTGCGCGGAGCGTCAAACTCCCCGTCCCGGCCGCTGGAACCGGAGGGCGGACGGCCAGGCGTGACCCGGGGCTTTCCGCTGTCATGTCCAGGGCTTGGCTTCCGGGGTTTCTCCATTGACACGGCTGCCCGGTGTCCCTAGGGTCCGCGCCGAATGAACCCCACGCTCGACCCCAACCCCCTGGCGCCCTACCTGCCGCTGGCGATCGCGTTGCTGCTCGCGGGTGTGCTGTCGCTCATCATCGTGAAGCTGGCCGCCGCCCTGGGCCCCAAGCGTCCGAGCTCCATCAAGTCCGCCCCCTTCGAGGCCGGCTCCGAGAGCAGTGGTCCGGCGCGCCAGCGCTTCGCGGTGAAGTTCTACGTGGTGGCCCTGCTCTTCATCGTGTTCGACGTCGAAGCCGTGTTCCTGTACCCCTGGGCGGTGAACTTCCAGGCGCTCGGCTGGTTCGGCTACGTGGAGATGCTCGTTTTCGCGGCGACGCTCGTGGTGGGCCTTATCTACATCTGGAAGAAGGGCGCCCTCGAGTGGGAGCACTGAGGGGACTGAGGAATCATGGCTGAATCCGATATCGCACCCGTACTGACCACCCGCCGCGACGATGCCATGGGCTTCTTCGAGCGGATGGTGTCCAAGGGCCTGGGTTGGGCGCGCAAGTACTCGCTCTTCACCTACCCGTTCGCCACCGCGTGCTGCGGCATGGAGTTCATGTCCGTGGCCGCCGCCCGCCACGACATCGCCCGCTTCGGCGCCGAGTTCCCCCGGTTCTCGCCCCGTCAGGCGGACATGCTGATGGTGATCGGCACCATCAACCAGAAGCAGGCCCCCATCCTCAAGCGCGTGTACGAGCAGATGGCCGAGCCCAAGTGGGTCGTCGCCTTCGGCGTGTGCGCCTCGTCCGGTGGCTTCTACGACAACTACGCCGTGCTCCAGGGCATCGACCGCATCATCCCGGTGGACGTCTACATCCCCGGCTGCCCGCCTCGCCCCGAGCAGGTGCTCGACGGCCTCAAGCTGCTGCAGGACAAGATCGGCAACCAGGTGCACCGCGTGGGTCACAGGGGCTCGGCGCCGCACGATCTGCTGGCCGCCCAGTACAACCTCAACAAGTAGGCCTCCGCGCACCCCACGGTGCCGTGGTCCCAGGGCCCCGCGAACCTCTCCGGAGGTGGCGGGGCCCTCGCCTTTTCACTGCCTCCAGTTGCAGTGGCAATCGAGTGGCGAGCAGGCGGGCTCGCGAGCCGTGCGGACCTCCAGGGTACGTGCGAGAATGCGCCATTCCCCCCCCTAACGCCGAGATCGCGTGGACGAGCCTGGGCAGACACGACCCCCTCTCATCGACTTCCTGCGGGAGCCGGTGGGGAGGGCCCTCGAGGAGGAGCGCCGGCACAACACCGTGCGCCTGGCGCTGCTGCGCTTCCTCGGCGTGTCCGCCATCCTGGCCGTCACGGTGTACCTGGCCCGGGTGCAGGGGCTGGCGGACTGGGAGGTGTACCTCCCGCCCTTCAGCGCCTATTGGGTGTGCACCGCGATGACGGTGGGCGTCGTGCTGCGCTGGCCCCCGGGAGCGAGTTGGGCCGGGCTGTCGCTCGCGGTGGTGGACGTGCCGGCCATCTACTGGCTGCAGCACCTCGCCCTGCCCGTCTCGCCTTCACCCGGAGGCGTGGCGGGTTTCACCCTGGGCCTCTACTGCTGCGTCATCGTCCTGTCCGCGCTGTCCCTGCGCCGCCCGGTGCTCATCGCCGTGACGGTGACGTCCGCCCTGGCCGAGGTGGCCCTGCAAGCGGAGGCCTCCATCGGCATGGGGGCGCGGGTGGTGGCGGTGGTGGTGCTGGTGCTGACGGGCGCCGCCGCGCGCTACCTCTTCCACCGCATCCGCGTGCTCATCTCCGCGGTGACGAGCGAGGAGCTCAAGCGCGCCCAGCTCGGCCGCTACTTCTCCCCCGCTGTGGCCGATCGCCTCCAGGACCTGGCCTCGCCCGTGTCCACCCCCGAGGTGCGCGAGGTGACCATCCTCTTCGCGGACCTGCGCGACTTCACCGCCCTCAGCGAGCGGCTGACCCCCGAGGCCGTGGTGGCCGTCCTCAACGAGTACTACGGGCGCATGGTGGAGGTGGTGTTCCGCCACGGCGGCACGCTCGACAAGTTCATCGGGGACGCACTCATGGTGTACTTCGGCGCGCCCCTGCCGGATCCGGCGCACCCCCGGCGCGCCGTGGAGTGCGCCCTGGAGATGGTGCTCGAGCTGGAGGTGCTGAACGCCGAGCGGCTCGCCCGGGGCGAACCCGGCCTGCGCATGGGGGTGGGCCTGCACACCGGCCGGGTGGTGCTCGGCAACATCGGCTCCACCGCCCGCCGCCTGGAGTACACCGCCATTGGCGACACGGTGAACCTGGCCAGCCGCATCGAGCACCTCACCAAGCAGCACCGCACCCCGGTGCTCGTCTCCCGCGAGACCCGGGAGCGGGCGGGAGAGGGCTTCCACTGGCGGGAGCTGCCCCCCACCCCGGTGGCCGGCAAACGCGAGCCCGTCTCCACCTTCATTCCCGGGCCACGTGGCGCCCGGGAGGGCACCGAGGAGTCGGCCCGGAAGTCCCATTCCGGCGAACGTCGGCTTCTGACTCGCGTAAGTCGTGAGGATGCCTGAGGGATTACGTTGACGCCCCCCGGGGCGCATCCTTATAACGCGCCGGATTCCATAGCCAGCATTGGGGCCCCCTTTGAGCACTTTCGCACTGGACAGGGTCACCGCCCAGTTTCCGGAGGCGGTGGCGGAGCGCTACCTCGACCGCACTGGCGGCGCCTGGGCCGTCATCCACGCGGAGCACCTTCCCAAGGTCGCCGCGTTCCTGAAGAACGAGCTGGACTTCAAGCTCTTCACCTCCATCGACGCGGTGGACCGCCTGCACCTGGCGGAGAATGATCCGCGCTTCGAGGTCGTCTACTTCGTCTACTCGCTGTCGCGGCACGAGCACGTGCGCTTCAAGGTGCGCGTGAGCGAGGCCCGTCCGGAGCTGCCCTCTATCGTGTCCGTGTTCCGCGGCGCCGACTGGTGGGAGCGCTTCGTCTGGGACTTCTACGGCATCCGCTTCTCGGGACACCCGGACCTGCGCCGCGTGTTGCTGTACGAGGAGTTCCAGGGCCACCCGCTCCGCAAGGACTACGCCCTGCGCGACCGTCAGCCGCTCATCCCCGAGCGGCCCATCAAGGACATCTTCCGCGGCCCCGGCACCAGCGGCGTTTCCTGAGCGCCCCCACCGGCAGCCTCCCGAGGACAGACATCATGGCGGACCCCCACAAGCCCGTGTCACCCCCCAGCCCCGAAGCGCCCAACCCGGACACCGACGCCTACGCCCACGAGGCGGAGCTGGAGGCCCACCTCCAGACCAAGCGGATGTACGTGAACATGGGCCCCTCCCACCCCGCCACGCACGGCACCGTGCGCCTGAAGGTGGAGCTCGAGGGCGAGAACATCGCCGAGATCGACTGTGAGATCGGCTTCCTGCACCGCGGCTTCCAGAAGAGCTGCGAGAACGTCACCTGGACGCAGTGCCTGCCGTACACGGACCGGTTGAACTACGTGTCCGCGATGATGAACAACTTCGGCTTCCTCAACGCCGTGGAGAAGCTCATCGGCCTGGAGATCCCGGAGCGCGCCCAGTACATCCGCGTCATCGGCTCGGAGCTGCACCGCATCCATGATCACCTGACGTGCGTGGCCGCGACGGGCATGGAGCTGGGAGGCTTCGCGCCCTTCCTCTTCGGCGTCGAGGCGCGCGAGCTCATCATGGATCGCGTGGCCGAGCTGACGGGCGCCCGGCTGACCACCAACTTCGGGCGCATTGGCGGCATGAACCGCGACCTGCCCGAGGGCTGGAGCGAGAAGGTCATCAAGTCGCTCGACAAGGTGATGTCACTGGTCGACGAGATGGACGGCCTGCTCACGCGCAACCGCATCTTCGTGGACCGCACCAAGGACACGGGCATCATCTCGGCCGAGGACGCGATCGACTACGGCTGGACGGGCCCCTGCCTGCGCGCCTGCGGCATCGACTACGACGTCCGCAAGGCCAAGCCCTACTGGGTCTACGACCGGATGGATTTCGACGTCCCGATCGGTGAGAAGGGCGACAACTACGACCGGTATCTGATGCGCATCGAGGAGATGAAGCAGTCGGATCGCATCATCCGCCAGGCGCTCAAGCAGATTCCGGCCGGCCCCATCATCCTGGACGACTGGCGCATCGCGCTGCCGCCCAAGCCCGAGGTGTACGGCACCATCGAAGGTGTCATCTCGCACTTCAAGCTGGTGATGGAGGGCGTGCAGGTGCCCGCCGGTGAGGTCTACGACGCCACCGAGGCGGCCAACGGCGAGCTGGGCTGGTACATGGTGAGCGACGGCAGCGGCCGTCCCTACAAGGTCCATGTGCGCGCGCCGGGCTACCCCATCCTGTCCGCCGTGCCCCACATCATCAAGGGCAAGCTGCTGGCGGACCTCATTCCCACCTTTGACACGATCAACATGATCGGCGGCGAGGTCGAGCAGTGAGCGACAACGACACCAAGAAGCCCACCGGAGACGCCCAGCCGCCCCCGAAGGGTGCGCCCACGGATACGCCGGCGGCGAAGATCGGCTCCGAGCCCTCCAACCCGCCCGCGGGCGCGAAGCTGGAGACGCCTCCGGCCGCGCACAGCGCTCCCACCGCGGCGCCTCCCCCGCCGCCCGCGCCCAAGCCGGCCGGGCCGCCCCCGCCGAAGAACCCGGGCTTCATCACCTGCACCATCGACGGCAAGGAAGTCGTCGTGAAGCCGGGGACGAACATGGTCGAGGCGGCCAAGATGGTCGGCTCGGACATCCCCTACTTCTGCTACCACCCGCGCCTGTCCATCGCGGCCAACTGCCGCATGTGCATGGTGGAGGCCTCCAACGCCCCCAAGCTGGTGCCCGGCTGCCAGACTCCGCTCGTCGAGGGCCAGGTCATCAAGACCAACACGCCCAAGGTGAAGGAGCAGCAGCGCGCCGTCATGGAGTTCCTGCTCCTCAACCACCCGGTCGACTGCTCCATCTGCGACCAGGCCGGTGAGTGCAAGCTGCAGGACTACTACATGCGCTACGACTACCGCCCCTCCCGGCTCGAGGGCGGCAAGGTCATGAAGAACAAGCGCAAGGTGCTGGGGCCCCGCGTGGTGCTGGACCAGGAGCGCTGCATCATCTGCAGCCGCTGCGTGCGCTTCATGAACGAAATTCCGAAGGAGCCGCAGCTCGGCATCTTCGGCCGTGGCAGCCACGAGGTCATCGACACCTTCCCGGGCAGCGAGCTCAACAGCAACTACTCGCTCAACACCGTGGACATCTGCCCGGTGGGCGCGCTGCTCAGCCGCGACTTCCGCTTCCGCGCCCGCTCCTGGTTCCTGTCCGCCGCTCCGTCCGTGTGCACCGGCTGCTCGCGCGGCTGCAACATCTACGCGGACTTCATGGCGCAGGACACCTACCGCTACCGCCCGCGCGAGAACGAGGCCATCAACAAGAGCTGGATGTGCGACCACGGCCGCGCGACCTACAAGGGTCTCAACACCGGGCGCGTGCTCAGCGCCGTGGTGGGCCGTCAGCAGGGCACCGGCACCGCCCGTCCGGAAGTGGCGCGCAAGGAGGCCCTCCAGGCCGCCGCCAAGGCGCTCTCCGGCGTGAAGGGCCAGGTGGCCGTGCTCGCCTCGCCCGTGGCCTCCAACGAGGATCTGCTCGCCTCGCTCTCCTTCGCCAAGGCGACGCTGGGCGCGAAGGAGCTCTACGTGGGTGGCCGCCCGCAGGGTGAGGCGGACCACTTCCTCCTCACGGCGGACCGCAACCCCAACCGCAAGGGCCTGGAGCTGATCGCCCAGGGCCTGGGGCTGACGCTCAAGCCGTTCGAGGACCTGGTGAAGGCCATGGACGGCGGCAAGGTGAAGGCGCTCTACGCCGTGGGCACCGAGGTGCCGGGCAACGAGGAGACCTTCGCCCAGGCGGCCGCGAAGCTGGACGTGTTCGTGGCGCAGGCCACCAACGAGTCGCCCCTCACCGCGCAGGCCACCGTGCTGCTGCCGGCCTCCGCGCACGTGGAGTTCGATGGCTCCTTCGTGCAGGGGGACGGCATCGTGCAGCGCTTCCGCAAGGCCTACCCCTCCAAGGGCGACGCCCTGGCGCACTGGGCGCTGGCGGCCGAGCTCACCCGGGAGATGGGTGGCACCGCGGCCTGGACGTCCTCTCGCGAGGTGTTCCGCGAGCTGGGCAAGGCCGTGAGCGCGTTCGCCGAGTTCGATTGGGACAAGGCGGCTCCTCCCGACCGGGAGAAGCCGGGCATCAACCCGCTGCCGACCGCCGCCGACGGCCGGCCTCCGGGGTACCGTGAGTTCGGCGCTCCCAGGGTCCGGGGTATCTGACAATGAAGCGCACACTCACCATGCTGTTCTGGTTCGGCGTCATGTTCGCCCACTTCGTGGGCATCATGGCGTTGGCCTATGCTCTGGGCGGTCTCGTGGAGGGCGTCCTCCCCGGCGGCAGCCGCCTGACGAACCTGGCCATCCTGATGGTGGCCGTCGTGATGGGCATCGCGTCCCTGCTCACGGTGGCCGAGCGCAAGTGGAGCTCGCTGATGCAGAACCGCATCGGCCCCAACCGCGCCCGCATCAACCTGCCCATCCTCAAGGACAGCGCCCTGGTGGGCATCCCCCACTTCCTGGCCGACGGCATGAAGATGCTGTTCAAGGAGGACTTCCTCCCGGCCACGGCCAACAAGCTGCTCTACAACCTGGGGCCCATGCTGGCCTTCGCGCCGGTGTTCGCCCTGTACGCGGTGGTGCCCTCCGGCCCCACGGTGCAGGTGTTCGGCCACACCGTGGACATGGTGGTGGCCACCCCGGACTTCGGCCTGCTCTACGTGTTCGCCATCGCCTCGCTGGCGGTGTACGGCACGTCGCTGGCCGGCTGGTCCTCCAACAACAAGTTCGCGCTGCTCGGTGGCGTCCGCGCCGCCTCGCAGATGATCTCCTACGAGGTCGCGCTCGGCCTGTCGCTGGTGGGCCTGATGATGGCCTTCTCCACGGTGCAGCTGCCCGCCTTCGTGGGCAACGTGACCAACGAGCTGGGCCTGGGCAACGCGGCCACCGGCCAGGCCCGCTACCTGTGGGAAGGGAAGATCGGCGGCTTCGACATCGGCCTGCCCGCCTGGGGCTTCCTCCTGCAGCCGCTGGGCTTCTTCCTGTTCTTCGCCGCCGCCTTCGCGGAGACCAAGCGCGCCCCCTTCGACACGCCCGAGGGTGAGTCGGAGATCATCGGCTACTTCGTCGAGTACTCGGGCATGAAGTTCGGCCTCTTCATGATCTCCGAGTTCGTGGAGATCGTGGTCCTCTCCGGCCTCATCGTGGTGCTCTTCTTCGGTGGCTACCACCTGCCCTTCGGCGGCGAGTGGCTGTCCAACCTGGCGCTGATGAGGGAGCACGGCTGGCTGTACGGCACCATCCTGGGCACCGTGTTCTGGGCGAAGGTGATGTTCTTCGTGTGGCTGCAGCTGGCCATCCGCTGGACGTTCCCGCGCTTCCGCTACGATCAGATCCAGTCGCTGGGCTGGAAGATCCTCCTGCCCATCGGCCTCTTCAACGTGTTCGCCACGGGCGCGCTGGTGCTGTGGGATCCGTCCCTGCGGGCGCTGGCGGTGTTCGGCCTGCTGCAGATTGGCCTGCTGATCGCCCTGACCACGTCCTCCGCGCTGAAGTCCGAGGAGGGCCACGGGGGCCATGGACACGGCCACGACGCCCACGGGCACGATGCTCATGGTCACGGCCTGCCGGCCCACGGCCACGCCGCCCACGCGGACACCCATTCCGGTGCGCACTCCGGTGCCGCCGCGGCTTCGCACTAGGCTGAGAGAAAGACACCATGGCTTACAAGGCGACTCAGGATCCCCGCACCGACATCCGCGAGCGTTCCTACCTGCCGGAGCTGATCAAGGGTCTGGCCATCACCACGCGGCACTTCCTGCGCAACCTCTTCGGGACCCGCGAGGTCGGCGTCCCGTTCGAGGACCGCAAGGGCACCAGCCTCGTCACCACCGTGCAGTACCCCGAGGAGAAGGTTGCCTATCCTCCCGGGTACCGCGGTCTGCACCGGCTGGTTCCGCGCGAGGATGGCAAGCCGCGCTGCGTGGCCTGCTACATGTGCGCCACCATCTGCCCGGCCCAGTGCATCTACATCGAGGCCGGGGAGTACGAGGCGGACGCGGCGGAGGGTGAATCGCGCGTCATCGAGAAGTTCCCCACCCAGTTCGTCATCGATGAGCTGCGCTGCATCGTGTGCGGCCTGTGCGTGGACGCGTGCCCCAAGGACGCCATCCGCATGGACACGTACACGCACACTCCGCCGGAGTACAACCGGCAGGGCTTCGTCTACGACATCCCCAAGCTGCTCAAGGGGCCCGCTGTGTCGCACCCGTCCGATCCGTGGAACAAGCGCCCGGGCTCGGAGCAGCCGGCCCACGTGCACAAGGAGGCCCATACCCGCATCGGCGAGGGCCACGAGGCACACCACCACGGCCACGAGCTCGCGGCGGGGCACTCGCACGGCGACCACGCCACCCCGGGCACCCGCTCCACCGTCGTCTCCAACGAGGGCCCGGTGCCCGTGACGAAGTTCCTCAAGTAGGACACGTCCGGCTCCGCCGACTTCCGGCCCGCCCTCCCCGCTCGCATGCGGTGGACGGCGGGCCGGTGTCGTTTCAACCCCTACCTCCAACCCGGTTCCCTGCGTGCGAGGGGGCTGGCCCTCACCGGCCGCGCCACCCTTTCCGCCCATCCGCAAACGCCGTAGGGTGGGTGACGCATGAAGCGCTACCGCCTCTCCGTGTGCAAGGGCTCGAGCTGCAAGGCAGGCGGCTCCGACTCCGTGGCCGCGGCCGCCCGTGACGAGCTGTCCGCCCGCAAGCTCCAGGTGCGCTGCGAGCTGTACCGCGGAGGCTGCTACGGCTTCTGCCACATGGGTCCCAACGTCGTCATCCGCGAGGAGACGGGACGCAAGAGGGATCCGCTCTCCCCCGAGGACTTCCAGCTCATGGGCTGGGAGGGCGAGGTGTACTACTCGCACATGACCCCGGAGAAGATGAAGCGCGTGGTGGCCGAGCACATCGAGCAGGACAAGCCCGTCGTCGAGCTCTTCGGCCACCCGGACGAGGCGGACGGCTAATCCCCGCGGCCATTTCCCCTCTCCCATCGGGAGAGGGACGGGGTGAGGGTGCCAGGTGAACCCGGGTTGAATCCCCGGCCACACCGAGGGCCACGGGTTGAAGAACGGGTTCGGACACCCTCACCCTGACCCTCTCCCGGGGGGAGAGGGAATTGTCCTTCACTACCCCTCGAGCGCGAACACGCCGTCCCAGTCCTCCGGAGGCGCCGCCGCGGCGAACTTGCGGCAGCGCTCGGCATAGACGCCGGCCACCGGATCCTGGAACGTCTCCACGCCTTGCGTGAACAGCGCCAGCGCCTCGTCGAAGCGCCGCTGGTGGTACGCGGTGAGCGCCTGCTCGTAGAGCGCGAGCTGCTCCTGCACCTGCGGGGAGATCTCCCCCTTGCGGCCCACCAGCTCGTGCAGGCGCGAGGGCTCGGTCCGGTTCTTGAGCCGCACCCGATCCACTTCGCGGAAGACGTAGGCGTCCTGCGCCAGCCGCGCCGCCGTGTCCCCCACCAGCACGAAGGTGCCGTAGGCACGGTTGAGGCTCTCCAGGAACATGGAGAGCTTCACCGACTCGCCCATGACGGAGTACTTGGACTCGAAGTCGCTGCCCATGCCGCCCACCAGCACCTCGCCGCTGTCGATGCCGATGCGGCACTGCAGGAGCTGGCCATACGTCTTGTCCCAGTACTCCCGGCGCTCCGACAGCGCCGTGCGCACCTTCAGCGCGGCCTCGCAGGCGTGGTGCGCATGGCGCTCGGTGCGCACGGGCGCGCCCCAGAAGGCCATCACCGCGTCGCCCATGTACTTGTCCACCTGGCCTCGCGTGGACCGCACCACGTCCGTCACGTCCGTCAGGTAGTCGTTGAGCAGCTGGATGAGGCGCTCGGGCGTCAGCTCCTTGGAGAGCCGCGAGAAGCCCGCCAGGTCACAGAAGAAGACCGTCACCTCACGGCGCTCGGGCCGCGTCAGCAGGCGCAGGTCACGCGTGACGAGCCGCGCCACCTCGGGGCTGACATAGCGGCCGAGCACGTCGGTGACGAAGTGGCGCAGCTGCCGCTCGGAGCGCGAGGCCTGGACGATGGTGAAGATGAAGGTGAGGCCCATGGCCAGCAGCGGGCCCATCATCGCCACCCACAGGCGCTCGTTGATGAAGACGTACCAGGCCCCCCAGGCGTAGAGCAGGCCCACCGCGCCCATGGCGCTCAGGTACATCAGCACGTCTCCGAAGGAGCGCAGACCCCGGTTGAAGGTGAGCGCCACGAAGGCGCCAATGAAGGCCATGCCCAGCGTCAGGAAGAGATCCATCCGCGGCGTGGCGCGGGTGATGCCCTCGGACTGCAGCAGGTTCACCAGGGACTGCGCGAGCACCGCGCCCGCGGGCGTGTGCTGGCCGATGGGCGTGTGCTGGGAGTGCATGCCCTGGCGCGAGGTGTTGGTGAAGACGATGAGGCGGCCCTCGATGTCGTGCACCGCCCGGGGAGGCACGCCCTCGCGCACGGCGAAGAGGTTGAGCAGCACGTTCCACGCGGGAATGGCCCGCGACACCGAGCCCCGCGAGCCGCGCCCTACTTCCGCCGCGTCCCAGCGCACCAGGCTGTAGCCGGACTCATCCATGGGGATGGAGAAGCGGTCCCCCACGTACAGCCGGCCCTCCGCGTAACGCAGCTGGCGCGTGTTCGCCAGGCGCATCGCCGCCATCAGCGGCAGCGAGGGCAACACGTGCCGGGTTCCCTCGCGCGAGCGGTAGCTCACCAGATGGGGCACGGCCCTCACCACGCCGTCCGGCTCGGGCAGCACGGTGATGGACCCGTACAGGCTCGCCGAGCCGAGCAGTGGCGCCACCGGGTGCTCCAACTGCCGCACCTCCTCCAACTGCGCCACGTCCAACCCCTCCACCTGCACCTCGGCCAGCGACACGAAGAGTTCGAGCGGGCCCACGCGGTGCGTGTCGTCCGTGACGCGGCGCTCCTGCACCTTCGGCGGCTCGCGCACGCCCTGCTCCAGCGCTACCCGCTGGCCCTCCTGCTCGCTGGCCACGCCCGCCCACACCTCCAGCGCGTTGCCCGCGGGGAGCAGATAGGCAGGACGCTGATCCGCCAGCACCTTCTGCACCCGGCCCCGGGCCTCGACTTCATTCGGGTAGGTGCCCAGACGCACGCGGTACGGCCACAACCGGCTGCCCGCGGGGATGCCCCGATCCAGCGTCCAGGAGAAGGCCAGCAGCGACTTCTCCGGGTGGCGATCCAACAGCTTGCGGAGGACCTGGTCGTCGTCCAACCCCTCCAGACCCGGCGTGCCCTGGGCGAGGCAGGCGCGCGGACTGCGCTCGGTGAAGGGGAAGTCGAGCAGCACCAACTCCGCGCCCTCGTCGACGAGCCGGTTGGACAGGCCGCCCAGGATCTCCCGGGGCCACGGGTTGGAGGCGATGCCGGGGTGATCGTCCTGGCGGGCCTCGGCGAGCGTCTCGTCGTCGAGCGCCACCACCACCACGCGATCCGAGCGCGAGGAGCGGCCTCCCAACGAGCGGGCGCGCCAATCATAGGTGCCGCGCTCCCAGGACTGCAGCAACGCCGAGGGCTGGGCCAGCAACGCGATGGGTGTGGCGTCCTCGGTCAGCAGGGCACGGGGGACGCGGTAGAAGACGAGCAGCCCCAGGATGGCGCCGAAGAGCGTGGCCTGCAGGAGCGAGTAGCCGAGCCGCTGCAGGAAGCGGAGGCCGGCCGAGTAGATGGGAAGGCTTCGCACGGGAGCAGGCACCATACCGCGTTCGGCCCCCGTCCCCAGCCCTCCCGTGGCCCTGATATGCTCGCTCGCCGGGCCGTCCTTCTGGACCGGGCCCCCCTTCGGGAAAGACGCATATGAAACGCATCCTGCTGTCCGCCGCCGTGACCGCTCTCCTGCTCGTCCCCCTTGCCTGCAACTTCGACCAGCTCCTGGCCGAGAAGGTGATGGTGGGCACCCTGCTGTCCACACCGGACGTGGACGTGTCGCTGGTCGCCATGGCCGGGCTTGATGCCGGCACGCTGCCCGACGGCGGCATTCCCCCTGGAGAGGAGCGGATCACCATTCCAGGCCAGACGGAGGCCTTCGTCTTCTTCGCCACGCGCAACGGCGAGCAGGGCACTCCCCAGCCGCTCTCCGATGCCACCGTCCGCATCGAGATCCAGAACGGGGGCTCGCTCGCCCTCGAGCAACAGAGTGAGGACACGGGCATGTACAGCCTGACGAGCGACCATGGCGACGATGCGGGAGTGAAGTATGTGAATGGTGCCACCTACAACTTCGTCGCCGTGCACGGCGGCAACTCGCACGTGGGCCAGGTGAAGGACGCGCCGGCCCTGGAGCGGCTCGAGGCGCTCCATCCTGCCGGTGGCTACGTTCGGCACGCGGCCAACCAGAGCCTCACGCTGACACGGCCCACGGTGAGTGGAGGCAAGCCACTGACGCTCGGCTTCGTCACCGTGCTCCCACTCGACATGGATGGTCGAAAGGGTGCGCTCACCTACACCAACATGCCGAAGGAGCCGCTGGACTTCCTCCAGCTCGTGACGGCGACCGGCGAGTGGCAGCAGGAGACCCTCACCATCCCGGGCAGCGCCTTCCCCCTGAAGGACAGCAACTACCTCGTCGTCTTCCAGACGGCGCAGCTCGGCGGCCCGCAGTCCGACAACCTGTTCACCGGCAGCACGCTGCTCGTGGGCACCGCCGACATCGGCCTGGTGCACACCCTCGAGTAACCGCGGCCACTCCTCCCTCTCCCCCCGGGAGAGGGTTGGGGTGAGGGTATCCGGCCCCCGGGTTCCCTACCCCGCCTCCACCTCGAGCTCGAGCCTGCCCTCGAGCTTGAGGCGCAACAGGTGGCCCGCGAAGCGCTCGGACTCCTCCCGCGTGAGCACCCCGCGGAAGCCCGGGCCCTCGGCCACCTCCACTTCCATCACCGGCCCGCGCTGCAGCAGGCGGAAGAAGTCCTCGCCCCCCTCGGGACGCGGGACGAAGACGGGCAGGAACCCCTTCACGGGCAGCACCTCTCCCGGCGCGCGCACCCGGGCCACCAGGGCCGGGGCCTCCAGACGCACCTCCGCCGGCACCACCCCCTCCTCCGGGTAGAGCGGCGCGGGCGGGAGCGCCACGTCCTCGGTGGAGTCATCGAAGAGGAACCCGTAGCGCGAGGGAATGCGCCCGGAGAAGAGGTACACCAGCAGCACGGGAGCATCCCCGCCCACCCGCTCCACATGGAGGATGGCGCGCGTGGCCCCCACCTTGCGCAGCAGCAGCCTCAAGCGAGGAGGCGAGCCAGCCAGATAACGCCGCACCCGGTCCATCACCGTGGAGCGGATCTCCTCGAAGGCCGCCTGGAAGCGCGCCTCGCTCTCGGCCTCCTCCTTCGCGAGTGCCTCGCGGGCCCTCACCAGCTTCTCCTCGGCCTGGCGCAGGAAGTCCCGCATGGGCGCATCCACGGAGGTGAGCGCCGACTCCGCCGCCGGAGCCGGCTCGCCTGAAGCGGCCCGCTCCTGACTCGCCGCACGCACCGCGCCCACCAGGAAGGAGCCCTGTTGATCCAACCGCTCGCGCTCCTCCTGGAAGCGCGACCGCGCGGCGCCGTACGCCAGCCGCAGCTCGAGCCAGCCCTCATAGGCGGGCTCCAGCGTCTCCATGCCACGCACCCGGGCCAGGACCCCGCGC
>NZ_JPMI01000254.1 GCF_000733295.1 Archangium violaceum Cb vi76 | reverse complement strand
GATGGCAGGGTGCTCGTCACGGGCGGCCGGAGCGCGGCTGGCGGCGTCCTGGCCAGCGCGGAGGTGTACGACCCGGTCACCGGGACCTGGAGCGCCACCGGCTCCCTGGCCGCGACCCGCTTCACCCACACCTCCACGCTGCTGCCCTCGGGCAAGGTGCTCGTCGTGGGCAACCCGGCCAGCACGGAGGTCTACGACCCGGCCACCGGAACCTGGACGACCCACGGCTCCCTGGCCAAGGATTGGGGCCGCACGGACCATACCGCCACGCTGCTGCCCGAGGGCAAGGTGCTCATCGTCGGTGGCCATAGCGTGGTGGGCTTCATGGCCAGCGTGGAGGTGTACGAGGATACGGGCGCGCAGCAGGCCTGGCGTCCCGTGGTCCTCTCGGTCTCCCAGGCGGCTCGAACGCTCGATGTGACCGGCACCGGCTTCCGGGGTGTCTCCGAGGCCGGCGGAGGAGGAACCGCCCACTCTCCCTCCGATGTCCCCGTGCTCACCCTCCAGTCAGTGGCTCAGGGGACGCTCCTCCGCGTTCCCTTCACCCGATTCTCCGCCACCGCCGTGCGGGCTTCGCTCCCGCCAGGACTCAGCGGCCACTACCTCGTCTCCGTGCTGCCGAATGCCGTCGCGGGGGGAAGGGTCGCGCTCATCGATACCGTGGCCCCGCTCGCCCCGGTGGTGACGGCCCCCGTCAACGGCTCCCTGCTGACCACCCGCACTCCCACCTTCTCCGGCACCGCCGAGGCCGGTAGCACCGTGACCCTCGAGGTGGATGACTCGAGCGTGGGCACGGCCACGGCCAGTGCCTCGGGGGCCTGGAGCCTCACGCTCTCGACGCCCCTGAGCGAGGGGACGCATTCGGCGCGAGCCACCGCCACGGACGTCGGGGGCAACGACAGCGTCGCTTCCTCGACTGTCTCCTTCACCGTGGACACGCTGCCACCGGCCGCTCCGGTGGTGACGGCTCCCGCCAACGGCTCCCACGTGAACACCGCCACGCCCGTGCTGGCGGGCACCGCCGAGGCCGGCACCACGGTGCGGGTCTCCATCAACGGAGCCCCCGCTGGCACCGTGGTGGCCAATGCCTC
>NZ_JPMI01000253.1 GCF_000733295.1 Archangium violaceum Cb vi76 | reverse complement strand
GGGGGCCTGGAGCTTCACCATGCCCTGGCTGCTCAGTCAGGGCGCGCATACTGTCGAGGCCATCGCCACGGATGCCGCTGGCAACATCAGTCCGCCCTCCGCGGCGATTTCCTTCACCGTGGAGCTCCCGCCGGATTCCTCTCCCGGGGAGGACCCGCCCGCCAGTGGCTGCGGCTGCGCGAGCACTTCTGCCTCCGCTGGCTCCTGGTCCCTGTGGGGCCTGGGTCTCATGCTCACCCGCCTGCGTTCGCGGCGCCGCCCCGCGTCGCCCTCGCTGACGGGCGAGTCGCGGAACTGAGGCGAAGCAGGCTTCGTCCAGAGCGAGCCACGTCGCGCCAATCACAATCACGAGGAGAAACACATGCTCATCGAGGCGGGAAGAAGCATCCCCTGGACATTCAGGGGACTGACGGTGTCGACGGCCTTCAGCCTGCCCCTCGAGGAGACCATGACCCGGGAGCTGAAGGTCACCTACGCCGAGGAGCGGGCGGACTTCTTCCGGCCCGTGCTCCCGGCGTTGGAGGATCCAGCCCTCCAGCGCCACAGCCACACCGAGTACGTGAATCTCGGCCTGGAGACGACGCGGGACTACGTGCTGGGTGGACTCGGCAAGGGCCGCTGGGTCCTCATCGAGCTCGTGCTCCGGGAGCGCTCCAACGAGCCCCAGGGCTACCTGCTGGAGATGGTGGACGTCCAGGACGCGAGCACCCACCCGGACTGGCTGGCGGAGTACCGCCGGCAGAAGAAGGCCCGGCGCTGAGAGTCTGCTAGAGAACCCGGCACATGCCCCGCTCATCCGCTCGCGTCGTGTTCGCGCTGTTGACCTGCACGCTGCTCATCCCCTCCTGTCATTCGACACCCAAGCCCACGGGCGAATGCACGGGCACCTACCTGGGCCGGAGCGTGACATGGCCCCTCACCTTGAACTCCTACCAGCCGACCTTGATCGATTCGGACGGGAGCGCGCATACGCAGGTCCAGCTGAACTACACGCCCAACGGGGTCTCGGGGCTCGTGAACTGGGGGGCCAGGATCACCCTGACGGGCGAGCCCCGGTTCGAGGCGAGCTCCTCGCGGACCGTGAAGCTCCAGCCACAGCAGGAGCGCCTGGTCCCCGAGGAGACATCGCTGGTGCGCGGGTGGGAGGGCTTCACGAGCCAGGGAAGCGCCTACCCCACCCCGCCCGGAGTTCCGGTGGAGGGCTCCGTGACGCTCCGCCGGGTGACGCCGGACCACGCGGAAGGTCAGTTCGTCTACCGCTACGAGGACGGAGGCATGCTGACGTGCACCTTCGATGTGCCGGATCGCGTCCATGAAGAAGATGAGCAGGACAGCGGCGGTGGCTGTGGTGGGGGTGGGGGTTACGACGATGATGATGACGATTGAGCTCTGAGGAGAGGCCCCTCCAGTTTCGCCTATCCTTTTCAATCACCCCCGCGGTGTTGCTATACGGCGACGCATGATGAAGACCGGCGGATGTGCATGCGGCGCAGTGCGGTACGGCATCACCCTCGAGCTCACGCCGGTGACGTTCTGCCACTGCTCGAAGTGCCGTCGATGGCACGGGCACGTCGGCGCCTACACCGCCGTCGATCGGCCCGGGTTCGAATTGACTGAACAGCGCGGGCTGCGGTGGTACGCGGCGTCCGCAACAGTCCGGAGGGGCTTCTGTGGTGAGTGCGGGTCGAGCTTGTTCTGGGACGAGGAGGGCGCGCCGAAGATGTCGATCTGCGCGGGGACATTCGACGCCCCGACAGGCCTGACGCCGAAGGCGCACATCTACCTGGGCAGCAAGGGTGACTATTACGAAGTGCCCGACGATGGGCTCATCCGGAGAGAAGAATTCACCCGCTGAAGCTCCGCCGCATCCAACGCCAATCTTCATTCCTCGCCCTCCCTTGCCTTCCCCAGGTAGGACAATTGCTGTCGGATGATCTCGTCTTCCCGGAAGTAGCCCAGGAGAGCGACCGTCAGCACATCGGGCGTGCGAAAGCGGTTCTCACGATCAAACTTCCCCACGCTCAGGCCCTCCGTCGCGAGGAACACGCTGAGCACCGCGGTCGAGTAGACATCCCGCACCTTGCCAGCCACGTCCTCGGCGAGATGGTCTGGATATCGCGACTGCCATCGCGCGATCTGCTCCTTGATGACGAGATGCTCCTTGTTGAGTTGAATCAGGTGCTGGGTCTCGAGCCACTGCGCGAGGTGATTCTCCTGGTCCTCGAAATCCGTCTTCTCGCGCCACTGGACCTCGGGGAGCTGGCGAGGAGACGTCTTCCGCCGCGCGTTCTTCTGATCGCTCCCCTCCGCGAGCGCCTCGATGGGCGTCTTCTCCACGGGGTCATGTGACCGGCTGTCACCCTGCTCGCTCGGCGTTCTGCCCTCACGAGCGTCGACCACCAGCCCCACCCCTCCGGAGATGGGCAGATTGACGTCCACGGACTCGTCGCCCCCTCCTTCCACCGTCGACAACTTCCGTTGCTTGAACTTCTTGCCCCAGAGGTTCAGATACTGTGACAGCCGCCCCATCAGTCTCGATGTGATGTTCGAATCATCCTTCTGATCACCAAAGGCCTCGGCCAGTGCCTGGCGGATCGCCTCGGGCATGTGCTTGGAGAACTCAGCCAACCAGTCATTCGTGGGCACGGACCGGTCGGGTGTCCCTGAGTACTTCAGCGCGCTGCGCGCGCTCTCCGGATACACCCCCCGTACATCCGGTGGAGCATCGACCGGGGGCTCGAGGACGACCCACAGCCTGGTTCGCACGGCCTGCGGGGTCACCCCCATGGTTCGGTAGAACGCGTGATGCGACGTCACGTGGTAGAGCTCGTCCTTGTAGAGGATGCCGATGAAGCTCGTGCTGGGGCCCTGCGCCTGATCAGGCATATCGCCGTGCTTCAAGAAGAACCAATGCACGCGCGTGCCGTCCTGGAGGGGCACGGTGCCTGACAAGACCTCCGCCCTTCCCTTCCTGCGCGCCTGGGTGATGTGGACCCGGCTCCCGTACAGCGTGATATAGGCGCCCCTTCGAAAGTCATCGTCGAGCGCGAGCCGGCCCGCGCGCGCATCATGGGGCCACTTGGTTTTGTCGCGGTCATTCAAGAATCGATTGACGGTGACCTCGGCTCCTTCCGGGAGCACCCAGAACCGCTGGTTCAAGTAGTGGATGAGGTTCCTCGACGCACCGTGCTCACTCGGACGATTGGGGTCCCCCTCGACGGTGTCATCCTTCGCCGAGCCGCCGAGCAGGACGATGACGGTTCCGTGGTCCTCGATGAAGTCAGGCTTGACCTTGCTCCAGTCGCAACCATGCTCGGGGTCGTCGAATGGCTCGACGACATTGTCGTCCCCATACTCCTCGAAACTGCGCAGGCCGTACTCACCAGTTCGTGGACTCTTCTGGATCCAGATCATGGAGGCCTTGCCATCGACCCAGGAGACGATGACGAGTCCGTGGGGATTCCAGGGCATGAGAGAGATCTTGGCCCCAATGCCAAAATTGTCATGCTCGCCACCGATGCGCTTCTCACCATTGCCGGCATACGAGAAGTACTCGTAGAGCTGCTTCTCCGTCATGCCCTTGCCGTTGTCGGCGATGAGCCTCCGGTAGACTCCGAGGCGCTCGACGGCCTGATACTCGACGCCGAAATGAACCTTCGTCGCCCCGGCCTCGAGTGCGTTCTTCAAGGTCTCCCGAGCCCACTGGAATGCCTGGCATTCATTGTAGGCCCGGTTGATGAAGTGTTGAACCTCCTTGTACTGCACTGGCCGAAACGCCATTCTTTTCCTCCCCCGAGGTGATGAGTCCCGAAGCGACGACGGCATCCCGCCCGGCCGCGCGGAGGACACGGCCGTGGACGACATCAAGGCCCCAGAGTAACCGCTTTGACCGCGGCCTCCACTTCCCTGAAAAAAGGAGGTGTGAGCGTTGCCGCGCTCGTGCCCGACCTGGCAGGTTGGCTCTCCATCCGTTCGCGGCGACGAGCCGCCTGTATGGGCAGGTCTGGACGATTCCCCTGTGTGATGCGGAAGCTGCCCGAGTCCAAGCCTGGAACCGCCATTCTCGAAGGCTCTGTCGCAGCGGCGTTTGTCGTTGATGCGTTCCGGTGACGCGCTCGCTTGGCTCACCCGCCCTGCACCGCTGCCGAGCTGTTTCGGAGCCGACCGGGGCGCGTGCGGAGTGGCTTGAGCGGGCCGCCCTGACGCCTGCCGCGAGAGTGCAGGGCATCGGGGCGGCCAGCAAATCCCGTAAGCCGTGCCGAGCCGCATGGGGGCGAGCGCCCGCCGATCTCCAGGAAGCGCTCGTAGGCTCGCAGAAGCGCGTCCAGGTGCGTGGGGTTGTCCACGTCGAGCGGCGCCTCCGTGAACTGGAGGTGCGCGCCCCACATTCTACGGGTTGCGGCCCTGCGCTCCCCGGAGCAGTTCGAACGCGGTGTCCCCTATTTGGGAATCCGATGCACCGCGCGGCGGCAGGCGGTCGCGGGCGGGCCGGTCGTCCTCGTCCGGGGCCTCTGGATCGGCGCCCGCGTCGAGAAGCAGCCTCATCATCGGGATATCCAGCCGCGATGCCGCAAGCCCGAGCGCAGTGTATCCGGCCTGCCCGCCCCATTCGTTGATCGTCCTGGTGGCCCCAGCGCCCAGGAGGAGCGCGGCGATGCCCAGAGCGCCCACGCCCGCGCACGCCCGCAGCGGCGTGTCCCCTTCGCTGCTACGCACGTTGGGCTCAGCCCCCGCCTTCAGGAGCGCTTCGACTGCCGCCTGCTGGCCTTCGAAGACCGCCACCAACAAGGGGGTCACGTCCCGCCCGACGTTCCATGCGTTGACGTCGGCGCCGTGCTCGAGGAGCGCCATGAGTACGTCGAGCCCGCCTCTCTCCGCGAGTTCGTTGATGGCCACATGCAGCGGATGCAAACCCGGCCACTGCGCCTGCGGCTCGTTCGGATCGGCACCACCGGCCAGCAGCGCCTTGACCCGGGACGCATCGTGCTGTTCGATCGCCGCGAAGAGTTCTTTCGACATGGCTCATAGCTCCGCCATCGGATGACCAGGGGCGCAATTCTGGTCTTGAAGCTTCCTGGTATTCGCCAAGGCCTTCTCTACTTCGGTGATTGCGTTCTCATGGCTTGGGTCGGGCTTGCCTCCAAAGCATTCTTTCTGAATCTGCCACCGCTTCTCCGCGTCCTGACGCTCAAATTCATCCATGAGCCGCCGCGACTCCTCCGCTACGTCCAGCAGCCGCGCCTCGTACTCCCGCTGAGCGTCGACCCACTCCGGGCGACGGTCGATCTCCGGCCCGGCGGTGCTGAAGGGGTAGAGCAGGACGAGGCCCACGAGCAACGGGCCCACCCGGGGGAGGAATTCAGCCAGCGTCCTGGCGCGTCCCGCCTGCGCGACGCCCTCCGCCCCCCTCACCACCTCGGCGGCGTGCCCGCTCGCTTTCGCGGCGCGCGAGAAGCGCTCGAAGGCTCGTTCCGCTGCGGTGAGCTTGCGGTCCAACTGTTCCCACTGACGCGGCTCGATGTCTTGGCGTGCCCGAGACAGCAGGGCCCTGGCCTTGTCCAGGTCCGCCTTTCCAATCCACGACCGTTCTGGTGTCGGCTCCATCGGCGCGGAAACGAGCCGGATGCGCGGGCCCGAGGTGGGAGTCGACGCGAAGGCGTGGGGCCGTGGCATCGACCGCGGGGCGGGCGCGCTCGCGCAGGCTGAGGCAAAGAGCAGAAGTGCGAGGCACGCTCGGAAACGCATGGATACGTCCTCCGATCAATTCAGGACCTGAAGGGTCTTGGTGGAACTGTTCGGAGTTATGCACGCGCAATCTGACAACGAGGGGTTCCAGGGGGGCCGGAGCGCGGAACCTGGCGCGGGAGGGCGCCAGCGGCGCGGGGCTTGGGCTCGGTCCGGTACTCCAAGGGACGACGCAGCGTCATGGGAACCAGGACAGTGGGCGCGGCGCGCTCCAGTACGGACACGGCGGAGCAGAGGGGCAGTCATCGCTCACGTGCCGCGCGTGAAGCTGTTCAAGACGGAGAAGCCCCCCTTCGACTTCCTCACCTTCGAGGAGGCCGAGCACGTGCTCGACGCCGCTGAGCCGGAGTGACGAACGTTGATGCTGTTGGCGCTCAAGACGGGGCTGCGGCATGGGGAAGCTGATCGGGCTCCAGTGGGGCGACGTGGACTTGCAGCGCGGCAAGCTCAAGGTGCGGCGTACCGTCTGGCAGGGTGTGACGGGGCTGCCGAAGGGTGGACGGGAAAGAACGGTGGACCTGCCGGGCTCGGCAGTGGACGCGATCGAGGGACACCGGCACCTGCGCGGCCCTTACGTGTACTGCCAGGAGGACGGCCAGCCGCTCACCGCTGGCATGACCGAACACCGCCTGGAGCGGGCACTGAGCCGAGCGGGCATCACGCGCGAGCACGGGTGCATCACATGGCACGACCTGCGGCACACCTACGGCAGCCACCTCGCAATGAGGGGCGTTCCGCTCAAGGTCATCCAGGAACTGATGTGCCACGCGACCATCGAGATGACCACGCGCTACGCCCACCTCGCGCCGGAGGCCCGGGAGAGCGCGGTGCAGCAGTTCGACCGGCCTGTGACCCAACTCCACGCCGCACCGGCCAGAAACGCCGGAGGGGCACAAGGAAAAACCCAGCAACCCCTTGGAGATTGCCAGGCCTTCCAGGTTCTCCCCGACGGGATTCGAACCCGTCGGCTGCCACACACGGCCCTGCCCCGGGAGGCGGGAGCAGTCACCGCCACGCCTCACGGTGCTCCCATTTCCGCTCTCCGAGGGCAACGCGCCTTCCCGAAGTGAGCGCGCCACCACCCCACTCGCGCCCCCTCCTCCTGGCATCCCCGGTGCACGGCTGACACATGGGAAGCAGGGGGGGAACATGAAGCAAGGTGTGCACTGGAGTGTCAGGGGTGTTGCCGGGTGGGCGGCGCTGATGCTGCTCGCTCGGTGCGGCGGGGAGACGGGCGATATGGCGGGGAACTCGCGGTGCCAGGAGTCCTCGGCCCTGGAGCCGCGGCAGGTGGACCTCGCCCCCACGGACGACGCGTATGTGGAAGAGGGGCTGGAGGAACCCCGCTCCGGCGCCGAGCGCAAGCTGGTGGCGGACAATCTCTCGCGGCGCTCGGCCTTCCTGCGCTTCGAGGTGCCCGCACAGCCGGGCCCGGTGCGACGGGCCACGCTGCGCCTCTACGCCATGGACGGCAGCACGGACGGGCCCAAGCTGTACCCGGCCACCACGGACTGGAGCGAGGACAGCCTCACGTGGAGCCAACGGCCCTCGGTGACGGGCGGCCCCCTCGATGACGTGGGCGACGTGCCCCATGGCAGTTGGGTGGAGTACGACGTGACCTCCTTCGTGACGGGCAGCGGGCCCTACGGCTTCGCGCTCACCACCGAGTCCCGTAACGGCGTGGACTTCGCCTCCAAGGAGCACGTGCGCCTCGAATGGGCACCCCGGCTCATCCTGTCCGTGGAGGCACCCGCCTCGGAGGAGTGTGCCGCCAACCCATGAGCGGGTCGCAGGGTTTACACGCCCGCCCGGGTTGAAGTAGGGGACGCGCATATGCCCATCCTCGCTCTCGTCCGACACGGACAGTCCCTGTGGAACCATGAGAACCGCTTCACCGGCTTCGTGGACGTGCCCCTGACGGAGAAGGGCCGCTCCGAGGCCCGCCAGGCCGCCGAGTCCCTCAAGAGCCTCAAGTTCGACGTGGCCTACACCTCGGCCCTCACCCGCGCCCAGGAGACGCTCGCCATCATCCTCGAGTCGCTCGGCCAGCGCATCCCCGTCATCCGCGACGCCGCCCTCAACGAGCGCCACTACGGCGACCTCCAGGGCCTCAACAAGGAAGACGCCGCCAGGCGCTGGGGCGATGACCAGGTGAAGAAGTGGCGCCGCTCCTATGACATCCCGCCCCCCAATGGCGAGTCCCTGGAGATGACCGCCAGGCGCGTGCTGCCCTTCTACGAGCGCGCCATCAGCGGCGACCTGCGCCAGGGCAAGAACGTGCTCGTGGTCGCCCACGGCAACTCCAACCGCTCCCTGGTGATGAGGCTCGACAAGC
Source organism: Archangium violaceum Cb vi76 (assembly GCF_000733295.1). GTDB lineage: Bacteria > Myxococcota > Myxococcia > Myxococcales > Myxococcaceae > Archangium > Archangium violaceum. Next base: position 15,686 of record NZ_JPMI01000253.1, on the reverse strand, counting down.
TCACCGGCGAACAGGTCGTGGGCCTGGAGCTCGCCACCGGCGTGCCGCTCGTCTACGAGCTGTCCGCCGAGTGCGAAGTGCTCCGCAAGCACTCCTGAGCCCGCGCCCAAAAAAAACGGGGAGGAGCCGCCCCCAAGCAGCTCCTCCCCACGGCACTACCCCCAGTACACTGCTCCCCCCAACCCCCCCAACCCCTACCCGCCGCCCTCGACCGACCCGCCCGTCCTGCCCCACCCGCCCGTCCCAACCCCACCCAACCCGTCCTGCCCCACCCGCCTTACGTGGATGAGATAGAGCATTCCGCGTGCCAGCGGATTTCCGGGGGCTGGTGCTTGTGATTTCAGGGGGTTGGCGAGACCTGCACCCAGGGACGAGGCCAGAGTCGGTAAGAAGTACATCGGTAGGAGTTACAGAAGGGGAGCCCGGGGCCCGAGGCACCCTCACCCCGACCCTCTCCCGGAGGGCGAGGGAGTGGGCGCTCGGAGTGGGCGCTCGGAATGGGCTTCTGGATTGGTGGGGAGTCACCAGAGCAGCGTGAGCAGTCCGGCCAGGCCCACGAAGAGGAAGTAGAGCGACTCGCCAGCGATGAGCCCGCCGCCCACCAGCGAGGTCGTGCTCATGTCCTCCGGCAGCGCCTCGCCCTCTCCGGGCGAGCCCGCCGCGTGCGGCGCCGCCTTCTTCGTCAGCGTGTTCCACAGCGAGGACAGGACGCCGCCCGCGCCGAACCAGAGCGCCGCCGGCAGGTTCACGAAGCCGCCAAAGGACGAGGCATACGGGCTCGACAGCAGCACCGCGTCCATCGTCCAACCCACCGCATAGCCCGCCCGCGAGCCCTTCAGGAAGGCCTGGTAGCGCGCGTGGCGCTTGAGCAGCTTGCGCGCCACCTCGATGACGAAGCCCAGCACCAGGCCGAAGAGCAGCGCCTTCACCGTGTGCTCCGACAGCGAGCCCAGGCTGCGGATGGCGCCCACGAACTTGTAGGTCATCGCCGAGCTCCACTGCCCCACCGGAGCCCCCGGGTTGTCCAGTTGGTTGATGGCCAGCACCGGATAGGCGCTCATGAAGACACGCGCCAACCCCACGCACAGCACCGCGCCCATGACGATGCCAATCACCTGGTAGCGGAATTGAATCGTGCGGTCCGTCCCCAGCCGCCAGCCCGTGGAGCGGTCCTGCTGCATGTCACAGCCCACCGAGGTGGAGATGAGCAGGATGCTCGCGGCCATCACGCCCACCAGCGGATTCTTCAGCCCCAGCAGCGACATCAACAGCACCGAGATGACGAAGGCGCTGGAGATGGGATTCTGGTCCGTGATGCCGTAGGCGATGCCGTTGACGAGCACGAAGAGCAGCGACAGCCCCAGGCCGAAGAGGATGAAGCCCAGGGGCTGCTCCAGCAGCCGCGTGGCCACCACCACCACCGCCACCGCCCAGAAGCCCACCCAGCCGAACAGCTTCGGCAGGCTCACCTGCTTCCACGCGGGCACCTCGTCGGCCGCCACCTTCGCCCGGTTGCGCACCCGGTCCACCGCCTGCACCGCCAGCAACGACAGGTCCACCACCGCCGCGCCGCAGATCATCGCCAGGCCGATGAGGAAGCCAATCTTGCGGAACGGCTCGTCCGCCCCCAGCCAGCCGATGCTCCGCAGGTACGGGGTGAAGGCATGACCCAGGAGGCCGCCCACCACGGCCGGCACGGTGATGCGGCTGCCCACCACCATGCCCGCGCCAATGGTGGACGCGCTCAGGCCCGAGGCCCCCACCGCCGCCACGCGCTCGGTGAGCGCCGCCACCCCCGCGCCCAGCCCCGTGCCTCCGCCCAGCTTGGCGATGGAGGCCTTCAGCAGCCGCTTGTCCGTGAGCGCCCGCAGGATGTTGGCCACCGCGTAGCCCGACGGGTAGTCCAGCTGCAACCGGTCCACCAGCAGCGGCGTGTAGAGCATTCCCACGCCCACGCCGAACATGCCCACGCACCCCACGAAGAGCATCAGGTGCCAGGCCGGCGGCTGCGGCATGCCCAGCCACACCATGGCCTGGATGAGCACGGCCATGGCACACATGGAGGCCACCGACGCGGCCATCGTCTGCATGTAATTGGCGCCGTGCTTGCCCTCGGGGCCGTAGCCGTAGGTGACGGCACTGCCGAGGATGCCGGCCAGCACCTGCCCGCCCACGAAGAAGCCCAGGCTGAAGTTCATGTACGAGGCGGCGATGCCTCCCAGTGGCCCGAGAATGAAGATGGCCACCGCGCTCAGCAGCAGGTGGAACTTCCACGTGCCCGGCGTGGGCAACCAACCGAAGCGCGGGGCATCGCCCTCGGGAGAGCCCACCGCGTGGGGCGTGACCGGAGGCGGAGAGGACGGGTTCGGAGAGAGGGGCTGAGCCATGGATGACGTAGGGTACCGGCCTCAGAGGGCCCCTCCAACCCCGGCCTCAGTGGGCGCCCGACGCCAGGGACCGCTCCTCCCGCTCCAGCTCCGGCAGGCTGAAGCAGAAGGTCGTCCTGCGGCCCGGGGTGCTGGTGGCCCAGAGCCGGCCCCCATGCGCCTCGACGAGCCCCTTGCAGATGTAGAGCCCCAGGCCGATCCCCGCCGCCTGCCTCTGGCCCCCCGGCGTGCGGTGGAAGCGGCGGAACAGCCGGGGCAGCTCCTCCGGCGGGATGCCCGGCCCCTCGTTGGACACCGACACCCGCAGCTCGTCCTCCAGCCGGGTGACCTCGACGTCGATGGGCGTCTGGGGCGCGCCGTACTTCACCGCGTTCGAGAGCAGGTTGGTGATCACCTGGTCGATGCGCAGCGGATCTCCCAACGTCAGCGCCTCGTCCGGTGCGGTGACGCGGATGGGACGGCCCCGGGCCTGTCCCTCCATCCGCCGGGCGCACGCGTGCACGTGCTCCGTGAGCGATACCGGCCGCCGCTCCAGCCGCAACTGCCGCGCTTCGATGCGCGAGGCGTCCAGCAGATCATCGATCATCCGGCGCAGGTTGCCCACGCTGGTGTCTATCCACCGCAGGGGCTCCTCCTGGTGCGCGGGCGGGCCCTCGGGCATGTCGTTGCGCAGCGCATCGAGCGCCAGGGCGATGACGCTCACCGGCTGGCGCAGATCATGGGCCACCACCGAGGTCCACTCCTCGCGCTGGCGCTCCAGCTCCTTGAGCGGGGTGATGTCGCGGAAGATGGAGACGGCTCCGCCCGGCGTCCCCTGGCGCCCCTGGATGGGCGTCGCGCTCGCCAGCACCGGAACGCTCCGCCCGTCCCGCGTCCACAGCGACAGCTCGACTCCCGGCTCCAGCTCGCCACGGGTCACCGCCCTCACGAAGGGCACCTCCTCCCAGGAGAGGGGCTCGCCGGAGGGCCCGCGCAGATCGAAGAGGAACCGGTTGCCAAAGGCATCCACCCCGCCGGAGTCGCTGGCACACAGTGACTTGGCGGCCGCGTTGGCCACGAGGATGTGCCCCTGCTCGTCCAGGATGAGGACGCCGTCGGGCATCTGCTCGATGATGCTCATGAGCCACGCGCGCTGGAGCGCCTCGGAGCGCCAGGCCTGCTCGAGGTCGAGCCCGGCCTGGTTGAGCCTGCGGGACGCCGACCAGAGGAAGGGCAGTCCCATGAAGGTCAGCATGCCCGTGACGAGGGCGAAGGCCGTGCTGGAGGAGTAGAGGCCGGCGCGCGTCCCCAGCAGGGACAGGTGGCCCACCACGTAGGGGCCGAGCAGCAGGGGCGGCAGCAGGCGGCGCACCATGACGCTGCCCGCGTGCGCTCCGGTGAAGGTGCGCATGAGCCCCTGGGTGGGCCGCGTCCCGAGGATCCCGAGGCTCAGGACGAAGAAGACCGTGCACGTGTGCAAGGCCATGCCAATCCCGGCGGGCAGGCCCGGCAGCGTATGGAGTTGGGAGGCGCCCGTCCCATAGCCAATCAGCGCCGTCCAGGCCAGCAGCGCCACGGCGAGCGCGAGGTACTGCGCGGGCCGGCGCTCCCTCCGCGTCTCCACGTCCAGCAGCAACAGGGCAAGGCCGAGCAGGAGGAAGCAGAGCGCCGTCTGGGGAGAGGGAAGCCGGGACGTGGGCGGCAGCCAGAGGAAGAGCCCGCCGAGCCACTCCCGATGAAAGACATAGTCGGCCAGGACGAGCGCGCCGAGCAGGCTGGCCAGGGCGGCGCAGACGCGGCCCGCCCAACGCCGGAACGGTGACGGAGCGACGGGGCACAGCAGCCCCAATGCCGTGCCCGTGAGGATGAGCCCGGTCGCGGTCGCTGGAACCATGGCGGGCATGCCCGGCACCAGGACCTTCAGGCCCTCGATTCCGAAGCCCCAGCCGCCCACCAGGACGACGGCTCCCACCAGCATGGCGGTGCTCGCCGCGATGGATGCCAGCCGCAGGAGAAACCTCAAAATGCGCGAGTCCACCGACAACGTCATTGGAAAGGTAGTGTACTGAAAGACGGCGGGATTATCCGCCTCCCTGCTCGCCATCCATAGGACTGGCCAGGAGGGGCACCGATGCGGTGGCAAGGGGGTCGTCGCAGCTCGAACATCGAGGACCGGCCCGGCTCGGGTGTAGGACGTCCGCTGGCCATTGGAGGCGGTGTCACCCCCCTGGTCGTCGCCCTGCTGGTGCTGCTGCTCGGAGGCGACCCGTCCGTCCTGCTGTCCGGAGACCCCCAGGCGCCCGCGGGAGGCCCCGGCTGCTCGAGCCGCTCGGCGTGCGCTACGTTCCGCAAGGGGCTCGAGCAGGGCACGGTCGAGGCGTGTGACACGTTCCGCCGCGCGGAGTGAGCCGAGGGTCTCAGATTCGCGTGAAGGACCAGCTCACCGCCTTGCCCTCCGCGTAGGGCATGACGCCGTGGAAGGCCCTCGGGTCCGCGTCGAACACCAGCGGCAGGAAGTGCCGGTCCCCGTCCCACAGCGGCAGGCTCATGATGTCCTTCACCGGCACCCACGAGAGTGTGCCTTCCACATTGCGCTCGTGCGGCGTGCCCTCGAAGCGGTCGATGCGGAAGATGAAACCCAGCCAGTCCTCTCCCTTGGGGCCGAAACCGGGCCAGTTGATGGTGCCTCGCAGCGTCAGCTCCGTGCACTCGATGCCCGCCTCCTCGAGGATTTCGCGGCGCATGCAGGAGACCACGTCCTCGCCGGGCTCCATCTTCCCGCCGAGCCCGTTGTACTTGCCGAGGTGCGCGTCGTTCTGACGCGCGTTGCGGTGGATGAGCAGCGCCTTCGTCCCGTCCGGGGACATGACGTAGCCGAGCGTGCCGATGATGGGCGTGTAGGGCATGGACAGCGCTCTTATCGCTCGCGCGCCGCTCCGCAAGAAGTCAGGAGGTAGGCGCCTCGCGTCCGACCCCTGGGGGGAACCCGGGAGGCGTGGCACCCTCACCCCGACCCTCTCCCGGAGGGCGAGGGGAGATTGGGCGGAGTGGGGGCATGTTCAGTCCCGGTAACCGCGGGCCTGCAGGTTGAACAGGTGCGCGTAGCGCCCGTTACGCGCCATCAGCTCCGAGTGGCTCCCCAGTTCCTCCACCTCGCCGTTGTGCAGCACCGCGATACGGTCCGCCATCCGCACCGTCGAGAACCGGTGCGAGATGACCAGGGCAATCCGGTCCGCCGCCAGCTCCTGGAAGCGCTCGAACAGCGCGTGCTCCGACTCCGCGTCGATGCTCGCCGTCGGCTCGTCCAGGATGAGCACCTCCGCGTCCTCCCTCATGAACGCCCGGGCCACTCCCAGCTTCTGCCACTGCCCTCCGCTCAGCTCCTGTCCCTTCTCGAACCAGCCGCCCAGCATCGTGTCGTACTGGTTGGGCAACGCCGAAATCACCGTGCTCGCCCCACCCTGCTCCGCCGCCCGGACGATGCGGTTGCGATCCTCCAGCCCCGGCACGTGCCCCAACCCGATGTTCTCCGCCACGCTGAACTGGTAGCGCACGAAGTCCTGGAACACCGCGCCGAACCTCGAGCGCAGGTCCTCCGGCTCCATGTCCTTCAGGTTCACCCCCCCGTAGAAGATCTCCCCTTCCGTGGGCTCGTACAGGCGCAGCAGCAGCTTCACCAGCGTGCTCTTCCCCGCCCCGTTCTCGCCCACCAGCGCCAGCTTCTCCCCCGGCTCCAGCTTCAGCGACAGGTTGTGCAGCGCCCACTCCTTCTTCCCCGGGTAGCGGAACGACACGTTGCGCAGCTCGATGGCGTTGCCCCGTCCCCTCGGCGCCGTGAGCGCGGGCAGCACCCTCGACGCCTCCTGCCCCGTCGGTATCTCCAGGTACGCGAACAGGTTGCTCATGAAGAGCGCCCCCTCGTACATGCTCCCCACGCTCGAGAGGATTCCCTGGAACGCCGTCTGCCCCTGCCGGAACACCATCAGGTACAGCGTCATGTCTCCCAGCGTGATGGTCCCCAGCGCCGCCCGGTTCGCCACGAACGCATAGCACCCGTAGAACGCCCCCAACGACAGCAGCCCCAGCCCCAGCCCCCATCCCATCCGCTTGAGCGCCAGCGCCCGGTCCTCCTGGAAGAACTTCTGGAACAGCGTCCGGTAGCGCCCCAGCACCAGCGGGCCCAGCGAGAACACCTTCACCTCCTTCACGTGATTGTCCCGCGTGAGGATCCACTCCAGGTAGTTCAGCTTGCGCCCCTCGGGCGCCCGCCACGAGTAGAGCCGGAAGCCCTCCGCCGCCAGCCGCGCCTCCGCGATGAACGCCGGGATGCTCGCCGCCACCAGCACCACCACGCTCCACGGAGACAGCGTCACCAGCAGCACCGCGTACGTGGACAGCGTCACCATGTTGCGCACGATGGAGAACGCATCCATCACCAGTGCCAGCGGCCGGCTGTTGGCCTCGCGCCGCGCGTTCTGCATCTTGTCGTACGTGTCCGAGTCCTCGAAGTGCCGCAGCTCCAGTTGCAGTGCCTTCTGCAGGATGCGCTCGTTGAGCAGGTTGCCGAGGCTGGCGCGCAGCAGCTCGCGCGTCAGCGACAACGCCCGGTCCAGCGTCACCGAGCCCACCATCAGCCCGAACTCCAGCAGCACCAGCCGCAGCACCCGCTCGCGCGCGGCCTCGCCCCCGCCCGACTGCGCCGCCACCACCCCGTCCACGATGAGCTTGCCCACCCAGGCGATGGCCGCCGGCACCAGCGCCGCCACCAGCGTCAGCACCCCGAGCACCACCGCCCCCCGGGGACTCGCCTCCCAGAAGAGCCGGAAGGTGCCCGGCAACTGCCGGAAGAGGGTGCCCATGCCCTTGAGCCGGGCTTTCAACGATTGAGGGGGACGCGGGGAGGAAAGCGGTGGAGACACGCCCTCTCTCTAACCCGCCATTCCCACGTGCGCCGCATTCCCGCCACCCCGTGCACCAGGCGAGCGGGCTCCGCGTTCCCGCCGAGGAATCCGCTCGCCAGGATGCCCTCCGGCCAGCTTCCCGGGGTTATGATGGCCGCATCCCTCACCTGGAGACCCCCTCCGATGAAGCGCTTCGTCATCGTCTTCGACAACGAGCCGGCCGAGGCCGCCCCCTGGATGGCTCGCGCCTGCGCCACGTCCCAGCTGACCTTCGTGGACAACGAGGCCATCACCGACGCCGTCTCCGACAACAAGGAGGCCCAGAAGCTGCTCCTCCAGGGCGGCCTGCCTCCGGGCGAGAACCCCAAGCTCGCCCCCTATTACAAGGACGCGCTCGAGAAGCTCGCCGCCGGCAAGCAGCGCGTGGGCCTCTACAGCGTCAGCTGGTTGCTCTACCTCGGCCAGGCCGATGGGTGCGTGCTCGACTTCGCGGGCCTCGAGGAGCAGCGCAAGAAGGGGCTGGCCTCTGGCGTCGCCCAGAAGACCGCCGACGAGTACGTGGCCAAGTACTCCGCCCACCTGCAGGAGCGCGCACGCAAGGTGCTCCCTCCCGAGCGCATCCTCATCGTGCCCGCGGGCGAGAGCGACGCGAAGAAGGCCGAGCTCACCGCCGCCTTCATCAAGAAGCTCGGGTAGCGGGTTCCGCCCAAAGCATCCACCCTCGCCCGCTCGAAGCTCAGGCGCCCCGCGTCCTGAGCCGCTTCAACCTGGCTCGCAACTTCGCGAGCTGTTGCTCCGCTGATTCCCGGCGCCGCGCCTCCTCGGCCGCGCGCCGCGCCTCCTCGGTCGCGCGCCGCCGCAACAGCCTCGCCTCCTTCTTCAGCCCAGCGATGCGCTCGTCCGACTCCAGCAGGGGCGTGCGCCCCGCCCAGAAGCGCAGCCGTCCCTCCTCGACCTGCAAGTCCAATCCCAACTGTTCCGAGTGATAGCGCCCCCTCACCAGGGGAATGGGCCCGTACTTCCTCGGCCCGGACGCCGGCAGCCGGTACGCCATCAACCGCTCCTTCTTCCGGTCGTAGATGAAGTATCCGGGAATGCCCAACCGCGCGTAGCGCCGCACGTTGTACTCGGCGTCCTTCTTCCGGTCGCCCCCCACGTGCACCTCCATCACCCAGTCCAGCCCCTTCCCCTCGGCACTCACCACCCACTTGTCCCGCTCGTGCCGCTCCACGTCCCGCACCGCCAACAGGTCCGGCGCGAAACGCCGCTCGTCCGGGTAATACACGGGCAGCTCCGCGCCCAGGTACATCCTGGGCCTCCGGTGGCGGCTGAAGTGCGCCCTCAGCACATCCAGCGCGCTCACCTTCGCCCCCAGGTGCCGGTCGCCCTCCGGCATGGCCATTTCGTCCCACGTCACCTCACCAGGCAGTGAGGCCACCACCTGCTCCCGCTCCTCCACGCTCATCGCCTCCCACTCCTGCTGGGAGGGTGCTTGGGGGAAGGCCTCCGCGTTGCCCCGCCGGTCGCGCTCCATGTCTCGAAGCGTGATGCGGGTGACCTCCAAGGTCAACCCGTTGCCGCCATCCCCGTCACCCTCGCGACGAGACAGAGCAAGTCGCGGGCCGGGTACTCAATCGAGACTCCGGCGCTCTGGAGCCCCCCTGCTCGAGCGCTCCTGGATGCCCCTCGGACATCCGCGCCACGGGATGCCGCCTCCACGGCACGGGACCAGCACTCCAAGCACTGAAAACGGAGAAGCCGCCGGGGCCCGGGCAATCCCTGGTCCGCGGCGGCTTCCTTTCACCGCACCAGAAGGGGTTAGCGGAGCTTCCAGCCCAGCTCGAGCCACGCCATCGGCGCCGCGTAGTCGAGCCGGTAGTGGCTGCGCCACTCGTAGGAGCCACCCAGCGACACGCGCACCTTGGACACGTCCAGCGCCACGCCCAGGCCCGCCCGGCCTCCAGCCGCCATGGGGCTCGGCGCGTAGAGCAGCGGGCCACCCGTCGCGAACACCTGCAGCCCGAACTTCCCCGGCGACGACAGCAACGGGTACGCCAGCCGCACGTCCGCCAGCAACAACCCAATGGCCGAGGAGAATCGCGGCGACGCCATCGCCGTGAGGCCCAGCCCCGCCCTCAGCCCGAACGGCAGCCCCACCGAGGCGTTCACGTTCACGCCCCCCAGCGGCAGCGGCCCCGAGCTCCCCACGTCCGCCTCACCATGCAAACCCGCGTACAGCTCGAACGAGTCCACCAGCGAGTACGCCGGCTCCGGCTCCACGGCAGGCGTCGGCTCCACGGGCGGCGGCGCGGCCGCCGCGGCCGCCGCTGCCTCGGCCTCGGCGGCCTTCGCCGCGGCCTCGGCTTCGGCCTGCGCCGCCTTCGCCTTCTCGCGATCCGGGCACTCCACCCGCATCTTCTCGAAGAGCTCGTCCATCTCCGCCGCGGGATTCTCCAGCGGCAGGCTCGCCAACTCCTCCTGCTTCAGCGCACGGCAGAAGGACTCCTCCGCCCGCGGCGTCTGCTCGAGCGCCTGGTGCAGCACGCCCTCCATCAACGACACCCACAGCTGCTCCTCCGGGTTCAGCTCCTGCGTACACCCGGGCGTGGCGAGCTCGGCGAGCGCCGCCTCGTACTTGAGCGTGGAGGAGAGCCGCGCCACCTTGCGGATGCAGGTGTTCTTCGTCTTCTCCGGGAGGATGACCTTCATGCGAGGCGCGGCCTCGGCCGGCACCGCGATCAGCGTCAACAGGGGCAGAACCGCCAGCTTCAGACTCTTCATGAGTGATTGTGCTCGTAGCAAAACGCTCCCCCATCGCGAGGAGCCCACGCGCACCTTACACCCACCTGCCCCTCCCTCCCCATGGGGGTCCTTCTCAATTATTCTTGACTCCAAGCATGGACGGCCGCGTCACGCGGGCAGACCCTCACCCCAACCCTCTCCCAGAGGGAGAGGGGGCGTGACGCGGGCTCGACCCGGGAACCCCGGCACCCTCACCCCGTCCCTCTCCCGGAGGGAGAGGGGTGGGTTGGACTTCCTCAGGCTCCGACCAGGCTCTGCTGGAACTGACGCACGTCGCCGATCAGGTCCGCCGCTCCCTTGATGACCTTCGCCGTGCCCAGCACGATCTGCAGCGGGCCCGTGATGCTGTTCAGACCCGGGATGGCTCCCGCCACGTCCAGACCCAGCTGGCCGGCCGCCAGCGCGATGTCGAGCCCATCCTTCGGATCCTTCTGGAGCTCGTCCCACAGGTCCTTCGCGCTGCCAATCGCGCTGCCCGCGCTGATGACGTTGCCCAGCAGCGGCACCGACTTGAGGCCCGCCTTCGCCGCGAACTTCGCCGACTCCTTGGCGATCTTCTCCTTCAGCTCGTCCGGCAGCGCGTCCACGAACCGGCCGAACAGCCGCGTCATGTTCTCGATGCCCTGACGCCCGAACGGCAGCTCCTGGCCCGCCACCTCGAAGTGGTCCCCCTGCGTCAGCAGCGCGCCACCCGCCTCGGCGATCTCCCTCAGCGCCCCGCCGATGTCGCCCGTGGACAGCTTCTCCGCGGCCTCGAACAGGTTGGTCACCGCGCCCGAGTCCACCATCGCCGCGTTCAGCTCGCGGTCCGCGAACAGCTCGCCGAGGCTGCCCGGAATCTTCGACAGCGAGTTGAGGAACGCCTTGGCCGCGTCCGGAGCCGTCTGGGCGATCGTCTTGCCCGTGGTGGCCAGCCCCTTCACGAAGCCGCCGATGTCCCCGTTCTTGAGCGCCCCGAACGCGTCGCCCAGCGCCTTGCCCACCTCGTCGTTGCCGAGCAGGCTCGCCGCCGCGACGATGGTGTCCTTGGCCCAGTCCGGCGCGCCCAGCTTCTCGGCCAGCTTGCCCGCCATGCGCCCGCGCAGCTCCGGCGGCACCTCCGCCAGCGCCTGGCCCAGCGACTTCAGCGCATCGCCCGGCTTGCCCTGGGCGATCTGCTGGCCCGCCTGCATCACGTCGAACACCGCGCCGCCCAGCGCCGCGATGTCCGCGCCGCTCTCGATGCCGAAGGGCGAGAGCTTCTCCATCAGCTGCTTGTTCTTCGCGAGCGCGTTGCCCGCCGCCGTCGCCAGCGCCGGGTTGGTCAGCAGGTCCTTCGTGCCCTGCACCAGGTCGCCCGACATCATCTTGCCGAACGCCGCGTGCACGTCCGGGTTCGCCACCAGCTGGTGGACGAAGTCCTTGTCCGTGAGCATCGACTTCACCACGCCGCCGAAGCCCTCGTCCGGGAGCTTCCCGGCCGTCGTGGTGATGGCCTTCTCGATGATGGACGGCGGCATCTTGCCCGCCGCGGACTGCAGGCCCTTGAGCGCCTCCTGGAAGTCACCCTGGCCCAGCGCCTGGCCCGCCTTGAGCAGGTCCGGCAGCGCGCGGCCCGCCTGGATGAGCTCGGACGGCGTAATCCCCAGGTCGCTGATGTTCTTGCGCAGGCCCTCGGGCAGCTTGTTGATCAGCTTCTCGCCAATCTTGTTCAGCAGCTCCGGCGCCGCCTCGGCCGCCGAGCCCAGCGCGGTGATGCCCTCGTCGATCTTCCCCTCGGAGAAGGCCTTCACCGCGTCGAACAGGTGCGGCGCCGCCTTGCCGGCCTGCAGCAGATCCTGCTGCGTCAGGCCCGCCTGGGTCAGCATCTCCTGGACCTTGGGGTCGTTGCTCAGCGCCGTGAGCGCCGTGTCGCGCGCCGCGTCGTTGCCGAGCAGCCCGCGCAGGCCCTCGAGCCGCGTGGAGTCATTGAAGAGCTTGCCCACCTGGCCGTGCAGGTCGCGGTTGGTGACGAGCTCCTTGAGGAACTTGTCGTCCGTCAGCAGCGTCTTCACCGGGCCCAGGTTGGCCGGCAGCTGCTGCGCGAGCCCCTTGAGCGCCTGCGTGGTGAGGTCCGGCGCGGAGATCGCCGCCTCCTTCAGCGCGTTGAAGGCCTTGCCCCAGTCCTGCTTGGACGCCGCGTCCGCCGCCTCGAACAGGTGCGGCAGCGCCGGGCCCGCCGAGCGGAGCTGCTGCTCGGTGATGCCCAGCTTGGCGAACTGGTCCTTCACGCCCTGCGGCAGCGCGTCCACCACCTTGTTGCCAATCTTGGCGGCCAGCCCCGGCGCGGCCTGCACCGCCGCCTGGATGTCCGCCAGACCGCCCTTCACGTCGCCCTTCTGGATCTTGTCGAAGGCGTCGAAGAGCTTCGGCGCGGCCCGGCCAGCCTCGACCAGGTCCTTGGGCTCCAGGCCAATCTTGGACAGATGCTCCTTGACCTTCGGGTCGTTGCCCAGCGCGGTGAGCGCCGTGTCACGCACCTTGTCGTTGTTGAGCAGCCCGCGCAGTCCCTCCATCCGGGTGGACTCGTCGAACAGCTTGCCCACCTGCGAGTGCAGGTCACGGTTGGTGACGACCTCCTTGAGGAACTTCTCGTCCGTCAGCAGCGTCTTCACCGCGCCCAGCTGCGGCGGCAGCTGCTGCGCCAGGCCCTTCATGGCCTGCGTGGTGAGATCCGGGGCGGCGATGGCCGCCTCCTTCAACGAGTTGAACGCCTTGCCCCAGTCCTGCTTCGAGGCCGCGTCCGCCGCCTCATAGAGGTGCGGCAGCGCCGGGCCCGCCGTGCGGAGCTGCTGCTCGGTGATGCCCAGCTTGGCGAACTGATCCTTCACGCCCTGCGGGAGGATCTTCAGCAGCTTGTCGCCAATCTTGGCGGCCAGCCCCGGCGCGGCCTCCACGGCCTTCTGGATGTCCTCCAGACCGCCCTTCACATCGCCGGCCTTGATCTTCTCGGCGGCGTCCAGGAGCTTCGGCGCGGCCTTGCCGGCGTCGACCAGGTCCTTCGGCTCCAGGCCAATCCTGGCCAGCTGCTCCTTGACCTTGGGGTCGTTGCCCAGCGCGGTGAGCGCCGTGTCACGCACCTTGTCGTTGTTGAGCAGCCCGCGCAGGCCCTCCATCCGGGTGGACTCGTCGAAGAGCTTGCCCACCTGGCCGTGCAGGTCGCGGTTGGTGACGACTTCCTTGAGGAACTTGTCGTCCGTCAGCAGCGTCTTCACCGCGCCCAGGTTGGCCGGCAGTTGCTGCGCCAGGCCCTTCATGGCCTGCGTGGTGAGGTCCGGGGCGGCGATGGCCGCCTCCTTCAACGAGTTGAAGGCCTTGCCCCAGTCCTGCTTGGACGCCGCGTCCGCCGCCTCGTAGAGGTGCGGCAGCGCCGGGCCCGCCGTGCGGATCTGCTCCGGGGTGATGCCCAGCTTGGCGAACTGATCCTTCACGCCCTGCGGCAGGAGCTTCTCGAGCTTCTCGCCAATCTTGGCGGCAAGTCCCGGCGCGGCCTCGACCGCCGCCTGGATGTCCGCCAGACCGCCCTTCACATCGCCCGCCTTGATCTTCTCGGCGGCGTCCCAGAGCTTCGGCGCGGCCGCGCCCGCCTCGACCAGGTCCTTGGGCTCCAGGCCGACCTTGGCCAGCTGCTCCTTGATCTGCGGATCATTGCCCAGCGCGCCCAGCACCGCGTCACGCGCGGGGGCGTTGTTGAGCAGCTCGCGCACGGCGCCCGTGTCACCGGGGTTCTGGATGAGCTTGCCGATGGAGGCGTGCAGCTGATTGTTGGTGACCAGCTCCTTGGCCACCTTCGGATCCGTCAGCAGCGTCTTGGCCGGGCCCGCGGGCAGGTTCTGCGCCAGACCGTTGATGGCCTTCTGCGCCACCTCGGGCGAGGCCAGCGCCGCGTTGCGCAGGTGCTCCAGCGCCTGCTCCGGGTGGCCACCCGCCACCGACTGCACGGCCTTCTCCAGGTGCGGACGCGCCGCCTCACCCGCCTTCTTGAGGTCCTCCTCCGTCAGGCCGATCTTCGCCAGCGCGCCCTTGTCCGCCGCCGCGTTGGGCTGCGTCCCCGCGGGCGCCGTGGTGGAGCCCAGCTTCTCGGCCGTCTGGCCGCGCGCCGTCGAGGTGGGCGCCTTGCCACCGTCGAACCCGTCCCGCGTCTGCGGCTGCCGGACCTGGTTGCCCGCGGTCCGCGTCGTGCCGCCCTGGTTGGCCGTCTGCGCCGTCGTGTTCGGCTTCGCCTTCGTCTCGACCGGCTTCGGCTCGGGCGGCTTCGGCTTCGGAACGTAGGTGGAGCCGTCCGTCTTCTTGATCGACATGGAGAAACCTCGCGGGGGTGCGGCGCGCGCCTGGGGTGTGCCCGGGGCGGGGGATGTACGGGAACCTGCCTATTTACGATTATCGACCTTGTAGGTTTCCAGTTGCGCCCGTCCGACACTTTCGTGGATCACCGGTTTGACCCGGGCGGGCCCCCACTCCACCGGCCCGACGCATGGCGTCAACTCCGGGAGTGAAGGCCCGCCTCGGGGTCCTGGCGCTGGCGGGCGTCAGCGCTTGTTGTCGAAGGCGATGCCCTTGTTCACCTCGTCCAGGGCCTTCTCGGTGAGCTCGACGGCCTTGGCGCGGTGGCCGCCCTTGTCATGGGAGGCGGACTTGAGCGCGGCCAGCGCGTAGCGCAGGTGGACGAGCGCCTCCTCCATCTTGGGCTGCTTCTCGGCGAAGGCGCGCTGGGAGAAACCACCGAGGACGAAGGCCACGGCAACGGCGAGGGCGGTGCGACGCATGGGGACTCCTACGTAGGACAAGGATTGGACGGCGGGCCCATCATCCCCGAGCGCCCGTCAACCTTTCCACAGGCAGCCTGTAGGAACTCCAGGCTTCCCGCCCGGTCGTCACACCTCGGCGCAGGTGGGCGTAAATCTCCCAACGGAAGACGGGGGGCTTGGCGCGTCCAACCGCCGACAAACCCTGTCATTTCGACAGGAGTGGCTCGGCAAAGCCTTTGCAGTAGGCCCCTCGCGAAGTCCATCCGAGGGGGTGCGGCATGCGGGGAGTCATCACCGGACGCGAGGTACTCGAGAACCTGGGCCTCATCTACCGGGAGTTCGGAGCCACCTGCCTGCTGCGCTGTCTGTGGGTGCTCGTCTCCGGGCGCAGCACCACCTTCCTCGAGGTGGCATGCCAGCCCGAGCCCCAGCAGGAGCGTTACCGCTAACGGCTAGGACTCGTCTTCCGGCTTCGACGGCGAAGCGGACGGGGCGAGCGGCGCTTTCTGCACGTAGGTCACCGCCGGACCGCCACCACCGCCCCGAGGCTGACGCGGCCCCCGATCGGGCCGATCGCTCCTCCGCTCCGGAGGACGCCCCCGCGGGCCCTGCTGCCCCGGCTGCTGCTCCGAGGGCCTCGCGCCCTGCTCTCCCCACTGACGCTGGCCTTCACCGTTCCCACGCGGGAAACGATCGCCCCGCGCGCGGTCTCCTCGCGGGAAGCGCTCGCCCTGGGGCCGGTCTCCCTGGGGACGATCTCCGCGCGGAGGCCGCTCTCCCTGGGGACGGTCTCCCCGCGGCGGACGGTCTCCCTGGGGACGATCTCCGCGCGGCGGGCGGTCGTTCCGGGG
>NZ_JPMI01000252.1 GCF_000733295.1 Archangium violaceum Cb vi76 | reverse complement strand
GTCGTTCCGGGCGGACGGTCTCCCATGGGGCGGTCGTTCCGGGGAGGCCGCTCCCCCTGGGGACGCATCTCCCGAGGGCCCTGCTGCTGCTCCGGGGAGCTCGCGCCCTGCTCGCGCCATGGACGCTGGCCGTCGCCGTTGCCTCGCGGGAAGCGCTCGCCCTGGGGCCGGTCGTTGCGCGGAGGCCTGTCTCCCTGGGGACGGTCTCCCCGCGGAGGTCCGTTGTTGAAGCGGTTGTCGCCGTTGCGCGGCCCACCGGAGAAGCGGCGCGGCCCATCGCCCTGGAAGCGCCCCGTGGGCACGTAGTCCGGCGTCAGCTCGCGCTTGAGGTACGTCCGCCAGATTTCCTGCGCGTCACCGGCCCGCGCCCGCAGGCTCGGGTCCGCCGACTCGAAGTAGCGGCGCAGGTTCTCCACGTCGCGCTTGAAGAAGAACTCGGCCTGGCTGTTGGCCGCCGCGTCCACCACCTGCGGGAAGTCGATGATGGTGGCCCCGCGGTTGCCCAGCAGGATGTTGAAGGCCGACAGGTCCCCGTGGATGAGGTCGCAGCACAGCATCCGGATGGCCTGGTTGCGCAGATCGAAGTACAGCGCCGAGGCCTCCTCGGCCGTCAGCGCCGCCTCCTCCAACCGCGGCGCCGGGTGGCCCTCGAGGTCCAGCACCAGCTCCATCAACAGCACGCCCTCGTAGAACATCACCGGCCGGGGCACGCACACGCCGGCCGAGTGCAGCTTGCCCAGGGCATCCGCCTCGGCCGTCTTCCACGCGTCCTCGGCGGCCTGCACCCCGAAGCGGCTCCCCTTGGCGATGGCCCGCGCCGTGCGGCTGTTGCGCACCTGCCGGCCCTCCCGGTAGCCCGAGTTGTTGCGGAAGTTGCGGTGCTCGCGCTCCTTGTAGATCTTGGCGGCCACCACCTCGCCTTTGTGGCGGACAAGGTACACGTCCGCCTCCTTGCCACTCTTGAGGCGGCCCACCACCTCGTCAATCACACCATCTGCCAGAAGGACTTGGAGCGCTTCGTTCATCGTTCGCAGGTCGGAAGGCTCCGAGTCCTACCACGTATTCCGGATGACCTCAGCCCACACGTGCACGGGGCTCGGTCGAATGCCCTTCGACCGGTGGCACATAAGGCCAGCCGCCCAGGGGCCCCTTGCCCGCCTCCCGGGAGAGGTAGTCCGCCGCGATGTTGGCGCTCTCCATGATGGTGAGCAGCCCGCTGCCCGGGTGCGTCCCCCCTCCTACCCAGTAGAGCCCCTCGACGCTGGGGCTCTTCACATGGGGGCGCAGGGGCCCCAACTGTGTCCAGGTGTGGGACAGGTTGAAGACGGCCCCCCGGAAGACGTTGAAGTCGTCCCGCCACGTCTCGGCGGTGAAGTAGCGCTCGGCGCGGATGTGCTGGCGCACCCCCTGGATGCCCACCTTCTCCAGCATGGCCGGAATCCGCTCGCGCAGCGTGCGCTCCGTGGCCGCCCAGTCCACGTCCCGCGAGGTGTTGGGCGTGGGCACCAGCACGTACAGGGTGGAGTGGCCCGTGGGCGCCCCGCTCTTGTCCGTGACGGTGGGGTTGCAGACGTAGAAGGGCGGGTCGTCCACGTCCACCTTCCGGTCCTCCAGGGCCTCCCGGTCCGTGCGCCGAGCGCTCTCGGACAGGTAGATGAGGTGGTGGGGCAGCTCGTCGTAGACGCGGTCCAGCCCGTAGTAGGCCATGAAGGTGCTGCACGAGTAGCTGGCCTTCTCCAGCGCCGCGTCCGTCAACCGCGTGCCGGCACGGGCCTCGGAGGGGACGAGCTTCTGGGCCGCGTAGGGCAGGTCCGCGTTCACCACCACCGCGTCCGCCTCCAGCCGCTCGCCATTGGCCAGCCGCACCCCCGCCGCCCGGCCGTACTCCACCAGCACCTGCTCCACCGCCGTGCCCATGCGGAAGGTGGCGCCCAGGTCCTCGGCGCACTTCATCATCCCGCGCGACAGGGCCCGGAAGCCGCCCTCCACGTGCCACACCCCGAAGGCCAGCTCCAGGTAGGGGATGACGCTGAACACCGAGGAGCACGTGGTGGGGTGCAACCCCAGGTACTTGGAGGGGTAGGAGAGCGCATAGCTGATGCGGTCGTCGTGGAAGAAGCCGTCCAGGTGCTTGTAGAGCGTCTGCCAGGGCTTGAAGCGCAGCGTGGCCATCAGCCGCCAGGGTGCGTAGTAGGCGAGGCTGTCGGCGTGGGTGGCCATGAACTTCTCATAGGCGAGCGGGTACTTCTCCCGGCTCTCCTCCAGCCAGCGGCGCAGCGCGGGGGCCTTGTCCGGGCCGAACTTCGACACCTCGCGCTCCATGCGCGCCACGTCCCGCGTGGTGTCCAGGTACGTGCCGTCCCAGAAGTGCACCCGGGTGTTGGTGTCCAGCGGCACCAGCTTCACGTAGTCGGAGATGCGCTTGCCCGCGCGCTCGAAGATGCGCTCCAGCACCCCGGGCAGTTGCAGGATGGAGGGCCCCGTGTCCACGGCGTACTCGCCGTGCTCGCCCAGGGTGAGCCCCTTCATCCGCCCTCCGGGCACCGCGTCCTTCTCCACCACCGTGACCTTCAGGCCCAACCCCGCGAGGTTGATCGCCGCCGACAGGCCTCCGGGCCCCGCTCCCACGACAATGACGTGACGTACCATGGCGGCCCCTACGATGCCTGGAAGCCTCCGAAGTTGCAGCTCTCCAGGCGAGCAAGCGTCATGGCCCCCGGGGTCCCCTCCCCCCATGGCACGATTCGGGGAGCCCAGGCGTTCTTCCGGCCGATGAGAAAAGCCGCCGCCGGTTTCCTCTTCGTCGCCCTGCTGGCCGTCCTGCTGGGCGCCAGCTCGCTCGCCGTCCTGCGCTCGGCGCTGCGGTCCCAGGACCAGCTGCTCAACGGATATATGGAGGACGTGGTCCTCACCCAGGAGCTGGTGACGGCCCACACCCACTTCATGCACCAGGCGAGCGACTTCCTCCTGATGGAGGACGCGCGCCACCTGGACGCACTGCTGCGGGCCCGCGAGCACTTCGGCACCGTCGTCAGGCAGCTCACCCGCCAGGAGCCCAGGACGCCCGAGGAGCGCCAGCGGGTGGAGCACTTCGTGGCGACCCGGGACCGGGCCCGCGCCGTGATGGACCACCTCATCGCCACGCGGCGGAAGGAGGGCCCCGCCTCCGGCCCCCGGCTGCTGGCGGAGTTGCAGCCCGTCCGCATGGACATGGAGAAGACCCTGAACGCGCTGGCCGACCACGAGCGCGAGCGCTACTGGGAGACGCGCCATCGGACACGGGCGGACTCGGAGCGGGCGCTGGGGATGCTCGCCGTGGGTTTCCTCGGGACGGTGGTGGTGGCCGTGGCCCTGGGGGTGTTCCTGGTGCGCGAGCTCCGGCAGCGCGTGCGGGCCGAGTCGGAGCGGACCGCGATGCTGGAGCGCGAGCATGCCGCCCACCGCGCGGTGGAGGAGCGGCAGGCGCTGTTGGACCTCGTCATCGAGCAGAGTGGCGATGCCGTGGTGGTGACGGATGCGAAGGGCGTCATCCAGCTCTTCAACGCCGAGGCCGAGCGCCAGCACGGCGTCTCCCGCCAGCAGGTGTCCGCCCCGGAGTGGGCCGCGACCTTCGGGCTGCTCACGCTGGAGGGGCATCCCCTGCCATTGGAGGAGACGCCGCTCTACCGGGCGCTCGAGGGCAGACCGGTGAGCAACGCCCGCTGGCTGGTGAAGCGGCCGGATGGCTCGGTGCGCACGCTGTGCGGTACCGCCTCGCCCCTGCGCCGGCCGGATGGAGCGCTCGTGGGCGCCGTGCTCACCGCCCGCGACGAGACGGAGCGCCTGGCCCTGGAGCAGCAACGCGCCAACGCGCTGGAGCGGCTGCGCAGCACCGCCGAGTTCCGTGAGCGGTTCCTCGGCATCGTCGGGCATGATCTGCGCAATCCGCTCAACGCCATCACGCTGTCCGCCCGCGTGCTGCTCGTGTCCGAGGCCCTGCCCGAGCGCGAGCTGAAGGCCGTGCGACGGATTGCCTCGAGCGCGGACCGCATGACGCGGATGATCAGCGAGCTGCTGGACTTCACCCGCAGCCGGCTGGGCGGAGGCATGCCGGTGGACCCGTGCCTGGCGGACCTGTCCGTCATCTGCCGCGAGGCCCTGGAGGAATTGGAGACGTCGCATCCCGGCTCGAGGTTGGCACTGCGGGTACTCGGGCAGGGGTTGGGCGAGTGGGACGCGGGAAGGCTGTCCCAGGTCGTTTCGAATCTGGTGGGCAATGCCTTGCAGTACAGCCCCGAGGGCTCCCCCATCCGCGTCACCGTGGACGGACGGGCGGCCCACGAGGTGGTGCTCTCGGTGCACAACGAGGGCGCGCCCATCCCCGAGGAGGTGCTGCCGGAGCTCTTCGAGCCCTTCCGCCGCGGCACCCGCGAGAGCGCCCACCACGGCGGCGGATTGGGACTCGGGCTCTACATCGTGCAGCAGATCATCCTGGCTCACGGCGGCTCGCTGGGCGCCGAGTCGCACGCCGGCGATGGCACCACCTTCACCGCGAAACTGCCCCGCGAGAACTCGGATAGGGCCGCGGCGCTCGCGAATTGAGGCCCGGAGTGTGGCTGTGGAGCCGCTCGATGAGGACGGGTAGGCTCCCGCTCCATGTCCGCGGCGAAGCGCCTCACCACCTGCCTCCTGGGCTCCCTCCTCCTCGGGATGGGGTGTGCCCCGGCCAGACCCATCGAAGGCGTCTGGCGCCCTGGCTTCGGTGAGGATCCGGACCGCATCCCGGGACCGATGAGGAACTTCGGGCCGTTCGACTCCTACACGGACGCAATCCTGGCGGCTTGCCCCCTGATCCTCTCCAAGCCCAACGCCACCGTGGGCTATCTCCAGGACGTGAACCCCGAGCTGGCCAAACGCGTCGCGACCGAGTACTGCGCCTGGCTCTATTACACGCCGGAGCACAGGTACGAGATGAGCATGCTGACGGATCTGTCGAAGCTGGACGATCTCGTGACCCACAAGAAGAGCTGCCTGCTTCCTACCTTCGTGAACGACCTTCGCTACGAGCGCGGCGAGCTCAAATACATCTTCGCTCTCCACAATCACCCGTTTGGCTCGGTCATCTCCGACCCGGATATGGCCTTCATCGAAGAGATGGCCAGCATCCACGAATGGGTCATCAAGACGAAGAACAACGGCGAACTCCTCCTCTCCATCATCGCGTTCTTCTCAATGTCGCAGGATCCCGCGCTCGCCACCTGTGACGGGTTCTACCAATACGTTCCGGCCACACGCTCCATGGTGCTGTGGACCCAGACACAAGGCAGGTGGAAGCAAGAGGTGCTCGAGCCGGCCGTCTGGCAGAAACAAAAGAGAGCACGCCAACTCCAGCTCAGGAATGTCCCATGAAGTTGAGACACCTCATTCCGGTGGCCATCGTCCTCGCGGGCTGCATGCGGAAGCCGGAACAGTTCTCGACTCCGGCAGGGCGCGACAGGTCCATCGTCTTCCCGGTGTCCGTCGGGCAAGGACTCATCGAGGTGGACGCGCGCAAAGCGACCTATGCGCTGGATGGGGAAGTCATGCGGGCCCTGATGATCGCCGCCAATGACTATATCCCTCCCGGCATCCCGAACCCGCCGTGTTGGGCCAGACATGAGGCGCTCACGTACCGGTTCACCCGCCGCGACGACATCATCTTCGTCTATATCGGGGAAAACTTCGCATATTGCGGCAGCAAGCTCATCCCGATGCATTCGGGTGCGAAATACGCGATCAGCAAGGATGGCCGCATCCTCCGGCGCGTCATTGATGGCGTAGATGATGATGATTACCTCTGGAGCCTGAAGTCACCAGATGGCGGGACGGTGACCGTCGCCACGGCGTCATTCGCCAGCCCCGCTTCGGAAGACCTGGACAAGCCCGACAGCGGAATCCTGAAGATCATCACCGAGCCGGTGGACATGCCCGGTGTGATTGTCTGGCAAAGGCCCGAGGGCTGGACTGGTCCCGTAGAGGCTGAGCCGGGAGTCATCCCCGGTGTGACGATGTTGCCGCCAGATTCCGGATACAGCTGGGTGCAACGGGACGGAAGGCTCGTCGCCGTGCCCCAGGAGCCCCCCTCCCCAGGCCTGGACGGAGGCACTCCCGATGCGGGTCTGGACGCGGGCTCGCCCGAGGGTGGCTCACCTGGAGACGCCGGGTCCGGGCCCCTCAGTGCGCCCCCGTCCCCGCCGGATGCCGGGGCAGCCGCACCGTGAACGTCGTGCCCTCCTCCTCCGTGGAGCGCACCGACACACTCCCCCCATGCGCCCGCACAATCTGCTCCACGATGTAGAGCCCCAACCCCAACCCCGACGTCGAGGTCGGTGACTGCTCCTCCCCGAATCGCCGGAACGGCTCGAAGATGGACCCGAGCCGCTCGGCGGGGATCGGCGCTCCCGCGTTGTGCACCGCCAGCCGCACGAGCTCCCCCTCGTCGTACAGCGAGAAGCGCACCCGCGACTCCTCCGGGCTGTAGTCCAGTGCGTTCTTCCCCAGGTTGATGAGCAATTGCGAGAGCCGGTCCGCGTCCCACTCGCCCTGCAGGTTCCCCTCCACCTCCAGGTCCACCTCCCTCCCCGGCCGTCCCGCCTCCAACTCCTCCACCACCTCGCGGCACAGCGCCGTCAGCTCCACCGGCCGCGGACTGATGGGAATGCCTCCCCCCAGCCGCCCCCTCGCGAAGTCCAACAGGTCCGAAATCATCCGCTTCATCCGCTCGGCGCTGGCGATGATGCGGCGCGCCCCCTTCACGTGCCGCTCCCCCAGATCCTCCGAGCGCAGCAGCGCGTTGGCCGAGAGCAATATCGCATTGAGCGGGTTGCGCAGGTCGTGCGAGACGATGCTCATGAAGCGCTCGCGGAACTCCGCCGTCCGGCGCAGGTGATCCTCCGCGCGCTTCTGCTCCGAGATGTCCATCGCCGCCACACCCAGCCCCGTGACGGAGCCATCCGCGTCCCTCACCGGGTAGTAGCTGGCCAGCCAGTACCGCTTCACCCCCGGCCGCGCGGGCGTCTCTCCCGCGACCTCCACGTCCATCACCGGCTGGCCCGTCTCCACCACCTGGTGCAGCACCGGCTCCACCTGATCCGCGATCTTCGGCAACACCTCGCGGATGCACTTCCCGAGGTGCTCCCGCGCGGTAGGGCCATTCATCCGCGCCAGGTGCTCGTTGAGCCGCACGTAGCGCAGCTCCATGTCCCAGAAGCCCAGCCCCACCGGCACCGTCTCCATGATGGCGTCCAGCCGCGAGAGCGCCTCCTGGGCCCCCGTGCGCGCCCGCCGCTCCGCATCGTAGAGGCGCCCGCGCTCCAGCGCCTGCGCGCACTGGCCCGACACCACCTCCATCCACGCCCGCTCGTCCGCCGGAAACGGGTGGCGCCGGCGGAAGGACAGGCCCATCGCCCCCACCACCCGGCCCTCCACCGTCAGCGGCAGGCACACGAAGGCCCCGTACTCCTCCACCTCGGGGTGGCCCCGCCAGTGCGGATAGTCGGCCAGCACGGACTCCAGTGACTCGTAGAAGAGCGGGGCGCCCGTGCGCACCACGTCGCGGTACATGACGGGCGAGTCCGCCGGAAAGTGCCTCCAATCCCGCGTCTCCGCCTCCGCGTAGCCGGTGGTCTCCAGCATGTCGAACCACTGCCCATCCTCCGACAGCAGCCCCAACGAGCCGCCCGCGGCCCCCAGCGCCCGCACCGCCTTCGCCACCACCACGTGCGCCACCTGCGAGGTGGTGAGCGCCTCCGACAACGCCGCCGTCACCTCCTGCAGCCGGGCCGTCCGCGACTCCTGCGCCCGCAGCCGCTCCAACGCCCGCTCGGCCCGCTCCCGCGCCTGGCGCTCGCGCGCCGTCAGTTGCACCTGGAGGATGAGCGCCGTGGCCCGGCTCACCATGGCGCCGAAGAGGAGCTTGTCCTCGTTGGAGAAGTCGAACGCCGTGCGGCTCCCCATCAACGCCACGCCCAGCGCCTCCTCCCCCTGCATCAGTGGAATCCCATACAGGCCCCGCGTCCCCTGCCGCCGGAACGCCCCCGACTTCACCTGCGGAGACGTGGCCGCCGAGCGCAGCGCCATCGGCCGCCGCTCGGCGGCGATGCGCCCACCGAAGCCCTCGCCCACGTGCACGAAGAAGCCCGAGGTCACCAGCTCCTCCAGCCCCACCGAGGCACGCGCCCGCAGCACGTCCCCCTCCCGCAGCAGCAGCGTCACCGAGTCCACCGTCGTGGTGGCCTCCAACATCACCCGCAGCAGCTTCGGCAGGAAGGCGTCCAGGTCCTCCGTCCCCCGCGCCGACTGGGAGATGCGCTCGAGCACCTGGAAGGTGCGCTCCCTCGCCCGGGCATGGCGCGCGACGGCCGCCGCCATCAGCGCGTCGAAGGCCCGGTGGAAGTACGCCAGCTCTCCCAGCATCACGGCCAGCTCGTGCGCCGCGCGCTGCTCCAGGTGCGCGGTGTACAGCCGCAGGATGCTGTCACGCAGGGCCGAGTACTCCCCGGACACCTCCTCCAGGTCGTAGCCCAGGTCCAACCTGTCCAACGCATCCAGCTCCGGGGTCTCCGCCAGCCCGCCCGGCACCCCCTGGTCGCGCGCCTCCATCATCTCCGCCATGCGCTCGAGCAGCACCGGCAGGTGGCTCCCCAGCCGCGGGTAGGGCAGGCCCCGGGTGCACGGGAGCTGACGCACCGCCCGCTCCCAGTCCTCCAGGATGTGGGAGCGGTGGCTCCGGATGAATTCGTGGAGGGAGAGGTGCCCGGGTATTTCCAGCGGTGTTGGATGCTCCGCCATGCCCTCAAGATGGAGCAGCCCCCCCTCGCGGGACCGTCACCTGGACTCCGGTACGGGAAGCTCCCTCCCAGGGCGGCCAGCATTCCCGGCCGCCCCCCTCCTCCGCGCCGTGCGAGCACGCCACCGGGCCACTCCCCTCCGGAGAGTCACATCCCACCGTGACCCCCCGCCCCGGGGACGCGTCACAGCGCATAGATGGGGCTGGCCCCCCGCGACGTCCACCAGACGTCAAGTCTCCCCGTTGCCCCTCACGCGGGCGGCCACGGCGGGCGGTCTGTGCCTACACTGTTCACCCTTGGGAGACGCATGTTGACGCAACCCCCCCGCGAGGTCCTCCTCTTCCTGCTGGAAGGGCACCGCTACGCCCTTCCCATGGAAGATGTGCGCGAGCTGACACGCGCCGTGCGCCTCACCCCGCTGCCCCGCGCCCCCGCCGTGGTGGAGGGGCTGCTCAACCTGCGCGGCGAGCTGCTCCCCGTCCTGGACATGCGCCGCCGCTTCCGCCTGCCCGCCCGCCCGCTCTCCTCCATGGATCACCTGGTGGTGGCCCGGGCCGGCCCCCGCTCCGTCGCCCTGCGGGTGGACCGGGCCGAGGGCCTGCTCTGCCTGGAGACGGGACAGCTCGATGCGTCGCCCCGGGAGTTGCCGGGCGTGGGCTACGTGGCCGGTGCCCTCAAGCTGCCGGATGGGCTCGTGCTCCTGCATGACCTGCGCACCTTCCTCTCCGAGGCGGAGGCGCTCGAGCTGGACGAGGCGCTCGCGAGGGAGGGAGCCCCCCGGTGAGCGGTGACAGCACCCAGGCCTGGCGGCACCCCGGCTACCTCGCCGTCATCGACCTCGTCGCCGTACGCGCCGGCCTGCTGCCGCCCAGCTGTCCCGCCGCCGCCATGGAGGGCATCGACCGGGCCATGGCCCGCGCGGGCCTGTCCGACTTCCCCGCCTACCTCGCCCAGCTCGAGGCGGACATCGCCCTGCTGGATGACCTGCTGGTGGAGCTCACCATCGGGGAGACGTACTTCTTCCGCAACCCGGAGCACTTCCAGTTCGTGCGCCACCAGGTGCTGCCCGATGTGCGGCGCCGCCGGGGCCCCACCCACGTGGTGCGCACGTGGAGCGCCGGCTGCGCCTCGGGCGAGGAGCCCTACTCGCTGGCGGTGCTCCTCCTGGAGGAGGGCTACGGAGAGAGGATGGAGGTGCGGGCCACCGACGTGTCGCGCGCGGCGCTCGCCCGGGCCCAGGTGGCACGCTACGGCGAGTGGTCCCTGCGCGGCACCGAGGCCAACCGCATGCGGCCCTTCCTGCACGTGGAGGGCAAGCGCTACACGCTCGACGCCCAGGTGCGCACCCGCGTCCACTTCGACTACCTCAACCTCGCCGACGACACCTGGCCGTCCCACGCCCAGGGCATCTGGGGCATGGACGTCATCTTCTGCCGCAACGTCCTCATCTACTTCAACCGCTCCACCATCGAGGCGGTGGCCCGGCGGCTCCACGCCTCGCTCGCCGACGGCGGCTTCCTCATCACCGGCCCCTCGGACCCCCCGCTCGGCACCTACGCCCCGTTCGAGACGATCCTCACCGACTGGGGCATCGTCTACCACCGGCCCACCGCTGGCGAGGCGCCCCTGCGCTCCTTCCCCACCGCCCCCCCGCCCGCGCCGCTTCCTCCCTTCCCACCGCCAGTACAGCCTCCCGCGCCGCCACCCGTGGCCGTCACGCCTCCCATGCCCGCCGCCCCCGCGCCGCCCCCCAGGCCCACCGCCCTCCCGGCGCTGGAGGGAGCGAGGCGGGCCCTCGAGGCCGGAGACTGGCGGGAAGCGGTGCGACTGGCCGGGGCACTCCCGGAGGACGCGGAAGCCGAGGCGGTGGCGGTCCGCGCCCTGGCCAACCTGGAGCCGCTGGCCGCCGTGCGTCTCTGTGCCGAGGCCACCCAGCGCCACCCGCTCGCCGCGGAGCTGCGCTACCTGGAGGCCCTGCTGCTGCTGGGGCTGGGCCGGCTCCCGGAGTCCGAGCGCGCCGCGCGGCAGGCCCTCTACCTCGAGCCCTCGCTGGCCGTGGCCCACCTCATGCTGGGCCACATCCTCCGGCGTCAGGGAGACACCGCCGGGGCCCGGCGCTCCTTCCACACCGCCGAGTCATTGTGCGCTTCGCTCCCGCCGGAGACCCTGGTACCCCTGGGCGATGGCGAGCGCGCCGGCCACCTGGCGGAGGTGGCCCGGGCGGAGCGCACCCGGTTGGAGCAGGCCCGCGAGGAGGTCCGTGAATGACGGGAGGCGATGAGGCGAAGGGAGGCGGGCCGGACTGGGCCGCGGCCTATGAGCGGTTGAAACAGCTCGCCGCCGCCACCGAGGCCGCCTCCACGGCCGACCCCGCGCGGGAAGCGGAGCTGCTCGACGAGCGCGCCCGGTCCCTGGCCCGGCCCCTGGAGCGGCACACCCAGACGGGCCCCCTGCTGGAGCTGGTGCACTTCCGCTCCGGCGAGCAGGACTACGCGCTGGAGACACGCTTCGTCCTGGAGGTGCTGCGCTCCCCGGAGCAGCTCATCCCCCTGCCCGGCGCGCCCGAGCCGCTGCGCGGCCTCACCCTGCTGCACGGCGAGGTGCTCGCGGTGGTGGAGCTCGCGCCCCTCTTCGGCCGGGCCGCCCCCACCACCCACGGGCCCGTGCTCGTGGTGGGCCCGGGCCGCCCGGAGCTGGGCCTGCGCGCCGACACCGTGGAGGAGGTGCGCCTGCTCGCCCGCGACACCCTCCTGGCGCCCCCGGCCTCCCTCGGCGCGCGGGAGCGGACACTCGTGTCCGGCATCAGCCGGGAGGGCATCATCGTTCTGGAGGGAGAGGCCCTGCTGGGGGATGGTCGCCTCTTCTTCGACTTCTCCGAGGAAAGGACCGCATGAGCATCGGGAAGAAGATCGCCCTCGGCTTCGGACTGTCCCTGCTGGTGCTGCTGGCCATCGCGCTGGTGGCCTTCCAGGGCGCCCAGCAACTGGTGCAGACCACCGGAGGGCTGGTGGAGAGCCGGGACCAGGCCCGCAGCGTCCGCGAGGTGCGCATGCTGGTCCTGGACGCCGAGACGGGCCAGCGCGGCTACGTCCTCACCGGCGAGGATCGCTACCTGGAGCCCTACCAACGGGCCCTCCAGACGCTGGACTCGCAGCTCGCCCGACTGCGCGCGGACCTGGCCGACGACCCCGAGCAACTGGCCCGGCTCAACCGGCTCGAGCCCCTCATCCGCGACAAGCTCGCCGAGATGGCGGAGATCGTCCGCGCGCGCCAGCAACGCGGCCTCAACCCCGCCCTGGAGGTCATCCAGACGGACCGCGGCAAGGCGCTCATGGAGCAGATCCGCGCGGCCATCAACGAGATGGTGACCGTCGAGGATGATCAATGGCTCTTCTACGAGAAGGAGGCCCGGAACAGCTCCCAGCGCAGCATGGTGGTGCTGGGACTGGGCACGCTGCTGGGGTTGCTCGTCGTCACCCTGGGCAGCCTCCTCATCACCCGCACCATCACCGGCCCGCTGGACAAGCTGGTGAAGGGCGCGGATCAGATTGGCCGCGGCAACTTCGCCCACCGCATCGAGGTGCACAACGACGACGAGACGGGAGAGCTCGCGCGGGCCTTCAACGCCATGTCCGAGCGCCGCCAGCAGGCGGAGACGCAACTGGCGAAGCAGGCCGGGGAGCGCGAGCACACGCTGCGGACGGTGGCCGAGTTCGTCAATCAGCTCGCGGGCACCACGGCGGAGATCCTCGCCAGCACCACGGAGCAGGTGGCCGGGGCCCAGGAGCAGGGCAGCGCGGTGGCGGAGACGGTGAGCACCGTGGAGGAGATCGTCCAGATGTCCGAGGAGGCCGCGGGCCGGGCGCGCGCGGTGAGCGAGTCGGCGCGCCACTCGGAGGAGGTGGGCAAGAACGGCCGGCGCGCGGTGGACGAGACCATCGCCTCCATGAGCGCCGTGCGCGAGCAGGTGGAGTCCATCGCCTCGCGGATTCTCGCCCTGGCCGAGCAGGCGCAGGCCATCGGCGACATCATCACCACCGTCAACGACATCTCCGAGCAGACGCACATGCTGGCGCTCAACGCCTCCATCGAGGCCAGCCGCGCGGGTGAGCACGGGCGGGGCTTCGCGGTGGTGGCCGCCGAGGTGAAGGCGCTGGCCGACCAGTCCAAGAAGGCCACCACCCAGGTGCGGCAGATTCTGGGGCAGATTCAGAAGGCCACCCAGGGCGCGGTGATGACGACGGAGGAGGGCACCAAGAGCGTGACCTCGGCCACCCGGGTGGTGACGCAGGCGGGCGTCCACATCCAGACGCTCAGCGAGCTGCTCGCGCAGGCCTCGCTCACGGCGGCGCAGATCTCGGCGTCGGCCAGCCAGCAGGCCACCGGCACCGGGCAGATCCGCCAGGCGATGCGGGACGTGAGCCAGGCCACGCAGCAGACGCTCACCAGCATCCGGCAGACGGAGCGCGCGGTGCAGGACCTCAACGCCATGGGCCAGAAGCTCAAGGGCCTGCTGAGCGAGTACGGGCGCGCCGCATGACGATGGACCGGGACAGGCTCGCCCAGGCGCTGATGGCCACCTTCCTCGAGGAGCTCGAGGGACACGTGGCGGCGCTCAACCGGGACCTGCTCGCGCTGGAGAAGGCGGCCTCGCCCGCGCGCTTCGGCGAGCTGATGACGTCACTGCTGCGCACGGTGCACAGCGTGAAGGGGGCCTCGCGGGCGGTGAGCGAGTCCCTCATCGAGACGGCCTGCCACCGGCTGGAAGAGGTGCTGCTGGTGGTGCAGCAACGGGAGCACACCACCCCGGAGCTGATGGAGGTGTGCTTCACCGCCGTGGACGCGCTGGACGACGCGGGGCGGCGGCTGGCGTTGAAACAGGAGCTGAGGGGCTCGCCCCTGGAGGCCCTGCTGCCCCGGTTGGAGGCGGCGGCCCGAGAGCCCGGCGCCCTCCGCCCCACGGCCCCGGCCGCGCCCGAGCCACCGGGCACGCACGAGGCGTCACCGCCGCCCCCCACCGTGGAAGCGTCCGCCCCCGGCCTGGAAGGCCTGCCGGTGCGCGTGTCCGCCCAGAAGCTGGACGCACTGCTGGCCCGCAGTGGCGAGCTGCGCGTGGCGGGCCTGCGGATGGAGGGCCGGGTGGAGCAGGTGGAGGCGGTGCACGAGGAGCTGTACCACCTGCGCCTGCGGTTGAGCGGCGCGGACGAGGCGGTGGCGAGGCGGCTGGAGACGCGGCTGGCGCAGCTCGGCCGGGCGCTCGGGGCGGACCGGCGCACGCTGCTGCAGGCCACGGGCGGCCTGGACGAGGAGGTGCGGCGCGCGCGCACCCTGCCCTTCGCCGAGGCCTGCGCGGGGTTGGAGCGCAACGCGAGGGACCTGGCGCTCGCCTCGGGCAAGCAGGCGCGGCTGGAGGTGCGGGGCGGCGCGCTGGAGCTGGACCGCTCGCTGCTGCAAGGCCTGCGCGAGCCGCTGCTGCACCTGGTGCGCAACGCGGTGGCGCATGGACTGGAGACGCCCACGGCGCGGAGCGAGGCGGGCAAGCCCGAGGAGGGCCGGGTGACGCTGTCCGCGCGGCTGCGCGGGGGCCGGGTGCAGGTGGTGGTGGAGGATGATGGGCGGGGGCTGGACATGGCCAGCATCCGCGAGCGGGCGAGGGGGCGCGGGCTGCCAGTGCTGGGGGACGCCGGGGACGCGCGGCTCATCTTCATGCCGGGCCTGTCCACGGCCGAGGCGGTGACGTCCGTGTCCGGGCGCGGGGTGGGGTTGGACGTGGTGCGCGCGCAGGTGGAGGGGATGCGGGGCAGCGTGGACGTGGCCTTCGTTCCGCACCAGGGCACGCGCTTCATCCTGGACGTGCCCCTGACGCTGAGCACGCTGCGGGTGCTGCTGGTGACGGCGGGCAGGCAGTCCTTCGCGGTGGCGGGCGAGAGCGTGGAGCGCCTGCTGCGGCTGGGCCCCGGAGACGTGCGCGTGGTGGAGGGCCGGCAGATGTGGGCCGCGCCCCGGGCGCTGGTGCCGCTGGCCACGCTGACGGCGGTGCTGGGCCTGGAGGCCAGTGCCCCCCGGCCACGCCCGGGCGCCATGGTGCTGAGCGCGGGCGAGCTGCGCGCCGCGCTGGTGGTGGACGAGGTGGTCGCCGAGCAGGAGGTGCTCGTCCGGGGCCTGGGCTCGCGCATCCGCCGGGCGCGCCATGTCTCGGGCGTGGCGGTGCTGCCGGACGGACGCATGGCCCCGCTGCTCAACGCCGCCTCCCTGGTGCGCGCCGCCGAGGGCCGCACCGCCCCCGCCGGCCTCTTCCCCGCCCCCGTGGAGAAGAAGGCCCGCAAGCGCGTGCTGCTCGCCGACGACTCGCTCACCACCCGCGCCCTGGAGCAGAGCATCCTCGAGACGGCCGGCTACGAGGTGCTGGCCTGCTCGGACGGGCAGGAGGCCTGGGAGCGGTTGCTGGCGGAGGGGGCGGACGCCGTCGTCTCGGACGTGGAGATGCCGCGCATGGACGGCTTCGCCCTCACCGAGGCGGTGCGTGGCTCCCAGCGCTTCGGCCGGCTGCCCGTCGTCCTCGTCACCGCGCGCTCCAAGCCCGAGGACAAGGCCCGCGGCCTCCAGGTGGGCGCCAGCGCCTACCTGGTGAAGAGTGCGTTCGATCAAACCCACCTGCTGGAGACCCTGAGGCAGCTCCTATGAAGCCCGACAAGCTCCGCGTCGTCGTCGCCGAAGACTCCCCCACCGCCCGGCGCCTGCTGGTGGAAATCCTACGGGCCGACCCCGCCTTCGAGGTGGTGGGCGAGGCGAAGGATGGCGTGGAGGCGCTGGAGCTCACCCGCCGCCTGCGCCCGCACCTGGTCACCATGGACATCCAGATGCCGAACATGGATGGGCTGGAGGCCACCCGCCGCATCATGACGGAGGTGCCCACGCCCGTGGTGGTGGTGTCCACGCTGGTGGAGCGCGACATCCAGACGTCCATGGCCGCGCTGCGCTCCGGGGCGCTGGCGGTGCTGCAGAAGCTGGTGGGCCCCCAGGCGCTGGACTTCGAGACGGAGGCCCGCCGGCTGCGCGACACGCTGAAGGCCATGGCCGAGGTGAAGGTCATCCGGCACTGGCCCACGCGCGAGGAGGGGCCCACCCCGCGCGCCCCCGTGGTGCCGGCGCGCCGGAGCAGAGCCGCGCTGCTGGCCATCGCCGCGTCCACGGGAGGCCCCGCGGCCCTGCACCGCATCCTCTCGGAGCTGCCCGCCGGCTTCCCCCTCCCCATCCTCGTGGTGCAGCACATCGCCCTGGGCTTCGCCAAGGGCCTGGCCACCTGGCTGGACAGCGTCTGCAAGCTGGAGGTGAAGGTGGCCGAGGACGGCGAGGCCTTGCGTCCGGGAGTCGTCTACATCGCCCCGGATGACCGGCACCTCGGGGTGCGGGCGGACAGGCGGGTGGAGGTGTCCAACGCGGCCCCGGTGGGAGGCTTCCGGCCCTCGGGCACGTGGATGTTCCGCTCGGCGACCGAGGTTTTCGGAGCCTCCCTGGCGGCCGTCGTCCTCACGGGGATGGGACAGGACGGGCTGGAGGGTTTGCGGGAGGTGCACGAGACGGGAGGCTGGGTGATGGCCCAGGACGAGGCCACCAGTGTCGTCTATGGAATGCCGGGGGTGGCCGTGGCGGCGGGACTCGCCCACGAGGTGCTGCCACTGGGTGACTTCTCCCGGCGTTTCCGGGAGCTCGCCGGGGGGGAGAACGGAGGAGCGTGAGAAGTGGCACGAATACCTCGATGGAACGTTGGCTTCATGACGCCGCTCGCCAGCTCCCCCTGCAAAAGACGGAGCGGAAGGTCCAGTGGTATGAAATGAAGAGGATCCCCCCGCCACCGGTTGTGGCGCTGCGATGAGTCTTTCCCCTTCTGGATTCGAGATGGCCTTCAAGGCCCTGCCAGAACCCGCCTACCTCCTGGACGAGGCGGGGCAGGTGCTCGCGTGTAGTCTGGCGGGGGCGAGCGTCCTGGGCACGCCACCGGAGTTGCTGCTCGGCCAGCAGTGGACCCGGCTGGCGCTGGGCCCGGAGGAGAGCGTCCTGCTGGAGTCCGGGCGCGAGGTGGCGATGGCCACGGGAGCGCCGCACTCGGTGGAGGGCACGTGGTTGAGTGCCCGAGGCCCCCAGCCCCACACCTTCTGTTTCACCCCCATGCGGGAGGCGGACGGCCCGGTGCGGGTGCTGGTGACGGTGCGTCCGCTCACCGAGGCCGAGGCCGTGCATGCGCGGGCCCTGGCGCTGGAGCAGGCGGCCCGCGCGGAGGTGGAGGCCGCCGAGCGCCGGCAGTCCTTCCTGTACCAGGCGATGACGACGCTCTTCGCGCACCCGCCGGATCCACAGGGCATGTACACGCTGCTGGCGCACCTGGCGGTGCCGGACCTGGCGGACTGGTGCCTGGTGGACGCGGTGGAGCAGGGCTCGTGGGTGTCGCGGGTGGCGGTGGCGCACCTGGACCCGACGCAGTTCGAGCAGGCGCGCATGTTGACGAGGCGCTTCGAGCGGCGCGAGGCGCCGGTGGGCGTGCTGCGGGTGCTGCACACGGGGGAGCCGGAGCTGGTGCCGGCGGTGACGGACTCGCTGCTGCGCGCGGCGGCGTCGGAGCCGGAGCACCCGGCGCTGCTGAGCCGGCTGCAGGCGCGCTCGTACATGATCATCCCGCTGAAGGCGCGGGGGCACACGCTGGGGGCGGTGACGTTCGTGTCCTCGGCCTCGGGGCGGCGCTACGGCCCGAACGACCTGGCGCTGGCGGAGGACCTGTGCGTGCGGGCGAGCCTCGCCATCGACAACGCGAGGCTCTTCGGCGAGTCGAGGCGGGCGACACGGGCGCGCGAGGACCTGTTGGCGGTGGTGAGCCACGACCTGAAGAACCCGCTGGGAGTGGTGCAGTTGGCCTCGGCGCTGCTGCTGCGGGGTGCGCAGGGCAAACCGGGGAGCGAGCCGGTGCTGAAGCAGGCGGGCCGCATCCAGGCGGCGGCGGACCGGATGGGGCGGCTCATCTCGGACCTGCTGGACTGGGGGCGGATCGAAGCGGGCGGACTGCCGCTGGAGCCCTCGGAGCAGCACGTGTCGTCGCTGGTGACGGAGGCGCTGGAGAGCGTGAGGCCGTTGGCGGAGGTGAGGGGGCTGAAGGTGACGGCGGATCTTCCGGACGACGACATGCGGGTGAGGTGCGACCGGACGCGGGTGTTGCAGGTGATGGGAAACCTGCTGGGCAACGCGTTGAAGTTCACGCCGGACGGAGGGGTGTTGACGGCGGGGGCGCGGGTGCACCGGGGCGAGGTGCGGTTGTGGGTGAGGGACACGGGGACGGGCATCCGGCCCGAGGCGTTGCCGCACGTCTTCGAGCGTTACTGGCAGGCGAAGGACGCGGAGAGCCGGGGAACGGGGCTGGGGCTGTACATCGCGAAGGGAATCGTCGAGGCGCACGGCGGCCGCATCTGGGCGGAGAGCCAGTGGGGGAAGGGAAGCACCTTCACCTTCACGCTGCCCACGGCGAGCACGAGCCCCCAGAAGACGGCCTCCCACCCGTCCCTGTAGCCAGGCCACCACTCCCCCCACTCTCCCCCAAAATCCCCTCTCCCCCCGGGAGAGGGACGGGGTGAGGGTATCGGGAGTCCCAGGTTCCCCCCGTGCTCAAACCCCCACGGGTTCGTGGTGGGTCACCGTGCGAACGAGCACGAAGGAGCCCGTGGGCCCCAGGGCAATCACATACGTCTCATGCTCCACCTCGACGAGGGAGCCATGGGCGGCCTCGGGTTGGTGCTCGAGCCACCCGAGGGCCTCGTTCATGGAGGGAAACGTCCGCACGGGGCCCGAGGAGGAGCCACCGGCCTCGCGGGATTCGAGCCAGCCGTAGAAGTCCTCGAGCTCGTCGCGGGAGTGGAGGAAGAGCAGGGCGCGGGCGGCGAGCGCGATGACGGCATACTCCTCCGACTCGGAGGCATGAGGGCGGGCCGCGGAGGCGAGCGCCCGCAGCGTCCGCTCCAGGCCAGGCCGCGAAGAGGACTCGTTCATGGTGGACCCCCTGCCACGCGGGATGTGGCGATCGGTATCAATCTGTCGGGATGCGGCGGGGAGGCAACCCCTCGGGGAGGCGGAAGCACACGTTTGTCGGAAGAAGGACCCGCCCGTGCGGGAACGGGACGAGGCGCTCCCCCGGCGAGTCCCACACCGTGCGGGAAACCCGACACCCGGGTCCGGATTCTCGAGTTCTCTTGTACCGGGAAGCACCACCACGCAGGCTTGAAGAAGCCCCCGTGCCGTACCGCTCTCGCGTGTCCCCTCCCGTTCAATCGGAGGAAGAGCCATGGCCTCGGGTACAGAAACCCTCACCGCCCCCCAGCGAGCGCCAGCCGGCCCACCCCAGCGGCCCCAGGGCCGGAAGATGGTGCGCTGGTTCGATCCATTCGTGCTCCTCGAGGCGGGGGTGCGCTCCGCCATCTCCACCACCATCGGGAAGCAGGCGGATCGCCGGCTGCTCGATGCGCTGGCGGCCCCGAAGGTGGAGCCGAGTGACTTCTCGGTGGACGAGGCGGGGCGGCCGCGGGAGGAGCTGTGGTTGGACTACGTGGCGGACCTGGGAGACGGCTGGGACTCCACGTACGCGGTGGCGCGGACGGTGTCGAGGCCCACGCTGACGCTGAGGGACGAGACGGGGACGGCGTACGAGACGCGCCGGGGCGAGGTGCTCGTGTTCGGCGGGGACGAGGTGTACCCGGAGGCGAGCGTGAAGGAGTACGAGGAGCGCACGGTGCGTCCGTGGGAGGCGGCGATGCGGGGGCAGGGGCCAGAGCCGCACCTGTTCGCGGTTCCCGGCAACCATGACTGGTATGACGGGCTGGTGTCGTTCATGCGGCTGTTCTGTCAGGGCCGGCGGCCAGCGGGGTGGCACACACACCAGCGGCGCAGCTACTTCGCGATGAAGCTACCGCACGGCTGGTGGCTGCTCGGCACGGACATGCAGCTCGAGTCGGACATCGACGAGCCGCAGGTGCGGTACTTCCAGGAGCTGGCGACGCACATGAAGGAGGAGGACCGCATCATCCTCTGCCTGGCGGAGCCGGCGTGGCTGGTGGGGCAGGTGCGCCCGCCGGGGGAGCGCACATACCTGGACAACAACCTGGACTTCCTCGAGCAGCAGGTGCTGGGCAAGAAGGTGAGTGTCTTCCTGACGGGAGACATCCACCACTACCGGCGGCACGCGAACGAGGAGGGACGGCAGAAGATCATCGCGGGCGGAGGCGGGGCCTTCCTGCACCCGACGCACGTGCCGCGCGAGGAGGCCGCGCTGTCGGACGGCTTCACCGCGCGCAAGACGTTCCCGTCGAAAGAGGAGTCCCGGCGGCTGTGCTGGCGCAACCTGGGATTCCTCGGGCACAACCCGGGCTTCGGCGTGCTCACCGGGCTGCTGTACCTGCTGTTGGCGTGGATGCAGGTGGCGGACCTGAGCGAGGGTGGCGCGGTGGCGTGGAAGCTGTCGCGGGTGCTGGGAGCGGCGCTCGTCAACCCGGGGGTGCTGTTGCTCTCGGTGATGCTGGTGCTGGGGATGGTGGGGCTGGCGGATGCGCGCTTCGGCCGGTGGCGCTGGGTGGCGGGGGTGCTGCACGGAGTCGCGCACCTGGCCGCGTCGCTCTTCGTCTTCTGGGGGGCCTTCGCGCTCACGGGCGCGCTGCTGCCGCTCGGGAGCGTTCCGCAGGAGCTGCTCGGGGCGTTGCTCGTCTTCGCCGGAGGCTTCCTGCTGGGACCGACGCTCATGGGCGTCTACCTGCTCCTCTCGCTCAACGGCTTCGAGGCGCACGCCAACGAGGCGTTCTCCGCGCTGGCCATTCCGGACTGGAAGAACTTCCTGCGGCTGCGCATCGACCGGGAGGGGCACCTGTGGCTCTACCCGATTGGACTGAGGCGGGTACCTCGCCACTGGAAGCGGGGAGAGACGGCGAGGGATCCAGACTGGGTGGCCGATGACGAGGACGCCACACCACCGGAGCTCATCGAGCCGCCCATCGTCATCGGCGCGGCGAGGCCCACGGCTCCCCGTGTGGCGGGGCGGAGCTCGCCGGAGTACGCCGGGCCCGCGGCGCCGTAGTCAGCCCTCGTTCCGTGGGAGGAGGCCCACCTGGGCGGCCTTCTCCCTCGCGTCCTGGACGGCATTGAAGATGCTGGTGGACTCCGGGAAGACCCGCTCCGCCAGCTCGCTGAGCTTCAGGGCCTTCTCCAGCGAGTCCTTCGTCCGCTCCATGCCCCAGAAGTCGATGAGCCCGGCCCATGAACCCTCCAGGGCACTCAGGGCGCTCGCCACACTCTCCTCGAAGAGCGCCTCCGCCAATTTGGGCGAGTCGCGGAAGACGTCGATGAAATGAGCGAGCTCCAGCAGCGCCGGTGCACTCCGGCCGGAGGCCTGGACGGCCTTCTCCAGCAGCCCCTGGATCTCCTCGAGTGCCTGCTCCATCTCGACCTCGGGCTCATCGGTCAGCCGCAACAAGCGCGCGAGCTCCAAGAGGTTGGGCGTGAACGCGGGACATTCCCGGACCAGTTCCCGGAGCCGCTGAAGCTGCTCCGGACTCGCCTCGTTGGCCGAGCCGGCCTCCCGGGCCGCCCGCATCCGGGCGATCATCTCGTCGAGACTGGGGTGTGTCATGGGAGCCTCAGAGCTTATCCATGAGGCGCGGCTGCTCCTTGATGAGCTTGGCGGCCTCCTGCAGTTGGGCCTTCGTCGCGAGGCTGAAGTCTCCGTCCTCCATCATCTTCTCGATCTGATACAGGGTGTGGTTCTTGAGCTGTGAGGGGAAATCCTTCGCCCGCTGGAGACGTGCGGGAATCTCCCCCAGCTTCGTGTTCAGCTGGGCGATTCGCGTCAGCAGCTGGGAGGCGTGCGGTCTGGAAATCAGACCCGCGGCAGTGGACTCGGCGATGAGCGCCTCGGCCTCGACCAACCGACCCTGCGCGATCAGCGCCTGGATGCGCGCGGCGGCGGTGTTGCACTCGGCACCCACTCCGTGGGCGGGTGCACTCCGCTCCACCCCAGGCACATGACCGCAGGCGCCCATCACGAGGGCAAGCCCGGCCAGGAGCATCCACCTGTTCCTCATGAGAACCCTCCTGAAGCAGAGAGGGCATCAGTGTAGACCCTTACCCCTCCTCTCCCGGAGAGAGACGGGACGCACCCCGAGAGAAACCACACACTCCGGGTTCCGGCGGCCCCGGCGCCCCGGTTATCGTACGGCCAGTGATGAGTTGCCTTCCCCTCCGTCTCCCACAAGGACCCACCCGGGCAGGACAGGCATGGCGGCGACTTTCAGGGACGCCTGATCGCCGCCGCCGGGTGGGCTGGGCCGAGACCCACTCCCTGATGGCGGTAGCGCGAAATTCCCAGTAAGAACCAGGACACAGGAGCGACACCATGGGCGTGATCCAGTTCATCGATGAATTCCGCGCGCTCCACACGAGGGCGCGGCAGGGGAAGCTGGGGGAGTCCGAGCGCCAGGACTACCTGGCCAAGCGCGAGCAGTTCGCGCGGGCCCTCTTGAACGCCCAGGGGCTGATGCTCGACGGAGCCGAGGCCCGGCGCCACTACCGCGTGGCGCACCAGCTGCCCGTGGAGCTGCAGATGGCCTACGGCAACGTGTGGACGAACACGTTGGACATCTCGGCCGGAGGCTTCTCGGTGACGCTGCCGCACGCGGTGGACGTGAAGGAGCGGCCCAGCGCGCTGCTGTACCTGCCGGATGGCTCGACGCTGGCGGGCCGGGTGCGCGTGGTGTCCCAGTTCCAGCGCGCCGACAAGCACCGCGCCTCCTTCGCCTTCATGGACCTGACCGAGCGCGAGAGCGAGCTGCTCGAGGGCTTCCTCATCGACTTCGCGTTGGAGCGGGTGGGCATCACCCCTCCGTAGAAGGAAGTCCCCCAGACGCCACGGAGAGCCGTGATGAGCGCCAATCTGTGGGTGGAGCAATTCCGGGCGCTCCATGCGCGTGCGCGCAAGGGGCCGATGTCC
The DNA here is from genome assembly GCF_000733295.1 of Archangium violaceum Cb vi76. Lineage (GTDB taxonomy): Bacteria > Myxococcota > Myxococcia > Myxococcales > Myxococcaceae > Archangium > Archangium violaceum. Next base: position 2,099 of record NZ_JPMI01000252.1, on the reverse strand, counting down.
GAGGAAGAGAAGCGACGCTACATCGCGGCCCGGGAGCACTTCGCGCGAGCGCTGACGGCGGCCCAGGGCATGCGGCTGCCCCCCGGCCAGTCCGCGCGCCGCAGTTTCCGCATCGCCCAGGGACTGCAGGTGGACCTGGCCTTCGCCGCCGGCCCCATGAGGGCCATGACGCTGGATGTGTCGGTGGGTGGTTTCTCGGTGATGCTGCACAAGCCGCCCGCCGACTCGGAGGAGCCGGCGTTCACGCTGCGGCTGCCGGGCAACCAGGAGCCGGTGAAGGGCAAGGCGAAGGTGGTGTCGGTGCAGCGCAAGATTGGAACCCACCGCGTCTCGTTCTCCATGCACGGCGTGACCGAGAAGGACACGGAGCGGCTGGAGACGGCGCTGTTCGACCTGGCGCTGGAGCGCATCAAGTAGGGCGGGTGCCCGCGGGTGGCGAGCCCCTGGCGCAATAGACGTTGGGAGCCACGCAGCGGGCGGACTCGGCGGTGCCGGTGAGGCTCTCGGCGTGCCCGAGGAAGAGGTAGCCGGTGGGAGGCAACCGCCGCAGCAGGGCGCCCAGCGCCTGTGCCCGGGCCTGGGCTCCGAAATAGATGAGGACGTTGCGGCAGAAGACGAGCTCGAAGGGCCCCTGGGGCCAGCCGCGCTCGTCGTTCAGGTTGACGCGTGCGAAGCGCAGCACCTCGCGCAGCTCCGGCCCCGCCTGCATCCACCCCTCCTGGCTGCGCACGCCCTTGAGCATGAAGGCGCGCAGCAGGGGCCGGGGAATGCTCGCCGCCTTCTCCATGGGCCACAGCCCCTGCCGGGCCCGCTCCAGCGCCCAGGTGGACAGGTCCGTCGCCAGCACCTCCACCTCCCACCCCGAGTCCGGAGGGAAGTGCGAGAGCAGCTCCATGGCCAGTGAATAGGGCTCCTCGCCCGTCGAGCACCCCGCGCTCCACACCCGCACGCGCCGCGCCATCAAGCCCTGCGCCGCCCGCCGCGTCCACTCGGGGAAGACGCGCTGGCGGAGGAACGCGAAGTGCTCGGGCTCGCGGAAGAAGTGCGTCTCGTTGGTGCAGAGGCAGTCGATCATCCGCACCCGCTCCGCCTCGTTGCCGCGCGCGGTGACGAAGCGGTAGTAGGCGCCGAAGGACGTCAGCCCCAGCGCGCGCACCCGCCGGGACAGCCGCCCCACCAGCAGCGCCTGCTTCGAGGGGCCCAGGTGGATGCCCGCCTCGCGCTCCACCAGCATCTGGAAGAGGGAGAACTCCCGCTCCGACAACGGGAGTGGGCCCAGCACGGGCAGCACCGTCTCCGCCGGGGCCATCACCCTCATGCCCCCTCATGGGAGGAGGCGGCCAGGCCCAGCAGCTCCTCCGTGCTCAGCACCCGGTCCAGGTCCAGCAGGAGGATGAAGCGCTGCTCCTGCCGGCCCATGCCGCGCAGGTACTCCACCGGGGTGCGCGTACCGAAGGCGGGCGGCGGCTCGATGTCGTCCGGCCCCAGGTCGATGACCTCGCTGACCGAGTCGGCCAGCAGTCCCAGCGTGGTGCGCTCGCCGTCCAGCAGCGCCTCGACGATGACGAAGCACGTCCACCGGGTGATGGGGCGCGGACCGAGCCCCATCTTCACCGCGAGGTCCACCACCGGCACCACCCGGCCCCGCAGGTTGATGACGCCCAGCACCGCCAGAGGCATGCCCGGCACCCGGGTGATGGGCACGTGCTCGATGATTTCGCGGATGCGCAACAGCTCGATGGCGTACGTCTCGCCCGCCAGCGAGAAGCCCAGGTACTGCGCCGGACGGGCGACTTCGGTGGCGGTGTTCGTGTTCGTGCTCATGGTGGGCCTCTCCGTCCTAGATGCGCTTGAAGCCATGGGCCGCGCCGGTAGGAGGCAACTGAACGGGCAGCGCCTGCGCCACCGTCTTCAGCCCCTGCACGGGTGAGGGCACCGGCGGCAGGTGCACCGGCGCCGGCCTCAGCGAGCGCACCGGCTGCACCCCTCCGTGCACTCCCCTCACCTCCTCCCCCACCCGGAAGAACGTCATCATCTGTTGCAGCGACTCGGCCTGCGCCGCCAGCTCCTCCGCCGTCGACGACAGCTCCTCCGCCGCA
>NZ_JPMI01000251.1 GCF_000733295.1 Archangium violaceum Cb vi76 | reverse complement strand
TTGGTACCGCTGCCGCTGCCCGCCACCAGGACCTTGCCGGAAGGCAGCAGCGTCGCCGTGTGGTGGTCGTGGGAGATGCTCATGCTGCCGGTAGGAGCCCAGGTGCGGGTAGCCGGGTCATAGAGCTCGGCACTGTTGTTACCACCGATACCGCCCGCCACCAGGACCTTGCCCGAGGGCAGCAGCGTTGCCGAGTGGTGTGCGTGATGCGAGGCCAGGCCCCCCACGTAACTCCCATTGTTCGTCATCGGGTCGTAGAGCTCGGCGAAGCCGGTGCCGTTGGTGACGTCCACGCCCGCCATCAGGACCTTGCCGGAGGGCAGCAGGGTGGTCGTCGAGCGACCCAGAATGGCGGCGGTGCTGTGGGTGGGAGTCCAGGTGCCAGTGGCGGGATCATACAATTCCACGTTGTTCGACGCAGACCCGACCACCAGGACCTTGCCCGTGGGCAACAGGGTCGCTGTATGAGCACTGCGGGATGCACCCATGGCGCCCGTGGGAGT
>NZ_JPMI01000250.1 GCF_000733295.1 Archangium violaceum Cb vi76 | reverse complement strand
ACGCCCAACAGCCCAGAACGGATCTTCTGTAGCTGAGGTGGGCGCGCGACGGTGGACGGAGGGTCTCCGGTGAGAGACGGGAGAGGGGCAGTCGGAAGAGGCGGCTGTCACTCTGGCAACAGCCCTGGTCGCGGAGTTGCAGTGCGAGCCGCCCCTGCGAGTGCTGGCGGGGAGGCGGGGCGTGGCGGGGCCGAGTGTGGGGGAGGTGATGGGGCGCGTGCTGCGCATCCAGGGGATGAGCGTGCGCGGGGTGCAGATGGGGCCCGGGGGAGTGGTGGTGCAGGTGCGCCCGCGCCAGCGCAAGCC
>NZ_JPMI01000249.1 GCF_000733295.1 Archangium violaceum Cb vi76 | reverse complement strand
CGGAGGCTGACGGGGGCCGTGGTGCCGGAGGAGGTGCTGGAGGCGCTGGCTCCGCCCGTGTGGCAGCGGCGGATGGCGGCGCGCTTCTTCACGGCCGGACGGCTGCTGGAGACGGAGTTGATGAACCACAAGCCGGCGTGGGTGGCGGCCAAGCTGCTGCTCGCGCCCCGGTTGCTGCCCATGGCGCGCTACTCCCTGCGCCGGTTACGGGACGACGGGCTCACGGCGCTGCGTTCGAGGT
>NZ_JPMI01000248.1 GCF_000733295.1 Archangium violaceum Cb vi76 | reverse complement strand
GCCACCGAAGAGTCCGCTGGCCCAGGCGTGCCGCTATGCCATCAACCAGTGGACGGCGCTGATGCGCTTCTTGGAAGACGCACGCCTGCCGCTGCACAACAACGCCTCGGAGCTGCGGCTGCGGGAGATTGCCGTCGGCAGGAAGAACTACCTGTTCGCCGGCAGTGATGCGGGCGCCGAGCGCGCCGCGTGCGTGTACACGCTGGTGGCTACCTGCACGCTGGCGGGCGTGGACCCGCAGGCGTACCTGGCCGACGTGCTGGAGAAGCTCGCCCAGGGCTGGCCACAGCGTCGGCTCGAGGAACTGCTGCCGCCCATGTGGAAGGCGTCGCGCGACGCCGCCGCGCAGGCTCCCTCTGCCTCGCCCGCGACGACCTGAGCGCCGCTCCTCCCGATCGAATCAAGCGGCGCGCCCCCTACCACATCTCCGTCTCCACGCTGCACCGCTCCGCCGAGCGGATACCCGCGAGGGGAGGGCCGATGGCCACGGAGCGACTGTCCATGCGTCACATACGAGAAGTGCTACGGCAGAAGTGGGTGCAGAAGAGAAGCCTCCGGGAGGCGGCGAGCAGCCTGGGAATCAGCGCGGGTGCGGTGGGGAGCGTGCTGGCTCGCGCCACGGCGGCGAAGCTGGACTGGGAGCAGGTGGAGCAGAGGCGGGAGGAGAAGTTGGAGGAGCGGCTGTATGGCGCCACGCCGAAGCCTGCGGCCCAGCGGCCCCTGCCCGACCCGGTGTACATCCACGAACCGCCCAGGAGCGGCGAACGGCCCGACCCCCACCCCAACACCCCCGTTCTTCTCGCGCCTCCCGAGGGCCCCATGAGCCGCTTCTGGCACGTCGTTCACAACGCCCTTGCCCACCCGTTCCTGCTCGTGCTCCCGGCGAGATGGGGCATTCGCTTCCACGACTACACCGCCAAGAAAGCGTACCCGAGCCTATCAACCCGCACGAAAACAACCGCAGAATGAGGGTCCGGAAGTGACCCTCATGCCGTGGTGAACTAGAACGGGCCGGGCCATCGTCAAGGACCCGACCCGTTTTATTTCCGCATCAACGCAACCGACGTCGCGCCGCCTGTGACCTACTCATACCGGCAACAGATCGCATTAGTGAGCACGGTTGCGGTGGTGGAACTGGGACCACGCAGGGCGCAAGTATACCCGAATGCCCCATTGTACACACCGAGGTTACCGGCAGTGCCAATGGTGTTGTTCGTGGACGAGCACGCGCCGCCCGTCAAGAACTCACCTGGACCGCAGTGCACCACGGACACGCCAATCGTGTAGGTGTTGACTCCACCCTTCGACACTTCACGACAAACGATACCGCGCGTGGGCCCGGCCGGACCCTGGTGGCCTTGTGGCCCCATCGGACCGGTCGCGCCTGTGTCCCCCTTCGGACCAGTCGCGCCGGTATCGCCCTTGTCCCCCTTCGGCCCAGTTGCTCCGGTATCACCCTTGATGCCCTGAACCCCCTGCGGCCCTGTATCGCCTGTATCACCCTTCGGGCCAACCGCGCCTGGGTCGCCCTTGTCTCCCTTGGGCCCCTGAACGCCCAGAGTCACCTCGAATTCATCCATCTGGGACGAATCGGAACCCGAGGTGACACTCAGCCGATAGCTTCCGGGCGGCAGCGAAAAGAGCGGCTCGGCGCTGATATAATCCGAAGCATACTCATTGAGGCGCACGGAATTGCCTCCGATCCGCACAGACGGTCGTGCAGAACCGAAGTTCGTTCCGTAGATGTGAAAGCGATGTACGCCGGGGCTTATCACTTCAACGTCGACCACGAAAACATCCAACTGGGCATTGGCCGCACCAGGCGCAGTGAGTCCAATCAACAAACCGCACAGAACAACGAATCTGCTCAAATTCATGATTCCTCGGAGGGCAGTACAGCAGATCCTACGTCAACGTTCGAATCAGTCAGTGTTGTTGGGCGGGCTATTGAGCCACGCAGCACATCGCCTGAGGCGTAACCGTGCCAGAGCCTGAGTAGTCGGACGTGATTCGGCAAGTGAAGTAAGTGTCGTACAGGCCGCCAGAAGAAGCACCGAACAAGCCACCATCCTGCTTGCAGGTTCCGCTGATCACCCTTTTCCCTGCTGGACAATACGCAAAAGCCGTGACTCCTCGCCCCACGGTGTTGCCGTTGACAATTCCACACTGAGATAGTCCAGGCGGGCCTTGGACGCCTTGAGGGCCCTGGTATCCTTGCGGCCCCATCGGACCAGTTGCACCCGTGTCGCCTTTGTCCCCCTTCGCTCCCGGCGCACCATCCATGCCGGGGTCGCCCGTGTCGCCCTTGTCTCCCTTCGCTCCCGGCGCACCATCCATGCCGGGGTCGCCCGTGTCGCCCTTGTCTCCCTTCGCTCCGGGCACACCATCCGCTCCGGGCTCACCCTTGTCGCCAGTCAAGCCTCGCTCGCCCGGGTCTCCCTTGTCACCTTTATCGCCCTTGTCCCCCTTGGGACCGCGCGCCCCCAACGCGACCTCGAACTCATCCGTTTGGGACAAATCCGAACCTGACGTGACACTCAGGCGATACAATCCGGGCGTCAGAGAAAAGAGCGGTTCAGCGACGATGTAATCCGGGGCATACTCGGCAAGGCGCACGGAGTTACCTCCGATACGCACCACCGGCCGCGTGGTGCCGAAGTTCATCCCGTAAATGTAAAAACGGTTCACGCCGGGTGCCGTCTCTTCGACGTCGACCACAAAAACATCCAACTGGGCATGGGCCGCGCTGGGGGCAGCGAGTCCAATCAACAAACCACACAGAACAACGAATCTGCTCAAATTCATGCGACCTCGGAGGGGTTGGTACAGCGGGCGGAACGTACGGTACCGCCCGAAAGACTGTCAACGAGGAGATCATGAATTCCTCTCCCGCCACCACTTTAGGCTGGTTAGCCCTGATAACGGATTTCAGTTGAATGTTCCGGTCAACCTTGCCCTATTGGGACTGGAGGAGGAGTTATGCCCCGGCCCTATTCGGTGGACTTGCGTGAGCGCGCGGTTGCGGCTTACAGGCGTGGTGGCAGAACCATGGAGGAGGTGGCTGCTGAATTCAGTGTGAGCGCCAAGACACTCTCTCATTGGCTGAAGCTTGAGGACGAAACGGGGAACTTGGAGCCACGACCGAGAGGCGGCGGCAACTTCTCGGCCCTCCAGGGGAGGTGCTGGAGACGCTCAAGGGCCAGGTGCGTATACACTCCGATGCCACAGTGCAGGAGCACCTCGAAGCGTTGGTGGCCCGGACAGAGGTGCATACCAGTTCCTCGTCGGTCTGGAGGGCGCTGCGACGCGAGGGGCTGAGACTCAAAAAAAGTCGCTCGTAGCTTCGGAGCAGCGTTCCCCGCGAGTGCAGGCACTGCGGCGTGTCTTCCTCCTTCTGATGCTCCTGCTCGACCCGCGACGGCTCGTTTTCCTCGACGAAACCGGCTGCCACACGAGCATGACGCGCACTCATGGACGTGCTCCACGGGGTGAGCGCGTGGTGGGATACGTCCCCAGGAACCGCGGTGTCGTCACCACCGTGCTGGGCGCTTTGGCACTGGGTAGACAAGGCCACCGAGATGGGCATGGATTTCTGGAAACCGCCTCCCGCTCTACCGGCGGGCGGATCCGAGGAACTCGCCCGCCGGGTGGCGGAGCTGGAGGCGGTGGTGGCGAAACTGGAAGGTGGAGAGCCGGCGCGTTAGCGGCGGAACCACTTCTGGTTCGCGGTGCCGCCGCACTCCCAGAGCTGGAGCCGGGCGCCGCTGGCCGAGTTCCAGTCCTTGATGTCCACGCACTTGTTGGCCTGCGGGTTCACGAGGTCACCCGCGCCGCTCAGCACGAACTGCTGGGCCGGGTTGCCATTGCAGGCGACGAGCTGGATGACGGCGCCGTTGTCGCGCGAGCCCCAGGCCACGTCCATGCACTTGCCGAGCGCCCGGACGGTGCCGTCGGAGTAGAAGGTCCAGCGCTGGGCGCCGGTGCCGTTGCAGTCCCACATCTGGAGCGGGGTGCCGTCCGTGGTGTTCGAGTTGGGAATGTCGATGCACTTGCCATTCCAGTTCGAGACGATGGCCTGGCCACCCGAGGTGGTGAGCGTGAGGCCGTAGACGGAGAGGATGGGCCGGAGCGGCTGGAAGAACGTCGTGCCGCCCGTGGTGCAGTTGCCCGAGCCGCCCGAGGTCACGCCCTGGGCCTGGTCACCGGAGAGCCAGGAGCCACCGGAGTCGCCGCCCTCGCAGCAGGCGTTGCTCTGGGTGAGGCCGTAGACGGCGCCCTGGGGGTAATTCACGGTGACGTTCTTGGCCTGGATGACGCCGCAGCGCCAGCCGGTGGTGGAGCCGGAGCGGCAGATCGAGGCGCCCACCGGGGCCTCATTGGAGCCGGCGACGTTGGCGATACCGCCCGCGTAGTTGTTCACCCAGGGCTGGGAGGCCCACGCGGAGTTGACCTGGACCCAGCCGTAGTCGGCGCCGGGGAAGGTCGAGCCCCGCACGGTGCCCTGTGCCACGCCGTTGGAGCCGGAGGTGTTGGTGCCCACGCCGCCGCAGTGGCCCGCGGTGACGAAGCCGCCATTGACGGAGAAGCCGATCGAGCAACGCGAGTTGCCCGGGTAGTAGGCATCACCGCCGCGCAGATCGTACGTGGTGCGGGGCTCCTCGCTGGAGGTGACCACACGCACCGAGCCATCGGCCGCACCGCTGTCGGCGATGAACTTCCCGACGCTCGACAGGGACGGGTCCCGGGCGAGCACGACGACGCTGTTGGTGACGGGGTCCACGTACCAGCCGTGGATGGTCCGGTCAGCGCGTTTGGCATTGCGGTCCAGCGTCGACTTCACCTTGTCGAGCTGCTTCTCGCTCCGGGCCACCAGCCGGGGCTCGGCGCCGAGGCCGCGCACATAGCGGGCGCTGGCCTCGTCCGTGACGCCGACGATGAGCGTGCTGCCGTCCTGGCCCAGCCAGGCACCGCCGAACGTGGTGCTCAGGTTCTCACGCACCTTCTTCTCGAGACGGGCCGCCGCGGCCTCGGAGACCAGCCGGCGCCGGGCCTGCTCGCCATCGAGCCCGAGGTCCCGCTTCATCGCGGAGAGGATCTCCTGAGACGGGTTCGGCACGGCCACGGCCTCCTCGGTGGAGGCGGCCTCGGCGGTGGTGGGGATGAGGGCGAGGGTGGCCGTTCCGGCGAACAGCGCCGTTGCCAGGGTCAGGGTCTTGAATCCACGGTTCATCGGGTCTTCCTATGGGGGAGGTGTTACGTGGCGGTCCCTTTGCGTCCGGCGTGCCATGTCTCTCATGGATGCAGGGATGTGCCGGGTTCCGTGATTTCAAGGGTTTGGGCTGGCTGCCTGAGCGTATGAACTGGTGACAACAGTCATCACCTGATGTCTGGAGTCATCACCACTCTGTTCTAGACGGGTCAAAGCGGAAAAGAGTGGATTTCTTTTTGCCGCGTCTGTATTTCGTGCCGCGAATCCTTTCACCTTCAGGAGTTTCGTATGCACACGGCCATGTCCAGGCGCCGGACCGCGTGGAGCGGTCTCGTGGCCACGGTACTTCTCTGTAGCTTTCTCCCTCGAGCGCGGTGGCCGCTGGCGAGCCCGTTCAGGTGTGGCTGACGACCACGTCGAACACCGTGCTCTCCAAGCGGCTCAGCGCGGAGCCGGCCAGGAACTTCGGGCCGGAGAGCGGCACGTCCCTGGTGATCGACATCAACGAGGCGACCACCTATCAGAGCATTGATGGCTTTGGCGGTGCGCTCACCGATGCCTCCGCGTGGGTGATCTACAATTCACCCCAGCGCAACGCGATCATGAATGACCTGTTCAGCGTCGCGAGCGGGGCCGGGTACAACCTGGTCCGGGTGCCCATGGGCTCGTCCGACTTCGCGCGGAATCACTATACCTACGATGACACCTGCTGCGATCTGAACGACTTCTCGGTGAACCACGACACCGCCTACATCATCCCGCTCCTGCAGCAGGCGCGGCAGCTCAATCCCGAGCTCAAGCTCATGGCCGTGCCGTGGAGCGCTCCGGCCTGGATGAAGTTCAACAACTCGCTGACGGGGGGCGGGTACCTGCGGAACGATCTGTATGGCCTGTATGCCAACTACTTCGTGCGCTTCCTCCAGGCCTACAACGGCCACGGCCTGCCGGTGTACGCCGTCAGCATGCAGAACGAGCCGCATTATGCCGCTCCCTCCTATGCGTCCATGCAGATGGAGCCGAATGATCAGTCGAACTTCGCGACCCACAACCTGCGGCCCGCGCTGAACAGCGCCGGGTTCGGAGCGGTGAAGATCCTCGGGTGGGACCACAACTGGTACGACAACGGGAGCCCCGCCCGCTTTCCGTTCGATCTGATGAGCTACAACAACAGCCAGGCGCTCAACTCGGTGACGGGCGTGGCCTACCACTGCTACGAGGGCCCCGACGGCAGCTACAGCGTCCAGTCCGATTTCCGCAATGCCCATCCCGGCAAGGAGGTTCACTTCACCGAGTGCTCCGGCGGAGACTGGGCGACGAACCAGGCCTGGAACCTGAAGTGGGAGTTGCAGAACAACGTCATCGGTCCGCTGCGCAACTGGGCGAAGAGCTCGCTGTACTGGAACATCGCGCTCGACCAGAACCATGGCCCGCGCGTGGGCGGCTGTGACAACTGCCGCGGCATGATCACCGTGAACACGGCCACGGGCACCTATACGAAGAACGAGGACTATTACAGCTGGGGCCACCTGGCGAAGGTGGTGAGGACCGGCGCGGTGCGCATCGCCTCGACGAGCCTGGGCAATGGCAGCATCGAGACCGTGGCCTTCAAGAATCCGGATGGTTCGCTGGCCCTGGTGGCGCTGAACTCCAACGCGAGCAGCTCCCTCACCTTCAAGGTGCGTTGGGGCGGCCAGTCCTTCGACTACACGCTTCCGGCCCTCTCGGTGGCCTCGTTCAAGTGGGATGCGCGTGCGTACTACCGGCTCGTGAACAGGTCGACGGGCCGCTGCGTGGACGTCGCCGGCCCGAGCACCGCGGATGGTGCCAACATCCACCAGTGGGCTTGCCACACCGGCTCCAGCCAGCAGTGGGCCATGGAGCCGGCCGACAGCGGTTACTACCGGTTCGTCTCCCGCTACAGCGGCAAGGTGCTCGACGTCGCCGGCCCGAGCACCGCCGATGGGGCCAACATCCACCAGTGGACCTCCTTCAACTCGGCCAACCAGCAGTTCAAGCCCATCCTGGTCAGCGATGGCTGGTACCGGCTCGAGGCGCGTCACAGCGGCAAGGTGCTCGACGTGGCCAACTGCTGGAGCAGCGGGGACGGCGCCAACATCCAGCAGTGGAGCTGGTCCAACAACGACTGCCAGCAGTTCCGGCTCGAGCGGATGTAGCTAATTCCATTCAGGTATGTCCGCGAAGGTGTGCCCCTGAGAACAGGTGCTGAGAAAAAGCGCTGACACCGCGGCCACTT
>NZ_JPMI01000247.1 GCF_000733295.1 Archangium violaceum Cb vi76 | reverse complement strand
GGAGAACGGGGACAGATACCCTCACCCCGACCCTCTCCCGAGGGGAGAGGGGATATCGGTCACATTCCTGAAAGGGATTAGAGCCCGGCCACCTTGGCGGAGCTGGCCACCGAGTAGGCGAAGGCCAGCTCCTGCTGCGAGCGGGGTGGGGCGGCCAGCTCGAAGCGCACGATGCCGTCCTCGCTCACCTTCGCGGGGGCGGGCTTCGTCTGCTCCTGCAGCAGCTTCACTTCCACGGCCTCCACCTCGGAGACGGGCATGCGCTCCTCGAGCACCACCTTCTCCGCGCGGGGGCCGGTGTTGGAGAGGAACAGCTTCACCTGGTGCGTCCGCGTGCGCTTGCCGGTGAGGCGCTGGGTGTCCTGCTTCGAGTCCACCAGCCGCGCGATGCGCAGTGTGTCCTCGCTGCCGAAGCCCAGCTTGAGCTTCTCGCCCACTCCGGTGAACTTGAGCTGCGAGCGGCCCACGTAGCCACTCGAGCGCACCAGATCCACCGGGCCGGCCAGCAGCACCGCCGGGCCCCGGTTGTCGAAGCGCGCCACCCGATGCACCAGCGGCGAGTGCTCGGGGTAGCCGATGAGTTCGGACGCCGCCGGGGCGCTGAACTGGAACAGCGGCACACGGTGCGGCGCTCCGTCGCTGGGCACCGTCACCCGGTGGGTTGCCCGGAGCGTCAGGGCCTCTCCGCCGTCGTCCAGGCCCGGCATGGACTCCACCTTGCTGGCGCCTCCCTCGCCGGTGGTCTGGATGACCTCCTCACGGATGCTCACCTCCACCGTGTGCTTCTCCTGCTCGCTCTTGTCGCGCAGCCGCAGCCAGTCCTCCACCAGCCGCGGCGGCGAGGCGCCCAGCGTCGGCCGCGCCGTGGAGAACAGCAGCTCCACGTCCTTCCACTCCTCCTCCGTGCGCTGCCACACCACGGCCTCACACTCGAGCGTCACCGCCTCACCGCCCTCGGCCGGAGCCAGGGTGGCCCGGTACGCCGGCCGCCACACCGCGCAGGGCACCAGGTAGGTCACGCGCAGGGACACCGTCCCGCCCGCCGGGTGGTTCGCCTCCAGCTCCGCCGATGTGACGAGCTGCTGCTCCGGCTGCTCACTCTGGACGAGCGCCGCCCGGGCCTCCGCCAGCCGCCGTGACGTCTCCTCCACGTGGCCATGTGCCTTCTGGAGCGCGTCCTCGACGGAGGCCGTTTCCTTGCGCACCGTCGCGAGCTGCTCGTGCCAGGACTCTGGTTTGGCACGGCCGGCGCCCGACAGCTCGGCGATGGCCCGCAACACGTCCTCGCGGGCCACGTTCACCACCTCCATCCGGGCCCGCAGCCGCTGCACGTCCACCTGTGCGCGTTTCCACTCGGCCTCCAGGTCCTCCACGCGGCGGCGCAGCTCCGTCCACTGCGCCCGCGCGCTCTCGCCGCGAGGCTTCTCCTTCCACATGCGGCTCACGCGCGCCTGCGCCACCGTGCCTCCCGTGAGCTGGGCCTGAAGCGACCGGTCCACCGCGAGCGGCGAGAGCCCCTCCACGCGCAGCCGCTGCGGTCCGGCGGGAAGCACCACGTCCGCGCGGCGCTCCACCAGCGCACGATCCTCGAGGAGGGTCACCTTGACGATGGGGAGATGGATGGGGTTGCTCATCACGTCCTCCGGTTGCCGCCCACGAGCATCTTGCTCGAGGGAATCCGTACGGCCCACGTCGCGTTCAGCGTCTGCGCTTCACCCGGCTGCAGCGTGACCTTCCACGCCCGCTCGCCCTCCACGGGCGTCTCTCCGGGCAGCAGCGCGCGCTTGCTCCAGGCGGGCCGCACCTCGGCCTCGTCCACCTTGATGTCCTTCTCCGACGCGGAGGGCACCGCGGGCACCCGCTCCAGCACCTCCACGGTGACACGCTGTGAGGTCCGGTTGGCCAGCTCGACGCGGACGTGGTGGGTGAGCATGTTGGAGCCGCCGAATACGCCGCCGGAGGCCTCGTCGAAGCGCGTGTTGCGCGACACCTTGATGGACTCCTCGACGCCCAGCCCCAGTCGCTGCGTGGCACCGGGGGAGAGCGTGGGCAGGGGAGACGTCATCAGGAACTCGTCGCCGAGGGTGATGTCCACCGGGCCGGCGAGCAATGCGTGGGGCGTGCGGTTCTCCACCTTCACGGTGCGGAAGGCGCGCGGCTCCATCGAGGGCACGCAGATGTACTCGGCGCTCAGTCCCACGGGGGCGGAGAAGACGGGCACGGTGTGCCACACGCCGTCCGAGGGCACGTCGGCGCGCGTCTCCACGTCGAAGCGGTAGTCGAAGTGCGGCGTGGACTGGCGTGGCGGCACGGACCAGGCCGGGGGCGCCGCGTGGTGCACGGAGGCCGCCGTCTGCTCGTACAGGGCCACGAGCGTGAAGACGTCCACGCGCACGTGCACTCCCAGCAGCATCAACAGCTCCCGGGACTTGTCCTCGGATTGGGGCTGCAACCGTCCGCGCTGTCCGGGTTGTTCCACGCCCGCCAGCTCCAGGCTGCCGTAGTCGAGCAGATCCACCGCCGGCTCCAGGCCGGTGGGACGGGCGGGAGTGTCCGCCGGGCCGCCACCGCCACCGCCACCCAGGGTGTCCAGATCCTGTGAGGCGTAACCGTACCCGTCCGTGTCCTCGAGCTCCTCGGGAGCCGCCTCCTTCATCATCTCCATGGGCGCTTCATCGGCGACCACACGGCGCTTCATGAGGCTCGAGCTCGCCTTCTTCGGGGCCGCGGGCGCTCCTCCGGGGGCTGGTGCCCGGGGCGGGGGAGGGGGGCCTCCCGCGCGGAAGGAGCCAGTGGCGGCTCCGGCTACCTGCATGGGGGGAGGCGCCGACACGGAAGGCATGGCATGGGATGCGCGCATCGGCTTGGGGAGAGAGGGTGAAGCCGCGGCCTCCTCCATGAGCACCGCGCCTTGAGGCATGGGCGCCTCGGCGTACACGGGCTCGGGCGCCCTGCGCTCCAGTCTGGGCTCGGGACGCGGAGGCATCAGGGGCCGGGCGGTGTCGTAGCCAACGAACAGCTCGTCGAGCCCTGGGGGCGGTTCTCGCCAGCCCGAGCGGGCCGGAGGCGGCTGGCGCCGGCCGATGCGCAGGGCCTTCAGTTCTGGTACATCGGCGCGCCGCTCCAGGTTCGCGGTGGAGAGGGCCAGCCGCACGTTGCTCCAGTCCTCACCGGTGCGCTGGATGATGGAGGCGCGCATGCGCAGCGTGCCTCCGTCGAGCGTCTGGGGCATCCGCAGGTCGTAGCCTGGTACCCAGCGGGCACCGTACACCGCGTACTCGAGCGCGAGCTGCGCGGCTTCGTCCGCGGGGCCCACCTCGGAGAGGGTGATGATGGCCGCCCGGTAGAGCTGGGCACGCTGGCCGCGCACCGCGGACGAGCCCTCCTCCAGCCGCCGCTGACGCAACTCCACCTCTTCAGTTGCGTCGCGCTGCTGGCGCTCCAGTTCGAGCTGCCGGGCGTTCAGGGAGGCGAGCTCCGAATCGAGGAAGCCCGCGAGCGAGAGGATGGCGGTGAGGGCGGACTCACGCGGCTCGTGAGGCTCGTCCTTCTTCCGGGGCGGGAAGGAGGGCTTGAGCTTCTGGAGGGTGGCGACCTCCTGCCGCACCCGCACCAGCTCGGAGGAGACGGTGTTGAGCCTCTCCCTGGCTTCCTCCAGGGCGCGCTGTTCGGCGGGGAGGTCCGTCTCCGGCGGCAGCCGCACATCGTAGACGGGGCGGATGTCCCGCACGCGGAGCCCCTGAGGGCCCTTCAGCACGGCGGCCCGGAGCGAGCCGGTGCGCAGCCCGAGCGGCAGGCTCTCGATGCGCACCTGATTGGGAAGCCGGCCGTTGTTGGACGGCACCGCGGCCAGGCGCGTGCAGAGCGCGCCCTCGGCGTGCACGGTGACGGCATCCAGCGTGGACGGTACGACGACCATCGAAGCCCCCTGGGTCGAGATTGCACGCGGAGGCTAGCCGGGATGCAGAGGGAGCGCGAGCCCTGGTGAGGTAGGGGAGGAGAATGGGAGCGGCGTGGCACGTGTGCTTGATACGCTCCACTCAAATGGCCGGTGAAGAATCCGAGCAGCTGGTCAAGGTCTTCTTCGAACTCGAGCAGGATGAGGATGGCTATCCGCCTGTCACGTGCGAAAGCATGTGGGCCACACCTGTTGGCAATGGGCTCTACCGCTTGGGCAACATCCCCTTCTTCGCGAGTGGAGTCGCCTATGAGGATGTTGTCTCGGCGGTCCGTCGTGACGATGGCACGCGGGGCTTTGTCGAGGTTGTTCGCCCCTCCGGGCACAGCACCTTGCGCGTCATCGTCTACGAAGCCTCGGAGGTTCCGGCTCTGCGCCAGGAACTGGAGGCGCTCGGGTGTGACACCGAACTGAGCCACATTCCCAACCTGATGGCTGTCGATGTCCCTCCGGCCGTCCCCCTGGATTCAGTGAGGAGCCTGCTCGAGACAGGGACTGCCTCCGAGCGCTGGGAGTACGAGGAGGCGTGCCTTGGGCGTTGATGGCACGCCGGGCCATCACTGCTTCAGCACTCCGAGCGCCTCGAGCCGGTCGAAGAGCTCTTCCCGGCGTGGGCGTGGGGGAGGGTGGTCCGCCAGGAAGGACTCGATGGTCCGTACCTCATCGAAGCGGTAGGTGAAGCCGGTGGCCTCCTTGAAGGCCCTCGCGTCCACCACGATGGGGTACTGCAGGTGGTAGAGCGCCCCGGGCGGCAGCTTCGGCAGTCCGAATCGGCCGATGAGCTGACGCAACACCATCATCGGCAGTGGCACGGGCTGGCGTTGAGCCTCCCGGATGATGACGGACAGCGGCAGCGGCTGCGGACCCGCCACGTTGTACACACCGCGCACCCGCTTCTCCACCGCGAGCGCGATGGCCGACGCCACGTCGTCCTCGTGCAGGAACTGGAAGAGCGGATCATACCCCGCCACCATGGGCACCCGCCGGCCGCGCAGGAACGTGGCCAGCGTGCCCTGCGCCGACGGCCCCAGCGAGTAGCACACGCGCAGCACCGACGTGGTCAGCTCCGGGTAACGCCACAGCGCCGTCGAGGCGTACAGGTCCGCGGCCACCAGGTCCGCCAGCTCCGGGAAGGAGGCCAGCTCCTTCGGCGGCTCGTCCTCCGTGTGGTACAGCACCGAGTCCGGCGCCGCACCGTAGAACGTGTGCCGGCCCACGAAGACGGCGTGCTTCACCCCGTAGGTCCGGCAGTGCTCGAACACCACGCGCGTGCCGCCGAGGTTGATGCGGTGGCGCTCCTCGCCCTGCACGCGCAGCGACGTCACCGTGGCCATGTGCACCACCACCTCGGGCCGCCGCGTCCGGAACACGTCCTCGGCGGGCCGCTTGCGCAGGTCCACGTCGTGCACCTCGATGTCCGCCGGCGCGTCCTCCCACGGCCGCGTGTCGATGCCGGACACCGTGTGTCCCTTGTCCCTCAATTGCAGCGCCACGCGCCGGGCCACCGCTCCGCCAATCCCCAGGATGAGGACCCTCATGACGCCACGCCCTTCCAGCGCTCGTGACGGCGCCGCTCGATGATGCCCGCGATGCGTTCCTTCACCTGCTCCACGTACCCCTGGATGACCGTGTCCTCCTCGTTGCCCGTGCCCTCGAACACCATGGGCTCGCCATAGTGGATCTCCAGTGGCACGGGAAGCGGCAGCGGCAGCACGTACGGAGTGACGGGCACGTAGGGCATTCCGAGCGCCCTGCCCAGCCCGTAGAGGTTGGCCACCGTGGGAATGGCCGCCCCGCCTCCCAGGAAGCCGAAGGGGATGATGGGCGTGCGCGTCTTGAGCGCCAGGCGCATGAAGCCCGTGCCGAAATCCACCAGGTCATAGCGCTGCGGGTAGAGCTTCGCGGTGCCGCGCGCGCCCTCGGGGAAGATCATCAGCAGCCGATCCTCCTCCAGCAGGCGGGCGGCGAGCTCGGGCAGGCCGGGGAACTGGCCGCAGCGGCTGGCCCACGTGGAGGCCACCGGCGTGGCGGCGATGAACTTCTCCGCCATGCCTTGCGCCAGCCGGGGTGGCTCCATCTCCAGGAGGCACGAGGTGACCACCATGGCCCCGTCCACCGCCACCCCGCCCGAGTGGTTGCCCACCACCATGGCCCTGCCGCGCGCCGGGATGTGCTCGATTCCGTGGCAGCGCACCCGGAAGTAGCTCCGGTAGAAGAAGCTCATCATCTCGAAGATGACGCGCAGGTGCCACTTGGACACTCCGTACGGGTCCACTCCGTACGCGTTGAATGGCAACTCCAGCCGCTCCAGCCGCTCCTTCACCGACTCGGATTGCTTCACGCCTTCTCCCCCTCCCGGGATACGCCCCACCATCGTGTCAGATCCCGCCCGCTCCCGGGGGCAAGTGTCGCGGTCCCTCGCACTCCGGGTCCCTATGCCAGGACCCACTTCCCCTCACCTTGAGTTTTTGTTGAAAAGTTAATTTCATTGGAAGTACTAGAAGGTCAGGAATATCAGGCTCTCCCGTTATTTTTAGGAAGCAGGGATTTCCGGAATGGCTGCAAGAGGGAGGGTGGAGATGAAGAAGACGATCCGTTCGATGAGCGCCTGGTTGGTGTTGTTGCTGGCGCTGGCTCTTCCGGCGATGGCCGAGGCCCACGGGTCTCAGGGCGTGAAGGTGGAGCGGAGGGAGTTCCCGGTGCGGCTGGCCAACGGTCAGCGGTACACGGTGGTGGGCTACCTCTACTACCAGGGCAGCCTGAAGAACCGTCCGGTGCAGATCCTCACCCATGGCATCACCTACAACCACGGCTACTGGGACATGCCAGAGGTGGACGGCCAGGACTACTCGTATGCGCGGTACATGGCGCGGCGGAACTACGCGGTGCTCGCGTTGGACCTGCCGGGCACGGGCGAGAGCGACAAGCTGGATGGGGACGCGCTGAACCTGGCGGAGTCGGCGAGCGCCCTTCACCAGGTGGCGCGGCACCTCCGGGCCACGGCGGCGAAGAACACCTTCGAGACGCTCATCTACGTGGGGCACTCCAACGGGGCGCTCATCGCCACCTTCGCGCAGGCACAGTACGGCGATGCGCAGGCGCTGGTGAACACGGGCTGGCTGAACACCGCGCACGAGGTGCCGGTGGAGCAGAGCGTGCTCCTGGGCTTCCTCGAGCAGGGCCCCTACATCCACATCCCCAGCGAGATGCGCAGCGCGCTCTTCTATGACCCGGCGCACTCCAACCCGGAGCTGATCGCCTACGACAACGAGACGGCGGACGCCGTGACGCGCGGCCAGTACCTGGACCTGCTGACCATGCTGGGCTCGCCGGCGTCCATTCCGACGGCGGACATCCGGGTGCCGGTGATGGTGCAACTGGGGGAGAACGACCTGGTGGCGTCGGCCTCCTACGCCAGGGCCGAGGCGAGGATGTACCCGCGCTCCCGCCTGGTGTGGGTGGACACGCTGGACAACACCGGGCACGTCTTCAACGGCCACTACGGCAAGGAGCGGGGCTGGGCGGCCATCGACCTGTGGCTGCGCCTGGTGGTTCGCTGAGGCCCGGGACGCGCTCCGAGGCTCAGGACGCGGAGGTGAGCTCGCCCAGGATGCGCGCCACCTCCGTCGCGGCGGCCTCGGGACGCAGGCTGGTGTCGGAGATGCCGGCCACCACGCGGGTGATGTTGTGGTCCACCGTGCCCGGCCGGGCCCAGACGCCGGCAGGAGGCGCGGTGACGTAGGCGGAGAAGCTGTGGTGCCCGGAGCCGGGGCGCTCGCCGACGACGTGGATGAGGGCACGAGGCCCGTCCGCCGCCGCGTCCGCGAAGAGAATCTCCCCCGCGCGGTAGCCGGCCCGCACGCGCCCCAGGGACAGCACGAGGTGCTCGGGCGCCACCCGGCGGCCAGCGGCCTCGAGCCGGGTGCGCAGCGCGGTGAGGAAGGGCCGCAGGTGGCCCTCGTCCATGAGCGAGCGCGCGTCCAACCCGTCCGAGATGACGAGCTGCACGTCGTACCGGCCCGCATGGCGCGCGCGCAGGGACTCCAGCACGCGCTCGGCGGCGGGCTCGAGCTGCTCGCCGGAGGGCGGGTGGAGGATGTAGTCGCGGCGGGTGGAGGCGCGGGTGCGCAGGGGCACGGCGCCGGGAATCGACGCGATGAAGTCCGGAGTGAGGTCGGACCAGAGGCCGGCCTTCGCGTCGTCGTAGAGGCGGCGCAGCTCGGCGTCCAGCGAGGGCTCCAGGTCCCACGGGTGCTCGCCATGGCCCACGGCGAGCGGCACGCCGCGGGCGCGCACCTCGGCCATCTGCCGCGCGGCCTCGGCGAGCACGTCCGCGTCCGGGCGCGTGTCGCCCTTGTGGCGGCGGTACTGGAGGTACACCCAGGCGGGGTCCCCGAAGTGCCCGGTGGGGCGGCCCTCCGCGTCGATGACGCCCAGCTTCTGGAAGAAGGCCCACATCCGGTCATCCACCTTGTAGCCGAACCGCTCGCGCAGGCGGACGTGGTCCTGGAAGCCCGTGGTCAGGTAGCTGAGCATGGGATCATTCCGGGTGGGCAGCGCCATGAGGTAGCCCGGGTTGGCCGGCATGAGCTGCTCCAGGCACCACCCCAGGTCGTCCAGCGACACGTCCATGTGCAGCGTGGAGCAGACGTCCAGGCCGATCGTCAGGCCGTGCAGCTTGCCCATGACGATGTCCTCGAGGCAGCAGCGCACGAGCTGCTCCCGGGTGCGGAACACCTCGGGGCCGATGAAGCCGGCCACGTCGTTGACGATGACATGCGGAGCGGGCTCGCGGCCGGCGCGGGCCTGCGCGGCGGCGATGCGCTGGGTGAGGGCGCGCGAGAAGCCGTACTTGCGCGACTCGTGCACCACCATGTCCACCCCGGCGGCATGGCCGTTGGTGGCGTCGGCGCCCTGGCCCGTCTCGAAGTACATGCCCCAGCGCCCGGTGCGCGCCGCGGCGTGTGTCTCCATCTTCTCCAGGGTGACGTCGAAGGTGCGGTTGGCGGCCTCGGTGCTGCCCAGGCTCTGGAACCAGATGCCGGTGGTGCCCGGCTGCATGGCCTCCACCACCGCCTGCACGTCCACGTGCGCCAGCACGCAGTGGGGCATCACGTCCCTCAGCCCGAACGTCACGAGGATGTCGTGCAGGGCGGACTCCACGGCGGCCACGGACTCGGGCGCCGAGGACACCGGGTTGGTGCCGAGCACCACGTCTCCCAGGGCGAAGCTCCAGCCGTTGAAGACCTGCCAGCGGATGTCCTCCGGGTGGTCCGTGGGCGAGTTGGGCTGGATGCGCGCGCCCAGGTAGCCCCTGGCGCCCACCTTGCTACCGGGGAGCGGATTGAAGACCTCGCGCCCCACGGCGGCGAGCTCCTCGTTGCTCATCAGCTTCACCACGCAGCCGATGACGTCGCTGCTCAGCCCGCCCTTGAGCTCGTGGATGTCCTCCTCGCTCGCGGAGAGCAGGAAGGCCTTGAGCTCGCCGAGCGTCCAGCCCGCGGTGCGTGCCTGGGCCTTCGCGTCGAGCGCTCCCTGCATGTACGTGTAGAGCCGCTCCGTGTGGAGCCGCTCCTGGATGAGCGGATACGCGTCCAGGTCGCCGATGCGCGTGCGCGCGAGCAGCTCCCGGGCGTTGCGGCGGGATTCCTCGTCGGCCGCGGCGACGCCGATGGCCGCGTCCCCCTCCTTGAACTCGTTCGCCGCGCCCACCACCTGCTGGTACAGCCGGGGCTCGAAGGCGCCGTGCACGCGCCGCACGTAGGCGAACACGTCCTCGCCGGGGAGGAGGCTGGGGATGGAGACGCGGGCCGGGGCGCTCTCGTGGGAACGAGCGGCCTCGGCGCTGGCGCCGGGGAGTGGGGCTGCGGGAAGCGGCTCGGAGCGCTCCTCGCGGGGCTGCGTCAGGCTTTCGGCCATGGCGAACTCACCTCGGGGGAAAGAGGCTAGTGCCGCCCCGGCCGGGTGTCACGGGGGGCCCCCTCCAACGCGGAGCACCCCCCGGCAAATTTCAGCGCTTCTCTCCCGCCTGGGCGAGCAGGTGCTCCAGGTAGAAGGCCACCACCACCAGCGAGTGGGTGATGGCCCCACCCAGGATGAGCTGGGGCACCGCCGAGCGGGGGTGCAGCTCCACGGCGATGTCCTCCCCCGCCTCCTGCCTGCCCTCGTGCTGCTTCACGCAGTCGAGCGCCAGGTAGCTGTGGCACACGTTGCTCTGGATGGCGGGATTGGGGTGCACCTGGCCGAGCCTCACCACGCGGCCCGGCACGTACCCCGTCTCCTCCTCCAGCTCGCGCGCGGCGGCCGCCCCGGGATCCTCTCCGGGCTCCACGAGGCCGCCGGGAACCTCCAGCGTCGTCTCCCGGGTGCCGAAGCGGAACTGGCGGATGAGCACGAGCTGATCGTCCTGCGTCACCGCGATGACGTTCACCCAGTCGGCGCTGTCGATGATGACGCGGGGATGCTCGTGGCCCGTGCGCGGATCCGCGACCATGTCCTGGCGGACCTTGAGGACGCGGTAGTCGTACTCCAGGCCCCGGCGCAGGCGGGGCCACGGTTTGATGGAGCTCATCGGCTCAGTTCAACAGCTCGGCGCGCTCGCGCAACTCCCGGGCCGTCAGCTCCAGCCGATCCCGGTCCGGTGCCTCGGGCGACAGCTCCAGGCAGCGCTCCACGTCCTTGAGCGCCGCCCGGTAGGCCCCCAGGTTGGCCAGCAGCGCCGCCCGCGTGCGCAGCTCGCCTGGATGGTTGGGGGCCAGCATCAGCAGCAGGTCCACCACCGCCAGCCCGCGCTCGCTCTCGTCGCGCTCCAGGAACACCCGGCGCAGGTTGGACAGCATCCGGTAGGTGATGAGCTCCACCGGTGCCGGCGCCAGCATGGAGGGGTTGAAGCGCAGCTGCGGCGCCACCCGCTCCAGCAGCTCCTTGCAGCCCTCCTCGGTGAGGATCTCCCCGCCGTGGAACGGGTCCACCACCAGCTTGTGGTCTCCCGCGCTGCAGGCCACCAGGAAGTGCCCGGGGAAGGGCACGCCGTAGAGGGGAATACCCGCGCGCCGCGCCACCTCCAGGTACACCACGGAGAGGGTGATGGGCAGGCCCACCTTCCGCTCCAGCACCTGGTCCAGGAAGCTGTTCTCCGGCGCCTGGTAGTCGTCCTCGTTGCCGCTGAAGCCCTCGATGTCCGCGAGCACGTGGCGCAGCGCGGTGAGGCCGGCGAGCACCTCGCCATGACCGGTGTGCCGCTCCATCTCCAACTGCACCCGGGCCGCCAGCGCGTCCAGCGTGTGCAGGTACGCCGAGGTGTCCAGCTCCGGCCGGTTGAGCGTCGCGATGGCCAATGCCGCCAGATCCAACCGGGGTGGATCGGCCGCGAGCGCGGAAACGAGGCGTTCGCGGGCGACTGACGGGCTCAAGGTCGAGGTGATGCTCACGGCGGGAAGGACTAACCCAGGCAAGAGGGAACGGCAAAGGCAGGCAGGCAGTCAGCTCCCAGGGGGTTCGGGGGGCAACAACCGGCCCTTGAGCTCCGCCCGCATCGCCACCTGGGCGGAGATGAGTCCCGAAAGGAGACCGTCCTCGAACTCGAAAGTCGGGTGTTCCTTGAGTTTCGGGAAGTCATGGGGGTTGCGCAACTCCTCGGGGGTGATGTTGGGCACCACCTCGCGGGCCAGGCGGAGGACCTTGGCCTGCTGCTGGGAAATCATCCGCTCGAAGAGCTTGCCGGAAATCTCCAGCATCTCGAGTCCGCTCTCTTCCGTCATGTGTCTCCTCTCGTCACTGCTGGGCGACGTCCCACTTCACCCGGCGCCAGGTGCGCCGGAAGGACTCTACATCGCCTTGCACGGCATCCCGCTCCTGCTCACGGCCGTCGAGGAACGCAACGAAATCGAGCTGCTGGCCGGGCTGGCCGTACTCGGAGTCGAAGAGGCGGACGATTTCGTTGGCGGGCAGGGTGCGCCGGCCGGCCACGTCCACCAGGCCGATGCGCACGCCCGTCATGTCCTGGGAGGGGGCATAGGACTTGTAGACGAGCTCGGTGCACACGAGGGAGGCGTCGGAGAAGAAGTCGAAGTTGAAGTCATAGGGCCGGCCCTGGAGGTGGAAGGCGCGGGCGATGGCGCGGGCCTTCTCCACCGGGGACAGACGCGGGCGCATGACGCCGAGGTAGTCCACGTGCATGCCGTGCTCGGGGCCGGTGAAGGAGACGCCCTCGCTAATGGACTCGATGATGCGGAGGGCGTCGCCGTGGCTGTCCGGGGCGGTATAGGTGGCCCACTTGGAGGGGTACTCGCGGGCCAGGTGCTGGGCGAGCGTCTGGGGAGCGCCGGGCAGCGTCTTCAGCCAGTCGCGCACGCCGGGGTCGCCATCGAGGAAGGCGGCCCAGTCCTGGGGCGTGCCCACGTAGAGCTCGGCATGGGGCCAGAAGCCGGGAAGGCCGATGTTGGAGAGGTACCAGTTCTGCCGGGCCACCAGGATGTCGCCCGGCTGCAGGTGGGCCAGGAGGGCGAGCGTCTGCTCGCGGCGGATGAGGGGCTGGCCGATGCGCTTCACCCGGGTGTCGCCCATCCACTCGGCCACCGAGCGCTGCACGGGGAAGACAGCGCTGGCGGTGGAGTCCTTGAGCACGTCCGCGCCGGCCTTGGCGAAGAGGGTGAAGCCGCGCTCGAGCAGCTTGCCGCGGGCCGCCTTGGAGTTGAGCCGCGTCTCCTGGATGAGCCACACGGCGCGGCGCACGTTGAGGATGCCCGTCTTCTTCAGCAGGGGCCGGAGCTGCTCGGCGTAGGTGTCACCCGTCAGGAGCTGGGTGGTGGTGGAGACGTGGATGGCCTTCTCCTTGAAGCGGGCGAAGGTGCCGGCGGGCAGGCCGTACTCCTCGGCGGACTCGTCCAGGAGCACCTCGAGCTGCTTGCGGCCGTTGGTGAGCTCCGCGTACGTGAGTCCGTGGGCCAGCTCGGTGGTGAGCGCGCCGTGGGTGAGCAGGAAGCCCCAGGCGTGCTTCGTCTGCCGGGTGGGGGCCGGCTGCTTGACGAAGTCCCAGTAACGCTGGCGGATGAGCTCGAGCGAGGCGAAGTAATCGGAGAAGGCCGCCCAGGTGGTGAGCAGGGTGCGCTTCTCGTCCGGCGAGTAGGGGACGTCCTGCTTGCGGTCGTAGAGGCCGCGCGTCTTGGAGATCTGCGCTTGCAGGGCGCGAAGACCCTGGGCGTAGCGCTCGATGGCCTCGAGGTCCCGGAGCGCCTGGTCCACGAAGGCGCCGTCATCGAGCGAGTAGACGCTCGTTGCGTCGGAGGAAGGAGTCTCGGGTGTCTGGGGAGCGGGCGAGGGAGCGGCGGAAGGCGGGGAGAGCGCCAGCCAGGTGACGAGCAGGGGAGTGAGGAGCATCGGGAGTCCCGGAGGAGTTCTGGGGAGCGGCAGTCTACCCTGGCCCTGGCCGGAAGGCCGCCCGGGAGGCATGGACGAAGGGGCGATGCCGAGGTGGCCCGCCGGACATTCCATCCACACGTTGAAGCCGAGGCCCGGGAGTGGAGAGGGAAGCCCGGGCGGAAAGGCACAGGACACGAGATGGCATTCGGATTTGCGGAGAACCCGGCACTCTCCATCACGCCCCACCTGGACTCCGTGGACTACCCGGCCACGCGCGAGCAGATTGTCATGGCCGCGGCGGACAACGGTGCGTACGTGGACATCATCAACGTCCTCAAGTCGCTGCCACGGGAGGAGTACCAGTCTCGCGAAGAGGCGATGCGAGACCTGGCGGAGGCGGCGCGGCGTTTCGCGAGCGGCGGCCTGCGCGATGATGATGGGGTGGATCGGGATCGGCGCAACATCGGCCGGGACCTGGTGGAGAACGCCCCGGATGGGAACTCGCGGCATCCGTAGTCACGGGGGATGACAGAGGCAGTCGAGGCGCTCGCGGGCGCCGGCCAGCAGCGGCCGGACCTCGCGGGCGCTGTGGTTTTCCGGGGCGCGGTGGCTTCTCACGCGGTCCGCTGTGTAGGCTCCGAGTTCCTTTGGACTCAGGGGGCCAGGGCGATGAACCGTGTGCGCGTGGAGGATTACGACGCCTGTAAGGCCGCCTGTGAGGAGGAGATGGCGAGGGTGAGAAGGAGCCGGGAATGACGTGGCGAGCCCGGCTTGCCGTCCTGCTGGCGTTTTCATTGGCAATCCCATTGATGTGGGCGCTGAACGAGCTGCTGCTGGGAGGCCTGAAGACGTCTGAAACGCGCGAGGATGGCAGCAGGATGGTTCCAATCCTCGCGCCAGACGAGGCGAGACGGCTGCTCACGTTTGAAAAGCCGTGCAGCGCAGATGCGGATTGCGATGCTCCCCTCGTCTGCCTCCGAGGCAAATTGATGTGGAAGGCGGCCTGCGTGGCCAGTCAATGTGAGACGGATGCGGATTGCAGCGAAGGACTCTCCTGCTACTCCATCCGTACAGGTGAACGCGTGGTCCGCAGGTGTGGGGCCCCAGGCAAGGCGACAGAGGGGATGTTTTGCGTGGAGTTGCCCCTCAAACCGGAAATGGGGTGCGCGCCGGGTCTGATGTGTACTGGCAAGAGATGCCGCCGCACCTGCCGGCTCCAGGAGGCCCAGGACTGTCCCAGTGGGTATTTCTGTAGTGCCGCGGATGCGAAGGGACCCGTGTGTCTGCCGACCTGCGAGGGGCAATCTTGTCCGGCGGGACAACGGTGCGTGTCGCTGCCGCACGGAGCCTCCGTGTGCGCGCGGGTCCATGGCACGGATTGCCAGCTCAACCCGTGCCCGGCGGAGCAGGTGTGTGACGTCTCGGCCCAAGAGCTGAAAAGTGATGTATGGATGAAATGCGCGCTTCCGTGTGGCGAACAGGGGCCCTCGTGCCCCGAGGGGTACTCGTGCATGAGCGAGCGCTGCCACCAACAATGCAGCTCGGACGCTCCAGGCACCTGCGGGCCGAGGGAGAAGTGCGTGGGATTCTCCGAGGGCCAGCCTGGGTTTTGTGTCATCGATTCCAGCAAGTGAGACGTGCCCGGTTTCAGGTCGTCCGGGCCGCTGCAACACCGTCTCGAAGCGCGGGTCGTTGAGCACCACACTGCCCGGGCTCTTGTCCACCCGCGCTGGGTCTACCTTGTGTCTCGGAGGCTTCGGAATGGGAGGAGCCAGGCGCGGCTGTTTTTTCCTGGCATGCGGTGGCTTTTCTCGAGGTTGGCCATGTAGGCTCCGAGTTCGTTCGGACTCGAGGGGCCAGGGTGATGAACCGCGTATACGTGGTGGCATGGACGCTGGTGCTGATGCTTGGGACAGGTTGTCCCGTGGGTGGTGAGGCGGGAGTGCTGCGCCAGGCCATGCTCAAGGACCTGATCGAGGAGATGGCCCATGACAACTGTCCGGAGGAGGAACTCCAAGCCGCGTGTGGGCCCAGGTTCAAGGAGTGCATGACGGATTGTCTGAGTGAGAGGGAGAAGAGGGGCTGGAAATGAAGTGGCGTACGTGGCTCGCCATTGCATTGGGCCTTCTGCTGCCAGTCCCATTGATGTGGGCCACGAGCAGGCTGATGCTTGGCGGATTGGATGTGCCCGTCGCATACGAGCATGGCAGCAAGTTGGTCCCCATGCTTCCTCCGGACGAAACGAGCCGTTTGCTCACCTTCAAGCGGCCTTGTGAAGGGAATGAAGACTGCGAAGCTCCGCTCGCCTGTCTTCGTGATCAGTTCATGTTGAAGAAGGCCTGTGTGGCGAGTACCTGCGCGAAGGATGCGGACTGCGGCCAGGGCCTCTCCTGCTACTCGATCGCAGCGGGTGAACGCGTGGTGCGGCTCTGTGGTGCGCCAGGTGCGGTCGTGGAAGGGGAGTTTTGTATGGAACTGCCCCGCTTTCGTCGCATGGCGTGTGCGCCGGACCTGGTTTGTACGCACAAGTCTTGCCGCCGTCCTTGCCAACCCGAGACGCCAGGGAGTTGTCCGCAGGGCTATTATTGTCATGCTGCGGATGTGAAGGGCTTCGTGTGTCTGCCGACCTGCGAGGGACGTTCCTGCCCCGAGGGGCAGCGGTGCGTGGCCCTGGCGCATGGCGTATCGATTTGCGCGCGGGTACATGGAACGGATTGCCAACTCAATCCCTGCCCAGCGGGGCAGGTGTGCGATATTGCGGCTCGAGAATCACGGAATGCAGTGAAGATGAGGTGTCTGCTTGAATGTGAGCCCGAGGCAAGCTCATGTCCCAAGGGCTTCTCGTGCCTGAATGGTCACTGCATCCAGCGATGCACCTCGGATGCGCCGGGCGCCTGCGGGCCAATGGAGGAATGCGCCGGTCTACGGGAGGACCACCCCGGGCTGTGTATGCTCGACCTCGACGGGTGATGCGCGTGCGCATCGCCTCATCTTTCTCCCAGTGACACGCGGCGCGCGAAGCGCCGCGGTTCAACGCGCCCGAGCGGAAGCACTCAGCGCCAGTCCGGCGGAGCCAGATCGACACGGGGCACGTAATAGCCCTCGGGCTGTTTTTTCCTGGCATGCGGTGGCTTTTCTCGAGGTTGGCCATGTAGGCTCCGAGTTCGTTCGGACTCGAGGGGCCAGGGTGATGAACCGCGTGCGCGTGACGGCAGGGCTGCTGGTGCTGATGCTTGGGACAGGTTGTCCCGTGGGTGGTGAGGCGGGAGTGCTGCGCCAGGCCATGCTCATGGACCTCGCCAATGAACTGTCTCATGACGGTTGCCAACCCGCGGACATCCAGGAGCGGTGTGGGGACGAGTTATACAATGACTGCATGGCGGCATGCATCGTTAAGATGAACAAGAGGGACCGGAAATGAAGTGGCGCGCCCGGCTTGCTGTCCTGCTGGCGTTTCTGCTCCCGCTCCCACTGATCTGGGTCTTGAGCAAGTTACTGGTCGGTGAGCTGAATGTGCCCGTTGCAAGAAATGAGGCGAGCAGACTCGTCCCCATGCTTCCGCCGGACGAGACGAGCCGATTACTCACCTTCGCGAGGTCTTGTACGGGGAATGAGGATTGCGAGGCTCCGCTCGTCTGCCTTCGCCAATTGAAGTGGAAGATGGCCTGTGTGGCGAGCACCTGTGTGACGGATGCGGACTGTCGCAGTGGCCTTTCCTGCTATTCCATCGCAGCGGGTGAACGCGTAGTGCGCATGTGTGGCGCACCAGGCGAAGTCGCGGAGGGGGAGTTCTGCACGGAGCTCCCTCGTGAACGGAGCTGGGCATGCGCTCCGGGCCTGGTGTGTACCCAGATGAGATGCCGCCGCCCCTGTCCGCCGCAGGAGCCCCAGGGCTGTCCCGCTGGCTATTTCTGTAGTGCCGCGGATGTGAAGGGGCCCGTGTGTCTGCCGACCTGCGAGGGACGGACCTGTGCCGGGGGTGAACGATGCGTGGCGCTGAACCATGGCGTTTCAGTGTGCGCGCGGGTGCATGGAACGGATTGCCAGCTCAATCCCTGCCCAGCGGGTCAGGTATGCGACGTCTCGGCCGGGAAGGCGCATGGGCAGGTGTGGATGAAGTGCGCGCTTCCTTGTGGCAAGCAGGGACCTTCATGCCCCGAGAGCTTGTCGTGTATCGGGGGGAGATGCCGTCAGCGCTGCACCTCGGATGCACCTGGCTCGTGCGGTCCGAGGGAGGTGTGCGCGGGATTCTCGGAGCGCGCCCCAGGCGTGTGTATCTTCGACCTCGAGCCATGAAGTGCCCGGCGCCCGATGCAGTGGGGCTGCTCGCACGTGCTCGGTCTGACCATTGGGGTGGACTCGTCTGGCTTGCGGCCTCTATGGTTCACGGCTCCAAGGGGTTTTGCCGGGAGTGGTCCGATGAATCGCGCGTACCTGGTGGCATGGGGATTGTTGGTGGCGCTGGAGACAGGGTGCCCGGTGGGGGAGATGCGGGAGTCCTTCATCAAGCCCTCCTCAAGGACGAGATCAACAGACTAGCCCGTGGCCGTTGCCGCCCTGCGGACGTCGATGTCGTGTGTGGGCCTGACGACTACGATGACTGCATGGAGGCCTGCAGGCAGGAGATGGAGAAGAGAGGCGGGAAGTGAAGTGGCGGGCGTGGCTTGCCGTTGGGTCGGGCCTTGTGCTGCTGGTCCCGTTGATGTGGGTTTTGAACAGGCTGTTGCTGGTCGGCTCGGATGGGGCCGCTGTCGCGCACAAGCAGGGGAGCAGACTTGTCCCCATGCTCCCTCCAGACGAGACAAGACGGTTGCTCACCTTTGAGCGGTCCTGCGAAAGGAATGAGGACTGCGACGCTCCGCTCGTCTGCCTGCGCGGCCAGCTCATGCTGGATCATGCGTGTGTGGCGAGCACCTGTGCGACAGACGCGGACTGCAGCCAGGGCCTTTCCTGCTACTCCATCGCAGCGGGTGACCGCGTGGTGCGCCTTTGTGGTGCCCCCGGTGAGGAGGCGGAGGGGAAGTTGTGCATGGAATTGCCCATCTCCCGGAGCATGGCGTGCGCGCCAGGACTGGTGTGTACCCACAGGAAGTGCCGTCGCCCCTGCCAGCTTCAGGATCCTCGGAGTTGTCCGGAGGGCCAATACTGTCATGCCGCGGATGCGAAGGGCTCCGTATGTCTGCCGACGTGTGAGGGGCGCTCCTGCCCCGATGGGCAGCGATGCGTGGCATTGAAGCATGGCGTATCGATTTGCGCACGGGTGCAAGGGCCGGACTGCCAGCTCGACCCCTGCCCGGTGGGTCAAAAATGCGAAGTCTCGGCTCGAGCGTCACGAAATGAGGTGCGGATGCAGTGTCTGCTTACCTGCGATTCCCAGTCGCAATCGTGCCCCGATGGCTTTTCGTGCATCGGAGACCGCTGCGCCCGACAATGCAACTCAGACGCACCGGGCGCCTGCGGACCAGGTGAGAAATGTGTGGGATTCTCCGAGAGCGAACCCGGGTTTTGTAGGGTGGACTTCGGCAAGTGAGCAGCTCTCGGATTCATGTGTCCCTTCCGGAGACACGCGGCGCGCGGAGCGCCGCTGCCTCGGTACGGGCCCGGTCGCTCAGCGCCAGTCCGGCGGGGCCATGCTGACGCGGGGCACGTAGTATCCCTCGGGCCCCTGCAACACCGTCTCGAAGCGCGGGTCGTTGAGCACCACGCTGCCCGGGCTCTTGTCCACCCGCGCCGGGTCCACCTTGGCGCCATGCATGGGGAACTTCGCGTACGTTGGAATGCCGTACTGGTGCTTGCCATCCAGGGCCACGCCACAGATGGGATACATGGTGCCGTCCGACAGATAGAGCCTGTCGAACTGGATGTAGACACGCTGGGGCGTCGTCACCACCTCGCCGGTGATCTTCAGGTACAGCTCCTGGCCGTTCATCTCCACGAACATGGATGCGGTGATGGGGCCCGGCTTGAGGTTGAGGGCACCTCCATCCTCGATGGATTCATCCGACACGGGAGTGCCCGATTCCGGTTCGATGAAGGAGCCCTGCTCGTCGGGTTTGATGCCCAGCTTGACCGGGGTGGCACGGGCCTCGGGAGAGCAACTCGCCAGGTATCCGATGGGGTCGGGCCGCACGGGAGTGGTGGCGCACCCGAGCATCTGTGCGGTGGCCGCTCCCAACAGGCTGGTGAGCAGCGCGCACCTGCGTGAGCCCGCCACAGGCGGCGTGGAAGAGGTATCGGGTGCTTCGGTGGCAAGAGGCGGCATGGGAGATGTTCCTTTCTCGGAATGCGCCGGATTGACCGGTGCGGTGGGCTCCGCGCGGAGCAGCATCCACCCTATCCCGAGCACTCCCATTCCGAGGGCCAGCGCGGCCAGGCGCCGCAGCCACCTTCCCGTCCACCCCGCGTGCTCGGGCGGAGGGTTCTCCGGAGGAGGGGCGGAGGGCTCCGGTTCCGTGGGTTCCTCTCGTGGCTCCTCCAGCAGGTCCACATCCGGAAACAGCTCCCGCACCCGCGTGCACTCGGCGGGGCGCTGTGCCGGAGCCTGCCAGGACGCGGTGTGTCCCTCTTCCCCGAGCAGCCGCTCCAACTCCTCGCGGACCACCCGGGCGCTCGGAGGACGTTGGGCGGGTTCCTTCGCCAGCAGCCGCAGGGTCAGCCCGCATAACGACTCAGGGGCACCGGGCGCGAGCCGTCCGGGCTCCAACGGCGGCGTGGAGGCGATGGCCGCCAGCAAATGCTCCAGTGGCACCCGCGTGCTGAAGGGACGGCAGTTGGTGAGTGTTTCGTACAGCAGTACGCCCACGGCATACAGATCCGCCGCGGGGCGGGCCTCCAGCCGGGCGTCCCGGGGCGGGTCCGACGAGAGCAGGGACGCCAGGAAGAGGACGGCCTCGGGTGGTTGGCAATGGAGCGTTCCCGGCGCGAGCCCATCTGTCAGGACGAGCGCACAGGGCAGGTGCACCGTACCGAAGTCGATGAGGAAGGGCGCGTCGTCTCCCTCACGCACCAGCAGGTTCTCCGCTTTCACGTCCCGGTGGCATATGCCGCGCTCGTGCAGCACCTCGAGCGACTTCAAGAACTCGCACACCACGCCCACGCTCCTCTGCAACGTGGCGCGTTCGTGCCAGCGCCAGACGTGGAAGGTGCTTCCAGCGACGTAAGGGGTGACGAAATAGGTGTATCCCGTCTCCGGGTCGGGCCACCGGCCCCGCTCGAGCACTGGCAGCAGGTGGGGGTGCTCCAGGTGCTCCAGGGAGGCCACCTCGCGGCGTATCCAGTCGTCGACCCGATCCTCGTCCTCTTTCGAGACGGGCCTGGCCGCCATCTTCAACGAACAACGGTGCCCCTCTCGCTCTACGAGGAAGACGAAGGAGAAACCCCCGACGCCCAACCGGCGCACGATGAGGAAGTCCCGGATGTGATGCCCCGGGCGAAGCTGCTGGGGGTGCAGGGGCGCGTTCATGGGCGCACCCGTACTTCTTCGAGGGGGAGTGGCTGGAAGGGCCCAGGCGAGTCCTCTCCGTCCAGAGCCAGATCCAGCCGCGAGGCTCCTTCCGGGAGGACACCACTCAGGATGTGGCGCTGACGTATCGCCCCCGTTTCTCCAGAGAACAGGTGGGCGGGCCACTCCAGGAGGACGCCGTCCGCGAGTGTCGCCCGCAGACGTGCCTGGATCAGCTTCCACGGGGAGGAGCCCTTCTTGCAGCTGCGCAGGGCCACGGTGGCGAAGAAGCGCCGCTCCATCCAGAGCACGGACTCGGCCTCTCCCCGCGACGCTCGCGGCTGAAGGTTCACCGTCCTCTGGGGGACGGCGAGCGTGGCCCGGCCGTCCGCTGTGGACAGCAGGTTCCGAGCCAGCGCCGACAAGGTGGCTTCATCGGCGGAGGGCTCGCCCTTCACCACGCGCACCTGGATATCCACCGCGTCTGGCCGGGTGACGAGCACGAAGCGGAGCGGCTCGGTTCCGGGCCCGGTCTCCACGGAGAGGGGCACCTGCGTCCCCTCGGACAGGTCCGTGATGGGGACGATGATCAGCGAGCCGTCGTCTATCGGCACGAGTTGGAGGCGTTTCTCGTCCTCGGGGAGCGTCACGGCTCCGCGCTTCAGGGGTGCTTCGAACAGGAGGAGCGAGGCCACACCCGCGCGCACCTGTAGCTCCAGCGGCGGCACCTGCCCGGGATGGATGGGGACCACGAGCATTCGCCGACGGATCCACGGCGAGTCCAACCGGGCCTGTGCGGCGGCCGGAACGGAGAGGAGGATGGACAGGACGAGGAGCCAGGAACCAGGGCGCACGCGAGCACTCACAGGGCAGGAGTGCAGGGTAGGGGAGGCGCTTTCCTGGGGGCAAGAAGAAACCCACTTCCGCCGTCGCCCCCATGGAGAGAACTCCCAAGGTCAGGAAGTTCCGGCAGGTCGCTGGTCACGACGTCCTCTCGGTGGGATGACATGCTTGGATGGCATCACTCCAGAGGGAATGGCAGGCCGTCTTCTGAGGACAAAGCACTCGCGAGCCGGGGTGCTTTCTGCCAATGTG
Source organism: Archangium violaceum Cb vi76 (assembly GCF_000733295.1). Classification (GTDB taxonomy): domain Bacteria; phylum Myxococcota; class Myxococcia; order Myxococcales; family Myxococcaceae; genus Archangium; species Archangium violaceum. The sequence goes on along the minus strand of NZ_JPMI01000247.1, from coordinate 79,059 downwards.
CACGGACGTCATGCTCCTCCTTCGTTCGTTCCTCCCTGGAGCCATCCTCCCCAACGCTGCATGCTCCATGCGCATGCGTGGGAGGAGGGGGCTGCTTTGGGCGGTAGCCCTCGCATTGTCATTTGCCTCTTGTGTCAGCACCCATCACGCTCCATCCCCAAGCGAGGCGGAAATCTCCGACTTCGTGCTCGTTATTGGAGAGGCGCCAGACGGTCAAGCCATCCATTCGTGGCGGCGCGCTGACGAGGTCGACCTGAGCGGGTATGTCCTGCCACCCAGCACTGGAGCCATTGTCCTCATTTCACGCCGTCCCAGGGATTGCGACCAGGAGCAAATTGCCTGCGTCAGGGACTGTATGAAGCGCAGGCGTCCGTCCCACGAAAGCCACATCAATCGCAATAACGGAAACAAGTATGGGTTTTGTCAGACAAGGTGTCTGATGGAATATCAGCAATGTCTTGAGGTGGAGAAGGCTCGCTCGCTCCAGTTCTCCACGGGAAATGATGCAGTGGAGTGGCTGAAGCGAAACCGGAAGGAACTCCTTGCTGGAACGATAGTAGTCATCGCTGGTGCTGCTTTCGTGTCTCTTTCGGCCGGGCCGGGATTCTTCATCTTGGCCCCCATCGCGCTCGTGGCGAGTTGAAGAGATGAACCTCGACCTCATCAAGATGACCCTGGCACGGCTCCACGAGGTGGAACGGCATGCCACTACCTCGGACCAGGTCGACGCCCTCAAGGTGTGCAGGACCATGCTGTGCTTCATTCAGGGCAGGGGCGAGACAGGTGAATTCGCGGTATTCGTAGAGAACTTCGACACCGCCCCCGTGACACCCCTCCTGTCCTTCATCACCAAGGATGAGGCGGATACCTGGCTGCAGAATCATCCTGCCCCACCTCACGGCGCCCTCATCAGGGCCGCGAATGACTTCTATACCGTCGTCGACGCACGCGCTCTCCGCCACCGGAAGTTGCTGCGCCTTCCCTCTCCTGAAGAAGTGACGCAGACGGATGAGGCCGGGGATGAGCCCGCTCAAGAAGTCGAGGAATCTCCCGAGCCCCCAAGACCAGTCCTTGGTACGAAGTTCAGCCTCTTCAAGCTCTACGACAGGACCTGCTACGACCTCCATCAGATGGAGAAGCGGATGTCCTCACCCGAGGAACTCGAAGCCATCAGGACCGCCAGGATCTCCTTCAACTTCGTGATGCGCGAGGGGGAGGAGTATGGCTTCGAGGCGTACCTGGAGGGCCTTCGCTCCGCCAGGACCGCACCCCCTCTCGCGTCCTTCGCGACCCGTGAGGAGGCGGATACCTGGTTGGCGACTCAACCCGAGCCTCCGTCTCCAGCGGTGATCTCCATTGGGAACGAGTTCTACTCCGTGGGCTACAATCGTCGCCGGAAGATGCGCTTGTTGATCCGCATCCCCACGCAACGAGAACTGGACACCCAAGCGCCGTAAAACGAAGCGCTCGCGAGTCAGGGTTCTTTCTGCCAGCGTGCGCGGTCGTCATGCGCCTTCTCCGTTCGAGCTTCCTGCTGCTCCTCGTGGCCCTGGCCAGCGCGTGCAGCCGCAACGTTCCTTCGCTGGTGCCCAAGTCGGGTGCGCCGCCTTCCCCGCGGCTCGAGTTCCGCCCTCCCGATGACGCGGTCCTCACCGAGTCGCTGAAGAGTTCCGTGGGACGCAGCAGCGCACCGGGCACGCAGGACGCGGAGCTGACCACCGTTACGCGCTTCACACCGGAGCAGAACGGCTGGCTCCTTACGCAGCGGGTGACGCAGGCGCGCTACACGCGTGACGGAGCCCCGGTGGAGACGCTGGTGGATGATGTCCTTACGCGTTTCATCCTGCGCGTGCGACTCTCGGGCGACGGAACCTACGTGAGCTTGGTGGAGCCGGAGGCCGCGCTGGCGGCGCTCGCGGCGGTGGCCCCGGCGGGGCAGGACGTCTCTCCACTGGAGGGCTTCTTTGCCCCGGATGCGCTGGAGGCGCGCACGCGGAGCGAGTGGGACGTGAAATACGGTGGCCTCTATGGACGCTCCTGGGAGCCGGGAGCGCGCTCCTACGTGGTGGGCACGGTGCCCCTGGGCGGGCGAGAGGTGGCGTACCTCCTGGAGCGCACCTTCTCCGGGACGGTGACCACCGAGCACGGTGAGGCGATGTTGTTCTCGCTGCGCTGTCTGGAGGCCCCGGGAGCGGACGCCTCTCCCCAGGTGCTCGAGGCGTTGAGTCAGGCGGGGAACCCGGAGCTGTCGCCGGGGGTTCAGTGCGAGGGAGAACAGTTGCTCGGAAGAGGCCGTTTCATCCCGGTGCGGCGCGGGCTCACCTTGCGGGCGACGTTGGACGGAGAGACGTGGACATGGGCAGCCAGGTCGCAGATGGAGTCGCTGCGGGCGCCCGAGGAGCAACGGTGATGAGCTACCAGCAGAATCTCATCGAGGACGAGGCGGGCATCCGCGCGGTGGTGCAGGGCAGCAAGCGCGTGGCGGTGCTGGGCATCAAGACGGAGCAGCAGCAGGGCCAGCCGGCCTTCTACGTGCCGCAGTACCTGGCGGAGGCGGGCGTGGACGTGGTGCCAGTGCCCGTCTACTACCCGGACGTGACGCACATCCTCGGCAAGCCGGTGTTCCGGCGGCTGGTGGACATCCCGGGGGACATTGATCTCGTGGACGTCTTCCGGCGGCCGCAGGACATCGACCAGCACGTGGAGGACATCCTCGCCAAGAAGCCGAAGGCCGTCTGGTTCCAGTCCGGCATCCGCAACGACGCGGCGGCCGAGAAGTTCGCCAAGGCGGGCATCAAGGTGGTGCAGGACCGCTGCCTGATGGTGGACCACCGCCGCTACCGCCGCTGAGGGCCTTTCTTCCGGCTCGGAGCGGGCGGGGCGGGCTCGCTTACCGTGGTGAGCCAGGTGCTCACCCGCCACAGCTCGGCCTCGACCTTCCGGTCGGGCGCGCCCAGCGTCCCGGAGCGGAAGAGCGAGAGCCCCTCCAACAGGGCCACCAGCAGTTCCGCTCGCGCGTGGACCTCGGCGCGGGACAGCTCCGGGGCGGCGAGGCCCAGCCGCTCCGCCACCGTGCCGATGTAGCGCGCGTAGAAGGCTCGAAGCTCCGTGGCGATGGTGGGCTCCCGCGCCGCCAGCGCCCACAAGTCGTAGAAGAGCCGGTAGCTGGCGGGGTCCTTCTGGTCCTCCAGCAGGGCCTCCACCGCAGTGTCGAGCGCCCGGGCCGGAGTGTCCGCCGCACCCATCCGCTCCTCGAGTTGTGCCGTGGCCCGCTCCAGGACGCGCGCGAGCAGGGCCCGGACCAGCTCCTCGCGGGTGGCGAAGTAGTACTGGAGGTTGCCCAGCCGGATGCCGGCCCGCTGCGCCACGCCTCGCAGGCTGAGGGCCGAGTGCCCCTCGTCCACGAGCAGCCGCTCCGCCGCGTCGAGGATGGCCTCGCTCCGCTCCTGCCCCTTGGGGGAGGCACCGCGCGTGCTCATGCCGCCCGCCTCTCCGCGTCCGCGCCGCCCCGCACCTCGAGCTCCACTCCCAGGGAGCGCAGCGCCTCGAGCACCCGTCCGGGTGAGGCCGCTTGTTCCGGGAAGACAACGCCACGCGGGGGCGCGTCTCCATCCAATCCCAGTGCACGCTCCAGCGCGAGGGTGGCTCCCGCGGCGGTCAGGTGGGCCTGTCCCCGTGCATCCACCAGCGTGGCCGAGCGCGACTCCCCACCCCGGGAGACGTCGACGCGGAGCACGGCCCGTCCTCCCTGGCCAGAGCCGCGCAGCAGGGCGCGGCGCAGGTTCCGGAAGCGCTCCCCCCGGAGCAGGTGGAAGAGCCCCATCCCCTGGAGCACCTGGAACGCGATCGTGGCCGATTCGTCGCTGAACCCGATGCGCGTGGACACCGTCCGGGCTCCGAGCACCATCGGCAGCGTGAGCTGCTCGGGCGTGTCGATCCGGACCACCCGGCGCGAGCGGTCCTCGAAGCGTACCCGGCGCGCTCCGGACAGCGGCTCCACCACCTGGCGCTGTCCGTCCTCCATCACCTCGAAGGCGACGTGCATCCGGTCCATGAACTCGATGGAGTCCTCGCCCGCGCGATCGGCCAGGTCGTAGAGGATGGCGGTGTCGATGGCGGAGGCGCCCCCCAGCTCCCGCGCCAGCGCCGCGCCCACCACCGGGACGAGGCCTCCCATCCACCCGGAAGCGAGCACGACGGCGGCTCGGGGCGGCTCCACCGCCATCCACGTCAGCGCCTGTTGGACGCGCGCCGTCCAGCGGGTGATGTCCACGTAGGGAATGCCGGCGCGCGTGCTCGCGCGCAGCAGCCGATCCATCGGATCATTCACCAGCGCGATGACGGCACGCGCGGAGAACTCGAGCGGCGCCGTGCCGGAGAGATCCACCGCTTGAAGCGTGGCTCCCACTTCCGCTGCCAGGGCGCTGCCCCGGGAGGGCGTCCGTCCAGCCAACACCAGTGGCAGCGAGGGATGCCGGGCCCGGAGCATGCGGGCCACCTCGGCGCCAACGACCCCATACCCGCCGACGAGCACCACGGCCCCCTCCGGGTCATACCGGAGCGTGTCCCGCGCGATTGTTTCCTGTGTCTCGGAGTGCATGGGATGAATATTAGGTCGGATGACCTAATTGTCAACGCGACGACGGGCTCGAGGCACGTCGGGCCTTGTTTCAGCTCACGCCTGCTCGAAGGGCACGGGAGGCCGGGCGATGGCGCGCTCGGCGCTCAGCTTCGCCTGGTGCAGGGCATCGAAGCCGCGCTCCATCTGCGACGGCGACACCGGCGGCAGGGTGGACACCACCACGTAGACGGGGACGTCGCGCTCCTTCAGCAGCGACAACTGGAGCCGGAAGTGGTCCTGCCTCAGCGCCGCCGAGCCCGCGGCAATCCCCTGTGCGTACGCCATGGGGCCGCCCAGCATCTTGCGCGTCCGGCTCGGCAGGTAGTGCACGAGGATGGCATCCAGGTCCTTCCCGAAGCTGCTCTCCCGCATCGCCAGCGCGGGCGCCTTGTCCACCAGGCCTCCGTCCCAGTACAGGTCCCGTCCCAGCCGCACCGCGCGGAACAGGCCCGGGTAGGCGCACGTCGCGTGTACCCGTGGCGCCAGCTCGCCCGCGGTGAACACCTCGTGCGTGCCCTGCGTGAGGTTGGCGCTCACCAGCAGCAGCGGATGCGGCAGCTCCTCGAAGCCGTGCACCGGCAGCGTGTCCTCCAGCAACCGGCGGAAGCGCTCGCCCTTGAGCAGGCCCGTGGCCCCATGGCCCTCGCTCGGAAACCCGTTGAGCACCGCTCCAATCGGATCCGGATCCCAGAACGCCTGCCGCGTCTGCTTGAGGACCAGCTCCTCGATGGTCTGCACGCTCGCCCCCGCGGCGGCATACGCTGCCACCAGGCCTCCGGCGCTCGTCCCGGCGTACGCGGAGGGCTTCAACCCCGTGGCCGCCAGCCCCTTGAGGAAGCCGGCGTGCCCATAGAAGCCGAAGTACCCGGCGGAGAGGACGAGTCCGAAACGTTTGCCTTCGAGGAGCTGGTTCAGGGTGGGGGCGGCCATGTTGGGGCCCGTCTCTAGACGACGCTTCCCCACATGGCAACGCGACGCGTCGCCCTCGCGAACTTCCCTGGCCTTCCGCGCCGCATCGACGTATGTTGATTCACCGATATGGAAGAGCTGTCCCAATCCTTCCGGGCCCTGGGTGACCCGACACGCTTGCGCATCCTGCGGCTCATGGCGCGGGCTCCGCTGAACGTGTCGGAGCTGGTGTCCCTGGTGGGGGTGGCGCAGTCCTCGGTGTCGCACCACCTGGGCAAGCTCAAGGGGCTGGGGCTCATCCGCGAGGAGCGGCAGGCGGGCTTCACCTACTACTCGCTCGCGCTGGAGCCGCAGGACGCGCGCTGGCCCCTCATCCGCCTGGCCCGCGAGGCCGCCGATGAGGAAGGGGACCTGGCCCGCCTGGAGGACCTCCTGCGCCAGCGCGAGGACCGGCAGGCCCTCAACGAGCGGTTGCTGGAGCCCGGCCAGTCCTGGTTCCTGTGGGCGGGGGCGCTGGCCTCGCTGCTGCCGGCGCTGGACGTGGCGGACTTCGGGTGCGGCACGGGGGTGCTCTCGGTGGCCATCGCCCGGTGGGCCTCGCGGGTGTGGGCCATCGACCAGAGCGAGGCCGCGCTGGCCCAGGCCCGCGAGCGCGCCGCCCGCGAGGGCCGCACCAACATCACCTTCCTGCGCGAGGATCTGCACCGGCTGTCGCTGCCCCCGGGCCAGCGCGACCTGGTGGTCATCTCCCAGAGCCTCCACCACATGGAGTCCCCGCCGGCGGTGCTGTCGGAGGCCGCGCGTATCCTCAAGCCCGGGGGCAAGCTGGTGTTGTTGGAGTTGATGCCCCACGACGAGCGGTGGGTGCTGGAGCGGTTGGGCCACCGGCACCTCGGCTTCGCGCCGGAGACGCTCGAGGCTTCCCTGCGCGAGGTGGGCTTTGGCGCCCTGACGCGCGAAACACATGCACGGGAGGGGGCGAGTCCCTTCCGCGTCTTCCTCCTCACTGGAGTCAAACAGCCATGAGCAGCCACCTTCCCGCCCCCCTTCCTCCTCCTCCGGGGCAGCACGGCCGCCGTGTGGAGGCCCTGCGGGCCGCCCTGCGCGAGCGCGTGCTGGTGCTGGATGGCGCCATGGGCACGCTTCTGCAGAACCAGAACCTCAAGGCCGCGGACTTCGGCGGCGCCGAGTACGAGGGCTGCAACGAGAACCTCGTCCTCACCCGGCCGGACGTCATCCAGGGCATCCACGCCGCCTACTTCGCCGCGGGCGCGGACGTGACGGAGACGGACAGCTTCGGCGGCACGCCGGTGGTGCTGGGCGAGTTCGGCCTGTCGCACAAGGCGATGGAGATCAACATCGCCGCCTCGAAGCTGGCGCTCCAGGCCGCCGAGGCCGCCGAGGCCAAGGACGGGCGGATGCGCTGGGTGGCGGGCTCCATCGGCCCCACCACCAAGGCCATCAGCGTGACGGGTGGCATCACCTTCGAGGAGCTGGTGGACAACTTCGCCGTGCAGGCGGAGGGGCTCGCGCTGGGCGGCTCGGACTACCTGCTGATCGAAACGTGCCAGGACACGCGCAACGTGAAGGCGGCGCTGCTCGGGTGCGAGCGGGCCTTCCGCAAGCTGGGGTGGAAGCTGCCGGTGGCGGTGTCCGGCACCATCGAGCCCATGGGCACCATGCTGGCCGGCCAGTCCGTGGAGGCGCTCGCGGCCTCGCTGGAGCACGTGGAGCTGCTCTACCTGGGCCTCAACTGCGCCACCGGCCCCGAGTTCATGACGGACCACATCCGCTCGCTGGCCTCCATGAGCCCCTTCGCCGTGTCGTGCGTGCCCAACGCGGGCCTGCCGGACGAGAACGGGCACTACCTGGAGTCCCCCGAGATGCTGGCGCGCTCGCTGCGCCGCTTCTGTGACCAGGGCTGGCTCAACGTGGTGGGGGGTTGTTGTGGCACGCACACCGGCCACGTGAGCGCCATCGCCGCGGCGGTGAAGGGACTCGTGCCCCGCCGCCAGCTCCCGCCTCCGCGCTCCACGCTCTCCGGCGTGGACTTCCTGGAGGTCCGTGACGAGGAGCGCCCCGTCATCGTCGGCGAGCGCACCAACGTCATCGGCAGCAAGAAGTTCAAGGAGCTCATCGTCGCGGGGCAGCTCGAGGACGCCACGGAGATCGCCCGCGCCCAGGTGAAGCGGGGCGCGCAGGTCATCGACATCTGCCTGGCCAACCCGGACCGGGACGAGCTCGAGGACATGCGCCGCTTCCTGGAGGTGGTCGTCAAGAAGGTGCGCGTGCCCCTGATGATCGACTCCACGGACGAGCGCGTGCTCGCCATGTCGCTCACGTACTCGCAGGGCAAGGCCATCATCAACTCGGTGAACCTGGAGGATGGCGAGGAGCGCTTCGAGAAGGTGGTGCCGCTGGCGCGCGAGTTCGGCGCGGCGCTGGTGGTGGGCTGCATCGACGAGCAGGGCATGGCCGTCACCCGTCAGCGCAAGCTGGAGGTGGCCGAGCGCTCCTTCGCGCTGCTCACCGGCAAGTACGGCATGAAGGCGGAGGACCTGTACTTCGATCCGCTCGTCTTCCCGTGCGCCTCGGGCGACGCGCAGTACACGGGCAGCGCGGTGGAGACCATCGAGGGCGTGCGCCTCATCAAACAGCGCTTCCCCCAGTGCAAGACGGTGCTGGGCATCTCCAACGTGTCCTTCGGCCTGCCCACCGCGGGCCGCGAGGTGCTCAACTCGGTGTTCCTCTACCACTGCGTCCAGGCGGGCCTGGACATGGCGCTCGTCAACTCGGAGAAGCTCGAGCGCTACCCGTCGCTGCCTCCCGAGGAGCGCCAGCTGTCCGAGGACCTGCTCTACAACCGGGGTGGAGATCCCGTGACGCCCTTCGCCGCGCACTTCCGCGAGCGCAAGCCGAAGAAGGCGGACGTGAGCACGCTGCCGCTGGAGGAGCGGCTGCAGCGCTACATCATCGAGGGCAGCCGTGACGGCCTCCACGCGGACCTGGACCTGGCGCTGGAGAAGTACGCCCCGCTGGAGATCATCAACGGCCCGTTGATGAAGGGCATGGACGAGGTGGGCCGGCTCTTCGGCGCCAACGAGCTGATTGTCGCCGAGGTGCTCCAGAGCGCCGAGTCGATGAAGGCCGCGGTGAGCTACCTGGAGCCGCGGATGAGCAAGGCCCAGGCGGCCAGCCGCGGGAAGATCGTGCTCGCCACGGTGAAGGGCGACGTGCACGACATCGGCAAGAACCTGGTGGAGATCATCCTCGCCAACAACGGCTTCCAGGTGGTGAACCTGGGCATCAAGGTGCCGCCCGAGCAGCTCGTGCAGGCGGTGCGTGAGCACGGCCCGGACATCCTCGGCCTGAGCGGCCTGCTGGTGAAGAGCGCGCACCAGATGGTGGCCACGGCGGAGGATCTCAAGCGCCAGGGCGTGGATGTGCCCATCCTGGTGGGCGGCGCCGCGCTGAGCCGCAACTTCGTGGACCGCAACATCGCCCCGGCCTACGGGGGCGGCACGGTGGCGTACGCCCAGGACGCCATGAGCGGCCTGGAGCTGGCCAAGCAGATCGTCGACCCGACGGCCCACGCGAAGCTCAAGGGCGAGCTGGCCGAGCGCCGCACGAAGCTGGCGCAGCAGGACAAGGACCGGCCCAAGGCCAGCGCCCCCGTGGCGGCGGTGCGCAGCAAGGAGGTCTCCCTCCTGGAGCAGGTGCCGCCCGCACCGGACTACACGCGGCACGTGCTGACCAACACCCCGCTGGACACCATCTGGCGCTTCATCAACCCGGTGATGCTCTACGGGCGCCACCTGGGTCTGCGCACGGCCTCGCGTGCGCTGGGCACTCCCGCCGAGGCGGAGCTGGCGAAGACGGAGGAGGGCCGCAAGGCGCTCGCGCTCAAGGAGCAGGTGGAGCTCATCAAGGGCTCGCTGCGCGGCGGGCGCATGCAGGCCAAGGCCGTGTTCCGCTTCTTCAAGGTGGGTGGCGAGGGCAACCGCCTCCACCTCTTCGACGGGGAGACGGGGCAGCCGTCCGTGGTCTTCGAGCTGCCGCGCCAGGAGAAGCCGGACGGGCTGTGCCTGGCCGACTTCGTCAAGCCGCTGGAGAACGGCCAGCCGCGCGACAACCTGGCCATGTTCGTGGTGACGGCCGGCCAGGGCATCCGCGAGCTGAGCGAGGAGTACAAGGCCAAGGGCGAGTTCCTGAAGATGCACGCCGTGCAGGCGCTCGCGCTGGAGACGGCCGAGGCCTACGCCGAGATGCTCCACACCCAGCTGCGCAGCATGTGGGGCTTCCCGGACAAGCCGGACATGACGATGCTCGAGCGCTTCCGCGCCGAGTACCAGGGCAAGCGCTACTCCTTCGGCTACCCCGCCTGCCCCCGCCTCGAGGACCAGACGCTCCTCTTCCAGGCCCTGCGCCCCGAGGACATCGGCGTCCAGCTCACCGACGGCTGCATGATGGAGCCCGAGGCCAGCGTCTCCGCGCTCGTCTTCCACCACCCCCAGGCACACTACTTCTCAGTGTCGTGAGATGGTTGACGCCAGAGTAGGGTTGATGGGGGTATGAAGCCCACATTTTAACACCTGGGTCAGTTTTGTCCCAGTGGTGGGTCATTCGCGATACTCGACTTGCGAAATCATGGTAGAACTCCATCCCCACTGGTAGCTCGGTGGGGCGGATCGCCTCAACCTGGAGGCCCATGAGCACACGCAGTTCGGAAGGCCGTCATTTCGGAGTCGTTCGGGAGCTGAAGAACCAGTACGCCGAGGCTCAGTCCCCGGGTGTTCCAAAGGAGCATCTGGAGCGCATCCAGGCGCGGGTGAAGGAGTTGTTGCCGTCGCTGATGGCCTGGCGGGAGCGCTTCCCGGCCGTCATGGCCTCGCGGCTCAAACCCGCCACGTTGGGTAGTGTGGCGGGTCACCCGGAGGTCACGCTCGAGCAACACCTGCTCATCGCCAAGGCGGGGCTCCTGGTGTTCGCCGTGGATGACATCGCGGACGGGGAGATCGGCTCGCTGGACGACGCGGAGATGCAGCGCGTGCTCGAGCGCTACGTGGAGACGGTGCGCGCACCGGACTCCCAGGAGTGGGCGGGGACGGACGAGGCCAGCTTCGTGGGCGGCGCGGTGCGGGACGTGGCGAGGCAGTTGCACGCGGCTCCGGGCGCGGGGCGCTTCCTGGCGCTGTGGCAGGAGCACTTCCGGCGCATGTGCTCCGGCCACCTGACGGAGCTGCACGACAAGCGCCGCTACCAGCGCGAGGGCGCGCTGCCCACGCTGGAGCATTACCTGGACGTGTCGCGGTGGACGTGTGGTGCGCCCATGTACCACGGCGCGGCGCTCGTGGTGCTCGGGCCGGACTTCGCGGCGGATCCCCTCCAGGAGCCGCTCGTCGAGCAGGCCCTGTCGGACATGGCGCTGCTGGGCCGGTGGATGAATGACGTGCGCAGCCTGGAGCGCGAGCGCGCCGAGGGGAAGGTCAACAGCCTGACCCTGCTGTGCGCGGCGGGCATGTCCGAGGCGGAGGCCGAGCGCGAGGCGGTGAAGCGCTCCGGCGAGCATCTCGCGTCGCTCACGGACGTCGCCGGACGGCTCCCCGAGCCGCTGCGTCCCTGGGGGAGGACGCTGGTGGCGACGGGCCACTTCAGCCGGATGTTCTACATGCAGCGCGAGTTCCACCACCCCGAGTCCAGCTCGTCCGAAGAGGTCTGATGAAACGCATCCAGGATGTCTTGTTGGCGGAGCTGCACTCGCTGGTGTCCTCCCTGGGCGCGAAGGGCGGGCTGATGAGCCCCTCCGTCTACGACACGGCGCAGATGCTCCTGACGCTGCCTCCCGCGGAGGGCGGCTGGTCCGCGGTGGAGTGGCTGCAGTCCCAGCAGCACCCGGATGGGGGTTGGGGAGACCCGGCCATGCCGTTGCACCGGGACATTCCCACGCTGGCCGCCGTCCTCGCGCTGCGCGAGTACGGGCGCCGCCAGGGAACCCGCGCCGCCATCCAGGAGGGCGTGTCCTTCCTGCGCAAGCAGGCGGCGCTGTGGGCCAGCATGGCCAAGGATGATCTGCCCGTGGGTGGGGAGATCGTCCTGCCCAGCCTGTTGAACCAACTCGACGCGGCCGGGGAGATGCACATCCCCCGCAGGCCCTATGGCAAGTTGATCGAATTCGGTGAGCGCAAGCGCCAGTCCGTCGCGAAGCTGCCGAAGGTGCAGGGCATGCCCTGGAATCATGTCTGGGAGATCACCGGCACCGAGCCCGAGCCGTGGCTCATCGACGCCTCGGGAGGCCTCAGCCACAGCCCGGCGGCGACGGCGGCGTGGGTGAAGGCCGCCTCGGGCCGGCCGGAGCTGGAGGAGACCGCGCAGCGCGCCCGCGGGTACCTGGCCAACGCCGAGCGCGCGTGCGAGATGGGCATCCCCGGCGTCACCTCCACCATCTACCCGTTCGATCGCTACGAGCAGCTCTTCTCGCTCTACGCCCTGCAGATCGCCGGCGTGCTCAAGGATCCGCGCCTCGAGGGCGTGGTGATGCCCATCGTCCGGGAGCTGGCCACGGCCCTGGGCCCCAAGGGCATCGCCATGAGCGACTACTTCCTGCAGGACGGGGATGACACGGCGGCGGCCCTGTTGCTCCTGCACGAGTTCGGCTACCCGGTGGACCTGTCCGTCCTCTACCGCTTCCAGAAGGACGACCACTTCGTCGCCTACGCGGGGGAACTGCACCCCTCGCCGACGGTGACGGCCCGCTGCATCCACGCCCTGATGGTGATGGGCCGGGACGTGGCGCCCTTCCAGCGCTTCCTGCTGGATCGCCAGGACGCGGACGGGCGCTGGACGGTGGACAAGTGGAACCGCTCCTGGCTGTACACGACGGGCCACGCGGCCATCGCGCTCGTCGGCTCCCCTCACGTGGAGGCGCTGCGCGAGGCCGTCGAGGCCGTGCTCGTGTGCCAGAACCGCGACGGCGGCTGGAGCACCAATGGCCCCACCAACCTGACGGAGACGGCCTACGCGGTGCTGATGCTCGCCTACCTGGAGCGTCAGGGCGTCACCCACCAGGGCATCTCCCTGGCGCTGGACCGGGCCTTCGCGTGGATGTTGCAGAACTACCGGCCCTTCGCGCGTCCCGAGACCAAGGTGAAGTGCTGGATCGCCAAGGAGCTGTACCGCGTGGACCGCATCGACACCCTCTTCGAGCTGGCCGCGATGCTGATGCTCGATCAGCGCAAGTCGAAGGAGCGCGGCACCTGAGGTCAGCGGGGCACCCCACGCGGGTGCCCCGGGCCTCGTCCCGGGCGGTGCGCTACGCCACCCGGCTCACGGCGGTGTCCTTGCGGTGCTCCACCCGCATCCTCAGGTGCGAGGGGCGCAGCGTCACCGTGAGCACCTCGGGGGCGAGCTCCTGGCCGTCCACCAGGGTGACGTTCAGCCGCTGCACCATGGTCGCGACGATCAGCTGCTTCTCCATCAGGGCGAAGTGGTTGCCGATGCAGGTGTGCGGGCCCGCGCCGAAGGGGAAGTACGCGTAGCGCGGCAACTGCTTCTCGCGCTCCGGTTGGAAGCGGTCGGGATCGAAGCGCTCCGGATCCGGGAAGAACTTCTCGTCGCGGTGGATGATGTAGGGCGGCATGAGGATCATCTGCCCCTTGGGAAGACGGTACCCCGCGACCTCCAGGTCCTTCGTGGGCGCGCGGGCGAGCATGAAGATGACGGGGTAGAGCCGCAGCGACTCCTTGATGACCTGGAGCGTGTAGCGCAGGTGGGGCAGGTCCTCGAAGGCCGGCGGGCGTCCGCTCAGCACGGTGTCCACCTCCTGGCGCACGCGGGCGAGCACCTCGGGATGGCGCGCCAGCAGGTACCACGTCCAGCCCAGCGAGAGCGCGGTCGACTCATGCCCGGAGTAGATGGTCATGAGATCGTCGTGGAGCTGATCCTCGCCGATGGGCTGGCCCTCCTCGTCGCGCACCCGCACGAGCGAGGACAGCATGTCCTTGCGCTGCCCATGGTCCACGCGCCGCTGGCGGATCATCTCGCGGAAGGTCGTGTCGATGGTGCGCAGGGCCTCGCGGACGCGCTTGTTGCGCGCCGTGGGCCAGGAGAGGGGAATCCGCACGAGGCTCGAGGTGAGGTACTCGATGTGCTCCAGGGCCTGTCCCATGGCGCCGAGCAGCTCGTTCGTCTCGTGGCGGTAGTCCACGTCGAAGAGCGTCTTGCCGATGATGCGCATCGTCAGGCGGGCCATCTCGTCGTGGACGTCGAACGTCTGTCCGTCGCGCCAGCCGTCGATGGCATCCAGGGTGTAGCGCACCATGGTCTGCGTGAAGTGGGCGAGCTGCTCGCGCTGGAAGCTCGGCGCCAGGAGCTTGCGCTGCTTGCGGTGCTGGGGCCCGTGGAGCAGCACCAGGCTGCGCTCGCCCACGAGCGGGGTGAAGGTCTTCACCAGGGGGCCGCCATCCACGTCGTTGGCGTGGCCGTGCAGGAGGGTGTGCGCGATGCTCCCGGAGGTGACCACATGGGTGGAGACCGGACCGAGGCGGATGGTGCCGATCTCCCCACAGGTCTCCTTGAGGTCCCGGAACAGCTTCAGCCGCTGGTGCCGGAACTCGGAGAGGTTCCCCTGGAGGAAGCCGCCCGGAAACCGGGGGATGGGCCTGGCGGTGGTGGTGGTGAGGGGGGTGAACTCAGGGGCCGGAGCGGGGGCAGGAGCTTCCATAAGTCGAGTCGTACACCGTGACTCCTGGAGTCTCCAAGACAACGGCGCTGGATTTTTCCAGGAGTAAACCGCCTTCCTGGGTAGACCCGTCGGACCTTACCTGCATTGCAGGCCTAGCCAGGATCGGTCGAACCGGCGGGCGCGCAAATCCTGCTCGCGGATGAGGAGGTAGAGGTTGCCTGCGTCCCCCCAGGTGAAGCCGCTCTGGTCATCCGAGCCGATCTGCCACAGCAGGCGCCAGGAGGAGGCACCGGGCTCGAGCTTGCGCGCCTCGGGGGAGGCGTAGGCACGCGAGCCGCCGCAGTGCAGCCCATGGGAGACGAGCTGGGCCTCCAGGCGGGCGTCGTTCTGTATCCACCAGGGATGGCCCTCCACCTGGTGGGTGTGTTCGCCGCCGGTGAGCCGCTCGCGCAGCACGGCGTAGTCATCCACCTGCTCCTGGCCCCATTCGTCCGCGGGCAGGGGCGCGCGGCGGTCCCACGGGTCCGGCAGGCAGACGCCGAGCCGGGGCTCCAACCGCAGGGGCAGATCGAAGGCCAGGCCGGCGTCCTCCAATTCCCTGGGGGGCGCGAGGGGCACGGCCTCGTCGCTGCGTGGTGTCCAGAGGAGCTTCCAATACTGGCTGTCCTTGGGGTCGTACCCCCAGCGTTGCTCCTGGGCGTCGTAGAAGAGGGAGAGGACGCCGTCGTTGGGCAGGTGGGGCAGGGCCTCGCCCCGGCACGCGGCGAGCTCGGCGAAATCGAGCTGGCCCACGAAGACGAGCAGCCCGCGGGGCGAGCGGGGCCACTGCGTGCCCGGTGGGACGAGCGGGTGTCCTCCGTAGCGGCACCCGGGCATGTCCGGGTCCTCCGCGTCCCGGGCGGAGAAGAGGAGGCAGGGCGCGGCGACGGACTCGAGGCGCTCGTGCCAGGCGTGGAGTGAGGAGGGAAGGGGAGGGAGCTCGAGCATGGGCGCGGGAGGCTATCCGACCCGGGGCGGCTCCGTGGTAGGGAAGGGCGCATGCTCACGCGCACGCTCGACCTGGACGGACCCGTTCACTACATGGACTTCGGCGGCACCGGGCCGACGCTGGTGCTGGTGCACGGACTGGGGGGCTCGCACCTCAACTGGATGAAGGTGGGGGAGAAGCTGGCCCGGCGGGCGCGGGTGGTGGCGGTGGACCTGGTGGGCTTCGGCCTGACGCCGCCGGAGGGGCGCTCGGCGAGCGTGCACGCCAACCAGGCGCTGCTGGACCGGTTCATCCAGGCGGTGTCTCCGAACGAGCCGGTGCTGCTGATGGGCAACTCCATGGGCGGAGCCATCTCGGTGCTGCAGACGGCGCGGCGGCCCGAGCGGGTGTCCGGGCTGGTGTTGGTGAATCCCGCGCAGCCCCGGGCGGAGGACACGAAGATGGAGCGGAGGGTGCTGGCCCAGTTCGCGCTCTACGTGATTCCGGGCGTGGGGGAGTTCTTCGTGAAGCGGCGCGCGGCGCGTTTCGGACCGGAGAAGCTGGCGCGAGGCATGCTCAAGCTGTGCTGCCAGGATTTGAATCGCTTCCCGGAGGGGGTGGTGCAGGCGCACGTGGACTTCGCCCGCGAGCGGCACGAGCGGATGCCCTGGAGCCATGACGCGTTCGTGGAGGCGGCGCGCTCACTGGTGAAGCTGCTGCTGCGCAAGCAGCAGTACCGGGAGATGGAGAAGGGCATCCGGGTGCCCACGCTGCTGGTGCAGGGCTCGGAGGATCGGCTGGTGCCGGTGACGAACTCCCGGGAGCTGGCGCGGGTGCGGCCGGACTGGACGTACGTGGAATACCAAGGAGTTGGCCACACGCCGATGATGGAGATTCCGGACGAGTTCATCGCGACTGTGGAAACGTGGATGGATGGGCCGGGCCGGAGTGCGCTGGGCAATGGAGAGCGGGTGGCGCGGGCTTCCTGAGTTAGAGTCGGGCGCATGAGCGCGCCGAACATCCGCCGGGCCATCCAGCTGCTCCCCACGTGTGCCACCACGGGCATCGGGAGTCTTCCGCACACGCAGCTCGAGATGGGCCTGCAGGCCGCGCTCGCGCTGGACATTCCCTTCCTGCCGCAGCTGCCGGTGGGGAGGCCCGCGGAGTTCATGATTCCGCAGGCGCTCGAGGGGTTGCCGGGCCTGAGGTGGGACGACGAGGGCATGTGCACGGTGGACCTGGGGGCGTGGGAGGCGGGGCGCGGGGACTTCCTGGCGCGGCTGGAGGCGGGGCTGTCCTCGGGGGCACTGGAGGCCTTCGAGCCCTCGCTGGACAACTGCCGGGCGTGGAGGCCGTTCCTCTGGGAGGTGGAGAACCGGAAGCTGGCGTTCGCGAAGGCGCAGCTGGCGGGGCCCTTCACGGTGCGCTCGGTGGCGCGCACGAGCGAGGGGCACGCGACGCTGGACGTGCCAGGGCTGGACGAGGCCATCTTCCGGCTGGTGCTGGCGCGTTCGCTGGGGATGGTGAAGGCACTGAGGCGGGCGGGGACGACGCCGCTCTTCTTCCTGGACGAGCCGGGCCTGTACGCCTTCCAGCGCTCCAACCCGAGGCACCTGCTGGCGATGCAGGAGCTGCGGCTGCTGGTGGTGGCGCTGCAGCGCGAGGGGGCGCTGGTGGGGGTGCACTGCTGCGGCAACACGGACTGGGCGAACCTGCTGGACGCGGGGCTGGACGTGCTGTCGCTGGACGTGAGGCTGTCGCTGGACGCGGTGCTGGAGGAGTCGGGAGCGTTCTCGCGCTTCCTGGAGTCGGGGGCGACGCTGAGCCTGGGCATCATCCCCACGGACCTGGCGTCGACCTACGCGGTGGACGAGCTGGTGGACGCGGTGGAGGTATCGCTGAAGGCGGCGCTGCCACCGGGACACGGTTTCGAGCGAGTGGGCTCTCAGGTGTTGCTGACGCCGGCGTGTGGGCTGGCGATGCGCACGGTGGTGGACGCGGAGCGAGTCCTCGAGCAACTCAAGGTGGCCCAGCGGCGGCTCCGAGAGGCACTGTCAGCCGAGCAGTCCACCCCGAGGTCCCCGTACGCCAGCTGAGCCCCCACCCCGGAGGGATTGAATCCGTGGCAAGCCCCCTCTCCCTCTGGGAGAGGGCGGGGGGGGAGGGTCTACGCCGGCACTCAGCGTCCGAGCTTCAGCTCGCGCTCGGCCTGGGCCCAATCCTGCTCGTGCTGACCGTGGCCGCCGCCGCGAGCGACGAAGAGCTCATAAGCGCGCCGGGCGATCTGCTCATGGGTGGGGCCGTTGCGGTGGGAGGCCGAGGCATTGCGAGCCGGGGTCTCCGGCATCTGCTGGGTCGGTGCGTTGTGGGACGTCTTGGAGTGCGTACGTGCCATGCGGGGCTCTCCTCCAGGAGCAAGGGAAGACTGCGGCCCGCAGCATCGGCATGGGGCCGGGGGAGGGAAATTGGCCCCGTGAGCCTCCGTTGTCGGAGAGACACGGTGAACGGGAGTCTGTCCTCCAACGGACGGTCCTCAGTCGCGAAGCGCACCGGCGCTGACAGCGGCCTCGAGCGCCTTGTGCATGGCGGTGCTCATGCCGAGCGAGGAGGCCTCATCGGGGGTGCACCAGCGCAGTTCCTGGAAGGCGGGGGCGCGGGTGGGGTGCTGACGTCCGGTGACGCGCAACAGCCGGAGCGAGAGGGCGCGGTGGGTGAGCTGCCGGCGCACGGTGCCGAGGTGCCCCCGCACACGGACCTCCGCGCCGAGCGCCTCGGCGAGCTTCGTGGCGGAGTCGGGGTCGGGCGTGTCGTCCTCGACCTCGGCGGCGGGCAGCTCCCAGAGGCCGCCGAAGAGACCCTTCTCGGCGCGCCGGGCGAGCAGCAGCCGGCCCTCATGGGCCCAGACGGCGACGGCGAGCGTCATGCGCTTGGGGGCGGCGCGCACCTTGGCGGGAGGCAGCTCGTCCACGCGGCCATGACGGTACGCGAGACACTGCTCGCGCACGGGGCACAGGAGACACAGGGGATTCTCCGGGCGGCACACGGTGGCGCCGTGCTCCATGAGGGCCTGGTTGAAGTCACCGGGCCGCTCGCCGGGGACGAGCGCGGTGGCGAGCTCCCACAACCGGGCCTCGCGGGCCTTGTCTCCGGGGACGCCCTCGACCTCGAAGAGGCGCGAGAGGACGCGGGCCACGTTGCCATCCACGAGGGGCGCGGGCTCGCCGAAGGCGATGGAGGCCACGGCCCCGGAGGTGTAGCGGCCGAAGCCGGGGAGGGTGAGCAGCTCGGCGGCGGTGGAGGGGAGCCTGCCGCCGAAGCGGGACACGATCTCCTGTGCGGCGCGGTGCAGGTTGCGAGCGCGCGAGTAGTAGCCGAGCCCGCGCCACCCGGCGAGCACGTCGGGCAGGGGCGCGGCGGCGAGCGCCTCCACCGTGGGGAATCGCTGGAGGAAGCGCTCCCAGTAGGGGATGACGGTGGCCACCTGGGTCTGCTGGAGCATGACCTCGCTGAGCCAGATGGCGTAGGGGTCGCGGGTGCGGCGCCAGGGGAGGTCGCGCTTCTGCCGGTCGTACCAGGCGAGCAACCCGGCGCGGATGGCCTCACGGCGCGCGGGCTCGACGAGGGGGGCGGGGGAGGACGCCTTGCGCTTGCGCGGAGAGCTCATGTGCGCGGAGGGCTCACGGCGCCTTGGCGGCGTTGACGATGCGGCGGGCCACGCGGTCGAAGAGGGCGGGGACCCAGCGGTTGGCGAGCACCATGACGCGGCCGGGAAGGGTGAGGACCGTTTCCCGGCGCTTGCGGCGGCTGGCGCGCACCATGGCGGAGGCCACGGTGGCGGAGCTCATCGCGTTCAAGGGGATGGCGTCCTGCTTCCAGCCCTCGGCGTTGAGGCGGGCATCGCGGAACTCCGTCTCGGTGAGGCCGGGGGAGACGAGCAGCACGGAGATGCCCTCGGCGGCGAGCTCGGCGCGCAGGGACTCGGTGAGGAGATTCACGGCGGCCTTGGAGGCACCATAACCCCCGAGCAGCGGCAACCCACGGTGGCCGAGCACGGAGCTGACGTTGACGACCTGGGAGCCGGGAGCGCGCTTGCGCAGCAGGGGCAGGGCGGCGCGGGTGACGCGCACGAGGCCGAAGAAGTTGATGTCGAAGACCTGGCGCAACTGCGCCTCGCTGAAGCCCTCGACGGGGCCGTAGAGCCCGAGGCCGGCGTTGTTGACGAGGATGTCGAGCCCGCCGAACGCGGTCTCCGTCTCGCGCATGAGACGGTGCACCTCCTCCTCCACGGTGACATCGCAGCGGACGGGGAGGGCCCGCACGCCGAGTGCTTCCACTTCACGCGCGGCGTCCTGGAGTTGGGACTCGCGGCGGGCGGCGAGCACGATGTGGGCGCCCTGGGAGGCGTAGGCGGAGGCGGCGGCGCGGCCGATGCCGCTGGAGGCGCCGGTGATGAGGACGACCTTGCCCTGGAAGTCTCTGGTGGCCATGAGGCGGGGCACCTTAGCGGCTGGCGGGAGCGGGAAAAGGACCTGCTGGGGAGTGCCTGCACGCCTGTCCCTCTTTCGACTTCAGCGAGCCAGCGTCTAGGATGCGCGGCCTCCCATGCGGCGCACTTCCTTCGCCAACGATTTCTCCTGGTCCAAGAGCCGTCACGAGAAGCTCCAGGAATGCCTGAGGGCCTACTACTTCTACTACTACCGCTCCTGGGGCGGTTGGGAGTCAGGGGCGCCGAAGGAGGTGCGGGAGCTGTACGTGCTCAAGAAGCTGGGCAACCGCTACGCGTGGGCGGGCAGCATCGTGCATGACGCCATCAAGGACGCGCTGCTGGACATCCGTGCGGGGCGGGCGGTGGAGCCGGAGAAGGTGGAGGCGAGGGCGCGCAAGCTGATGCAGGACGACTTCCGCTATTCGCGGGGCAAGTCGTACTGGACGCAGAAGTACCGCAAGACGTTCTCGGGGCTGGTGGAGCACGAGTACGACGAGTCCGTCGCGGACGAGGCGTGGAAGCAGAACTGGGAGACGGTGCGCTCGGCGCTGGCGTGGTTCTTCAGCTCGCGCTGGCCGGAGCTGGCGCGGGGGCTGAAGCCGGCACAGTGGCTGGAGGTGGACGCGGGGGCGGACTTCTCCACCTTCACGATGGACGGGGTGAAGGTGTTCGCGATTCCGGACTTCGCGTACGTGGACGCGGAGGGCGCGCCGGTGGTGGTGGACTGGAAGACGGGGAAGGTGCGCGAGGGGTACGACGAGCAGGTGCTGGGGTACGCGTTGTACGTGTCGCAGCGCTACCGGCTGCCGATGGAGAAGGTGCGCGCGTCGCTGGTGTACCTGAACGACGGGGTGGAGCATCAGGTGCAGGTGGACGCGGACGCGGTGGAGGGCTTCAAGGTCCGCTTCGCGCAGAGCGTGGCGCGGATGCGCGAGCTGCTGGCGGACCCGGCCAGCAACACGCCGAAGGACGAGTCCGCCTTCCCGCAGACGGAGAACCTGTCGTCGTGCACGCGCTGCGCCTTCCGCCGGCCCTGTGGACGCGAGGCCGCCGCGGCGAAGGTGGCCTGAGTCCAAGGGGCGAGGGCTGATGAGTGGGGGCGTTGGTGTAGTGGGACAGGCGTGCCGGAATCCCTTTGACATCATTCGCAGCCAGTCCTCAGAGTTTCTGGATGAATACCCCGAAGACATCCGCAGGATTCCTTGCCCCCATCTTCATTGTCCTGCTGACTTCCTGTAGCGCCACTCGTCACACATCCCCTGTCAGTTCCAAGGAACTCATGGGGCTCGTGCTCCTTATCGAGGAGACAGCCGACGGGCAGGCAACCCACTCCTGGCGGAGCGTTGGAGATTTCGACTTCTCGCAGTTTCACTACCTGTCAAGCAGCAACAGGCTGTCCGCGAGCATTGTCTTTACTGCGGCTAGTCCGCGCGACTGCCATGCGGAGTTCAATGATTGTCAGGATAATTGCTTGGAACGGCCCCTTGCTCCCGGATATGAACATGTCAAGCAAGGAAGTGGCGCACATCGCCGCATCTGCAGAGATGGATGCTGGCAGGCCTACCGGGACTGTGAGGAACTGCAAGAACTGCGAGGGCGCCAGACTCAAGAATTCACTGCCACAGATAGCGCTATTGAATGGCTGAAACGCAACCGCCATGCGGTTGTGGTTGGAAGCGGCGTTGTTATCGCGGGAGTGGTCTTTGTTGTGGTTTCCGCTGGGGCTGGGGCTCTCATGCTCGCACCTGCCATGCTGTTGGCCTCGTCGGAAATCATTGCTGACCCGCGCCTTGTGACGGTGTCCCCATGAACATGCATGAACTTCTTCCCCAGGTGCGGGAGTTGCTCGTACGCCTTCGGACAAGCGCCTCCTCGGAAGAGAAAGAACTCCTGGCGGTTGCCTATTTCGCTCTGGACTTCATTGAGGTGACGGGCAACTTCTATCCCTTCGAGGCGTTTCTCCAGAGTTGGAACAGTCCGGAGGGCACACTTCCCACGTTGGCGTCCTTTGGCTCTCGCGAGGAGGCGGAGACTTGGTTGAAGGAGCACCCGGAACCGCCGCATGGGGCCTATGTCCTGGTTTCCGGCCAGCCCTACGCCGTCTTCTATTTCCGCCACCTCGACAAGAGACTGCTACTCCCGACCCCCTCTCTCGAGAAACGCACGCTGGAGTGAGAACCACGGCATTGCGTGGAGCAGGTCGCGAGCATCTGGCGCGACTTGGAGTGCTTGGCCAGGGTGCGCGTAAGCTTCGAGCCGCATCAGGCAAGCTAGCGGAATGGCCAATCCGGGGGGCGAGCAGGGTCTTTCAGGGTGAAGTTCCCATAAACCCAAATCCAGCGTTCATCGTACAAGTTCGCGAGAGGTTGCTTCGCTCTACCGTCTTTATCCCAGGGCTGGAGATGCGAATCGAGTTCACAGAAGGCCAAATCCAACTCGCCGGCTGCCTTCAATTCGTCCGCTCGACCCAGGACGGAGGCAAGTACGGCATGATCGAAGGACTGGAGCCCGAGATCTAATGGGCTTAACTCGACTTCGTACTCCAACATCCGCTCGTTGAGCGGGAATACCTCAAGCCCTGGCTTCTTCAAAAACGATCGCAGCGTCTCTTCGAGTTGCTTCAGTTCTTTTTTGACCTGTTGCTCATACACTCCGAGGATACGTCGCACGGTCTGCGCGTCGGCATCAGTAATCGAGCCGGGTCGTGGCAAGGACAGGAACTTGCGGATCGCGTCGGCTTCGTGCCTGGGTTGGAACTTGGTTGGAATCGTCCGCCGGGCTTCGGTGATGCAAATGGATGGAAGGTGTAGTTGCAATTCCCCGCGGCCCGCGCGCTCCAGGAGTTCCAGGGCAGCGGGAACTCGATGGTGCTCAGGCGTGGCAACATCGACAACCCAGTTGGTTTCGACGAAGACGTGTTTCATCTAGCAACGCCGGATGAGAGGGCGCTCCTTGGTCCGGCAGCTCGCACCTGACCCTCATTGAGCGCGGGGACGACATACTCCTCAAGTGCCTCTCTCAGTCCTGGCGGGAGTTTCTGTCGCTCTGAGTCCGTTGAGATCCCTTCGAGCCAGCGCTGAAACGCCTGCTCCAGGGCGAAAGCAGGTTGGGAAGGAAATGCAGCAGCATCCATCGGTAGGACTCGAAGCCCTGTGAGCGGGAATTCACCCACGCACTCGACGGATGCCAAGCCAGGGCGGCTGTAACTGTCGTTATAGATCCAGAGCTTTTCCGGTGTAACCAACAGCCCAACCGGACATCGCATACTGACCATGTACCGTTTCAGCTGTTCTTCCGCGTGTGACTTGTCGGTCAAGGAGCGCTTCACCTCGGCTACAAGCGAGACTCCAAGTCCCTCGGATGCAGTGACGATGACATCTGGCTCGAACGGCATGGACAGAGAATATAGCGACTACCAAGGTACTGCATCATGCTTGCTTGCCGGAGTGCCAGACAGGGTAGTCCCATGTGTGTAGGAAATAAGTGACCAGTTCACATCAAGCTCCAATCAGGGGGAGAGTGGAGCTAACCGCTCCTCTCCAGGCCAGCTCTTCCGTCGCGAACTCAAACCCCGCTGGTTCCGGCTCACCGTCCCTGGGACAGGCGGCGTACCACGACACCGGCCGCGTTCATGCCGAACACGGAGGTGACGAAGGCCACGCTGCCGTCGATCTGGTTGCGGTGCTCGCAGCTGTGGAAGTCGTTGTCGTTGGGGCACACGCAGGAGAAGCCGTCGTCCGAGTCATAGCGCAGGGACAGGGGCTGGCGCCGCTGCTCGATGGAGTAGACGGCGGTGATGCCCGTGGGCCGCTCGGTGGGCACGCCGTACTTGCGCTTGAGCAGCTTGCGGATGTCCTTGGCGAAGGGATCCATGTGCGTCTCGCACAGGTCCTCCACGCGGATGGCGGTGGGGTCCAGGCGGGCCGCGGCGCCCATGGAGCTCACCACGGGAATGCCCAGGCTGACGCACCGGTGCAGCAGGTGCAGCTTGGCCTTCACGTTGTCGATGGCGTCCACCACGTAGTCGTAGCTGCCCGGGGCCAGCAACTGGTCGGCCAGCTCGTCGCGGTAGAACTCGCGCAGGCCCTGCACCTGGGCGTCGGGGTTGATCTCCTTGCAGCGCTGCGCCATCAGCTCCGCCTTGGGCTTGCCCACCGTCTTCGCGGTGGCGTGCAGCTGGCGGTTGCCGTTGGTGACGCACACGGTGTCGAAGTCCACCAGCGTCAGCTGGCCGATGCCGCTGCGCACGAGGCCCTCGGCGGCGTAGCTGCCCACGCCTCCCAGGCCGAAGACGATCACCCGCGATTTCGCCAGCCGCTCCATCGCCGGGTCTCCGAGCAGACGGCCGGTGCGGTCGAAGCGCCGGTGCAGCTTGAAGGGCTTGGGCTCCGAGGGAGCGGGGGTGCCAGTGGCGGCGGGGACGGCTTCCGGGGGAGTGGGCTGCGGATTCATGAAGGGCCTCTATAGCGCGACCGCCTCCCTACCGCTAAGGCCGGGGAAAGGCTTCCCGGAACAGGCGGCGGGCGTTCTCGGTCGTCCGCTGGGCAAGCTCCTCCACCGGCTGCCCCAGCACCCGGGCCATGCCCTCGAGGATGTGCGGCAGGTAGCCGGGCTCCGAGCGCTGCCCCCGGTGGGGCGTGGGCGCCTGGTCCGGGGCATCCGTCTCCACCATCAGCCGATCCGGCGGGATGACGCGCAGGGCGTCCAGCGGCTTGCGTGCCTCGGCCCAGGTGACGGGGCCCGCGAAGGAGAAGTGGCAGCCCTTCTGGATGTAGAAGCGCGCCAGGTCCACGCCCCCGCCGTAGCTGTGCATGAGCACGCCGGCCTCGGGCAGGGGCTCCTGCTTGAAGAGCTCGATGAGGGCGGGGTGCGCTCGGAAGCAGTGCATGAGCACGGGCAGGTCGTGCTTGCGCGCGAGCGCCAGGTGCCGCCGCAGCACCGCCACCTGCCGCTCCATGGGCGCGCCCGCGGCCGAGGGCCCGTCCAGCCCACACTCACCCACGGCGATGGCGCCGCCCTGGGAGAGCAGTGCATCCAGACGCTCGAGGTGTGCCTCGTCCTCCTCGGGTGGGAGGTCGGGGAGCAGTTGGGGGTGGATGCCGAGTCCTACCTGGAGGCGCGGCTCGGCGCGGGACATGGCGAGCAGGGGCTCCCAGTTGTCCGGTCCCACACCGGGGACGAGGATTCCGTGCAGTCCGGCGGCCCAGGCGCGGGCGAGCACCTCGTCCCGGTCCGGTTCGAAACGCGACGCGTCGAGATGGCAGTGGGTGTCAATCATCGGAAAGGTCCGGTGGCACTTCGTTCGTCCGCCGTTCAGCCCGCGACAGCCGCCGCGATGTGGCGCCCAGGTTCAGTCCCCGAAGCCAGGGGAGCGAGCCTATACGCACGCGGCGGTTTCGGAGGATCCATATGACCAAGCGTGTTGTCCTGGGTGCGCTCGTCAGCGCGCTGATGATGGTGGCGACGGGCTGTACGGAGGAGTGTGTCGATCAGATCGACTGCCTCAACGAGAAAGGGGAGCCGGGCGAAGGCAAGCGGTGGGCCTGCGTCGACAACAAGTGCCAGGAACAGGACATCACTCCCACGCCGATCCCCGATGGGGGAACGCAGACGGACGCGGGCACGGATGCGGGCACGGACGCTGGTACGGATGCGGGCACGGACGCCGGTACGGATGCGGGCACGGACGCGGGCACGATGACCGTGGGCAAGGATGGTCCCTGCACCGACTCCATCAACTGCATGGGCGGCCTGCGGTGCGAGGGGGCCACGGGCAGCAAGACCTGCCAGCCGCTGCACCTCGCGGTGACGGCTTCCGTGAACAGCGGGGCCGGTCCCATCGAGGCGGTGGCCGTGCGCGCGGAAGCGGGCGCCGCGCCGTTCGAGCTCAGTGAGGCCGCGGGCGCGAGCCGCTTCCCGCGTTGGAACAAGGACGGCTCGGCCGTGGCCTTCGTGCAGGAGGAGACCGCGGGCAGCCCGGTGCTCGTCTCCCGGACGATTCCGCTCGCCACGGGGCAGAAGACCGACCTCACCACCGCCGCGGCGGCCAGCACCGAGGACTTCCGGCACATGGAGTGGGAGCCGTCGTCGAACGTCGCCTGGACCCGGAAGTCGGGGGCGAGCATCACGGGCATCTCCGTCTTCGAGATCCTGAGCGCCCTCGTCCAGACGGCCAGCCCCAACGGGGGGTTCCCCTCGTGGAAGGACGACCAGAGCCTCTTCTACAGCGCCGCGGGCTCTGGCCTGTTGTCGGTGACGCTCGGGGGCTCATCCTCGGATGTGGGCGGGAGCTCGGGCGGTGAGCAGCCCCGCTACAACCGGGTGACGGACTTCCTGCTCTATCTCGCCAGCACCGGCTCGACGAACTTCGCGGATGGCTCGCAGTCCCTCTACAAGCTCCTCACCCTGCCCGCGGCGGGGGCGGCGAGCTCCAACGAGATCGCCACGGTGAGCACGCCGACGGCCGTGACGGGCGGTGAGCTCAAGTCCTTCATCACCGCCCACGACTGGGCGCCGGACGGCACGTACGTCGCCTACGTCCGCGCGTTCTACTTCGACCCCGATGGGGACACGGCGCCTTCCATCATCTGCGGCAACACGGGGGCCGAGGCCTGCGGGGCCCAGGCGGGACCCAACGTCTACCTGCAGCGCATCGATCCCACGACGGGCCAGGCGTCGGGGGCTCCCGTCCTCGTGTCGGAGAACGCCACCCTGCCTTCGGTCTCTCCGGATGGGCGCTACGTGGCCTACATCCAGGGCCAGCGCCTCTACGTGCGCGGCATCAACGCGGATGGCACCCTGAGCAGCGAGCCGGCCACCGTGCTCACCCCGACGACCCTGAGGGTGCAGACGGGCCTGGGCAACGACCACCGCCCGCGTTGGCAGCCGCGGTAGTCCCCTGACGCATGGAGCAGGGCCTGGCGCCCGCGTCCCGGAAGCCACGGGGCGCGGGCGTTGTCCTGTGTACAGTCGGCCGCGTCCGGAGGCCGGGGACTTGCCTCCCGGGCCAAAGCGACGTACCCAGGCGCCCCCGTTCCCGCGCCGCGGGCCGCTCTTGCTTGGGGAGGACCTGGATGAAGCTCCACGCCGTGCTCTGTCTGCTGGCCCTGGCCGGTTGCGCGACCCTGCCGTCGTCGCGTTCCTCCGTCGCTGGAAGCGGAGGCCCCGCCGGGGACGTGCAGGGAGTACCGGAGCCGGTGCGCATGGAGACGCCCGCGGGCACCTTCCTCGTGCACCCCAACAACGCCGAGGACCTCGGCAAGCTGCTCGCGGGCGAGCCCACCGACAAGCAGTACATCTCCATCACGGACGTGCCCTGAGGGCCTCCGCGTGGGCTCACCACTCCCTTGGGGCCACGAGGCCGGTGGGGGAGGGGAGACTCAGCCTTCCAGGACGATGCGCCGTCCCAGGGCCCGGGTCATCTGCTGCGAGGTGACGAGCTTGAGCACCTCGAAGCTCTCTCCGCCGGCCGTGTCGTAGGCCGCCGCGATGAGATCTCCCAGGGTGAGCAACGCCGGAGCCGCCCGGCGATGGGTGCTCCTCCGGGGCGTGGGCATTGTCCTGCGTCCCTGCCGCTGGACCGAACCGCGCTTGCGTGTCGCCGTCTTGGCCATGGTGTCCTCCCACCTGCTGCCCGTGGGTCGATGGACTGAACAGGCCCAAATGGAATGCATGCGGCATGCCAGGGGCTCGTCCGCCTGCCTGTCTCGAAGAATCAGGGACTTGCAGTCACCACTTGCCTCGGACCCGGGGGAGGGATTCCAAACTTCGTTCAATGTTCCGTGGGGGAATGACTCGTTTCGTTGAGGCTTTTCGTACACATCTGACATGGGAGTCAGGTAAGGCCACCGGCATGAACGTCCAGGTTCTCTTCCACGACAGCTGCTTCGACGGGGCCGCGAGCGCGGCGGTCTTCACCCGCTTCTACCGCGAGCGCGTGCGCCCGGATGCCCGCTTCAGCTACCGGGGCCTGTCCCACCAGGCGGGGGGCGCGGCCATTGATCCGGCCGTCTTCACCGGGGACGAGAACGTCATCGTCGACTTCCGCTACAGCCAGGACGCGCGGCTCACCTGGTGGTTCGATCACCATGTCTCCGCCTTCCAGCAGCCGGGGGACGAGGCCCATTTCCGCGCCGATACCAGCGGGCACAAGTTCCACGACGCGCACCGCAAGAGCTGCACCGTGTACCTGGCGGACGTGGCGCGCGAGCGCTTCGGGTGGGACCCCTCTCCCTTGAAGGAGCTGCTGCACTGGGCGGAGATCATCGACGGCGCGCTCTTCCCCAACCCGGAGATGGCCGTGGCGCTGGAGGAGCCCGCGCTGCGCATCATGACGGTGCTCGAGGCGAACAAGGACCCCGCGCTCATTCCCCAGGTCATCGAGCGGATGCAGACCGACTCGCTGGCCGCCATCGCCGCCTCGCCGCTGATCGCCACGCCGCTGGCGCCGCTGCTCGAGCGCCACCGTCAGCACATCGAGCTGGTGCGCGCCAAGGCCCGCTACGAGAACGGCGTCGTCTCCTTCGACCTGGCGGACGAGGGCGTGGACAGCCTCAACAAGTTCATCGCCTACGCCCTCTATCCCGAGGCCCGCTACACCCTCTGGGTGGGGCAGGGCCCCTCGCGCGCCAAGGTGTCGCTCGGCTCCAACCCGTGGCGTCCCCAGGAGCGGCGGCACGACCTGGCCGCCATCGCCTCGCGCTACGGCGGCGGCGGGCACCCCGTGGTGGCCGCCATCAGCTTCAAGCCCGGGGAGCTGGCGCGTGCCCGCTCCGCCTGGACGGAAATCCTGTCCGAGCTGTCCGCTTAATCCGGACCCACTACATTTTGCGCACCTCGCAAAGTTTGCGAGGGTCTGGGCCGCAACACCTGCGGTGATCGCCACCGGACAGTCGTGCTTTCGGGGGGTTGGCAGGCGGCCCACCGTTTGCTTGGCGTCCCCGATGTGATCGGTTTTCCGCCATTTTTCCAGCAGGCTCGCAACGCGGGGCGCGGCTTCAGGCCAGCGACTCCGGAGCGGGCGAGCTGTCTGGCGTTGGCTTGCCCGGGAATAGACGTAGCCGGGTTTTCCTGGGAGCCTTCCTCTCAGGTGGGCCGGTTTGCTTCTTCTCGGTGCGTTGAGGGATTCTTCCGCGGGGAGGGACGCAACCCCGGAGATCGGCTTTCCTCCCAAAAGGTGTTGACCATCCATCTTTCGATGGGCTGAGAATTATTTACATTTCCCATAAAGCCGGGCAATCTGTTCTCCCAGTGAGAGTTGGTCAAATGCGCACCCAGGGAATTCCAGCGAAGCACGAGCGGCGCATGAGGGGAGTCACCCTCGTCGAGCTGATGGTCGTGGTGGCGATCATCGGCGTGCTGGCGGCGCTGTCCATGGTGGCTTTCGACTCGCTGGGCCGGCGTGGGGCGCTGCAGAATGCCGCGTTCGACATGCAGGGCGTGCTGACCACGGCGCGGGCCCAGGCGGTCTCGCGGGGTTATCCGATGTGGGTCCTCCTGTATCCGTCCGCCGGCCGCAAGGCGATGGAGGGAGGCCCGGGCGCGTTCTTCCTCGTGGAGGACTCCGGGAGCAGCTACGTGCGTGCGCCCGCTGGCCTCTTCGCCATGGATCCCAGGGGCTCGGCCCTGGTGTCGGCGTCGTACTTCCTGGAGGACTACAGCAAGGGAGTGCGTTTCGAGGCGCTGAAGCCCGGTGAGGCGGGGCAGTACGCTCAGCCCTTCGCGGCGCTCCAGGTGCGGACCTGTGGCTTCTGCTCGGGGGCGCCGCTGCGTGGCGCCATCGCCTTCTTCCCGGATGGGAGCGCCCGTTTCGTCAATGGGCAGGGCGAGTACGTCTTCACCAAGAACCAGGGACTGGCCCTCAGCAGCCAGGACCGCAAGTCCGAATACCTGTTCGCCATCGCGGGTCCCACGGGTTACGTGGCGGCCTTCTCCCACTGATGCCGATCGGAGGCTCTGCCGTGGATCTCTCTTCCCGACGCCGTGTCCGCCGTATGGGTTCCGCTCCGCGCGGAGTGTCACTCATCGAAGGGATGGTGGCTTCCGTCGTGTTGCTCATTGGTCTGCTGGGCGTGTTCCAGGGCGTGCTGGTGGCCAGCGAGCAGAACTCCATGGCCAACCAGGCCAGCCGCGCCGCGGGCATCGGCTCCCAGGTGCGCGTGGCGCTGGACACGCTGGGCCGGCATCGGGTGGTCGAGGGCATGCTCACGGGCGCGGCCTGTCATGCGGGCGCGAGCGTGCAGGAGCTGGCCGGCGGGCTGGAGAGTCTGGATCCCGGCGCGGAGCCGTGGGCGGTGCGCTGCATCATGGATCTGGACGCCTTCGAGGAGACCGCGGACGAGGCCGACAGGCTGCTGCCTGGCTACCCGAAGACGGACAGGGAGCGCTTCCGCCGGGTCCTGGTGCGGGTGTCGCGGTTGGATCCGGTCGCCAATGTGTCGATCGACGAGGTGGCGATCGTCGTGTCGTGGAACGAGCTGGGGCGCCGGCGCTTCCTGCGGCAGTTCGTCGGGTTCTACGACGCGAGCCCGTTCGGTAACGGGACCAACATCGAAATCTGAGTGGTCTTCATGACGCGTTCGAAATCCCCCCCATCCCACGCGCCGCGCGGCTTCACCCTCGTCGAGCTCCTGGTGGGTGCCGCCACCACGAGCATCATCCTCTTCGCCGTGGCCTTCTCCGTGTTGGCGGTGCAGGGCTCCTATCAGGCCGAGTCGCGCGTCAAGGTGGCCGTGGAGGGGGCGCGCACGGCGGCGACCTTCATCGAGCAGCGGCTGCGGATGGCCGGCTATGGAGTGGATCCCCGCTTCGCCTTCGACTTCGACGCCACCCTGGCCCCCAAGGCCAATCAGGTTCTCGCTTTCGCGCCCGGCGTTCCCCAGTCCGTGACGGATGATCTGGCCTTCCGCTACCGGGATCCCTCGTGGTTGCGCCGGGGCTTCTACACCGCCGCCGATGGCCTGCAGCTGCAGGGCGGGGATACGTTCGGCGTGGACTTTCCCGAGAGCCAGCGCTTCCTCGTGTCGTGCCGGGGCGGGCGTGACTACGTGGTCCTGCGGGTGAGCGCGGGAGGCTTGCAGTCCGACACCATCAGCTCGAAGAACTTCGCGGTGGACGCCCGCTTGTCCTCCGTGGGCGCGGATGCCGGGTGTCTGTCCTGGACCGGGACGGATGCGCCCTACATCATGCTCCTGCATGAGCTGCGCGTCCGCATCATGGACCTGGATGGCCGTCCGTTCCTGATGGCCTTCGATCGCCTGGACACGCTGGACCTGGCCAATGCCGTGCCCCTGGCCGCGGATGTGGAGTCCTTCCAGGTGGCCTACGTGATGAACCGCCCGTTGCCCAACAGCGTCCACGCCACGGTCCTGCCTCCGGTGGATGCCAGCTCGGATCCCTCGAACTGGGTGCTGGGAGACGTGGGCAGCGACGACTCGGAGCGTTTCCCCGACCCGGACGTCACCCCGGCGCCCGTGTATGGCACGGCTTACGACGATGCGACGCGCTACAACCAGCACCCCGCGAACATCCGGGCGGTGCGCCTGAGCATCAGCGTGCGCTCGACGCGCGCCGAATCCAACGGGCGCCGTGCCTTCGAGCGCGTGGATCTGGAAGACTCCAACGAAGCCGTGGAGGCGGACGGCTACTACCGGACCAACATGACCCTGACGGTGCGTGTGCCAAACATGCTGTCCCGCTCCGCTTTCATTCCCGAGGTGGGTGACGAGCCCACTGACATTTCATGGGGAGGCTGACCCATCATGATCCATCCCAGAACCCGGGCCCCCCGAGGCAATGCCCTGCTGCTCACCGTCATCGCCATCTCCGTGTTGATGGTGCTGGTGGGAGGGGCCATCCAGTTCACCAATCGCAACCGCGAGGCGACGGCGGAGAAGCTGCGCGGAGATCGCGTCAACGTCTGCGCGGAGGCGGCGCGCCGCCACCTGCTCTCCCGCCTGTCGTTGTTCCAGGCCACCGGGACGCTGGAGATCCTCGATACGAAGCTCATCGATGATCCGGATCCGGAGGCGCGCTCGCGGCTGATGACCGGACACTATGACTCGGAAGCGATCGCCACGGTGACGACCGTGGATGCGGTGACGATGGGAGCGGCCGCTGGCCAGGCGGTAGAGCTGGCCAACAACATGCCCCGCTCCACCATCCTCGGTGGGCAGTACTACCGGGTGGTGGTCAAGTGCGAGGAGTCCTCGGGCAACCCGGCCGCCAAGGGCCGTCAGTCCGAGGTGGAGTTCCTCTTCCGTTATGGCCTGTGAGGGAAGGCGCCATGATTCGTAAGCTGACGTTGTACCTTGTTGCCTC
This sequence comes from Archangium violaceum Cb vi76, assembly GCF_000733295.1. Taxonomy (GTDB): domain Bacteria; phylum Myxococcota; class Myxococcia; order Myxococcales; family Myxococcaceae; genus Archangium; species Archangium violaceum. The sequence continues at coordinate 47,078 of NZ_JPMI01000247.1, read as the reverse complement.
GGTGCTGGTGGTGCTCCGGGCGGACACGGCGGCCGCCATCGATCAGGCCGCCTGCTGTCTGCCGACGACCTCGCGGCTGGATTCGTTGATGAATCCGACGCAGTTCAGCGGAGACGAGAAGTTCTTCTCCAGCCCGAGCGGCTCACCCAACATCCTCTTCATCATCGACACCTCCAGCTCCATGTACGCGTGGCCGACGACCTGGCCCACGGCCAAGGGCTGCTCGCACTCGTTCTTCGAGGAGCTGGGCTACGACAAGGACGAGGTGTACCCGCGCTTGTGGACGAGCATGTCCACCCAGTCCAGCGAGTGGTTCGCGACCAACAAGTATTACAACGCGCCCTCGGACGGGTATGGCCGTAGCTTCCAGAACCCCCCGGAGAATGACGACCAGGTCGACGCGTGGTCGAACGTGACGGATGCGTGCAAGGGCGTCTCCAGCAAGTCGGCGGACCGCACGCTGTGCCAGCAGTGCCTGGACACCAAGGGGTACTACGTCGATGGCTCGACGCGCCGGGTGAAGGGCAACTTCCTCAACTTCTACGCGCCGCGTGACTCGGGCGCCGTGAAGGTGCTGGCGGATGTCGTCCACGCGTTGCCCGAGGCGCGCTTCGCGGTGATGTCCTTCGAGACGGTGGGTTCGGAGGGGTGCTGGGGTTCTTCGTGGAGCGTCAACAGCCTCTGCATGCTCCAGGAGATGAGCCCCTCGTGCGCCTACCCGCTGGACGCCGACGCGATGAAGGCCGGCCGCGACACCTTCCTCAGGAATCTCACCAACAACGGGAGCTCGACGAAGCGGCTGGCGTGGGGCCATATCGGTACCCCGCTCTCGGACACGCTCTACGCGGCGGGTTATTACTTCCAGAGCAGGAGCAGCGGCACCACGCCCTTCTCCAAGTATTTCGGCTCCAATCACCCCAAGCCGGCGAGCGTCGGCTCCACTGCGTACAACCGCGGCGACGCCATCTGCTACGAGTGCGGATTCAACGCCGTCATCCTGCTGACGGACGGTGATCCCACCAGCGAAGGCAACTACGTCTCCCTCCCCAGCGCCATCACCAAGCAGTCCTCCAACTGCACGGACTGCAAGGGCAACCTGCACAAGGTGGCCAGGTACTTCTGGGACAACGACATGCGCGAGGAGAAGGGGGGCATGCAGCGCGTGGCCACCTACACCATCGGCTTCTCCGAGGCGGTGACCTCCAGCAAGCTGCTGCAGGAGACGGCGCGGGTGGGTGGCGGCGAGTTCTTCCCGGCCCGGAGCACCAGCGAGCTCAAGCAGGCCCTGCTGAAGATCCTGGACAACATCAACGCGCGCAGCAACGCCTTCACCTCGGTGGCCGTCAACAGCCTGCAGTCGCAGAACTCGTCGCAGCTGGCGATCATCCCCCGCATGGTCCCCGCCAGCAACAAGGGGTGGGCGGGCAAGCTCTTCCGCTACGAGCAGTTCAACGAGTTCGTCCTGAACGAGGACAGGAATGACGACAAGGACTACGACGACGTCTACCTGATCGACAGGAATGGGGATGTCGTCGCGGAGACCCAGGAGGGTGACTTCCGCAAGATCACGGCCTTCAGCACCCCCGCGACCGTCACCCAGTTCGGCGAGGCGGCCCAGCACTACTGGGAGGCGGGAGAGGAGCTCAAGAAGGACTGGGAGCAGGGCGCGGAGACCGGGGGCGCCAAGAAGCCCGACTTCGGCCGCAACATCTACACGGTGACGGACAACGGCCGGCTGAAGGGTGGCCTCAAGGATGGGCTGATCAACCAGGACGACGAGCTCGTCGAGTTCAAGCTCGAGAAGCTGGCCGAGCTGCAGCAGTACCTGGCCGTGAGCGGGGCGCCCATGTGCCCCAGCGGCACGGGCTCCGGCTACAAGCCGGGCTTCATCCTGAGCAAGATGGGGCTCACCTCCAAGCAGGCCGCGGAGATGATGAACAAGGTGCGCTCGGGCGTGGTGTCGGCGGACCCCACGTCCCAGGCCGACTACGACAAGCTGTGCGCGGCGCTGGTCATCCAGTACGTGCGCGGTCAGGATCTCTTCGACGAGGATGGCGATGGTTCCCGCGCCAACATGCGGCCGTCCGCGCTGGGCGACATCTTCCACTCGGCGCCCGTGGTGGTGAGCCCGCCGGTGGACAAGTTCCTGTGCGATCTGGGCGTCAGCACCCAGTGCGTGCGCACGCTCTACTCCAGCGCGGAGCAGCTGGGCGGGCAGGCCACGCCGTTGAAGCCGTCCAAGGACCCCATCCCCGCGACCTGCAAGCCGGGCGCCGCGATGAATCAGGGGGATGCCTACGACGGCTACCACCACAAGAATCGCATGCGCGAGCGGCTGATCCTCGTGGGCGCCAACGACGGCATGCTGCACGCCTTCAGCGATGGCAAGGGCGCGGTGGACCAGGCATGCAACATCCACTACGCCCCGGTCGCCGGTGAGCAGAGCGGCGGCAAGGAAGTGTGGGCCTTCATCCCGTCGGATCTGCTGCCGCGGCTGCAGGACATGATGCAGGGCCACGCCTACTACGTGGATGGCGACATCATGGTCCGCGACATCTGGTCGGACGACAACAACAACGGCTGGAAGGACGAGGACGAGTACCACACGGTGGCCGTGGTGGCCGAGGGCCGCGGTGGCACGCACTACTTCGCCCTGGAGCTGCGCTGGGATGATGCCGCCAAGCCGGCCGCGCTGGCTCCCGGCTTCCGGTGGATGTTCCCGCAGCCGTGCACGGACGAGGCGCTGCGTTTCGGCAAGACGCTCTTCAGCCTCAGCCCCAAGTCGCCCCCGATCGGTCCCGTCCGGTTCAGGTCGGCCAGTCCCATGCCCCAGGCGGAGGGGTTGCCGCCCAAGGACTTCTCCGAGCGCTGGGTGACCATGCTGTCCGGTGGCTGGTCTCCGGGTGGCGAGAAGGGCCGCGGCATCTACATGGTGGACGTGTGGAATGGCAAGGTGGACTCCCGTCGCGACAACCTGTTGTGGAAGTGGGAGTTCGCCTCGCCGGGCAAGGCCTCGAGCGGCGCGGACAAGACGCGTGAGTTCCTGAAGTACGGCTTCGTGGCACCCGTGGCCATGGCGGACTACGGCCCCAGCACCGAGCCGGCGCTGGATGGCTTCTTCGACACCGCGGTGGTGGGTGACCTGGGAGGCCAGCTCTGGACGATGCGCTTCCATGAGCCGGGCATCATCGACAGCTCGGGTCTGGTGACCAACTGGAGCGCCGGGCGCGCCTTCGCGATGGACCGGCAGGATGTGTCCTCGTCCACCGCGGAGCGGATCGACAAGCGCTCGCCCTTCTTCTACCTGAGCTCGCTGGCGTACCAGCAGGACACCCGGGCCCTGCGCGCCTTCGTGGGGACGGGCAACCGCTACTCCATCCTGGATGAAGGTGTCGGTATCTGCCGCTACGACAACCCCCAGGCGTGCTCCAAGCTCGGGTGCGCTCAGACGTTGGTCAACTACAAGGTGACGCGTGGGACGTCCGACGCCCAGACGATGAACAGCGAGTGGGGCAAGGGCACCTACGCCAAGGCGACGGCCACCCAGTGGAACGACACGCCGGCCTCGTTCGACTACTGCGGTCCGACGACCAGCAAGTCCTTCATCAAGGCCGCGTTCGACAAGCGCGAGGCCCAGACCTGCACCCGGCAGGATGGCGGCTCGTCCACCTACGCGTTCGCTTCCACCAGCGTGGAGTGTGGCCAGTACGCGTCGGACGTCTTCGACTGCCGCGTGCCCGCCACGGCCACCATCGACACGAAGAACATGGGCGATCTGGACGTCAAGCAGCCGTTGGCCACGAGCAGCTCCGTTGGCAAGAACCGCTTCTTCGGCATCTGGGCCTACGGTGGTGCGCAGGATCGTGTCTTCACCGAGGACCCGAACTCGGCCTCGGCCAACAAGGCGGACAAGTACGACAACCGGCGGCTGTCGGACTCCAACGATGACCTGCGCAACGTGACGGATGTCGTGTGCAAGGCCGACGGCTCCTGCACGTGCGCCAGCGGGAGCACGAGCTGCGTCGCGAGCAGGCCGTTGGCCGCTCCGGACAGCCGGGGCTGGTTCTACGAGTACGACGGTCCGCATCACAAGACGGCCAGCGGCTCGGCGGTGCTGGCGAGCTGCACGATGTGGAACTCCATGTACTCGGAGGCCGTCCAGCCGCAGGCGGGCGAGTCCCTGGCGTGCTCCGGCTCGTATGCCAGCCGGGCGCGTCTCTTCCAGGCGGACTTCATCACGGGTGCGCCCAACTGCGCGGTGGGCTTCTCCAACAACAACACGTTCGCTCGCTACCAGGAGCGCTCGGTGATCGCGCCCCCGCCCGATGTGTCCACGTCCATCCAGATCTCGAAGACGGGCCAGGTGAAGTACTCCACCATCTTCCTGGAGCCCGGGCCCAACAGGGAGAAGGCCAACCAGACGCAGGTGTCCGCCAGCACGGACGTGCTGCAGTCCATCTACGAGCTGCCTGTCTCGCGGGGTCTGCACGAGTGCCGCCACCTGCAGCCGGGTCCGAACGGTGGAGGCAAGCAGGCTTGCCTGCCCTCGGGGATTTGAGCCAGGGCTGAGCTGTCACACCGGGGCCCGTCCTCGCCGCGCGGCGAGGGCGGGCCCCGCCGTTTTCAGGGGGGCGGTCATGGCGGACGGGCGGGCGGGCTGCTGGCATCTTCCCGTGCCGCGGGCGATGCCGTAGCCTTCGGCCCCCCATGTCCCGGCGCGGTCCGTTCGCCCTCTGCCTCCTCTTCCTCGGTTCCTGCCAGTGGACGTCTCCCACGTCCGCTCCCGACGCGGGCACCGCCCCGGTTGCCTCGGCGCCGGCGCCCGTGCCCACGGCGGCGCCCGTGCCCGAGCCGCTTCCCCCGTGCCGGGCGAAGGGCTCCAGCCCCCTCAGCGCGGCGTTGGACTACCTCGACACCGGCAGGTACCCGGAGGCGCTCTCCTGCGCGGCCCAGGCCTCCGCCCTGGAGCCGGACTCGGCCGCCGCCCACTCGGCGCGGGGCGAGGCGTTGGCCGCCCTCCAGCGCACGGCCGAGGCGCAGGTGGCCTACGCCCGGGCCCTGGCGATTGAGCCAGGCCAGCCGGACGCGCTGCTCGGCGCGGCGCACCTCTACGCCGTGCAGCTGCCCTCCAGCCGCGAGTACGACGAGCTGGGGGCCCTCTACGCCGAGCGTGGGCTGTCCCAGTCCGACGCGGCGCCGGAGTTGCTGCCCCGCTTCGCGCTGGTGGCCGCCATGGCGCTCAATGACCTGGGGCAGGCCGCCGAGGCGCTCCAGCGCGCCCAGCTCGTCCTGGCGCGCGAGCCGGACAACCGTGAGGCCGCCTACGAGAAGGCCCTGGCCCTCTTCGAGCTGTGCCGCTTCGCCGAGGCCCGGGCCGCCTTTGGCACCCTGCGGAATGATCCGCAGCGTGGGGCGCACGCGCACTACCACCTCGGGCTGCTGCTGGAGCGCGAGGGCAAGTGGAAGGAGGCGCGGGAGCACTTCGACAAGGCGCGGCGCGTCTCGCCGGAGGACTTCCCCGTGCCGCCCACGCCCACGGAAGCCGAGTTCCGCGAGGAGGTGGCCCGCGCGGTGGCGGCGCTCTCCGAGGACATGCGGAAGGATCTGACCGGGGTGCCGGTGCGCGCCGAGGATCTGCCCGCGGAGGAGGACCTGCTCTCCGGGGAGCCGCCGCTGTCGCCCGCGATTCTCGGCCTCTTCCGGGGTCCGCCGCTGGGCGAGCCCTGTGATGGCTCGGAGACGCCGTGCCGCTCGGTGGCCCTCTACCGGCTCAACCTGGCCCGGGCGGTGCGCACCCGGGAGGAGCTGAGGGAGCAGATAAAGGTAACGCTGCTCCACGAAGTGGGGCACCTTCGGGGCGAGGACGATCAGGAACTGGCCGCCCGCGGCCTGGAGTGACACGAGACATGGCTCGCCCAACCCCCCCTACCGCCCGCGTGAGCCTCAAGGGGGCCAAGGCCCTGCGCAAGGGCCACCCCTGGCTGTACCGTACCGAGCTGTTGGAGCCGCCCCAGACGGAGGAGCGCGGCGCCGTGGTGTCGGTGGTGGACCCGCAGGGCAACCCCGTGGGCCAGGCCTTCTACGCCCAGCGCTCGCCGCTGGCGCTGCGGCTGCTCACGCGCAAGGGCCCCGCCGAGGAGAAGGTGGACGAGGCCTTCCTGCGCCACCGGCTGGAGCTGTCGCTCGCGAGGCGCGCGCCGCTGCGCCAGCGGGACGGCGTGCGCCTGGTGCACGGCGAGGCGGACCTGCTGCCCGGCCTCTTCGTGGACCGCTATGGCGCGGGCCTGTCGCTGCAGACGCTCTCCGAGGGCATGGACGTGCGCAAGGAGTGGGTAGCGCGCACGCTGGCGGAGCTCACCGGGGCCACGCACGTGGTGTGCCGCGACGATGCCTCGGGGCGTGACTTCGAGGGCCTGACGCGCGAGGTGAAGCTGCTGCACGGGCAGGGCGAGGCGCGTTTCAGCTACCACGAGGGGGAGAACCTCTTCGAGGTGGACCTGCTGGGGGACATGAAGACGGGTGCTTTCCTGGACCAGGTGGACAACCACGTGCGCGCGGGCGAGCTGGCCCGGGGCGAGGCGTTGGACCTGTTCAGCTACCACGGGGGCTTCGCGCTGGCGCTCAGCCGCACGTGCGACTCGGTGCTGGCGGTGGAGCAGGACCCGAAGGCCTCCGAGCGGGCGCGGGCGAACGCCGCGCGCAACGGGCGCACCAACGTCACGGTGGAGAACGCCAACGCCTTCGACGTGCTGCGCCGCTTCTCCGAGTCCGGCCGCCGCTTCGACACGGTGGTGGTGGACCCGCCGGGGCTGGCCAAGCGGCGCGAGGGCCTGGCCACCGCGCTGCGCGCCTACCACGAGCTCAACCTGCGCGCCCTCAAGTGCCTGCGCCCCGAGGGCCTGCTCGTCACGTGCTCGTGCTCCGGCAAGCTGACGCGCGAGGCCTTCGAGGAGATGGTGCTCTCGGCCGCCGCGGACGCGAAGCGGCCGGTCCAGATTCTCGAGCGCCGGGGGGCGGGCCTGGATCACCCGGTGCTCGGCGGCCTGCCGGAGACCGAGTACCTCAAGGCCTTCTTCGTCCGCGTGCTGCTGTAGTGCCCGGAGGGGCGTCGGTTCAGATGCCCATCTCCGCGCGCAGCCGCTTCACCTGCTTGAAGTACTCGGTGCGGGGGAAGGGGACGTTGAGGATGTGGAAGTCCTTCTTGGAGAGGCCCACGCTGCCGAAGCAGTAGTTGCTGTCGGACATGTTGCGGCAGAGCACGAGGTAGGCGCTGCCGGTGCAGTTCTCGCTCTGCACGCAGTAGGCGCAGTTGTGGCACTGCTTGCAGTCCACGCAGTGCGAGCAGTTGTTGCACAGCTCGCAGCGGGTGCAGTGGGTGCACTGGTAGCAGCTGTCGCAGTCCTTGCAGAACATGCAGTTGGCGCACCGCTCACAGCCCTCGCACGCGTAGGAGCCGGGGTTGCCCGGGTCCGCCGTGTACAGCTTGGCGAGCCGCTGGTACTGCTCGAGGAACTCGCGCTTGCCCATGCCCGCCACCTGCTGGCGCGCCTGGGCCTCCTGCTCGAGCACCTCCGGTACGTTCGCCCGCGACCCTCTGTCCTTCACCACGGAAGCTCCTTTCTATTGGCGGTCCGATCCGCCGGGGCCTGGTGCAGCCGCGCCAGCCCTTCGAGGTCGATGTCCTTTGCCACCCGGCGCACCTCCACCGTGCCCGGGAATCCCCGGCTGCTCACCGCCACCACGTACCGGTTGCCCACCAGCAGGCTGGCCTCGGCCAGTGTGGTGGACGCGTCGTAGCGTACGAAGCCCACCGCCTCCTTGTCCTTCCAGAAGATGGGGGCGGTGGGATCATTCGTGGCCCGCTCCCGGCCCTCGTCCGCCGCGGCGCGGATGGTCTGCCCCAGCTTCTTGCCCAGGCCCCCGGAGGTGTCCACGATGCGCACCTTCACTTCCCGCTCCTCACCGCGGGTGAAGCTGCGCTCGACCTCGCTGATGGACACCTCGCCATACCGGCCGGTGGAGCCCCCCTCCTGGGCGCGTTGCAGGCCCTCCAGGTCTTCCGGGAGGAAGGCCCGCAGGTCCTCGAAATGCGCGCAGGGGAAGTCCGCCGGGGTGTTCGCGGCCGTGCTGTCCGCGTCTCCCGGTGTCTTTTTTCCACCATCGGTGCAGGCCGTGCCCGCGACGAGCGCGAGGAGAAAGAGCCGCTGGAGAGAAGAATAGTCGCGCACAGGGGAATCAAAGGGTATCCCCGGGCCGCGCGCAATGGACCTCTCGAAGCTCAACCCCCCGCAGCGCGAAGCCGTGCTCACCACCGAGGGCCCCCTCCTGGTGTTGGCGGGCGCTGGCAGCGGCAAGACTCGCGTCATCACCCACCGCATCGTCCACCTGCTGGACAAACGGCCGGGTGGACTGCTGGCCCGCAACATCCTGGCCGTCACGTTCACCAACAAGGCCGCCACGGAGATGAAGGAGCGGCTGGTGCACATGGCGGGTCCCCGGGCCCAGAACGTGCTGGTGTGCACCTTCCATGCCTTCGGCGCGGAGATGCTCCGGGAGGACATCTACCGGCTGGGCTGGCCCAAGAAGTTCACCATCGCCGACCAGGGCGACCAGGCGGCCATCATCAAGCGGGCCATGCGCGAGCGGCGCATCGACGACCGCACCTTCGATCCGCGCAAGGTGCTCACCCTCATCTCCAAGGCGAAGAACGCCGGCAAGACGCCCGAGCCGCTCGGGGAGGGGATGGGAGACGACTATGATCTCATCGCCCACATGGTCTACGAGGCCTACCAGCTCGCGCTCAAGGCGCAGGGCTCGGTGGACTTCGATGATCTGCTGATCCTCCCCTCGCGGCTGCTGCGCGAGCACGAGGACCTGCGGCACAAGTACACCCAGCGCTTCCGCTACCTCCTGGTGGACGAGTTCCAGGACACCAACCAGGCGCAGATCGATCTGTTGACGCTGCTGGCCAGCGGCGAGACGCGCAACGTGTGCGTGGTGGGGGACGACGACCAGTGCATCTACAGCTGGCGCGGCGCCGAGGTGCGCAACATCCTGAGCTTCGACAAGTACTTCGCCGAGGCCAAGGAGGTGCGGCTGGAGCAGAACTACCGCTCCACGCAGGTGGTGCTGGACGCGGCCAACGCGGTGATCGCCAAGAACCCCGAGCGCAAGGCCAAGAAGATGTGGTCCGAGCGCAAGGGCGGCGAGCGCATCAAGGTGGTATCGGCTCCCACCGAGGAGGAGGAGGCCCGGTACGTGGCCACGGAGATCTCCCGGTTGGTGGCCGGAGGGATTCCGGCGGATGAGATCGCCGTCCTCTACCGGGTCAACGGTCAGTCGCACCCCATCGAGGAGATGCTGCGCGAGAAGGGCATCCGCTACGAGGTGGTGTCGGGCAGCGAGTTCTTCGACCGGCGCGAGGTGAAGGACGTCATCGCCTACTTCAAGCTGATCGCCAACCCGCGGGACGAGACGGCGCTCCTGCGCATCATCAACGTGCCGGCGCGGGGCATTGGCGACGTCACCATGGAGCGGCTGGTGGCGCACGCCCGGCGGGACAGCGTGACGCTCTGGGGCGCCATGGAGCGCGCCGAGGGCTACGAGGACCTGCCCAAGGGCGCCGCCGAGAAGGTGAAGGACTTCCTCCAGCTCGTGGAGCGCTACCGGCAGTCGTACGAGACCGGCAAGCTGGCCGAGGTGACGCGCAAGCTGCTGGAGGAGATCGGCTACAAGGACGACGCGAAGTCGCTCATCACCTCGCAGGCCAGCGCGGACCGGAAGCTCAAGTCCATCGACCAGGTCATCAACTCCCTGGAGGCCTTCGAGAAGCGCGAGGGCCCGAAGGCCAGCCTGCTCACCTACCTCAACCGGCTCAGCCTCGACACCCGCCAGGAAGAGGAGGAGGAGGTGCCCGGGGGCCACAAGGCCGTCACCCTGATGACCCTCCATGCCTCCAAGGGCCTGGAGTACCGGGTGGTCTTCTTCATCGGCATGGAGGAGGAGCTGATGCCCCACAAGGGCATGCAGGGCGAGGCGCAGAACCTCGAGGAGGAGCGCCGCCTCTGCTACGTGGGCATTACCCGGGCCAAGGAACTCCTCTACCTGACGCGCTCCGTCACGCGGGTGAAGCGGGGCAAGGAGGTGCCGCGCACCCCCTCGCGCTTCCTGGAGGACATCCCCCCGGAGCTGGTGGAGGTGCTCGACCTTGACGCACCGCGCAAGGGACCTCCCACGGATCAGGAGAAGAACTTCTTCGCCAGCCTGAAGGAGCGCTTCAAGGCGCCTGGGACGAGTGGGGGAGTGGCCCCCGGGAGCAAACCGGCCGTAGGGGCTCCGACAACCGGGGGGCCCGCCGCGACCGGAACCACGGGTGGGGTACGGTGAACGCAGTGCGACCTTGACTTGCCCCCCGCCCCCCTCTAAGACGGTCGGCCTTTCCGGGACGGCTTGGAAGTTTACGGGTCGGACCCGTGGTTGCTACGGCTACAGGCGCTTCAGGCGCCAACCATGCTTTTGGAGTTCAAACAATGTCGCAGAGGACCTACAGCGCGAAGCCGGCGGATATCAAGCGCGAGTGGCACATCATCGACGTGAACGGCAAGGTGCTGGGCCGCGCGGCGAGCCAGATCGCCACGCTGCTCAAGGGCAAGCACAAGCCCACGTACACCCCGTCCATCGACACGGGTGACCACGTCATCGTCATCAACGCCGACAAGGTGAAGGTGACGGGTACGAAGGAGCAGGACAAGATGTACTACCGGCACCCCCGCGCCGGTTTCCCGGGTGCCCTGAAGAGCACCAACCTGGCCAAGCTGCGCGCCCGGCACCCCGAGGACATCATCCTCAACGCCGTGCGCCGCATGCTGCCGCGCAACGCCCTGGGCCGTCAGATGATGACGAAGCTCAAGGTGTACGCCGGTGACACCCACCCGCACGCCGCGCAGAAGCCCGCGACGCGCGAGGTCGAGGCGTAAGCGCTGTCCTACCTTCCCCACTTTCCGCACCCCATTTAGAGAAGAGACGACATGGCTACCGCCACCGAGAAGGGTTTCTATGGCACCGGCCGCCGCAAGGAGGCCACCGCGCGCGTGTGGATCCGCCCGGGCACCGGTGTTGTGATCATCAACGGCCGCGACATCAACGTGTACTTCGGCCGCGAGACGTCGAAGATGATCCTCAACCAGCCGCTGGACGTGCTGGAGCAGAAGGGCAAGATCGACATCGAGGTCAACGTGCGCGGCGGCGGTCTGAGCGGCCAGGCCGGCGCCATCCGCCACGGTCTGTCCCGTGCGCTGTGCAACTACAACCCCGAGTTCCGTCCCGCGCTGAAGAAGGCCGGGTTCCTCACGCGTGATGCTCGCGCGGTGGAGCGCAAGAAGTACGGCCAGCCGGGCGCGCGTCGCCGGTTCCAGTTCTCCAAGCGCTAATCCGTCCTCACACGGTATCGCTGGAGTACACGCACGGCGGGGGTTCCTTCGGGAGCCTCCGCCGTTGTGCTTTGCGGGCCAGGGCAGGCGAGCACGTGGTGGTCCAGGGCCCCTCGTCGGTTCCGTTGGGCGTGCTACCATCGGCGCATCCATGGAACTCAACGAGATCCTCCAGATTGCGCTCCGCGGCGGTGCCTCCGACATCCACCTCAAGGCGGGCCTGCCGCCCATGTTCCGTGTCGACGGCTCGCTGGTCCCGCTGAAGGACGGCAAGCGGCTGCCTCCCGAGGAGGTGGCGCGCATGGTCTTCGGCATCATGAACGAGTTCCAGAAGGAGAAGTTCAAGCAGAGCAACGAGGTGGACCTGGCCTACGGCGTCCCCGGACTCGGCCGCTTCCGCGTCAACGTCTTCCAGCAGCGCGGCACCATCGGCGCGGTGATGCGCGTCATCCCCACCAAGGTGATGGCCATCAAGGAGCTGATGCTCCCGCCCATCCTGGAGAAGATCTGCCTGGACGAGCGCGGCCTCATCCTCGTCACCGGCACCACGGGCTCGGGTAAGTCCACCACGCTCGCGGCGATGATCGATCACATCAACGCCACCGAGACGAACCACATCATGACGATCGAGGATCCGATCGAGTTCCTCATCCGCGACAAGCGCTCCATCGTGAACCAGCGCGAGGTGGGCGTGGACACGATGTCGTTCGCCCAGGCGCTCAAGAGCGCGCTGCGGCAGGATCCGGACGTCATCCTGGTGGGCGAAATGCGAGACCACGAGACGATCGAAACGGCGCTCGCGGCGGCGGAGACGGGCCACCTGGTGATGTCCACGCTGCACACGCTGGACGCCACGGAGACGATCAACCGCATCGTCTCGGCCTTCCCGCCGTACCAGCAGAAGCAGGTGCGCATCCAGTTGGCGAGCGTGCTCAAGGCGGTGGTGAGCCAGCGTCTGATTCCGCGCGCGGACGGCAAGGGCCGCGTGGCCGCGGTGGAGGTGCTGCGCTGCACCGCCCGCGTGAAGGAGCTCATCGAGGACAAGGACCGGACGAAGGAGATTCCGGATGCCATCTCGCAGGGCTTCGACACGTATGGGATGCAGACCTTCGACCAGTCGCTGATGTCGCTGGTGAAGCAGGGGCTCGTCACCTACGAGGAGGCCCATCGGCAGGCCACGAATCCGGACGACTTCGCGCTGCGCTTCTCCGGCATCAGCGCCACCTCGGACTCGAAGTGGGACAACTTCGACGGGGGTGCCTCCAAGCCGGTGCCGGGCTCGGCCAGCTTCGGGCAGAACCAGCAACCCGCGCCCGCCATGACGCCGGCCCCGCGTGTGGCGGCTCCCGGGATGGCCGCGCCCCGTCCGGCGGCAGCCTCCGTGCCTCGTCCGGGTGTGCCCGCTGTTCCCGCCGCCGCGTCCCGGCCTGGGGTACCGGCCGTGGGAGCGGCCCGTCCCGCGGCTCCGGCTCCCGCGGCTCCGAAGGCGCCCGCCGCCGACGACGACTTCCAGATCGAGCGGTTCTAGGGCTCGCGGTGAATCCGCGTGGGTCTCGCGTGACGTCCCCTCTCCCTTTTGGGAGAGGGCTAGGGTGAGGGTTGTTGCCTTCCCACCTGGGCGTTCGAGTTACACAGCGTATCGCCGTAGACCCTCACCCCGTCCCTCTCCCAGAGGGAGAGGGCTGAACCCGGGTCACGCCTCCTCGTCCCCGAGCTGCGCCCGCAGCCGGGTGAGCCGCTGGGTGCCGATGAGCCCCTCCTTCGCCAGCAACTGGAGGAAGTCCACGGTGGCGCGCAGCCCGGCCTCCATCTCGGCCTCGGGCTTGGCGGCGATCTCGGTCTCGTAGAGCGCCTCCATGTGCTCGGGGTTGATGGGGGTGGGGCCCTCGCCCCAGGCGATGTTCACCAGGGCCCGCGAGATGTGCGCGCGCACGTTGCGCTCCGCCTCGTCCTTCGCCCCCTTCTCGAAGCCGAGGATGAGGGCATCCACCTGCTCTCGGGTGAGGGCGGCCAGGGAGGGCACCTCGCCGAGCGCCTCCTGGACGAACGAGCTGTCGAACGTCTCCACCTCCTCCTCGTAGCCGAAGGCCTCCTCCAGGAGGATGGCGGCGATGAAGGCATCCGTCTCGTCGTCGGTGGCGCCCTCGGACTTGAGGGACTCCCGGGCCTTCTGGGTGGCGTCCTTGAGCGCGGGGTCCTCGGCGATGGCGCGTGTGGCGGCGTAGGCGGCCAGGAAGACGACGGCCGCCTCGGCGTCCGAGGACAGGTGGCGCTTGCCCTTGCCGCCCATCAACTCGTTGCGCTTGTCGGGGTGGGCGGCGGCGATCTGGGCGAAGAGCCGCTCCTCGGGCCCGAGAGGCTCTCCGTTCTTCTCCTTCTCGAGCGTCTCGCGGGCGGCTTCGGGGCTGAGGTAGCGGGTGATGAGGGGGTGCATGCCGCGCCTGTTACCACATGCTAGAGAGCAGGCGATGGACTTCACCCCCGAGGACGTCAAACGTGCGACGGACGCGTGCCTGCGACTGTTGGCCGTGCGGGCCCGCAGCCGGCACGAATTGCTGACGGCGCTCGAGCGCAAGGGCTTCTCCGAGCCGGTGCGCGAAGCGGCGTTGGAGCAGGTGGCGGGGTGGGGCTACCTGGATGACGAGCGCTTCGCCCGGGACCGGGCGGCGGTGCTGCTCCAGCGGGGGAAATATGGCCCCCAGGCCGTGGAGCAGCGGCTCCAGGCCCACGGGCTGAGCCGCGAGGCGGCGAGCGAGGCGGTGGCCGAGGCCCGTGGCTCGGTGGAGTTCGACGCGGAGGCCACGGCGCGCCAGGTGCTGGCGCAGCGGGGCCTGTCCGGCCGGAAGCTGGGACCCAAGGAGCATGCCCGGGCCGGCCGTCTCCTATTCAGCCGGGGTTTCTCCGAGGACGTCATCCAGCGGGTACTCGGTGACGCGGCGCTGGAACCTTCGGGTCCGGACGATTAGCTTGCTTCCCTACCCATGCGTCTCCTTCGAGCTGCCTGCCTGACTGCCTTCCTGTGTACCGCCGCCGGCTGCGCGGCCCTCTCCTCCGGCCAGTCCGGGGATCCGGACTTCGCCTCGGATGCCGCCGCCAACCTCCAATTGGGCGACGAGGCCGTGGAGCGGAAGGACTTCCTCCAGGCCGAGCGGTATTACGAGCACGTCCGGACCAAGTACCCCTACCTCGAGGTGGCCAACGAGGCCGAGCTGAAGCTGGCGGACCTCGCCTACGCCCAGGAGACGTACCCGGAGGCGCGCGAGAAGTACCAGTCCTTCATCAAGCTCCACCCCACGCACCCCAAGGTGGACTACGCCGCATACCGCTCGGCCCTCTCGCACTACGCGGACATCCCCTCGGACTTCTTCATCCTGCCTCCGTCGACGGAGAAGGATCAGACGGAGATCCGGGCGGCGCTGGTCTCCCTGAACGACTTCGTGCGCCAGTACCCCAACTCGCAGTACGTCGCCGAGGCGAAGAAGAACATCGAGGACACGCGCCGGCGGCTGGCCGAGCACGAGCTGTACGTGGCTTCCTTCTACGCCAGGCGCGAGCGCTGGAAGGCCGTGGTGCAGCGGCTGGAGGGGCTGTTGAAGAACTACCCGGGCACCTCCGTCGAGGAGAAGGCCCTCTTCGATCTGCATGAGGCCTATGTGAAGCTCAACGACGCCGAGCAGGCGAAGCAGACGCTGCAGCGGATCATCGAGCGCCTTCCCGGGACGCCCGCCGCCGAGCGGGCGCGGAGGATGATGGGCTCGTGAGGATGGGCTCATGAGGAGCGCCGAGGACTGGAGCCGACTGGGTGGGGTGGTCATCACCGTGCTGGCCGTCGCGGCCGTGGCGGTGCTCCTTGTGCCCCGGCTCCTGGGCGTGGCCGCCGGGCCCGAGGCGGAGATCATCACCGCCCTGAAGAGCACCGAGCGGGACGGGCTGTCGCTGACCCTGCCCGGAGTGGAGGAGCCTCTCCGGTCCCAGAAGCACTACTTCGCGCGCATCACCGTCAACGTGGAGCCCGGAGGAGAGCGGGCCGTGGCCTGGGCGACCCTGGACTTCGACGGCCTGCTGGGCCGCACGGCCATCAGCTCCCTGGGTGTGGAGCGGGTGCCCTTCGTCCGCCGCGAAGGGGAGTGGGTGCCGGAGCGCCTGGCCGCGCCCCGGCTGGCGGCGGTGGTCCGGGTGCTGGAGTCCCGGCGCCGGGCGCTGGAGGCGGGAGACCGCGAGGCCCTCAAGGCCCTGCTCGCGCCGGGACTGGAGTCGGCCACGGGGGGAGGGGAGGCGGAGCTGGAGCGGGTGCTGGGGCTCCAGCGGCGCCGCTACCGGGCGGAGACGTGGCTGCTGCGGCTGGAGCGGGACGACGCGGTGGCCACCGAGGCCTGGCGCTTGGAGGGACAACTGCCTTCCCGGCCCGTGGACGAGAGGGGCCAGCGCCGGTTCTCGCTCATTCGTCACGAAGAGGAATTCTTGTTTTCGTCCAGTCTCATGTAGGCTAGGCGCCATCGCAGCAGGGCTCAGCCGGGTGGGACGGACAGGGCAGTGGGAGGGAGGCTGAAGGCCATGGCCACACTCATCATCGAGGTCGTAGCACCGTGAGCACTCCGAGCGGATCGCCGGCGAAGACGTACGCGCTCAAGTTCATCTCCGGCAAGTACCAGGGCGGTGAGTTCCCGCTGAAGGCGGAGAAGCAGATCGTCATCGGCCGTTCGAGCGAGCTGGACATGGTGCTCGTCGAGGACATGGTGTCGCGCAAGCACGCGCGCATCATGGTCAACGGGACCGGGCAGATCTCCATCGAGGACCTCGGCTCGACGAACGGCACGTTCGTCAACGGCGAGAAGGTCAAGCAGGCGACGCTCAAGGAGGGGGACCGCATCCTCATCGGCACCTCCATCCTGAAGCTCATCCTGCAGGGCGTGGGGGCGGGCGAGGTCGACGAGGCGGTGGCCAAGCAGCGCCTGGAAGAGGTGGCGGTGCAGGCGGCGCGGACCTCGACGAAGGCCTCGTCCATGACGGGGAAGATCGAGGAGATTCCGCTGCCGGACCTGCTGCAGCTCTTCCACACGTCCAAGAAGAACGGCGTGCTGGTGGTCACCAACGACCACGAGGCGAAGATCTACCTGCGCCAGGGCCGCGTGTACTACGCGGTCATCGACGAGAACCACAACCTGGGTCCTCAGAAGAGCTTCAACCGCATCATCACCTGGGAGCAGGGTGACTTCGAGCTGCAGCCGGCCGACCCCCAGGAGTTCATGGTGGAGCTGGACTCGTCCACCGAGGCGCTCCTGATGGACGCGCTGAGGCAGCTGGACGAGTACAAGCGCATCCAGAAGGATCTGCCGTCGATGGCCACGCAGCTGTCGCTGGCGATGCCGATGACGGCGAAGCTGCGCGAGCTGACGCCGGAGCTGCTGGACGTGCTGCAGCAGGTGCACAACTACGGCTCGTTGGGTGGGGTGCTGGACCACTCGGAGCAGGACGACGTGCAGGCGGCCGAGGCGGTGTTGCAGCTCATCAAGCGCGACTACGTGCGCGCCAGCTGACGGGGTTCATCGTGTCCGAAGAGCAGAAGCCGCGCCGGCTCACCGAGCTGGCGCATTGCGCGGGTTGAGCGGCGAAAATCCGCGCCGCGGATCTGGCGCAGGTCCTGCGCCAACTGAAGACTTCGAAGGATACGAGGGCGCTGGTGGGCTTCAACACCAACGATGACGCGGCTGTGTATCGAGTGGCGCCCGGGCTGGCGCTGGTGAGCACGGTGGACTTCTTCCCGCCGGTGGTGGACGACCCGTACCAGTTCGGGGCCATCGCCGCGGCGAACGCACTGTCGGACATCTACGCCATGGGGGCCAAGCCCCTGTTCGCGCTCAACCTGGTGGGCTTCCCGAAGGACCGGCCCATGGAGGAGCTGTCGCGGATTCTCGCGGGCGGCCAGGCGAAGGCGGACGAGGCGGGCATCCCCATCCTGGGCGGACACTCGGTGCAGGACCCCGAGCCGAAGTACGGGCTGGCGGTGACGGGTCAGGTGCACCCGAAGAAGGTGCTGACGAACGCCGGGGCGAAGCCGGGCGACGTGCTGCTGCTGACGAAGCCCCTGGGCTCGGGCATCGCGACCACGGCCATCAAGCGCGGCGTGGCGTCCAAGGAGCTGACGAAGCGCGTGGTGGCGCTGATGTCGGAGCTGAACAAGAAGCCGGGAGAGGTGTTCGCCTCGGGGAAATTCAAGGTGAACGCCCTCACGGACGTGACGGGCTACGGCCTGTTGGGGCACCTGCTGGAGATGATGACGGGGGCGAAGACCAGGGCCTTCCTGGACCTGGAGCGCATCCCCATCCTCTCGGAGGTGCCGGCGCTGGCGCAGCAGGGCGTGGTGCCGGGCGGGACGAAGTCCAACCTCGCCCACGTGGGCAAGAAGGTGCGCTTCCCCAAGGGGCTGCCCGAGGACATCCAGTGGGTGCTCGCCGACGCGCAGACGAACGGAGGCCTGTTGGCCTCGGTGCCCGCGAAGGACGTGGCCAAGGCCTACCGCGCGCTGGAGAAGGCCGGCGTGGACGTGGCCCTCATCGGTGAGGTGGGCGAGGGCCGCCCCGGCGTCGAAGTCGTGGGTTGAAGGACATACGGCCGGCCGCTGGCGCTCCACCGGGAGCGCCTCTACGATCCGCTTCGGCCATGACACTCCGCCTCCCCCCCCTCGTCGGCGTGCTCGTCCTGCTGTGTCTACCCTCCGCCTCCCCCGCGGCCGAGCGCCCCGCGCGCATCGTGGTGGATCCGGGCCATGGTGGAGACAAGGGCGGGGCCACGAGCCCCACGGGCCTGCTCGAGAAGGACGTGTCGCTGCAGGTGGCGAAGCGGCTGAGGGATCACCTGGAGGAGGAACTGGGCGCGCAGGTGCTGATGACGCGGGAAGAGGACCAGTCGCTGCCCCTGCCCGAGCGGGTGGAGTTCACCAACAAGCAGCGGCCGGACCTCTTCGTCTCCATCCACTGCAACGCGATGCCCACCCGGCGCACCCGCGCGCGCGTCCAGGGCATCGAGACGTACTTCCTCTCGGCCAGCGCCTCCAACGCCACGGCGCGGGCGGCCGCGGACCGTGAGAACGCCGAGGCTCCAGCAGCGCGGGGTGCACGGGGAGACTCCACGCTGGCCTTCATCCTCCACGACCTGGCCCGCACCGAGGCGCACCAGGACTCCTCGCGCCTGGCGTACGCCATCCACCAGAAGCTCATCGCGGCCACGGGGGGCTCGGACCGGGGGGTGCTGCAGGCGCCCTTCTACGTGCTCAACGGCGTCGAGGCCCCCGCCGTCCTCGTGGAGATTGGCTACATCTCGCACCCGGAGGAGGGGAGCCGGCTGGCCCGCGGCGAGTACCAGGAGCGGCTCGCCACCGCCATCACCGAGGGCGTGCGGGCCTTCCTGGCCGAGGTGCGCCGGCGCGATTCGCCCAAGCCCGCGAAGGTGGCGGCTCCCGCGACGCCCTGACAGAGGAGCGACAGAGGAGCGCACTCGCGACGGACAGCGGGGCGGCGCGTCTGCTAGAGAGGCGGCCCGTTTCCCTAGCCGAGGAGCCTCCCCATGCGGTCCTTCAACCGTGGGGCGCTGGACATGCGCCCCGTTACCCTCACCCCCGCCATCACCCGTCACGCCGAGGGCTCGACCCAGGTGGAGTTCGGCGATACCCGCGTGCTCGTCACCTGCTCCGTGGAGGAGAAGGTGCCGCCCCACCTGATGGGCAAGGGCTCCGGCTGGGTGACGGCCGAGTACGGCATGCTGCCGCGCTCCACGCATACCCGCACGCAGCGTGAGGCCGCCAAGGGCAAGCAGACCGGGCGCACGCTGGAGATTCAACGGCTCATCGGCCGCTCCATGCGCGCCGCGGTGGACCTGCCGGGCCTGGGCGTGCGCACCTTCACCCTGGACTGCGACGTCCTCCAGGCCGACGGCGGCACCCGCACCGCCTCCATCACCGGCGCCTACGTGGCCCTGGTGCTCGCCATGCGCAAGCTGCACAAGGCCGGGGTGATGCCGCGCATGCCCAAGCTCACCCCCATCGCCGCCGTGTCCGTGGGCGTGGTGAAGGGCGAGGTGCGGGTGGACCTCGACTACGACGAGGACTCCTCCGCCGACGTGGACCTGAACCTGGTGGCCACCGGAGACGGCCGCATCGTCGAGGTGCAGGGCACCGCCGAGCACCAGCTCTTCGACCGCAAGACGATGGACGCGATGCTGGACGCGGGCCTGGCCACCATCCGCCAGCTCACCGAGGCCCAGCAGAAGGTGCTCGGCGCATGAAGCCCCGTCTGCTCTTCGCCACCGGCAACGCGGGCAAGCTGCGCGAGCTGCGTGGACTCGTGGGGGACGCCGTGGAGGTGGTCTCCCTCGAGGAGCTGCCGCCCATCCCCGAGCCCGAGGAGTCCGGCGCCACCTTCGCGGAGAACGCCGAGCTCAAGGCCCGCGCCTACGCCGCGGCGAGCGGACTGCCGGCCCTGGCGGACGACTCGGGGTTGTGCGTGGACGCACTGGGAGGCCGTCCTGGCGTGCACTCCGCGCGTTACGCCGAGGGGGATGACAAGGCGCGCTACCAGAAGCTGCTCGCCGAGCTGTCGGGCGTCCCGGACGACAAGCGCACCGCCGCCTTCGCGTGCGCGCTCTGCCTGGTGCGTCCGGGCGGGGGCCCCGCCATCATCGAGGTGGGCCGCTGCGAGGGCCGCATCGGCCACGAGCCCCGGGGCTCCCACGGCTTCGGCTACGATCCGGTCTTCGTCCTTCCGGGCGGCAAGACGATGGCGGAGCTGACGTCCGAGGAGAAGGCGGCCATCTCGCACCGGGGTGTCGCCTTCCAGAAGATGCTGCCCCATCTGAGGGCGATGGCGGGCGGACCACCTGTTGGAGGGTGAGCAGGCGTCAGGAACGTTTGCCTTGCGCGTCCGTTCCGGATGGTTCAACAATGTTGAGCTTCATCGGGGCGTAGCGCAGCCTGGTAGCGCACCTGCCTTGGGCGCAGGGGGTCGGAGGTTCAAATCCTCTCGCCCCGATACAGCAGTACCGCGGTAACGGAGTGGATTGCGTGCCAGTAGCTCAGCTGGATAGAGCATCGGCCTTCTAAGCCGAGGGTCGTGGGTTCGAGTCCCGCCTGGCGCGAGTTCTCGAGGGGCTGGAATCGTGGGGAACACCCCCGCTGGTTCCAGCCCCTTCTTCTTCGCGGGCCCTTGCGGCAAGGGCCCCTCCGCCGTCCGCGGGTTCAGCGCACGAAGCGGTCCCAGCTCCCGTAGGACTCTCGCTTGGGGCCGCGCGGCAGGGAGAGCGCCGCCACGGCCACTCCGGCCAGCAGGCCCACCACCTTCGCCATCATGCCGCCGCCGCCGAGCACCCACGGCAGTACCGCCACCGCCCCGGCGAGCGGGAGGTTGAGCATGCGTGCCAGGCGGAACACCTCTCCCCAGGCCACCACCGAGGCCGTGACAATGAAGGCCCCGCACAGATGGAAGACCGCCGACGCGGGCTTCTGCACGGCCAGGAGGCCGGGGACGGCCATCAGTCCCACGCCCAGCAGCGCGCACAGTGCGAGTCCCCAGGGAACACTCATCCCCCAGAGGCCCGCGCGCACCACCTTCACGGGCGCCTCCGGGAACGCCTGCACTCCCGGGTCACGCTCGTCGGGCTGGGAGCCCTCGGGCTCTCCCCCCTTCCAGAACACCTTCCAGAGGCTCTCTCCGCGCCGCTTCGCCTGCACCAGGTGCTGGCCCATGGCCACCACCTCGTCGCCCTCCAGCGGAAGCATGGGCAGCATGATGGCGGCGGCCAGCAAGCAGAACGTGCACCACTCGCCCACCACCACCGGCTGGGAGATGACGAGCCCGATGTGCACCAGCCCCAGGGGAATCACCAGGATGCCGTAGAAGGTCACCATCCAGGGCATGGTGCGCCAGCGGGCGGGGCTTCCCATGAAGCCCATGAGGAACTCGAAGGTGTAGGCGAGGGTGCCGAGCGCCGCGTCCGAGATGGGCAGCGAATGGCTCATGTTCGAGTTGAGCACGTTGCGTGTGCTCTCCCCGAAGAAGGGATCCCAGATGGTGTCGATGTAGCCGAGCTGGAAGGCGGCGAGGTAGCGCGAGACGAGGAAGCCCACGAAGCCCAGGCCAATCATCACCGCGCGCTGCGGCCAGCTGGAGGGGTTGTACGTCCAGCCCGGTGGCCGCGGCGGGCCCATCTTCATGTAGCGCACCATGCCCGGCATGCCCGGCACGAGGAGGGAGAGCGCGATGACGAGCATGCCGACCAGCGTGCCATTGAGGTAGCTGACCGCCGTGGGCGCCCAGAAGAGGACAGGCGCCATCGAAAGCCAGATGCCCACGAAGCAGCAGGCCCACTGGCTGAGGGGGCGGCCGGGCTTGAGGCTGCGCCAGCCGAAGAAGAGGAGCGCCAGGCCGCTGAGCACGTCGCTCCCGCCCATCAACCGGACCCGCCACTCCATCGACAGCCACACGTCCCGGCCGCCGCTGGGCTCCACGCGCATGCCCGCCTGCCCGAAGGTGAGGGGCGCCAGCACCATCCACACCCCGAGCAGGATGATGCTCCACCACACCCACACCGTCTGGGCGTGGTGCATGCCGAGCATCTTCTTCCGGTCCTCGGAGGACATGGCGTGTCCCCCGCCGTGTCCCTTCTTGCCGCCGTGTTCGGGCCCGTGCTGCTTGTGCTGGCGCGGGCCCATGGGGCGAGTCACCCCGCGCTTGCCCATGCCTCCATGGCCCTCTCCGGAGTGCCGCTCGCCCCCAGCGCCGTGGCCCTCTTTCTCGGGTCTCCCCTCTGGCTCCTGTCCCTCATGCGGGCCCTCGTGCTCACTCATGGTGTATGGCCTCCTGGTCTTGCCCCAAGTTGGGGGGCTCTGGAGAGGGGGGGGATTTCCTTCCAGGAGACAGCAGGGCCGCCTGGCCGCCGTGATGGCTCCAGCCGAGCCCCTCGGGTGCCCGTGCCCGGCGGGTGGTTGCCTGTCCGTGTGGTGGGGGAGGGGCCAACGAGGGTAGCGCCCCACCCACGCATGCACAGCGTCATCCCTGGGAAGGCGAGCGGGTGGAGTGCGGTGGCGGCGGGGACGGCTGTGCGCCGCGGCGGCCTGCGCGCTGCGTGCCCGGGGGCCAGGAGACGGCCCGCCGCGAGGGGCCACCGTCCACCGTGATGCGACGGCATGGCCGAGGAGAGACCCATGGGCGAGACCGGCGGCAAGCAGCAGCGGGTGATGGACGGGGGGGCTCGCCAGGGCGACCTGCCGCTGCGCGACTACGCCCTCATCGGTGATGGGCACACCGCGGCGCTCGTGGCGCGTGATGGCTCGGTGGACTGGCTCTGTCCCGGGCGCTTCGACGCGCCAGCGGTCTTCTGCCGCCTGTTGGATGCACGCAAGGGCGGTTTCTTCCGGGTGGGGCCGGTGGGACCGGCGCGCGTGGCCTGGCGTTATGTGGGCCACACCAACATTCTCGAGACCGAGTGGCAGACGCCCTCCGGGCGGTTGAGGGTGACGGACCTGATGCCACTGCCTGCGCGGGCGGAGGAGGCGGGCTCGCGCCTCTTGCGCCGGGTGGAGTGCCTGGCGGGGCAGGTGGACGTTGCCGTGGACTTCGTCCCCACCCCCGACTATGCGCGCGCCGAGGCCCGGCTCGCTCCCGTGGACGGGGGGTGGAGTGCCTCCGGTGCGGGGCAGGGCCTCCGCCTCGTCATCCACGGCGGCCTGGCGGTGCAACAGGTCCAGCACGGGGTGCGGGGCCACTTCGTCCTGCACGCGGGCGAGGTGCGGTGGCTGGCGCTGACCGCCGGAAGGGAGGTGGCGCCCAGGGCCCCGACAGCGGAAGCGGCGGAGGCGGCGCTCGCCCACACCCAGCGCGGTTGGGAGGAGTGGAGCGCGCGGGGGCGCTACGACGGGCCGTACGCGGACGTGCTCCGGCGCAGCGCCCTCCTGCTCAAGCTGCTCACCCATACGCCCACCGGTGCGGTGGTGGCCGCGCCCACCACCTCGCTGCCCGAGGCGCCGGGCGGGAGGCGCAACTGGGACTACCGCTTCTGCTGGCTCCGCGACTCGGCGTGGAGCGTGGAGGCCTTGATGGGCCTGGGCTACCACGACGAGTCCATGGCCTTCCTCGGCTGGCTGAAGCAGCGGGGGCACGCCAGCCGGGTGCCGGCCATCCTCTACGCGGTGGATGGCACGACGCCGAAGGAGGAAGTGGAGCTGCCACACCTGGCCGGCTGGCGCGGCTCACGGCCGGTACGGGTCGGCAACGGGGCCGCTGCCCAGCGGCAGAACGACGTCTTCGGGGAGGTGGTGAATGCCATCTACCTCTGCTCGGAGGCCATGCCCTCCATGCGTCCACTGGAGCCGGAGCTCTGGGCCCTGGTGACGAGGCTGGCGGACGTCGCCGCCGAGCGCTGGCACCAGCCCGGCCGAGGGATGTGGGAGCTGCGCGGCCCCTCACGGCACTTCCTCACGTCCCGGCTGCTGTGCTGGGTGGCGCTCGATCGCGCACTGAAGATGGCCAGGCGGGATGGGCTGGAAATGCCTGAGCGGCGTGACACCTGGGAGCGGGCGCGGGAGGGGGCACGCAGGAGTCTCCTGGAGGAGGGCTTCCACTCCGGGGCTCAGGCCTTCACCTGGGCGATTGGCGAGGAGGAGCTCGGAGCCGGCCCACTCCTCCTGCCCCGCTATGGCCTGCTGCCCGCGGACGATCCGCGGATGGCCGCCACGGAGGCCCGCCTCGCCGAGCGGCTCGCGGACGGAGGATTGCTGCGCCGCTACGCCGCGGATGACGGGCTTCCAGGGCGGGAGGGCACCTTCACCGCCTGCAACTTCTGGTGGGTCGACTTCCTCGCGCTCGCCGGGCGGCTGGACGAGGCGCACGCGCTCTTCGGCCGGCTGCTCGAGTACGCGAACGACCTCGGCCTCATGTCGGAGGAGGTGGACCCGCGAACGGGCGAGTTGTGGGGGAACCATCCCCAGGGATTCACACACCTCACGCTCATCCGGGCCGCGCTCACCTTGGGGGAGGCCGAGACGCGACGGCGGGGCCGTGCTCCCGCTGCGCCGGCGGCGGTCCACCACGGGAAATCCCCGGCCTGACGCCTCGGAGGTGCGCGTGACGACTGGCGGAGCCCTGTGAACGGGAGCCGCCCCGCGCGACCAGCGCCGGGCCGCCTACCTCGCCGCCCATCCCTGGCGTGGCCCCTGGAGGCGGGTGGGGAGGTTGGAAAGTCCCTGCCCGTTGGAGGATTCGCCCCCCCGCCTGGCGCGCCACCCTCTCCGTGGTGACAAAAGGGGCTTGAACCGTAACGGTTTCCACGGTAGGGAAGCCGCCACGCTTCAGCGCGGTTGTTCCCGCGTGGGTTGTTCGTCGTAACGGCGGCCATAGCTCAACTGGTTAGAGCGCAGGACTGTGACTCCTGAGGTTACCGGTTCGATCCCGGTTGGCCGCCCTCTTTGCATCCCCCCCGCTTTTCGCGCCTATAGCTCAACTGGATAGAGCATCGGCCTTCGAAGCCGAGGGTTGGGGGTTCAAGTCCCTCTGGGCGCACAGCAGCACCCCCTTGCGAGGGTGCTGCCACGCTCGACCTCAGGCCTTGGCGTCCACCGCGGGAACGCGGCAGCGCAGCTCGGCCTCGGTCTCGAGCGCCGCGAGGTTCTCGCGCATCGGCCGGGCCCACTTCGCCTTGGGCTGCTCCATCAACTTCTCGTGAGCCAGGTCGATCGTCTCGGCCAGCTCCTCGTCGTTGAGCTCGGAGGCCGTCTTGCCCTTGTGCGGACCGAAGGCCACCACCACCGACGAGCTCTTCAGCTTCGCCGGGGCCTCCACGGCCGGAGTGGGCTCGGCGGCGGGAGCCGGCTCGGGGGCCTTCTCCCGGGCCTTCACGTCCTTCGCCGGAGTCTCCCGGGCCACCACGGGCTCGCGGACCTCCTTGGCGGAGGTGGCCGCGGGACGCGCCTTCACGGACTCCCGGACCGGCTCGGGCTCACGCACGGTCTCCCTGTGCGTCTCCTGGGCCTGCACGGGCGCCGGTTCCGGAGCCGCGGGCGGGGGAGGGAAGGACGCCTTCACCGGACCGGAGCGCGCACCCAGCACCTCGTAGCCGTGCGACGCCGCGGGCTCGGCCTGTGTGGGCTCGAACTCCTCGGCCGGCATCTCCTCGCGCACGTACAGGCCGCCGAAGGCCTCGGGGTACGCCTTGCGCAGCGCCGCCACGCGCGCGCACTTCTCGATCATCGTCGTGGGAATCTTGGCCCACAGCGGCGTCTGCTGGACGTAGCCCGCGAAGTCCAGCCACACCACCACCGGCAACTTCCCGTCCCTCACCACGCGCGACCAGGCTCCCACCAGGCTGCCCTTGCGCTTGGCCGGGTTGAAGCGGTGCAGCACCTCGCCCCTGCCCTGGTCCACGATGATCTCATCCTCGGCGTACACCGCACTCGCCTGGATGCCCTTGAAGTCCGGGAAGCGCTCCGCGCGCGCCAGCATCCCCGCCTCCGAGGGCTGGAACTCGTAGCGAGTCACCCAGTTGGGCTTCTCCCGGTTGCCCGCGTTCTGCCGCCGGGCCACGCAGAAGGCCTCCTTCAGCAACGGGTCCAACCCGGAGCGCTTGCACTGCTCGATGAAGAGGGCGAACTCGTCCTCCCCGATTCCTCGGGGGCAGATGGTCCGCTTGATGAGTTCCACGCGCTCGGAGCTCCACTGGCCCTGCGCGGTTTCCGCCTTGTTGTGTGCTTCCACTGCTCTGTCTCCGCCTTCGAAAAGGGCGAACGACCTCCGTCCGCCCGCACCTCGGGGAGGATTCAACCCTGGACGGCGCGCGTTGGCATCCCAATACTGAACGCCTGTCCAGCGCCAGCTCGGAGGGCAGACGGGCTCAGCGGAGGGGGTCTGGAGGGGTTGCGAGAGGGTGCGAAAAAAAGCATTTGACGTGGACCGCGTCGCACCGTACAAGCCGTCCCCGTCGACGCGCGGTGACGAACCGCGGCGGCGCACAAGAGTCGGGAGCGTAGCTCAATTGGTAGAGCAATGGACTCTTAATCCATAGGTTGTGGGTTCGATTCCCTCCGCTCTCAACAGACCGGGGCCCCTTCAGCGATGAGGGGGCCCCGGTTCCTTTTTGGGCTCCTGGATTGCCGTGCGCCGGAGCCCCGTTTTCGGGTTAGAACGCACGGTCAGCCCCCGGGCGGGTGGCGAAACTGGTAGACGCGCCAGACTTAGGATCTGGTACCGCAAGGTGTGAGGGTTCGAGTCCCTCCTCGCCCATTCCGGCCATTTCGCGTTGACCGGATCGGACCTATCTCCTAAACGCGCACGTCCTGCTTTCTTCTGTTCTTCACCCATTCGACACGCCGGCCGTGCCCGGCGCGAGCGAGGCATCCCCATGAAGGTCCAGATCGAGGAGCTCTCTCCCATCGAGAAGAAGCTCTCCATCGAGGTCGAGAACTCCCGCGTGACCGAGGAGCTCACCCGCGCGTATACCGCGCTCGGCAAGCAGGTGAAGCTGCCCGGTTTCCGGCAGGGCAAGGTTCCCCGCCGCATCCTCGAGCAGCGCTACCGGGAGCAGGTGGAGGACGAGGTCATCCAGCGCGTGGTGCAGAGCGCCTGGCTGGAGGCCGCCCGTGAGCACAAGGTGGACGCCGTGGCCCCGCCGCAGGTGACCAACAACTCCGGTCTCAAGACCGACGCCCCCTTCACCTTCGAGGCGCGCGTCGAGGTGAAGCCCAAGGTGGAGGCCAAGGACTACCAGGGTCTGCCCCTCACCCGTTCCTCCACCCAGGTGGAGGACAAGGAGGTGGACGACCGCCTGACCCAGCTGCGGGAGAGCATGGCGCGGCTGGAGAACGTCGAGGGCCGTGACACGGCGCAGATGGGCGACTTCGCCTCCGTGGACTACCACGCCACCGTGGAGGGCAAGGACTTCCCCGGCAGCAAGGCCGACGACGTGACGGTGGAGCTGGCCCCTGGCGAGCTGGTGGAGTCCAACGTGGCCGCCCTCGAGGGCACCAAGGTGGGCGAGGCCAAGGAGCTGGACTACACCTTCCCCGCCGACTACCGGGTGGAGGACGTCAAGGGCAAGACGGCCCGCTTCAAGTTCACCGTCAAGGGCCTGAAGAAGAAGGTCGTCCCCGAGCTCGACGACGCCTTCGCCAAGGAGACGGGCGAGGCCCAGACGATGGAGGAGCTGCGCGGGAAGATCCGCGCGGACCTGGAGCAGGGCAAGCGCAACAAGGCCCAGGGCGAGGAG
Source organism: Archangium violaceum Cb vi76 (assembly GCF_000733295.1). GTDB lineage: Bacteria > Myxococcota > Myxococcia > Myxococcales > Myxococcaceae > Archangium > Archangium violaceum. Next base: position 19,404 of record NZ_JPMI01000247.1, on the reverse strand, counting down.
CGCGACGCGCTCTTCAAGGCCCTCATCGAGCGCAACTCCTTCGAGGTGCCCAAGGCGATGGTGGAGCGCACCATCGACAACATGCTGGAGAACCGGCTGCGCGCCATGGCCCGCATGGGCATGGATCCCCGCCAGCTCAACCTGGACTTCGCCCGGCTGCGCGAGGACCTGCGTGAGGAGGCCACCAAGGAGGTGAAGGGGGCGCTGCTCATCGAGGCCATTGCTCAGAAGGAGAACATCCAGACCAGCGACGCCGACGTGGAGAAGAAGCTCGAGGAGCTGGCCAAGGAGGCGAAGCAGGACATCTCCGTCGTCCGCAAGTACTTCAAGGGCGCCAACGAGCGCGAGGGGTTGAGCCTCCGACTTCGCGAAGAAAAGACGATTGAATTCCTGAAGGGTCAGGCGAAGTATTCCTAGGAGTTCTTCTTCCTTCGACCCTTCACGAGGTTGTCATGCCCTTCATGCCCGTTCCCTACGTCATCGAGCAGACCCACCGCGGGGAGCGCTCGTACGACATCTACAGCCGGCTCCTGAAGGACCGGATCGTCATGTTGGGCACGGAGATCGACGATGACGTCGCCAACGTCATCGTCGCCCAGCTCCTGTTCCTGGAGTCCGAGGACCCGGACAAGGACATCAACCTCTACATCAACTCGCCCGGTGGCTCCGTGACGGCGGGCCTCGCCATCTACGACACCATGCAGTACGTGAAGCCGCAGGTGTCCACCATCTGTGTGGGCCAGGCGGCCTCCATGGGCGCGGTGCTGTTGCTTGCCGGGGCCAAGGGCAAGCGCTACGCCCTGCCCAGCTCGCGCATCATGATCCACCAGCCGCTGGGCGGGGTGCGCGGGCAGGCCACGGATATTGAAATCCAGGCCAAGGAAATCCTCCGCATGCGGGCCAAGCTCAACGAGCTCATCGTCAAGCACACCGGCCAGCCGATCGAGCGTGTGGAGAAGGACACGGATCGCGACTACTTCATGGGGGCGGCGGAGGCCAAGGCGTACGGCATCCTCGACGAGGTGCAGAACCCCCGGAAGGTGCTGACGCCGCCCACGGGCGAGCGCAAGTAGGCGCCCCCTCGCGGGGCATACGGGCCGGAGCCGCGGGAATGCTGCACCGCGTCTCCGGCTTCTGTTTTCTGCGCCTGTCGTTTTGGGCCGTTAAGTATCGAGCAGGTGCGTGGACGTCCCGGACAGGGGCTGACTAGATTGGTTTCAAGGCAGGGGGGCGGGCCGGTTGGGGAGCGCACCTCCAGGCAGTTGCAGCGAGGGCAAACATGGCGGGTAAGAACGTGGAGAAGCGAGATAACCAGTCCCTCTGCTGTTCGTTCTGCGGCAAATCGCAGAAAGAGGTGAAGAAGCTCATCGCGGGACCGACGGTCTACATCTGCGACGAGTGCATCGGGCTGTGCAACGACATCATCGCGGAGGAGATCGACCGCGAGGAGACCAAGGACACGAAGCTGCGCATTCCGCGGCCCAGTGAGATCAAGGCCATCCTCGACGAGTACGTGATCGGCCAGGAGCGGGCGAAGAAGACGCTCTCGGTGGCGGTGCACAACCACTACAAGCGCATCGAGTCCAAGGTGGCCATGGACGACGTGGAGCTGCAGAAGAGCAACATCCTTCTGCTGGGCCCCACGGGCAGCGGCAAGACGCTGCTGGCGCAGACGTTGGCGCGCATCCTCAACGTGCCCTTCACCATCGCGGACGCCACGTGCCTCACCGAGGCCGGCTACGTGGGTGAGGACGTCGAGAACATCATCGTCAACCTGCTCCAGGCGGCTGACCACGACATCGAGCGGGCCCAGCGCGGCATCGTCTACATCGACGAGATCGACAAGATCGCCCGCAAGTCGGAGAACCCGTCCATCACCCGCGACGTGTCGGGCGAGGGCGTGCAGCAGGCCCTGCTGAAGATCATCGAGGGCACCGTCGCCAATGTTCCGCCGAAGGGTGGCCGCAAGCACCCGCAGCAGGAGTTCCTGCAGGTGGACACGACGAACATCCTCTTCATCTGCGGCGGCGCCTTCGGCGGGCTGGAGCAGGTCATCGAGCGGCGGCTGGGCGGCCGCAGCCTGGGCTTCGGCGCGGACATCCAGTCCAAGAAGCAGCGCAACCTCACCGAGCTGCTCAAGCAGGTGGAGCCGGAGGACCTGCTGAAGTTCGGAATGATTCCGGAGTTCATCGGCCGTCTGCCCATCGTGACGGCGCTCGAGGAGCTGGACGAGTCGGCGCTGGTGAACATCCTCAGCCAGCCGAAGAACGCGCTGACGAAGCAGTACAAGAAGCTCTTCGAGCTGGACGGCATCTCGCTGAAGTTCACGGATGGGGCGCTCAAGGCGATTGCCTCCGAGGCCATCCGCCGCAAGGCGGGAGCGCGCGGCCTGCGCTCCATCCTGGAGAGCGCGATGCTGGACGTGATGTACGAGCTGCCCTCGCGCAAGACGGCCCGCGAGGTGGTGATCTCCGAGGAGGTCATCCTCAAGAAGAGCGAGCCGGTGGTGCTCCACTCCCAGGAGAACAAGGAGACGGAGCCCAAGAAGGAGAGCGCGTAGTCGCGCAAACCCTCACCCCGACCCTCTCCCAGAGGGAGAGGGCCCAATGGGTTGCTCACGGTGTATGTCCCCTCTCCCCCTGGGAGAGGGCCAGGGTGAGGGTCTTCCCCTCGCCGCACCGTGCCGCATGAGCGCCCCCTCCAGTCCCGCGCTTTTCGTGGGACGGACGGGGGCGTTGCCTTATCTGCTGTCCCTCATATGGAGACGAAGCGGATGAATCACCCAGCCACGCGGACCGAGGCGGTGGTGGACACCCTGCACGGGGTGGAGGTGGCGGACCCGTACCGCTGGCTCGAGGACGAGAAGTCCCCCGAGGTCCAGGCGTGGATGAAGGCCCAGAACGCCTTCACCCGGGAGCACCTCGAGCGGCTCCCCGGCCGCGAGGCCCTGCGGCGGCGCTACACGGAGCTCTTCTACGTGGAGTCCCTGTCCGCGCCGGCGGTGCGGGGAAACCGCTACTTCTACGTCCGCACCCACAAGGACAAGGAAAAGGCCGTCGTCTACTGGCGCGAGGGCGAGAAGGGCGAGGAGCGCGTCCTGCTGGACCCGAACACCTGGAGCCCGGACGGCACGGTGTCGCTCGGGGTCTGGGTGCCCTCGTGGGACGGCCGGAAGGTGGCCTTCAGCCGCAAGCCGAACGCGGCGGACGAGGCCATCCTCCACGTGCTGGACGTGGACACGGGGAAGTGGAGCGAGGTGGACGTCATCGAGGGGGCCAAATACGCCTCCCCGAGCTGGACGCCGGACAACGAGTCCTTCTACTACGCATGGCTGCCCACGGACCCGTCCATCCCCGTGGCCGAGCGGCCCGGCTACACCGAGCTGCGCCTGCACCGGTTGGGCACGGATCCGAAGACGGACACCCTGGTGCACCCGCGCACGGGGGACCCGAAGACGTTCCTCGGCGGCAACGTCACCCGGGATGGCAAGTACCTCTTCGTCTACATCACCCGCGGCTGGAGCGAGAACGACGTCTGGTGGAAGCGGGTGGGGGAGAAGGACTTCCGCCTGCTGGTGAAGGGCGAGGGCGCCCGGTACTCGGTGGACGTCTGGGAGGACGCCTTCTACGTCCAGACCGACGAGGGCGCGCCCATGGAGCGCGTCTTCAAGGTGTCTCCCGAGCGGCCCGAGCGCTCGGCGTGGAAGGAGCTGGTTCCCGAGGACCCCACGGCCGCGCTGCAGGGCATGAACATCGTGGGCGGCCACCTGGCGCTGGCGTACCTGAAGGACGCCACCACGCGGGTGCGGCTGGTGACACTGGACGGCCAGCCGGTGCGCGACGTGGCGCTGCCGGGCCTGGGCGCGGCGAGCAACCTCTACGGCCTGGAGGATCGCGACGAGGCCTGGTTCGTCTACAGCTCCTTCAGCACTCCGCCGCAGGTCTACAAGACGTCCGTGTCCAGCGGGCGGGTGGAGCTGTGGGCCCGGGTGGAGCTGCCCATCGAGCCGGAGCGCTACACGGTGGAGCAGGCCTTCTACCGCTCCAGGGATGGCACGCGGGTGCCCCTCTTCCTGGTGCACCGCGAGGACCTGAAGAAGACGGGGGACAACCCGACGCTCCTCTACGGGTACGGCGGCTTCAACGTGAGCATGCTGCCCTCGTTCCGCTCCAGCATCTACCCCTGGCTGGACGCGGGGGGCATCTACGTGGTGGCCAACCTGCGCGGGGGAGGGGAGTACGGGAAGGCCTGGCACGAGGCCGGCCGCCTGGACCGCAAGCAGAACGTCTTCGACGACTTCCACGCGGCGGCCGAGTTCCTCATCCGCGAGGGCTATACCCGGCCCGACAAGCTGGCCATCGCCGGTGGCAGCAACGGCGGCCTGCTGGTGGGGGTCGCGATGACCCAGCGCCCGGAGCTCTTCGGGGCAGTGGTGTGCCAGGTACCCCTGCTGGACATGGTGCGTTACCACCTGTTCGGCAGTGGCAAGACGTGGATTCCGGAGTACGGCACGGCGGAAAAACCGGAGGACTTCCGGGTGCTTCACGCCTACTCGCCCTATCACCACGTGAGAGCGGGGGGGCGCTACCCAGCCCTCCTGATGATGGCCGCGGACCACGACGACCGGGTCGACCCCCTGCATGCCCGCAAGTTCGTGGCCCTCGTACAGAACGCGGGACATGCCGCGCCCGCCCTGTTACGTATCGAGGCCAACGCTGGACACGGCGGGGCGGACCAGGTGGCCAAGGCCATCGAGTCCAACGTGGACCTCTACAGCTTCCTTTTCGAGGTGCTGGGCGTTCAAGCGGGCGGCATTGCATCCGCTGCGAACGCAAATCGGGCCCGCTAAAGCACCGGCCGGACACCCGATGGCCCCCCGGGTGTTCCCTTGCTTGCAGGCCAACGTTCCCCATCTTTCACCCGGGGAACGGCCGCTGGAGGGGCCGTGTTATAGAGACCGTCTTACCTGTCCGTACTCTCGGTGTGCGGGCGGGCAACTTTACCAGGGGCTTGCAACCAAGGGTGGCAAGCAGGCAGGTGGCGAATACATGTTCTTCGGACGAGACGACAAGAGGGATGCCCAGAAGCGTGGGAGCACCGTACCGCTCCTTCCGCTGCGGGACATCATCGTGTTTCCGCACATGGTGGTCCCGCTGTTCGTCGGCCGGGAGAAGTCCATCGCGGCGCTGAAGGACGCGATGGCCCACAAGGGCCCCGACGACAAGGCCGTCATCCTCCTGGCCGCTCAGAAAAAGGCCAAGACGAATGACCCGACGCCGGAGGACATCTTCCACTTCGGCACCATCGGCCACGTCATCCAACTCCTCCCCCTGCCCGATGGCACGGTGAAGGTGCTCGTGGAAGGCGTGCGGCGGGCGCGCGTGAAGAAGTTCATGCCCAACGACGCCTTCTTCATGGTGGATGTGGAGGAGGTCGAGGAGCAGAGCGAGAAGTCCGTCGAGCTCGAGGCGCTCGTGCGCAGCGTGCACTCGGTCTTCGAGGCCTTCGTCAAGCTCAACAAGCGCATTCCGCCCGAGATGCTCATGCAGGTGGCGAGCATCGACGATCCGGCGCGCCTCGCGGACACCATCGTCGCCCACCTGTCGCTCAAGCTGAACGACAAGCAGGCGCTGCTCGAGACGGAGAGCCCGGCCAAGCGGCTGGAGAAGCTCTACGAGCTGATGCAGGGTGAGATCGAGATACTGCAGGTCGAGAAGAAGATCCGCACCCGCGTCAAGAAGCAGATGGAGAAGACCCAGAAGGAGTACTACCTGAATGAGCAGATGCAGGCCATTCAGAAGGAGCTGGGTGAGCGCGACGAGTTCAAGAACGAGATCCAGGAGATCGAGGAGAAGCTCAAGAACAAGCGGATGAGCAAGGAGGCCACGCTCAAGGTCAAGAAGGAGCTGAAGAAGCTCCGGATGATGAGCCCGATGAGCGCCGAGGCCACCGTCGTCCGCAACTACATCGACTGGATCATCAGCCTGCCCTGGTACGAGGAGACCCAGGACCGTCTGGATGTCGTCGAGGCCGAGCGGGTGCTCAACGAGGACCACTACGGCCTCAAGCGCCCCAAGGAGCGCATCCTCGAGTACCTGGCCGTGCAGCAGCTGGTGAAGAAGCTCAAGGGCCCCGTGCTCTGCTTCGTGGGGCCCCCGGGCGTCGGCAAGACGTCGCTGGCTCGCTCCATCGCCCGCGCCACCGGCCGCAAGTTCGTGCGTCTGTCGCTGGGCGGCGTGCGTGACGAGGCGGAAATCCGTGGCCACCGGCGCACGTACATTGGCGCCATGCCGGGCAAGCTCATCCAGTCGCTGAAGAAGGCGGGCAGCAACAACCCCGTCTTCCTGCTCGATGAGATCGACAAGATGTCCACTGACTTCCGCGGCGACCCGAGCGCGGCGCTGCTGGAGGTGCTGGACCCCGAGCAGAACCACAACTTCAACGACCACTACCTCGACCTGGACTACGACCTGTCGAAGGTGATGTTCATCTGCACCGCGAACACGATGCACAACATCCCCGGTCCTCTGCAGGACCGCATGGAGGTCATCCGGATCGCGGGGTACACCGAGCCCGAGAAGCTCAACATCGCGCGGCGCTACCTGATCCCCAAGGAGCAGGAGGCCAACGGGCTCCTGGACCTGAAGATCGACATCACCAACGACGCGCTGCGGACCATCATCCACCGCTACACGCGTGAGTCCGGTGTGCGCTCGCTGGAGCGTGAGATCGGCGGCGTGTACCGGAAGATCGCCCGTGACATCCTGAAGAACGGCCGGCGCGACATCGTGGTCGACCGCAAGCAGGCGATGAAGTACCTGGGCACCCCGCGCTTCCGCTACGGCGTGGCCGAGCGCGAGGACCAGGTGGGTATCGTCACGGGCCTGGCGTGGACGGAGATGGGAGGAGAGATCCTCACCACCGAGGCCACGGTGATGCCGGGCAAGGGCAAGCTCATCATCACCGGCAAGCTGGGCGAGGTGATGCAGGAGTCCGCCCAGGCGGCCATGTCGTACGTGCGGACCCGGGCCGATCGGTTCGGGATCGACCGCAAGATGTTCGAGAACTACGACATCCACGTGCACCTGCCCGAGGGCGCCATCCCGAAGGACGGTCCATCGGCCGGTGTGACGATGTGCACGGCGCTCGTGTCCGCGCTCACCCGCATCCAGGTGCGCAAGGACGTGGCCATGACGGGGGAGATCACCCTGCGCGGCCGGGTGCTGCCCATCGGCGGCCTGAAGGAGAAGACGCTCGCCGCCCACCGCGCCGGCATCAAGACCGTCCTCATCCCGAAGGCCAACAAGAAGGATCTGAAGGACATCCCGAAGAAGATCCGCTCCCAGCTGCGCATCATCCCCGTGGAGTTCGTGGACGATGTGCTCCGCGAGGCCTTGCTCCTGGAGAAGCCCGAGGAGTTCGGCCGCAAGGATCAGCAGAAGACCACCGAGGTGGCTCCCACCGCGGCTGCTTCGGCACCGGCGTAGGGATGATGTGATTCGCGGGCCCCGGGGATTTCCCTGGGGCCCGTTTTTTTTGGCCTCTCTTTCCTCTTCGCCCATTTCCCCTCGCCCTCCGGGAGAGGGACGGGGTGAGGGTATCCGTCCCAGTGTTCCCCACTGGACCGTGAACCCGTGCGGCACGGTGGGGCCTCCACCTGGGCAACCAGGGATGCGAGGCACCTCACCCGTCCCTCCTCCCGGGGGCGAGGGGAGGGGCGCGCACTCCACACCCCATGGGCCCCGGTTGCGCGATACAACCCCACCCCGGTGGCTCCCCGCGTGCGCTCACTCGCCTTGATGCTCGTCCTGGTCCTCGTGGCCGGAGGCTGTGGCCGCTGCGGCTTCCAGCCCGACCCCGGCGTCAAGGTCGTCGTCCCTTCGATGCCCACCACGCTCGATTGGAGCTACTCCGACCCCACCAGCTGGGCCAACTACCCCGTCATGCTCGCCACCCAGCGCGGGCTCACCACGCTCGCGCCGGACCACTCCGTCCAGCCCGGGCTCGCCGAGCGCTGGGAGCGCTCCCGCACCGCCACCGGCCAGGAGGTCTACACCTTCCACCTCCGCCAGGACGTGCGCTGGTCCGACGGTGTCACCCCCCTCACCGCCCAGGACTTCGTCATCGGCTGGCACCGCGCCCTCCAGGGCCGTGAACGCGGGGAACTGGCCGACCTCGCCGGCGCCGACGAGGTGCTCGACCTCCAGGAGAAGGGCGCTCCCCCCGCGCAACTCGAGGCCGCGCTCGCCCGCACCGGTGTCGAGGCGCTCGACCCGCACACCCTCCGCGTCACCCTGGCTCGCCCGCGCAACTACTTCCTCGCGCGTCTCGCCAACGTGTACCTGTTCTTCCCCGCGCCCTCCGCCGTGCTCGCCGGCAAGACCGAGGAGCAGGTGCGCGACTACTTCGACCGGCCTCGCGATGGCCACCCCCTGGCGCTCGGCCCCTACCGCGTGGAGAACTGGGACCGCGCGGGCGAGCGCGTACGGCTCGTCCACAACCCGCGCTCCGCCTTCCAGCCACCACTCGCCCCTGGGGAGCGGCCCGCCCCCGTGCTCACCCTCATGAAGTCCGAGATCGGTCCCGCCCTCTACGAGCGCGGCCGCGTGGACTTCGTCTTCGTGGACAGCGCCGTGGCCCTCCAGGGCCGCCGCCCGGACGATCTCCAGCGCGAGCCGCTCCTCTCCACCTACTTCCTCGCCATCAACACCGAGCGCCCACCCCTCGACCGGCCCGAGGTCCGCCGGGCCCTGTCCCACGCCATCGACCGCGAGGCCCTCATGAAGGGCCTGCTGCCCGCCGCACGCCCCAGCCACGTCCTCCTCCCGCCCGAGCTGCCCGGGGCCGCCCCACCCGAGGAGGCCGCGCGTCTGCCCCACTTCGACCCCGAGCGGGCCCGCGCGGATCTCGCTGGAGTCCCCGGACTGGACCGGCCGCTGCGGCTCGTCTACCGCTCGGGAGACTCCTTCGTGCCCGAGGTGGCCATCGCCGAGCGCCTCGCCGCGCAGCTCGCCGCCGTGGGCGTGAAGGTGACGCTGGATGCGCGCTCGGACTTCTCCGCCGAAGTGGCCCGCCGCACCGCCGAGGGCCCTCGTGCCTACGATCTCTACCTGCGCCGCCTGGGCGCGGACTACGCGCACCCCAACACCTTCTTCACCCTCTTCGAGCGCAACGGCCTCCACCAGACGGGCTGGGAAACCCAGCGGGGCGGAGAGCCCATGGCCCGCTTCGAGCGGCTCCTGGACGAGGCCGACGCCGAGCCCGACGAGGCCCGCTCGCGTGCCCTCTATGGCCAGGCCCAGGCGGTGCTCCTCGACGAGATGGCCGTCATCGCGCCGCTCTACCACCCGGACCGCTACTTCCGGACGCGGGCCTCCCTGCGTGGCGTGGACGTGGACCCCTTCAACTTCCTCTCCCTGCGCGAGCTGCGCCTGAGCGGGACTCCCACGGAGGTGCGCTGAGCCATGCCCCCCGCGCTCCTGCGTCTCGGCCGGCAGCTCGTGCTCGTGCCCATCGTCGCCATCGCGTCCTACTTCCTCATGGCCGCGTTGCCCCTCACCACCGCGGATGACGCCAAGCGCCAGGTGGCCCCCGAGGTGCTCGCGTCCTACCAGAGGGACCTCGGCCTGGGACAACCGCTCGGCTTCCTCCGCCCGTGGGAGAAGCTCTTCCGCGGCGAGCGCCTGGGCACCAGCGCCCAGGGCATCACCGGCGACGAGCTGCTGTGGAAGCTCTCCGGCAGCGTGGGCGTGGGACTCGTGGCCCTGGTGCTCGCGCTCGGGTGGGCGCTGGCCTTCGCGCTGCTCCGGGCCCGCTGGCGGCGCAGCCGGCTCTCCGTGCTCGGCGACGCGTTGCCCGCCGCGGCCTTCGGTACCCCCGTCTTCATCCCCGCGCTGCTGCTCGCGCCCGCCGTGGTGGAGCGTGGCCACCTGTTGCCCGAGCTGACCGCCGCGTTCGTCATCTCCGTCTGGCCCGGCATCTTCCTCGGCACCCTGGTGGCGGATGCGCTGGACACCGAGCTGGCCCGCGACTACGTGCGCACCGCGCTCGGCAAGGGCCTCTCGCCACGCTCCGTGCTGTGGCGCCACGTGCTGCCCAACGTGCTGCCCGCGCTGCTCGACGCCGTGGGGCCCGTGGCCACCGCGCTCCTCGCTGGCTCCTTCGCCGCCGAGCGCGTCTTCGGCCTCCCATACTTCGGCCAGCTCTACGTCCTCGCCGTGCTGCAGAAGCAGGTGGCCGTCGTCGTGGTGGCCACCACTGTCTTCGCCTCGCTGCTCGTCCTCGTGGGGCTCGCGGTGGAATTCGTGCGGCTCCTCGTGGACCCCCGCGCCCGGGAGGCCCGCTCATGAGCGCCCGCCGCATCCCCACGCGGGCCTGGGTGGGCCTCGTGCTGCTGGTGGGCCTGGGGCTGGCCAGTTGGCTCGCCGGCCGCGTCTTCCCCGAGGCGCTCGCCCGTACCTGCCCCCTGGGCACCGACCCCACCCATCCGGACCGCACCGTGTGCGAGCTGGCCTTCGGTGGCCTCTGGGTCTCCCTCGCCATCGGCCTGACAGCCGGTGCCCTGTCCACCGTGTTGGGGCTCGGCGTGGCCATGAGCGCCCGGGCGGCGGGCGCCAGGGTGGAGCATTGGGTGTTGCGCGCCGTGGACGCCGTCTTCGCGCTGCCGGACGTGCTGGTGGTGATGGTGCTCCAGCTCGCCGGCCAGTCCATGTTGGACGCGGGCCACGCGGGCGGATTGGGCCCCTTTGGCCTCATGGTGGTGTCCCTGGCCCTGGTGGGCTGGGCGGGCCCGGCGCGCATGTTCCGCAACCGCCTGGCCACGCTGGAGGGCCAGGAGTTCATCGCCGCCTCCCGGGCCCTCGGCGCCGGCCGCTGGCACCTGCTGCGCGTCCACCTCTGGCCCTCGCTGCGGCCCTTCGTGCTCGCCGTCTTCCTCAGCCGCCTGCCGACCGCCATCCTCACCGAGTCCACCGTCAGCTTCTTCGGCATCGCCCGGATGGAGCCCATGTCGCTCGGCCGCTACCTCGGCACCAGCTACGCGGCCCTCATCTACGAGGGCGGTGCCCGCGTGGTGCTGCCCGCCTGGGGGCTTCTGGTGTTGCTCGTGCTCGGCGCCTCGCTCTCCTCTCGAGCACTCGGGGCCGGGACGCGCCGCGCCTGAGGGGAGCGGCGGTCCTCCGTTTCACCCTCCGCGAGTGTGGAATTCCGGGCAGTGCGGTGGACGTTGGCACCACACGAACCCCCTGCCCAGAAGGTTGCCATGTCCATCGTCAACGAGGAGCTTCCGATCGCCACGGGTCACGCCCGCTCCAAGACCCGGGACGAAGACAACCTGAAGTTGGAGCCCGTCCGGGGCACGGTCCTCATCGTCGAGGACGATCCGGCCCACCGCGAGCTGCTGGTGGAACTGCTCACGCAGTGGGGCTACGCACCGCTCCCCGTGGGCAGCGCCGAGGAGGCCGAGTTCGCCGTGCGCAACAAGCGCATGGACGCGGCCATCGTGGACGTCTTCCTGCCCGGACGCAGCGGCACCAACCTCATGGCCCGCTTGCGCGAGAAGTTCCCCCAGGCCGTCCTCATCGGCGTGAGCGCGATGAGCGACGCGTCCATGGCCCGCAAGTGCAAGGGGCTGGGCGCGGATCTGTTCATCGGCAAGCCGCTGGCTCCCGAGAAGCTCGCCCAGGCGCTCCAGTCCCGGCACACCAGCTGGCACTGAGCGGGCACCCCTCTGGCCCCCGGTCCAGGGTGGGTACGATTCGGTTGCGCGAAGCGGGGGAAGGGCGGACACTTCCCTCTGATGCAGACACTCGCTCCTGGCCTCCTGGTGGCCATGCCACAACTGACGGATTCCAACTTCCGCCGCTCGGTCATCCTCATGCTCGAGCACAGTGAAGGCGGGTCCATGGGCCTCATCATCAACCGGGGGGCCTCGCTGACGCTGGGGGAGCTGGCCAAGAACCAGTCCCTCACCATCGCCCCCGAGCGGGTGAACCAGCCCGTCTTCATGGGCGGCCCCGTGGAGAACCACCGCGGCTTCGTCCTCCACGACGTCGAGAACGTCGAGGAGAAGCACGAGGTGGTGCCCGGCCTCTTCCTGAGCCTCACCCTGGATACGCTCGGACCCCTGCTGAAGGATCCCTCGGCCCACGTGCGCTTCTGCCTGGGCTATGCCGGTTGGGGCGCCCAGCAGCTGGAGAACGAAATCTCCTCCGGCTCCTGGCTCTATGCCGAGGCGTCCGCCCGGCCCGTGCTAGAGGGGGACCCTGGAATGCTCTGGGAGAACACGCTCAAGAGCATGGGCGTGGATCCCGTGATGCTCTTGAAGGGGAAGGGACTGAACTGATGCTTGATCCAAATGCCATCCGCGAGCGGATCGTGGGCGCGCTGCCCGGCTCGGAAGTGGACGTGCGCGACACCACGGGGACCGGAGACCACTTCGAGGCCCGCGTGGTGAGCCCCGCCTTCGCGGGCAAGTCCATGGTGGAGCAGCACCAGCTGGTGTATGCGCCGCTGCAGGACTGGCTGAAGACCGGCGAGCTGCACGCGCTGGCGCTGAAGACCTACTCGCCCGAACAGTGGAAGAAGTTCGGCAATCGCTGACGAGGTAAACGAATGATGACCCCCGAGTTGAAGGCCCGTTTCGACGAGGCTGTCCGCAACAACAAGATCGTCCTCTTCATGAAGGGCAACGCGATGTTCCCGCAGTGCGGCTTCTCCGCGCGCGCGCTGCAGATCCTGCAGCAGCACGGGCAGGTGCACACGGTGGACGTGCTGGCGGACCCCGAGGTGCGTCAGGGCATCAAGGAGTACAGCAACTGGCCCACGATTCCCCAGGTGTTCATCAACGGGAAGTTCGTGGGGGGCTCGGACATCCTCATGGAGCTGGAAGAGCGCGGCGAGCTGGCGGAGATGATCGCCGGCAAGACGCCCGCCTGAGTCCGGAGCATTCTCGCGGGGCGGGCCGCCGGGTCCCCAGAGGAGCGTGGGAAGCGTGAGGGCGGACGAGCGAACCAATCCCATGGAAGAGGGGACCGGGCGGCTCAAGCTGCGCTCGCACAGGATCCGCATCGAGGTCGTCAAGGGACCCGATGCGGGCAGGAGCGCCGAGCTTCCCGGGCTCTCGGTGTGTATCGGCAGCGGCGGGGATTGTGACTTCGTCCTGACGGACCCGACGGTCAGCCGGCTCCACCTGTATCTGCGCATCGAGAAGGATGCGCTCCGGGTGAGTGACGCGGGCAGCCGCAACGGCACGTGCATCGATGGCACACAGGTGCGCGATGCCTACGCCCGGCCGGATTCCCTCATCACCCTGGGCGGGACGACGCTGCGCCTGCGCATGCTCGCCGACGTGGTGGAGCTGCCCATCTCCTCCCGCGAGGCGTTTGGCCAGCTGCTCGGCCGGAGCATCGCCATGCGCCGCGTGTTCTCGCTCCTGGAGCGGGCCGCTCCCACGGACGCCACCGTGCTCGTGGAGGGGGAGACGGGCACCGGCAAGGAGTGGGCCGCCATCGGCCTGCACCAGGAGAGCCCTCGGGCCGAGGGGCCCTTCGTCGTCTTCGACTGCTCCTCCGTGGCTCCCTCGTTGATAGAGAGCGCGCTCTTCGGGCAGATGCGGGGCGCCTTCACGGGCGCGACGGTGGACCGCCCGGGTGTCTTCGAGGAGGCCCACGGAGGGACGCTCTTCCTGGACGAGGTGGGCGAGCTGCCCCTGGAGCTCCAGCCCAAGCTGCTGCGCGCGTTGGAGTCGCGCGAGGTGCGGCGCCTGGGGGGCAGCGGCTCGCGGCGGGTGGACGTCCGGGTCATCGCGGCGACGAACCGCTCCCTGCCCCAGGACGTGGACCGGGGCCGCTTCCGCGAGGATCTCTACTACCGCCTGGCGGTCATCACCGTGCGCATGCCGCCCCTGCGTGAGCGTCTCGAGGACATCCCGTTGCTCGTCCGGCACTTCGAGAAGGGACGCACGCCGCTGCCCGAGAGCGTGGTGGACGCCTTCTGTGAGCAGAGCTGGCCGGGCAACGTCCGGGAGTTGCGCAACGCGGTGGAGCGCGCCCATGCGATTGGCCCCCCGGAGCCCGTGGAGCCCGGGGCCAGGGCGGGGCCCGCTCCCGGGGCGCTGGGGGTGGAGCTCTCGGAGCCGCTGCTCGCTGGACGGCAGCGCGTCGCGGAGGCCTACGAGCGGGAGTACATCGAGCGCGCCCTGCGGGAGACGGGCGGCAACGTCTCGCGGGCCGCCGCGCTGGCGGGGGTGGGGCGCAAGTTCATGCAGCAGGCCATGAAGCGTCACGGGCTGCGCGGGGGCGGCGAGGACTGACGGGGCGCGTGCGCGTCGCGGCACATGCCCTCGCCACCCGCGTGGTACAGGAGCGCCACCTCGGTGGGCGTCAGGACGCGGTTCCACAAGGCGACCTCGTCCAGGTGGCCGTTCCACTGGCCCGTCTCGCTGGAGGAGCGGCTGCCGAGTCGCAGCGGCTGGCCGTTGTCGAGGCTGCCGGAGCGCAGGGTGGGATCGAACCGGGCCACGGCCCGCCCGTCGACGTAGAACGTCCCTCCGTCGGGCGCCAGTCGGTCCACCGTCACCGTGACGAGGTGCCAGGCGCCATCGGCGACGAAGTGCCCGGACCAGTAGTTGGTGCAGGAGACGGAGGGCCGCATCCTGCACCTGCCGGAGCCGTGTCCGTCCGCGAGCTGGAAGCTCAGCCTGCCGCGGTAGAGGAACAGGCAATAGCCGCGCGTGGGGCCCGCGGAGGTGTCCTCCTGCTCGAGGCGCTTGTCGAGCAGCACCCGTGTTTCGCGGGTATCGGTGGTGCGGATCCACGCGCTGACGGAGAAGGCACCGCGGCCGAAGTCGAGCGCGGCGGAAGCGGGTGCCTCGAGGTAGCCGCCGTCCAGGGCGAGCCCGTCGCGGACCCGGCCCGTCACGGCGTGGGTGGCGCCGGAGGTCCGGCCGGGGAGGGCGTCTCCCAGCACGGCGCCCGGGTCCGGCGCGTCGAGCGGATACCACGCCACCAGTCCGGCGGGGGGGGGGAGGCACCGGAGCCGCCCGGGCTCGTGCGGGGGGGAGGGGTTCTGCCGGGTGATGAAGAGCTCCGCCTCCCCCGTGTTCGACAGCGGTGGTCCTTCCAGCGCGAGGGTCCGTTCGAAGGTCCCCGCGAGGAAGATGCGGCCCCATGGATCCACGGTCACGCTGCGTGGCACCTGCTGGCCGGGGCCCGTGCCTCGGCGGAGCGCGAGGATGCTCCCGTCCGGCTCGAGCTCGAGCAGGAAGAGATCCATCTCCACCCCGCCCGGCGCGGAGGGCCCGCCCTCTTCCCGGAGCGTCCCGGTGAGCACGAGCCGTCCCTCCGGGGCGGCGGAGAGGCTCGCGGGGAAGGCCCGCTCCAGGCCGTCGAGCCGCTGACGCCGCAGCGGATGGCCCCAGGGGGTGAACCAGAGCGCGGACAGCCCGGGCCTGGAGCCGGGAGCCTCTCCCTCCCGCCTCATGACGACGACCTGCCCCCGGGAGTCGAAGGTGGCGAGCGCCGTGGCCCCGCTTCCCGCGCCGTCGAACCGCTGGCTCCAGAGGTGACGCCCGTCCGCGCCGAAGAGGGCCACGACATGACTCCAGCCCTCCGGGGCGCCGGGCAGGCGTTCTCCACCGGGCCCGGGGCCGCCCTCGGTGACGCTGGTGAGGACGATGGTGCCCGACGGGTCCACGGCGAGGTGGAGGGGAGACTGGCTCCGCGCGTCGCCGAAGCGGTGGCTCCACAGGGGCTGGCCCTCGGGGGAGAAGCGGGCCAGGAAGACATCCGTGTGGCCCTCGCTGACGAGCGCTCCCGGCCCGAAGTCGATGGTGCCCCGGAAGCTTCCGGCCAGCACGACGCCTCCCTCGGGGTGGGCGGCCAGGGAGACGGCGTGCTGCTCACTGGCGTCGCCGAAGCGGCGGCTCCATTGCGTCCGTCCGTCGGGGGACAGGCGGGCGAGGAAGACGTCGGAGCCCGCGGGGTTGAAGAGGGGGTGGCCGTCGAGGTCCAGGGCATCGATGAAGTGTCCGGCGATGAAGACGTGCTCCTCGGAATCGACGGCGAGGGTGGTGGCCTGCTGCACCCCGCCATCGCCGAAGCGCCGGCTCCAGCGTGGCCGCCCATCCGGGGCGAGCCGGGCCACGAAGACATCGTCGTTGCCCGCGCTCACCAGCGGCCCGAGGCCGAAGTCGAGGCTCCCCTGGAAGGCCCCGGCGGCGAACACGTCCCCGCGGGCCCCGGACGCCAGGTGGATGTACTGACGCCGGCCGGTGCTTCCCAGCTTCCGGCTCCAGGCGGGGCCCGTCAGGTCCGGGGCGAAGGGAGCCCCCTCCACCGGGCGCGGGCGAGGGGCCGGAGCCGGTGGGGCGCGCCAGAGCACGGCGGCTCCCAGCCCCAACAGGAGCAGCGCACCCGGAAGGGCCCACGGGCGCCCTGGACGCCGCCGGGGGCGGGAGGGCGTGGCGAGCGCGGTGGCCAGTTCGTGGGCCGCCGGTCTCCGCTCCGGGTCGCGCTCCAGGCAGCGCGCCACCCACCCGAACAGCTCGTCATGTCCCCGGGCGAGCGCCTCTCCGGCGTGTGGCACGTCTCCGGTGAGCAGCTCGTAGAGCAGCACCCCCAGCGAGTAGATGTCGCTGGCGAAACCGGCGTCGCGGCCGGCGAGCTGCTCGGGAGACGCATAGCGGGGCGTCATCGGCGCGAGCCCGGGGGTGGAGTACTCCCGTCCCTCCCAGAGTGCCCGGGTGATGCCGAGGTCGACGATGACGGGCTCCTGGCCACCGCGCAGCCGGACGTTGGTGGGTTTGAGATCCCGGTGCACGCCGCCCGCGGCGTGGATGGCGGCCAGCCCCCGGGCGAGCCCCACGCCGAGCCGCCTCACCTGAGCCGGCTCGAACCGGCCCGCCTCGAGGCGCTCGCGGAGGGAGGGGCCGTCGATGAACTCGAGCACCAGGCACAGCAGCCCTCCGTGCCGCACGAGGGTGGGCTCGATGGCGCGCACGACGTGGGGCGAGGGGCCGGTGGCCTGGACGCGGCGCAGGAGCGCCAACTCCCGCTGCTCGAACCTGTGCACGACGTCCGGGAGGGTGGCGAAGTGGGGCCGGAGCACCTTGAGGGCCACGCGTCTGGGGGGGGCCCCCGTCAGCTCGAGCGCCGCCAGCACCCAGCTGAACGTCCCTTCTCCCAGCGGGTATTCGATGGCATAGCGCCGGGCCACGACGTCGCCCGGGCCGAGCGGGCACGGCTCCTTCCGGGCCATCTGCTCATCGCCCGCCGTGGCGGTTCTCTCGTTCGTGGCAGACATACTTCACACCGGGTCGCGGCGAGCCCCAACTACACTCCAAGCATAGGTGGGGCGGGGCGGGACGGCCAAGGTGTGATGGGCCCGGCGCCAAGGTGCCTCGCTGAATCCGAGCGGAGGCAGTGCGGTGGGGGAGGTGGCTCCAGGTGGATGCAGCTGGCGGCCTTCGGGGCCCGTGCCGCCGCTCCCGGGCGCGGGAGCGCGGGAGCGCGGGGGCCGGGGGCGTCCTGGTACGTGCATTGCTGAACACCGCGGCGGACCTCGCGGGCTTCGAACCGGACTGCACGGACGGGCGCGCGGCGTCCCACCTCATTCGCGGGAGTGCTGATACGTGAGACGTGACCGGTTGAGCGCCATGCTGTTGTGTTTGTCGTCGCTGCTGCTGGGGGCCTGTGGGACCGACCTGGAGGTGGCCTCGGAGTTGGAGTCCCCGTGCCCGGACGAGGGCTGTGCTTCCATCTCGAACGAGTTGTTGGGGCCGTCCGTGCCCCGGGAGATCAGCCATGTCTCCTACACCAGCAAGCCCGCTTTCACGGTGAGCTGGAGCTTCAGCCTCTCCCTGAATGGGCCGGTGACCTATGAGCTGTACGAGCAGCGCGGCAACGGCGCCTGGCAGATGCGCTACAGGGGGCTTGGCCGCTCCTTTGGGGTGACCGGGCGGACCTCGGGCGTGTACCGCTACCGGGTTCGCGGGTGCAATTCGGTGGGATGCGGCGGCTACAGGACGGGCTCGCAGATGATCGTCAACCTGCCGCCGGACATGAAGCTGTACAGCCAGTTGCCGTTCCTGGCCGCCCATGATCAGCAGAACGCACAGTATGCCTCGACCCAGGTGGGCTTCCGGAGCGACCTGGCGGAGTTGTCCGCCACGAGCAGCTCCAGCGCAGGAGATGGGCTGTTCTACCTCGGCCAGGGATTCGACCTGCTCCTGGATGCCTACAGCCAGTTCTGCCTCAACAACGTCCATCCGGACTTCCGCGTCAAGAAGGTTCCGGTGGGCTCATCGAGCATGTCCATCAACCTGTCCACCAGCACCACCCACCTCTTCAGTCTGCTCGACGTGAGCATGTCCGGAGCCCTTTCCTTCGAGGACGGCGGCTATCGGGGCGAGCTGGCCGGAGGCAAGGCGCGTGTCATCCATCAGGTGACGGACATCTACCAGAAGCTCATCGTGCTCCGGTGGTCCTATGAAGCCGAAAGCTGGTCGCTCGAGACGCCCATCGAGCAGCTCAAGCCAGAGTTCGTCGATCTCCTGTCGCTCCGGGATGCGAACCAGCAGAAGTGGTTCCGGGCGCGCTGCGGTGACAAGTATGTCAACTCGCTCACCCAGGGCGCCAAGCTGTACATGGTGTTCCGGTTCGACGGCAAGCGTTTCTCCGCTCAGGAAAGCGAGAGCGCGGCCCTCAGCCTGGAGGCCAATCTCAAGACGTCGCTGAATGCGAATGGGACCAGCCAGGTGTCGGCGCAGACCCGCGAGCTCCTGGAGAAGTTGAATGTCTCCGTGGAGGCCTATTCAGTGGGCGGCGACCCGCTCACCCTGGCAGGTATCAGCCAGTTCAACTTCGATAGCGTATTCCAGGCGTTCGTGAACAGTGTCAAGCCGGCCAACCACCGGGTCGTCACTCAAACCCTGCGCGACTATGAAATCCCCCTCTCCTTGAGCAACTACAGCTACTTCCAGATCTTCACCAATTACAACCCGATGCTCCAGAATCTCAAGAACTGGATCTTGCTCGATATCCAGAGGGACGCGCGCTGCGACCTCCTCAAGAGTTATGGCCAGTGGACGGAAGACTGCCTCAAGGGCCATCAGGATCTGCAGACGGCCAAGACCGCGTGCATGAATGCGAATTTCTGGAATGAGTGCCGCCATCCCAGTGTCTACGAGACACCGGGACCCGACGCGCCGAATCCAGGCGTCATCCCCGAGGGCGAGAACCTCTTTTCCTGGTTGGGAACAAGAATCCATCAGCTCGAGAAGAACACGCGCTCCCAGTACAAATCCTACCACATCGTGGACAACGGGATCTTCGACAAGGACTGTGAGCCGATCTCCGCGTCCGTATGTCTGCCCGAAGCAGAGTGCGTCATTGATACCCTCAGCGG